>JAIXXN010000001.1 GCA_027490725.1 Oxalobacteraceae bacterium
AGATTGGCAGCATGGGCACGGCGCAGATCGTTGCGCTGGGCAGCAAAGCCATCGGCGCGATTGAAACGGCCGATCTGGCTGGTCTTAGCACGGCCCAGATGGCCGCGCTGCGCAGCACGCAAGTGCCGGGTCTGAGCGCTGATCAGGTGGCCAACCTGTCGACTGCCCAGTTGATGGCACTGACTTCAGCAGCCCTGAATGTCTTCAATACGGCGCAAGTGGTGGCACTGACCACGGCCCAGGCTTCGTCGCTGGGTTCGGCACAGATCGCAGCCCTGATCACCAGTAACATCGCAGCACTGGAAACGGCCGATTTTGCAGTGCTGGCGACGGCTGCCGTGGCAGCCCTGAGCACGGCGCAAGTCAAAGCCCTGAGCACCAATGAAGTGGTGGCGCTGACCAGCACCCAGGCTGGCGCACTCGGTACGGCCCAAGTCGCCGCACTGAGCGCGAATGCCATCGCAGCGCTGGAAACGGTGGATCTGAGCCAATTGAAAACGGCCGGTATTGCCGCCTTCGATACGGCGCAAGTGGCGGCACTGACCACCGCGCAGGTGAATTCGCTGGCGACGGCGTCGCTGGCAGCACTGAATACTGCGGGCGTGGCGGCACTGAGCACCAATCAGGTGGTAGCACTGACCTCGGCACAGATTGGCAGCATGGGCACGGCGCAGATCGTTGCGCTGGGCAGCAAAGCCATCGGCGCGATTGAAACGGCCGATCTGGCCGGTTTGAGCACGGCCCAGATGGCCGCGCTGCGCAGCACGCAAGTGCCGGGTCTGAGCGCTGACCAGGTGGCCAACCTGTCGACTGCCCAGTTGATGGCACTGAGTTCGGCGGCCCTGAATGTCTTCAATACGGCGCAAGTGGTGGCACTGACCACGGCCCAGGCGTCGTCGCTGGGTTCGGCACAGATCGCAGCCCTAAGCACCAGTAACATCGCGGCGCTGGAAACGGCTGACTTTGCGGTACTGGCGACGGCTGCCGTGGCAGCCCTGAGCACGGCGCAAGTGAAAGCCCTGAGCACCAATGAAGTGGTGGCGCTGACCAGCAGCCAGGCTGGCGCACTCGGTACGGCCCAAGTCGCAGCACTGAGCGCGAATGCCATCGCGGCACTGGAAACGGTGGACCTGAGCCAGCTGAAAACGGCCGGTATCGCCGCCTTCGCGACGGCGCAAGTGGCCGCGCTGACCACGGCGCAGGTCAATTCGCTGGCGACGGCGTCGCTGGCAGCACTGAATACTGCTGCTGTGGCGGCGCTGAGCACCAATCAGGTGGTGGCACTGACCTCGGCACAGATCGGCAGCATGGGTACGGCGCAGATCGTCGCGCTGGGCAGCAAAGCCATCGGCGCCATCGAAACGGCCGATCTGGCTGGTCTGAGCACGGCCCAGATGGCCGCGCTGCGCAGCACCCAGGTGCCGGGACTGAGCGCTGACCAGGTGGCGAACCTGTCGACCGCGCAAGTCATGGCACTGAGCTCGGCTGTACTGAGTGTTCTGAGCACGGCGCAAGTGGTGGCACTGACCACGGCCCAGGCCTCGTCGCTGGGTTCGGCGCAAATCAGCGCCCTGAGCACCGCTAACATCGCGGCGCTGGAAACGGCCGACTTTTCGGTGCTGGCGACGGCTGCTGTGGCGGCCCTGAGCACGGCGCAAGTGAAAGCGCTGAGCACCAATGAAGTGGTGGCGCTGACCAGCAATCAAGCCGCTGCACTGGGTTCGGCGCAGGTCGCTGCGCTCAGCGCGAATGCGGTGGCAGCGCTGGAAACGGTGGATCTGAACCAGCTGAAAACGGCCGGTATTGCCGCCTTCGATACGGCGCAAGTAGCCGCACTGACCACGGCGCAGGTCAATTCACTGGCAACCGGGGCGCTGGCGTCGCTGAATACGGCGGCCGTCGCTGCGCTGAGCACCAATCAGGCTGTGGCGCTCACCTCGGCCCAGATCGCTAGCATGGGGACGGCACAGGTTGCCGCGCTCAGCAGCAACGCGGTCGCTGCCATCGAAACGGCGGATCTGGTTGGACTGAGCACGGGCGATATCGCCGCGCTGCGTACGGCCCAGCTGGTCGCACTGGCTACCGGACAAGTGGCCAATCTGTCGACGGCACAGATCTCCGCGCTGGGCAGCAATATCAATGTCCTGTCGACGAGTCAGATCGTTGCACTGACGACAGCCCAGGCGGCCTCGCTGGCGACTGCCCAGGTAGCAGCCTTGAGCACGCGCAGTATCGCAGCACTGGAGACGGCCGATCTGGCTGCGGTGTCGAGCGCCAATATTACGGTGCTGTCCAGCAATCAGCTGAGTGCGCTGACCACTGAACAGGCCGCCGGTATGACGACTACCCAGTTTGCCGCACTGAGCAGCCGTCAGTTCATCGGCCTGAGCACGGCCGCAGTCGCCGCGCTGACGACCAATGATGTGGTGGCCCTGAGCACCGGCGTGATTGCCGGCCTGAGCACCCGTCAGTTGCAAGCGCTGACCACCAACGACATCGTGGCGCTGAGCACCAATCAGGTGCATGCGCTGAGCACCAACCAGTTGATCTCGCTGCGTACCGATCAGGTGCAGGCGATGAGCACCAACCAGATCAACGCCTGGATCAGCCTGACGCCGATCGCGCTGGATCTGAATGGTGATGGCATCCAGACCCTGAACATCAATCAGGGTGTGCAGTTCGATCTGGCGGCCACGGGTCAGAAACTCAACACCGGCTGGATCGGTGGCGGTGACGGCTTGCTGGTACTGGATCGCAACGGCGATGGCGTGATCAATGACGGTAGCGAACTGTTCGGCTCGGGCACCACCCTGGCCAGCGGCAGCAAAGCCCGCACCGGTTACGAAGCGCTGAGCGAACTCGATAGCAACCAGGATGGTGCGGTTGATGGCAAGGACAGCGCCTTCAGCAGCCTGAAAGTCTGGGTCGATGGCAATGCCGATGGCCTTAGCCAGGCGGACGAGCTGCAATCGCTGGACCAGCTCGGCATCACCAAGCTGAATCTGGACGTCACGAAAAATGTCTCGCTCAACAACGGTAACGTGGTGGGTCTGACTTCGAGCTTCGAAACCCGTGACGGCGCCACGCATACGGCGGCAGACGTGTGGTTCGCCACCGCGCCAGCTGCCAGCCTGAGTAGCAACGTCAGCGGCCTGACCCAGGCACTGGGCAACTTCAGTGCGGCGGCCGCGCCGACGCCGGCGGCAAGCCAGCTGGATCTGCGTGGTACCGGCGTACTGGCGGCAAGCGCGGCGCAACTGGCCGACGTGTTGCAGCACTTCGCTGCGGGGGACAAAGCCGCAGCCGGTCTGGTGACCAGCGACGAGAGCTTGCGTCTGAAAGCACTGCAGTCGAGTGCCCAAGGATTCCTGGCTGCGCCGCATAAATAAGTCGAGGCTGGCTAACCGGATTGCTGTTTAGCCGGTCTCGCAATCTGCAGAGTGCCTGCTGCCGGCCACGTGATGCGTGGCAGGGCGGGGTGACTTTTGTAGACTGTAGCAAACGACTTCCTAAAGTTGTGAGGTCTATTGTCGTTAAGAACTAAACCAGTAGGCCTGTGCCGTGAACGGTGCAGGTTCCGCAAGCGTAGTGCTAAACAGTTAATAATTTGAGAATCGGCGCTAAAACCACCCCGATTCTCGCTCCCGTCCGTAACGATACGGCAGGACCCCAAGGAGAATGGCAATGTCTATCGTCACCAGCATGTCCACGGACCAAATCGCCGCACTGTCGACCGATGCTATCGCGCTACTGGCGACAGCCGATGTTGCTGCGCTGAATTCGGCGCAGTTCGGAGCGCTCACCACGGACCAGATCACAGCGCTCACCACATCGCACATGCAGGTGCTGACGACGCGTGAACTGGGCCAGGGCCTGACCACCAATCAGGTGGTGGCGTTCTCGACGGCGCAAGTGGCGATTCTGAGTTCGACGCAAGTGGCGGCCATGGCCAGCGATTCGCTGGTGGCGCTGGAAACGGATGACTTTGCTGCACTGAAGACCTCCACTGTGGCGGGTCTGACCACGCTGCAGATGAGCGCACTCACCACCAATCAGGTGGTGGCGCTGACCAATGGCCAGGCAGCTGCGCTGACCAGCCGCCAGATCGTCGCGCTGTCGACGGACGGCGTGGCGGCAATCGAAACGGCTGATCTGGTGGCACTGAAGACGGCGGTTATCAATGCCCTCAATACCCACCAGATGGCAGCGCTGACCACCGATCAGGCGGCCAATCTGACCACTGGTCAGATGGCGGCACTGAGCACCCGCATGCTGGCATCCGGCCTGACCACGGATCAGGTGGTAGCGATGACCTCGACCCAGCTGGCAACGCTGAGCTCGAGCCAGTTTGCCGTGCTGGGTACGGATACCGTGGCTGCCATTGAAACGGTGGACATTGCCGCGCTGAAAACCGGCATTATTGCGTCCCTGAAGACGGCCCAGGTGGCCGCGCTGACCACCAACCAGTTCTCCAATATGGGTACGGCCCAGGTGCTGGCGCTGAGTACCGCTGCCCTCGGTGCGGTCACTAGCGATCAAGTGGTCGCACTGTCGACTACCCAGGCCGCCGTACTCACTTCCAGCCAGCTGGTGGCACTGAGCACCGACAATATCGCCGTGATGGAAACGGATGATATTGCTGCACTGAAGACTTCCACCATCGCCGGCATGTCGACCAAGCAGGCGCAGGCACTGACCACCAATCAGGTGGTGGCACTGAGCAGCGGCCAGATCGCCGCGCTAAATAGTGCCCAGATCATTGCCATGGGTAGCGACTCGGTGGTCGCCATCGAGACCGACGATATCGGCGCACTGAAAACCAACACCTTCTCCGCCATGACGTCGGCCGAAGTGGCCGCGCTGACGACCGACCAGATCACGGCACTGAAGACGGGCCAGATCGCGGCACTGACCACCGCCAACATCGCCCAGGCACTGACCACCAATCAGGTGGTTGCGCTGAGCTCGGCCCAGTTTGGTGCCCTGAGCACGCTGCAGTTCGGCGCGCTGGCCACCGATAATGTGGCGGCCATCGAGACCGACGACCTGTCCAGCCTGCGCACCAATATGATTGCGGCGCTCAAGTCGGCACAACTGGCGGCGCTGACCACCAACCAGTTCTCCAACCTGACGAATAATCAGATTCTGGCCATCACCACCGCCAATATGGCGCAGCTGACCAGTAATCAGATCGTCGCGCTGACCACGGGCCAGGCCGCGGTGCTGACCTCGGGCCAGATTGTGGCCCTGAGCACGGACAATACCGCCGCGCTGGAAACCGATGATATCGCTGCACTGAAAACCTCGACCATTGCCGGTCTGTCGACCAAGCAGGCGCAGGCACTGACCACCAATCAGGTGGTAGCACTGGGTAGTGCCCAGGTTGCCGCGCTGAACAGCGCACAGGTCGTGGCCATGGGCAGTGATTCCATCGTCGCCATCGAAACCGACGATATCGGCGCCCTCAAAACCAATGCCTTCAACGCCATGACGTCGGCGGAAGTGGCGGCGCTGACGACCGACCAGATCGGCGCCCTGAAGACCGGCCAGATTGCCGCACTGAGCACCGCCAACATTGCCCAGGCGCTGACCACCAACCATATCGTAGCGATGAACTCGAACCAGTTCGGTGCGCTGAGCACGCTGCAATTTAGCGCGCTGGCCACCGATTCCATCGCGGCCATCGAAACCGCCGACGTGGTCGGCCTGCGTACCGCCATCATCGCTTCGCTGAAAACGGCGCAACTGGCGGCCCTGACCACCAATCAGCTGTCGAATCTGACCACCGGTCAGGTGCTGGCCATTACCACCGCCAATATGGCGCAGCTGACCAGTGCCCAGGTAGTCGCTCTGTCGACCGATCAGGCTTCCGTGCTGACCTCGGCACAAGTGGTGGCACTCAGCACCGACAACATCCAGGCGCTGGAAACCGACGATATCGCCGTGCTGAAAACCTCCAGCATTGCCGGTATGTCGACCAAACAGGCCCAGGCGCTGACCACCAAGCAGGTGGTGGCACTGGGTAGCGGCCAGATCGCCGCCCTGAGCAGTGGCCAGGTGATTGCGATGGGTAGTGATTCGATCGTCGCCATCGAAACCGACGACATCGGCGCCCTGAAAACCAATGCCTTCGGCGCCATGACCTCGGCCGAAGTGACTGCCCTGACGACGGACCAGATCACCGCCCTGAAAACCGGCCAGATCGCGGCCCTGAGCACCGCCAATATTGCGCAAGCGCTGACCACCAACCAGATCGTGGCGATGAGCTCGAGCCAGTTCGGCGCGCTGAGCACGCTGCAATTCGGCGCGCTGGCCACCGATTCCATCGCGGCCATCGAAACCGCCGATATCGTCGGTCTGCGTACCGCCATCATCGCCTCGCTGAAAACGGCGCAACTGGCGGCTCTGACCACCAACCAGCTGTCCAACCTGACCACTGGTCAGATCCTGGCCATCACCAGCGCCAATATGGCGCAGCTGACCAGCGACCAGGTGGTGGCGCTGTCGACCGATCAGGCCTCCGTGCTGACCTCGGCACAAGTGGTGGCGCTCAGCACCGACAACGTGCAGGCACTGGAAACCGACGATATCGCCGTGCTGAAAACCTCCAGCATTGCCGGTATGTCGACCAAACAGGCCCAGGCGCTGACCACCAAACAGGTGGTGGCGCTGGGTAGTGCCCAGATCGCTGCACTGAGCAGCGCTCAAGTCATTGCCATGGGTAGCGACTCGGTCGTCGCCATCGAAACCGATGACATCGGCGCCCTGAAAACCAATGCCTTCGGCGCCATGACCTCGGCTGAAGTGAACGCCCTGACGACTGACCAGATCACTGCGCTGAAAACCGGCCAGATCGCGGCATTGAGCACGGCCAACATTGCGCAAGCGCTGACCACCAACCAGATCGTGGCGATGAGCTCGAACCAGTTCGGTGCGCTGAGCACGCTGCAATTTGGCGCGCTGGCCACCGATGCCATCGCGGCCATTGAAACGGCCGACGTGGTCGGTCTGCGTACCGCCATCATCGCCTCGCTGAAAACGGCGCAATTGGCGGCCCTGACCACCAACCAGCTGTCGAATCTGACCACCGGTCAAGTGCTGGCGATTACCACCGCCAATATGGCGCAACTGACCAGTGACCAGGTGGTCGCACTCTCGACCGATCAGGCTTCTGTGCTGACCTCGGCACAAGTGGTGGCGCTCAGCACCGACAACGTGCAGGCGCTGGAAACCGACGATATCGCGGTGCTGAAAACCTCCAGCATTGCCGGCATGTCGACCAAGCAGGCCCAGGCGCTGACCACCAAACAGGTGGTGGCACTGAGCAGCAACCAGATCGGTGCACTCAACAGCGCCCAGGTGATCGCAATGGGTAGTGATTCCATCGTGGCCATCGAAACCGACGATATCGGCGCGCTGAAAACCGCCGCCTTCGCTGCCATGACTTCGGCCGAAGTGGCTGCCCTGACCACCGACCAGATCACCGCACTGAAAACGGCGCAAGTGGCGGCCCTGCGTACGGCGAACATCGCCCAGGCGCTGACCACCAACCAGATCGTGGCGATGAGCTCGAACCAGTTCGGCGCGCTGAACACGCAGCAGTTTGCTGCCTTGGCGACCGAATCCATCGCGGCCATCGAGACCGAAGATGTGGTGGGTCTGCGCACCAGCATCATTGCTGCGCTGAAATCGTCGCAACTGGCGGCACTGACCACCAATCAGCTGTCGAATCTGACCACCGGTCAGGTGCTGGCGATTACCACGGCCAATATGGCATCGCTGACCAGCGACCAGGTGGTGGCGCTGTCGACCAGCCAGGCTGCCGTGCTGACCTCCAGCCAGGCAATCGCGCTGAGCACCGATAACATCGCTGCCATGGAAACCGATGATCTGGCTGCGCTGAAAACCTCGACCATCGCCGGTCTCGGTACCAAGCAGGCCCAGGCGCTGACCACCAATCAGGTGGTAGCACTGAGCAGTGGCCAGATCGCTGCGCTGAACAGTGCGCAAGTGATTGCGCTGGGCAGCGATTCCATCGTTGCCATCGAGACCGATGACATCGGTGCATTGAAAACCAATGCCTTCGGTGCCATGACCTCGGCCGAGGTAGCAGCCCTGACCACCGACCAGATTACTGCGCTGAAAACCGGTCAGGTAGCGGCACTGAGCACGGCTAATATTGCTCAGGCCCTCACGACCAAGCAGATCGTGGCGATGAGCTCGAACCAGTTCGGCGCTCTGAGCACGCTGCAATTCGGCGCGCTGGCGACCGACTCGATCGCCGCCATCGAAACGGCCGATATCGTTGGTCTGCGTACGGCCATCATCGCCTCGCTGAAAACGGTGCAACTGGCGGCGCTGACCACCAACCAGCTGTCGAATCTGACCACCGGCCAGGTGCTGGCGATCACGACCGCCAATATGGCGCAGATGACCTCGGATCAGATCGTGGCACTGTCGACCGATCAGGCTTCTGTGCTGAGCTCGGCACAAGTGGTCGCGCTGACCACCGACAACGTGCAGGCGCTGGAAACCGACGACATCGCAGTCCTGAAAACCTCGAGTATCGCCGGCATGTCCACCAAGCAGGCGCAAGCACTGACCACTAAACAGATCGTCGCTCTGGGCAGTAACCAGATTGCTGCCCTGAGCAGTGCGCAAGTGATTGCGATGGGTAGCGATTCGGTGGTGGCGATCGAAACGGATGACATCGGAGCCCTGAAAACCAGTGCCTTCGCTGCCATGACCTCGGCCGAAGTCACGGCCCTGACCACCGATCAGATCACGGCGCTGAAAACCAGCCATATGGCGGCGATGAGCACGGCGAATATTGCCCAGGCCCTGACCACCAACCAGATCGTGGCACTGAGCTCGGCACAGCTGGGCGTGCTGACCACCCTGCAGTTTGCTGCACTGGCCAGCGACAATGTCGCCGCGATTGAAACGGGCGATCTGGCCGGTCTGAAAACCAATGTGATCGCAGCCCTGAAAACCGTGCAACTGGCGGCGCTGACCACTGATCAGCTGTCGAACCTGACGACTGGCCAGGTGGCTGCCCTGAGCACTGCCAGCATGAGTGCACTGACCAGCAATCAGGTGGTAGCGCTGAGCACGCAGCAAGCTTCCGTGCTGAGCTCGACCCAGGCGGTGGCGCTGAGCACCGACAATCTGGCGGCACTGGAAACCGACGATATCGCGGTGCTGAAAACCTCGGTGGTCGCCGCGCTGCAGACCAAGCATGTGGCAGCCCTGACCACCAACCAGATCGTCGCCCTGAGCACCACCCAGGCGGCAGCGCTGACCAGCCTCCAGCTGGGTGCACTGGGCACCGATTCGGTGGTGGCGCTGGAAACGGCTGATCTGGCTGTGCTGAAGACCTCGGCACTGAGCGGTCTGCGTTCGGCCCAGATGAACGCGCTGACCACCGACCAGATCACGGCGCTGACCACCGGACAGATGGCTGCCCTGAGCACCGCCAATCTGGCGGATGGCCTGACCACGGCCCAGACGGTTGCCCTGTCGTCGGCCCAGTTGTATGTCCTGAGCACTGGCCAGTTCGGCGTGCTGTCGACCGACAACGTGGCAGCGATTGAAACCGACGATATCGTGGCGCTGAAAACCAGCACCATCGCTGCCCTGAAGTCGGCCCAGGTCGCCGCACTGACGACCAATCAGCTGAGCAACCTCGGCACTGGTCAGATCGTGGCCCTGAGCACCGCCAATCTGGCGAATGCCCTGAGCACTAGCCAGGCTGCGGCACTGACCACGGTGCAGGCTTCGGTACTCACCTCCGGTCAGGTGGCTGCGCTCTCGACCGATGCCCTGGCAGCACTGGGTACCGACGAAGTGGCGGTACTGAAAACGGCGGCCATCGCCAGTCTGAAAACGGTGCAGGTGTCGGCGCTGACGACTAACCAGATCGTCAGTCTGTCGAGTGGCCAGGTGGCTGCGCTGACCAGTAATCAGGTGAAAGCCCTGACGACCGACCAACTGCAGGCACTGGAAACCCAGGATCTGGTGGGTCTGCGTACGGGCGCCATCGCCGGTCTGAGCACCGACCAGATCAGCAAGCTGACCACCAACCAGATCGCGGCGATGACCAGCGCCCAGGTATGCGCCATCAACAGCGCCCAGGTACCGGGCCTGACGACGGCACAGATCGCTGCCCTGTCCTCGCCACTCGGTACGCCGCTGGTGCTGGACCTGAACGGCGATGGCATCAGCACCCTCAACCTGGCAGCGGGTGTCACATTCGACTTGCTGGCGACCGGTAACAAGGCCGCGACGGGCTGGGTGGGTGGCGGTGATGGTCTGCTGGCACTGGATCGTAACGGCGACGGCACGATTAACGATGGTAGCGAGCTGTTTGGCGCGGCCACCACGCTGGCCAACGGTCAGAAGGCCGACACCGGTTACACCGCGCTGGCCGATCTCGACAGCAATAAGGATGGCGCGGTCGATGCCAAGGATAGTACCTTTGCCCAGCTGAAAGTCTGGGTCGACGGTAACGCCGATGGTGTCAGCCAGGCCGACGAGCTGAAGTCGCTGGATCAGCTGGGTATTACCAAGCTGAACCTGAACGCCAAGCAGGATGTGTCCTACAACAACGGCAACATCGTCGGTCTGACCTCGACCTTCGAGACTAGCGACGGTAGCAGCCATGCGGCAGCCGACGTCTGGTTCCAGATGAGTGCAGTCGCACCGGCGGCCAGCCTGAGCGCCTCTGTCAGCAAACTGAGCGATGCGCTGTCCGGCTTCGACAGTGCGGCCTCGGCAGCGGTCAGCGCCAAGCTTGAAGTACCGGGTGCAGTCGCCTCCGGTGCGGCAGCCCTGGCTGGCGCCCTGAAGGATTACTCGGCAGCCCAGCTGACGGCCAGCACCGCCCTCAGTGGCAGCGACGAAACGCTGCGACTGAAGGCTCTGCAGAGCACCGCCAGCCATGGCATCCTGGTAGCAAAATAAGCCCGGGCCGGCGCAAGCCGGCCAGCGCTGCAAGCGAACGGCAAGACTGCGGTCTTGCCGTTTTTTTTTCGCCCGTTTTTTTCGCCACCCGGACGCCGGCCTGCGCTTGCAAGCCGCATGGCGCGGTGTTTCAAGCCGCAAACAGCATGACTATTTGCCCTTTGTTCCGATGCTGCAAAGCATGATTAAACGCGCCTGCAGCGGGCTGCCTGAGTTAGAATCCCTGAGCAAGCTTTGGTACTGCGTTACCGCAAGCTTTTTCGCTATTGGACAATCACAAAGGGTGAGCATTGACGTTGCTCCCGCAATGCCAGGCATCGGTCTCCATAACATGCACGATAAATATCCCCATACCGCGATCCAGTGCCTGACCGCGATCGCCCAGCACCACGGGCTGCAGATCAACCCCGAGCGGCTGATCGACGACTACGCACTGCGCGCCGAAGAGCCGGGCGATGGCGCCCTGCTGCGGATTGCCGCCGACATTGGCCTGAAAGCCAAGGCCGATAAGCTGAACTGGTCGCGTCTGATGGCGCAGGGCGGTGTATTCCCGCTGATGGCGCGTTTGCTGAATGGTCAGATGGTGATCGTGGTCGGTGCCCGTCCCGGCGAGAACGGTGCCGAAGATCAGGTAGCGGTGCTCGATCCGATCACCCCGAATGCCAGCGTGGTGCTGCAGACCCGCAGCGCCTTTAGCGCGCAGTGGGGCGGCGCGGTGTTCTTTGTGAAACGCCAGCACAAGCTTAGTGACCCAAACCAGCCGTTCGGTCTGCGCTGGTTCATCCCCGAAATTCTGCAGCAGCGTTCCGCCTTCCGCGACATCTTCATCGCCGCCGTGGCGATGCAGTTGCTGGCCATGGCCTCGCCGATATTCTTCCAGCTGGTGATCGATAAGGTACTCACGCACCAGAGCATTACCACCCTGAGCGTGCTGGCGGTCGGGATTGTGCTGGCCCTGCTGTTCGA
Organism: Oxalobacteraceae bacterium; assembly: GCA_027490725.1. Taxonomy (GTDB): domain Bacteria; phylum Pseudomonadota; class Gammaproteobacteria; order Burkholderiales; family Burkholderiaceae_D; genus Rugamonas. The sequence continues at coordinate 11,929 of JAIXXN010000001.1, forward strand.
TGCCGCTTTCGGCTTCCTGCGCCAGACCCTGACGCTGGCTGCCAGTAACAAGATCGATATGCGCCTGACCCGGCGCACCTTCAGCCATCTGCTGTCGCTGCCCATCGACTTTTTCGAAACCACCAGCGCCGGGGTCGTGACGCGCCACATGCAGCAGCTGGAAAAAATCCGCAGCTTCCTCACCGGCCGCCTGTTCTTCACCGCACTCGACCTGATTTCGCTGGCCGTCTTCATTCCGATTCTGTTCGCATATTCCTTCAAACTGGCGATGGTCGTGCTGGCGTTTGCGATCATGATTGCCGGCGTGGTGATGGCCATGGTGCCGACCTTCCAGCGCCGCCTGAATGCGCTGTATGCGGCCGAAGGCCAGCGTCAGGCCATGCTGGTCGAAACCATCCACGGCATGCGTACCGTGAAGGCACTGGCGATCGAGCCGGGTCAGCGTCGCATCTGGGACCAGCGCTCGGCCGAAGCGATTACTATGCATTTCCGGGTCGGGCAGATTTCCATCGCCGGGAATGCCGTCACCGACTTCCTCGGCAAGCTGATGCCGGTTACTCTGATCGTGCTGGGCGCGCAGGATGTGTTCGACCAGACGCTCTCGGTGGGCGCGCTGATTGCCTTCCAGATGCTGTCGGGCCGCGTCACGGGACCGCTGATTTCCATCGTCGGGCTGGTCAATGAATACCAGGAAACCGCGCTGTCGGTACGCATGCTGGGCGAGGTGATGAACCGCGCGCCGGAAGGGCGTGCCGGGGCGAATGGCCTGCGCCCGATCCTGAAGGGTGATATCAGCTTTGACGAAGTGACGTTCCGCTACCCGGGCGCGCAGGCGATGGCACTCAACAAGGCCAGCTTTACCATCGAGACCGGCACCGTGGTCGGCATCGTCGGACGCAGCGGTTCGGGCAAGACCACGCTGACCAAACTGATCCAGGGACTGTACAACGTGCAGGAAGGGATTGTGCGTTTCGACGGACTGGATGCGCGCGAAATCGAATTGTCGCATCTACGCCGCCAGATCGGCGTGGTCTTGCAGGAGAACTTCCTGTTCCGCGGTACGGTGCGCGACAACCTGTCGGCGGCCAAGCCTGACGCCAGCTTCGAAGAACTGGTGGCGGCAGCGGACGCGGCCGGCGCTAGCGAATTCATCGAGCGGATGCCGATGGGCTACGACACCATGCTGGAAGAGAATGCCTCGAATCTGTCCGGTGGCCAGAAACAGCGGCTATCGATTGCCCGTACGCTGGTGGCCAAGCCGCGCATTCTGATTCTGGACGAAGCGGCCAGTGCGCTGGATCCTGAAAGCGAAGCCATCTTTATCCATAATCTGAGCCGTATCGCAGTGGGCCGTACCGTGATTATGATTTCCCACCGGCTCTCGACGCTGGTGAATGCCGACAAAATCATGGTCATGCATCAGGGTCGCCTGATGGATAGTGGCCGCCATGCCGAACTGCTTACTCGAAGCGAAACTTACCAGCACCTATGGAACCAGCAAACCAGTCACCTGTAAAAGGCTCGCGTCCACTCAAGGACGAGACCGAAATCGAATTCCTGCCCGATGCCGATGCCATCGAACGGGGGCCGTTGCCCCGTTCGGTGCGGATTATCCTGCATGTGCTGCTGGCCGCCTTCGCCACCTTCATACTGTGGGCCTGTCTGTCGCATGTGCCGAAGGTGGTTACGGCGCGCGGCCGGCTGGTTAATCCGCTGCCGAACATCGTGGTGCAGCCGCTCGATACCTCCATCATCCAGCGCATCGACGTGCGCGTCGGGCAGGTGGTGCACAAGGGCGATGTGCTGGCCATGCTGGACCCGACCTTCACCCAGGCCGACGAGGCGCAACTGCGCACTCGCCTGCAGAGTCTGGATACCCAGACCGATAGCCTGCGCGCCGAACTGGCCGGCAAGGCTGGCGCGGTACCGGCTGCCGGTAGCAGCGCCGATAGTCTATTGCAGGCGCAACTGGCGAGCGAGCGCCGCCTCAATTTCGAGGCGCAGAAGAACAAGATGGAGCAGAACATTGCGCGCCTGCAGGCCGGGCTCGATACCAACCAGCGCGATCAGGTGATTCTGGCCCAGCGCGTGAAATCGCTGCGCGAAGTGGAAGCCATGCAGGAACAGCTGGTGTCGGAACAGTTCGGCGCCAAGATGCATTTGCTGGAAGCGCGCGACCGCCGTCTCGAAGTCGAGCGCGACATGATGTTGCAGAAGAACCGCGCGCTGGAAATGCAGCGCGAACTGGCCGCTGCGCAGGCCGAACGGGCCGCTTTCGATAAAAGCTGGCGCCAGAAAGCCATGGAAGATCTGCTTAGTGCCAGCCGCGACCGTGACGGCGTCAACGAACAGCTGACCAAGGCCGACAAGCGGCGCCGTATGGTGCAGATCGTGGCACCGGCCGATGGCGTGGTGCTGGAAATTGCCAAGTTGTCGGTGGGCTCCATCGTGCGCGAAGCGGAACCGCTGTTTACGCTGGTGCCACTGAGCGCCGAAATGGAAGCAGAAGTGCAGATCGACTCGCTCGACATCGGCTACATCAAGGCCGGTGACAAGGTGCAGGTCAAGATCGATGCCTACAATTTCCAGGAGCACGGCATGCTCGACGGTACTGTGCGCACCATCAGTTCCGACGCCTTCAAGCGCGATGCGGCGGCCCAGGGACAGGGGCTGGATGCCTATTATCTGGCGCGTATCCCCTACGGTAAGGTGACGCTGCGCAAGATGGCGCCGGGCGCCCGGCTGTTGCCGGGCATGACCCTGTCGGCCGAAATTCTGGTGGGCCAGCGCACCGTGATGTCCTACCTGCTGTGGCCACTGACCAAGGCGCTCGACGAATCGATGCGCGAACCCTGACGCGGCCAGCACGCTGCGTCGCGCCTGCCATTCCCGAACTGTGGAGTCCGTAACATGCTGTTTACCATCATTATCGCCACCCATGACCGGCCGCTCTTACTCAAGCGTACCCTGCAGTCCCTGATCGCGCAGACCTGTCAGGATTTCCGGGTGGTGGTGGTATCGGATTCGGCCTCCTACCTGCCGCCGTATCCGGAGCTGGCGGCGCTGGACGGGCGCTTCGTGTTCATGATCCGCAGCGGCCAGCCCGGTCCGGCCATCAGCCGCGATATGGGCATGGCAGTCGCGGATGGCGATTACTGGATCTTCCTCGATGATGACGATACCTTCCGGCCCGGTCATCTGCAGGCACTCAAGCAGCGCCTGCAGCACCCCGGGCAGCCCCCGGAACTGCTGTTCTGCGATTTCCAGGTGCAACAGGAAGACCGTACGGTGTCGCCACCGCTGGCGCTCGATTGCCAGTCCGTGTCGATTGCCGATGTCACCTTTGACAGCGTGTACGTGCGCAACCGCATCCCCAACAGCTGCGTGGCCTACCGGCGCGACGTGCTGGCCGGGGTGCACAATGACACCGAACTGATTATTTATGAAGACTGGGATTTCCTGCTCGCGGCCATGGCCGGACGCAGCCTCGAGCATCTCGCCACGGATGGCGTGGTGATCCACAAGAGTGCTGCCACGGCGCCCGAGAATATGCGACGCGGTAATTCCCGTAACGAGAATGTGCTACCGGTGATGCTGGTGCTCTACCAGCGCCACGCGGCACCGAATATGGCGACCCGGCTGGCGCGCCAGGCGCTGCTGGCGTCGGCCGGCGTAGTGCTCGACCTCAACCATTTCTAGGCGGATCTAGGCCGCCTGTTTCAGGCGGTCTGGTCGGGGAAAAATGCGTCGGTTTCGCGCAGCATCTCTTCCACCGCCAGACGGGCACGGTCCTGTTTTTCCAGCATATAGTCGAGTAGCAGGTGAGCGGTAGCGCGCGCCTGTGGCAGCTTCTCGAAGCCATACGCGACACCGCTGCGACTGGCCACCACCGGGCGCCATTCCTCTTCGCTGACACCTTCTTCCGGGATCACCACGGATTCGCAACCGCACAGCACCGCCAGTTCCGAGAACAGGGTCCGCGAGTCATAACTGATGAAGGTCTTGATGCGTTTGAAGATGGCGGCAATCTGCGCATGCGACAGGTCGCGCGTCAGACGGATCGAATTATCCAGATCGTGCACGATGGGGCGTTCGCGGCCATCGCGGAACATATACGCGGTGCCGCTGCGTTCGCTGGCAGTGTTTTCCAGGTTGTACGTCTCCAGCGGGAAATACAGAATTTCCAGCAAGTGCGGCGACATGCGCGAACCCGTCATGTGGAACTCTTTGGCGGCCGCCGAATAGCGGAAATACAGCTCGCCCGGCGAATACGCGACATGGCCGGTGTGGAAGCCGGGGTCATGCAGGAACCAGCGCACCACATTTTTGGCCCGCAGGGGATTGCCGGAAATGATTTCCGGATAGATGGCGATGTAATCATCGCTGTTGGCCAGCACCTGCAGATTCTCGCGATACACCGGCGAATTGAAATGGGGATTGGTCGGGAAGCTTGCCCGCAGCAGGTTCTGGGTTTCCATCTGGATGCGCGCCGCCACTTCGCCGATATTTAGGATGGTTGCCTCATGGCTGTAGAACAGCGGCAGCAGATAGGCTTCCCGGCCTGCCTCGTTGAGCAGGTGACAGAGCCGGTGCGAGACGATGGCGCCGCCCGACTTTTCGTTATAGGCGGCAGCAAAAATGATAAATTTTTTCATGGGTTCTCTGAGCGGCGCGAGCGCCATCGGGATGCAGTGGGGCGGCCGGGTTCAGGCAGCCAGAATCTGGCGGATCGCGGCGGCTACTTCAGCGGCCTGCTGCAGCGTCATGGTCGGCCCTATCGGCAGACTCAGCACTTCGCGGTGGATCGCTTCGGCGAGCGGGAAGTCGCCCTCCTTGTAGCCCAGTTCGGCATACGCCGGTTGCAGATGGGGCGGTACCGGGTAATGCACGATGGTGCCGATGCCACGCTCTGCCAGCGCCTGCGCCAGTGCATCGCGCCGGGCGTGACGCACCACGTACAGATGCCAGACTGGTTCGGCCCAGTCCGGCACGTGTGGCAGGGTCAGGCCGGCAATGCCGGCCAGTTCGCGCTGGTACAGCGCCGCAATTGCGCGACGCTGGGCATTGCCGGCGTCGAGCTGGGGCAGTTTCACTGCCAGCAGCGCGGCCTGCAGTTCGTCGAGGCGCGAGTTGTAGCCGGGCACCTCGTTGTAATACTTGACCTTGGAGCCGTAGTTGCGGAAAGTGCGGATCCGTTCGGCCAGTGCCGCATCGCTGGTGGTGACGGCACCGCCATCACCGAGCGCACCGAGATTTTTACCCGGATAGAAGCTGAACGCGGCGGCGTGGCCGAGCTGGCCCGTGACGCGACCACGGTAACGCGCACCATGTGCTTGTGCGGCATCTTCCACCACCGTCAGGCCATGCTGGGCTGCCAGCGCCATGATAGGGTCCATATCGGCCGGCTGGCCGTACAGGTGGACCGGAATGATGGCGCGGGTGCGCGGCGTGATGGCGGCAGCAATCCGTGCCGGATCGAGGTTGAAGGTGGCGGCCAGCGGTTCTACCGGCACCGGGGTGGCGCCGCAATGGCTGACCGCCAGCCAGGTGGCGATAAAGGTATTCGACGGCACGATGACTTCATCGCCGGGGCCGATGCCGGCCGCTTTCAGGGCCAGAAAGATGGCGTCCAGACCGTTGGCCACGCCGATTGCAGCGCTGCTGCCGCAATACGCGGCAAAGGCGCTTTCGAAGCGTGCCGTTTCCTGGCCGAGAATGTACCAGCCCGACTCGAGCACGCGCTTGAAGGCGGCTTCCAGGTCGGCGCTATGGGCCTGATTGATGGCTTTCAGATCGAGGAAGGGGATGCTCATAGGGGCGTCTTTCAGAGTGCCGACTGGTGCCGGTGGGCCGCAGCCTTGAATTCGTCGTAATCGTGGAAGTAGTCCTGCTTATCGTACAGGGTCGAGGCCAGCACCACACACACCGCGCCGGACGAGAAGTTTTCCACTTCGCGCCACATCATGCGCGGCACGTACAGGCCGTAGTAGGAACGGTTGAGCTGGAATTTCTTGCGCTGGTAGCCGTCATCGACGATCACGTCGAAGCTGCCCGACATGGCGACAAACAGTTGCTGCAGTTCGAGGTGGCCATGGCCAGCGCGCGCCGAACCACCGGGTACATCGTACAGGTAATACACCCGCTTGATATCGAAGGGGATGTGTACCCCGCCTTCGATCACGGACAGATTGCCGCGCACATCATGGTGCGGTGGCAAGTCGATCAGGCGGCACTGGTCCATCTGGCTCATCGTGTGCTCCGGTTCAGGTCAGGCGGCATCGGCCGGCAGGGTGGCGATGTAATCGAGGTAGCGCTGGCGCGACTGGCCCATCTGCGGGAACACATTGCCCAGCTGGACCGTGATCACTGCCACCTGCTGGTCCATGGCCAGCAGCTCGTCACGGCTGATGATGGCTTCCTGATGCGCCACCACCAGCAGGTCGATGTAGTCCGAGAAGCAGTTGCCGAAATTCGGATTGGCGGCTGGATTGGAATTCGACTGCAGGCGCTGGTCATGGCGGAAGTAGCTGAGCTCTTCATCGATATAGAAGGCATTGCCGCCGCGCGCCAGATTGATATAGGTGGCCAGATCGGCCAGTCCCTTGGTGAAATCATGGGTGCCGATGCGGAACAGGTCTTTCCAGCCGATGTCCCACAGCTTTTCGCGGCGGAACATGATGCTGGTGAATTCGCCCACGAAGTTGCGCATGCCCAGCGCCATCGAGCGGTACATATCGCGGGCGGCAATGCTGCCGCTGGCTTCGTAGGGGCGGCGCGTCTCGGTGCGTTCGTTGTCGGAGTTGATCACCTGGGTGGCCGAGAACACCAGCTGGTGTTTGGGATCCATCTGCATCGCTGCCACCATGCGTTCGATGCAGAACGGATGCAGGATATCGTCATCGAACAGCGGCTTGATGAACACGCCCTTGCCCGAATACAGCGCGGACAGCACATTGTCTTCGCGGATCACCGAGTTGCGCTGGTAGATCACGCCGGGAAAGCGGGCGCAGATGTCGCGGATATCTTCGGTTGGGCAATTGTCGCTGACCAGAATTTCCGTGTTCAGGTAGCTCTGGCCGATCGCCGAACGCAGGCACGCTTCGAAGTGGATCGCCTTGTAGGACGGGATAACGATGCTGACTTTAGGATAGCTCATAGTGGTCTGGTTTCGGTTGATTTGCCAGCGGTTCAGGTCAGGGTTGGCGCAGACGCAGACGGGCCGCATCGCCGTACACCAGCCCGTTATCGGGGACATCGTGGGTGACCACGGCACCGGCACCGATGACGGCATTCCGGCCGATGGTCAGGCCGGGCAGGATCACCGCACCGGCACCCAGCGCAGCGCCGGCCTTGATGGTGGTGGACAGGAAGGCATCCGGATAGACCTTCGAGTGCGGATGCTTGTCATTGGTGAACGTGACATTGGGGCCGATGAACACATCGTCCTCGACCCGCAAGCCATCCCACAGATACACGCCGCATTTGACGGTGACGTTGTCGCCCAGCTGCACATCATTTTCGATGAAGCAGTGGCTACTGATGTTGCAATTGCGCCCGATCACGGCGTGCGCCAGCACCACGCAGAACTGCCACACCCGGCTGCCGTTGCCGATGTGCGGGCTCTGGCAGTCGGCTAGCGGGTGAATAAAGGCGGCTTCTTGCATGGTTATTCCTGCCGCTCAGACGGCGACCGCAGTGATGATGTACATCAGCGGCAACGCGTCTTCCACCGCGCCGGTCGGATCGATGCCGCTGGCTTCGGCCATCAGGCGGATCGCCGGCAGGTATTTGTCGCGCGCCGGCTCGTCAGGGATGCGCGCACTGCCGCCACTGACCTGGAAGCCGGTCTCCTGCAGCAGCGCCAGCGTCGAACCGCGGCTGAACCAGTGCAGCTGGTTGCGCGGCAGCGGGCCACCCTGGCGGTCATAGCGCAGATCGCCGGCATTCAGGCGGGCCTGGATGCCCCAGTGCTGGCTGTTGCGTACGGCAATCACCAGGGTGCCGCCGGGCGCCAGATTGGCGCGGATTTTGGTGAGCACACTCCACGGATCGCGCAGCTGTTCCAGCGCTTCGCCGAGGATCCAGCAATCGGCGCCGGCGACGTGCGACCAGAGTTGCGGGGTGGCCAGTTCGATGTCCTGATCGAACACGAAGTCGCAGTGCGGCCGTGCCGCGCGCGCCGGTGCCAGCGCTTTTTCGATACCCGTGTAGTTGCAGATCGGGTTGCGCTGCCGGTAAGCCTTGGCGAAGGTGCCATCCTGACAGCCCAGTTCCACCAGCTTCTGGGCCCCGGCCGGTACAAACGCCAGCAGATCCTGATTGACGCTCTGGCTGGCGCTGGGCAGGTCGTAGTGGTAGCCGCCGGTGCGGATCACGGTGCCCTGCCAGTCGTGTTTGATGTAGATGCGCTGCGGGTTCTTGCTGAAATCGTTCTTGACCCAGTCGATATTGCCGATCAGTCCTGCGGCGGCCGGGCCGGCGCGGTGCAGGGCCAGCATGGTCTGGATCAGCGGCGCGCCGTGCTTGATCGGTAGTGGCCACTGGCGCACTACTTCGATATTGGTCAGCATGCAGGCCGGATGCAGATACGGCACCGGACCATCGTCGGGACGGTCGTAGCCCTGTTCGTTGACCAGCTGGATGCCGCCAACCCCGAACATGCCCGGTTTCAGATGGCTCTGCATCGATTCGAGGAAGCCGGGGTTGATGATTTCCACGTCGGAATCGAGGAACAGCACCTGACCGTGCAGGTCGAGGTTGTTGATCGCCCACGACAGGCCGGGACCGTGGTGGATGTTGTAGCCGAAGGCAATGAATTCCACATTCGGGTAGCCGGCCGCGATGCTGCGGATTTTTTCGGCGACGTCGGGATTCGAGCCATCGATCACGTAGACGCGGTTCTGGTAATGCTGGCGCAGCGTGCGCAGCAGCGCTTCGATCAGATCCGGCGAGTTGTACGACACCGTGACGATCGGCACACTGTCGACCGGCTGCGGCGCGCTGGCCGCCAGCGGCACGACGGGCGCGGCCAGGCGTGGCGCGGCCAAGCGTGGCGCGGCCGGTTTGACCACTTTCTGCAGCGCCGCTTCCAGATTGCGCACGAAGCGCGGGCTGTCGAATAGGGCGCAGGTCAGACGGTTGGTGACCAGTTGCTGCTTCATGGCGGCGATGGCAGGGCGATCGGCAGCCAGTGCCACGGCACGTTCTTCGTAATCGGCGAAGTTGTAGGTGATCAGTTGCGGCAGATTCACGGCGCGCAGCAGGCTACCGGCCATGCGCGAGGAGAAGGTCTGGCCGGCGCAGGTGAGCAGCGGCAGACCGGCCCACAAGGCATCGCTGGCGGTGGTGCCGGCGTTGAACGGGAAGGTATCGAGGAATAGATCGGCCAGCTGGTAGCGTGCCAGATATTCGGCCGGTACCGCACGGTTGGCGAAAATCAGGCGTTCGCGGGCAATCCCGGCCTGCTCGGCGTAACGCCACAGGTTCTCGCGGACTTCCGGATAGTCGGCGACCAGCCACAGCACGCTGTCGGGCACACGGCGCAGGATGTTCATCCAGGTGGCGAACAGTTCCGGGGTGAACTTGAAGTTGTTGTTGAACGAGCAGAACACGAAAGCGTCTTCCGGCAGCTGGACGCTGGCGCGGCTCGGCTTGTTGCCGATCAGGCGCTGACGGTCATTGATCTGGAAGGTATCCGGCAGATACAGCGGTTTTTCCGTGAAGTGCTCGGTCATTTCCGGGGTGATCAGGAATTCGTCGGCGATCACGTAATCGACGCCGGGCAGACCAGTGCTGCCGGGGAAGCCGAGGTAGGTCAGCTGTACCGGGGCAGGGCGGTAGGCCAGAATATTTGGCCGCGCACCCAGCGTCAGGCCGTGCAGGTCCACCAGCAGATCGATTTCATGGGCGCGGATGGTGCGCGCAGCCTGCTCGTCGCTCATGCCGTCGATGCGGATGTAATGGTCCATGGCTTTCACCACGCGGGCGCGGATCGGCGAACCGTCTTCGCGGCTCCAGCTGAAGGCATACACTTCGAATTGACTACGGTCATGCAGTTCGTACAGCTCGGCCGTCAGGATCGACACGGCATGCGAGCAGAAGTCCGAGGACAGATAGCCGATGCGAATCCGGCGGTGCTGGTAACCATAGGCGCCCGTCAGTGGTGCCACGGCGGCATTGACTTTCTCGTGCACGAAGCGGCGCGCGGCGGCCAGTTGCTGGGCCGGATCGGCCGATGCGCTGAGCATGGCCAGCGCCGACGTGCCTTCCAGCATGGTCGCTTGCGAAATGTGTTCGAGGCCGCTGTACACGGGCCATTTGCACTGTTTCTGGCGCAAGTGCACCCAGTGTGTCATGACGTTGCTCTGCTGCGGGTCGACGTGCAGGCTCTGCGCCAGCATGGCTTCCGCTTCCGGATAGCGTTTGCGGATTTCCAGCAGCCGGCCCAGATTGTTGAGGGTCTGGATGTGCAGCGCCGGGGTGGTTTTTACGTCCGGCTTGACCTCGGTGAGGATGCTGTTCCACATTGCCAGCGCATCATCGGGACGGTTGATGCGTTCCAGCAGGGTGCCCAGATTCAGACGGCCTTCGACAAAATCGGGATTCTGGGCCAGCGCCTGGCGCAGTTCCGATTCGGCTTCGGCATCATTACCGCTATTCGATAGCACCACCGCCAGATTGAAACGCGCGGCATAGGTCAGTGGCGAGGGCGTGTGGGCAATCCAGGCGCGATACAGGCCGATGGCCGCCGGTACCTGACCGCTGTCGGCCAGCACGGCGGCAGCGCCGAACAGGTCACTAATCGACAGCACGCCTTGCACGGCCATGGTCATCACGGTGCCGAGCGGGCTGGTATCGGCGGGAGCAGGTGCGGCAGAAACAGGAGCGTTCATAGCGGTGCTTTGGTTAGGATGGGACTATCGAGGGTGACTCTATGATACCGCCTTGTTGCGTGGTGATGGGCAACTTTTGGCCGTCGAGCAAGCGCCTAAAACAGGCTCTGCTCGACCGATAGCCGCGCTTTTCGGGGGCATGGTGGCAGGGGCGCCGGCCGGCTGCAGTGTGGCAGGGACAAGCGACGCCGCAGTCCCGTTAGCGGACTGCGGCGTCGCCAGTTTAGCGGGTGGGGACGCTGAACCAGTTGTCGTTGTTGCGCAGTAGCTCCTGATGGGCGCTGCCCGGCGCCGTGTAGGCCGCGCCCAGCGGCTGCGCTTGCTGATACTGCTGCAGGGCTGCCGTCAGGGCATGGCTGCGGGTCTGCTGCGGCAGGTCCGTCAGCGCGCCGCCCGACGCTGGCTGGCTGGCCGCGTCGTCAAAGGCGTGCAGGGCGGCTCCCAGCGTGCTGACGCGTTCGGTCAGCGTGCTGCTGGCAGTGCGGAACCACACGTCGGCACTGGCATGGCTGCTGCCGTCGTTGCCTGTGTAGCTGGCGCTCAGGCCGATGACGTTACCGTTCTGTTCGCTGCGCACCGCGCGGGCCTGCGTGTCCAGCGCGGCAATGCCCAGTTCCTGCAGACTGTGCAGCTCGCTGCGCTGGCTGATGCCGTCGCTGTTGCCATCTACCCACACCTGCAAGGCGCTGAAGATGCGGTCGCTGGAGCTGATCTGGCCATCGCCATTACTGTCGTAGGCCGCCAGTGCGGCGTAGCCGTCAGCGGCGCGGCTGCCGTCGGCCAGCAGGCTGGCGCTGCCGAACAGTTCGCTACCATCATTGATCAGGCCATCGCCATTGCGGTCCAGTGCCAGCAAACCATCGTGGCGCTCGACCCAGCCGGTGGCCAGCGCCTGTCCCTGGGCGCGCAGATCGAACTGCACGCCGGCACTGATGCCGATGGTCTGTACGCCATTGCCGTCCAGATCGAGTACCAGCGGGGTGGCGTAATTGCTCGAGGCGGCATTCAGCGCCATGGTCTGGCTGACCGACATGGCGCTGACCTGGGTCAGCGTGAAGGCGTTGGCCTGCGTCAGGCTGAGCGCGGCCAGGCTGGCGGTGGTCAGCTGCGGCACCTGACTGACGTCAAAGGCGCTAATCTGCTCGGTGCTGAGCACGGTGACCTGAGTCGCTTTCAGGGCCGCTACCTGCGGTCCCGTCAATGCTGCCAGCTGGCTGGTGCTGAATACTGCCAGCTGGGCGTTTTTCAGACCGGCGATCAGTGTGGTGCTCAGGCCGGCAATCTGGGTGGTGCTCAGGTAGCTGATTTGCAGCGTACTCAGCACGCCAAACTGGGTGGTGCTCCAGGCATTCAGCTGGGTGGCGCTGAGCCCGTCAAACTGGTCTTGGGTCAGCGCGGCAATCTGGGCATTTTTCAGAGCTGCCAGCTGGGTGACGCTGAGGGCGCTGGTCTGTTCGCTACCGAGCACACTCAGCTGGGTGGTGGTGACGGCCTGAATCTGCTGGGTCCCTAGGGCTTGCAGCTGGTCGGTGCCGAGCACGGCGAACTGGTCGATCGTGAAAGCCGGTACCTGACTCAGTTTCAGGCTGGCGATCTGGGCCGTGGTGAGGGCCTGCACCTGCGGGTTGGACAGCGTGGCCAGCTGGGTGGTGCTCAGGTAGCCAATCTGGGTGGTGCGCAGTGCCTGGATCTGTCCTGTACCCAGATACAGCAGCTGGTCACTGGTGATGGCACCCAGCTGGGCGCTGGTGAGTGCCTGCACCTGTTCGGTGTTCAGGTGGCTGAGCTGGCTGAGTTCCAGATTGGCGATCTGCAGCGTGCCGAGTGCCGCGAAGTTTGCGGTGCTCAGGGCGTTCAGCTGGTCGGTGGACATGGCCACGACGGCCGTGACGCTGAGCGCAGCAGCTTGCGTTACGCTCAGGGCGGCGATCTGGTCAGTGCTGAGCACGGCCAGTTGCGGCAGGTCCAGCGCGGCGATGTGGCTGGTTTTCAGGCCGCGCATCTGGCTGGTGGTCAGGGCCACGGTTTGCGCCGTGCTCAGGCCGGTGAACTGGCCGACCGTCAGTGCTGCCAGATCCTGGGTGTCGAGCGCTGCCACTTGCAGGGTGCTGAAGGCGGCCAGCTGTTCGGCGCTCAGGGTCGGCATCTGGCTGGTGCTCAAGCCGGGTACCTGATCACTGCCCAGCGCGGCGATCTGCGCGGTGGCCAGATTACTGATCTGGTCGGTGCTGAGGGCGGCGATCTGGGCCGTGCGCAGCGCGCGCAGTTGGTCGCTGCCCAGACTTTGCAGGTTGGCGATGCTGACGCCGAGTACCAGTTGTGCGGTACTGAGGGCGGCAAGGTGATCGGTATCGAGCGCGGCCATCTGCTCCGTTTGCAGGCCGTCGGCCAGTACGCGGGTGCTGAGGGCGGCGAACTGCACAGTGCTCAGGGCGTTCAACTGGTCGCTACCGAGTGCGCTGAACTGGCCGGCTTGCAGGGCGCCGATCTGGCGCGTGCTCAGCACGATCAGGTCGGCCGTGGCCAGCACGGCCAGCTGCTCGCTGCCCAGCGCGGCGATCTGCTGGGTGCTCAGGCTTGCCGTCTGGGCGGTGCTGAGCGTCAGGATCTGGTCGCTGGTGAGGGCGCGGATCTGGCTGCTGTTCAGGACCACGGTCTGGGCCGTGCGCAGGGCTGCGAACTGCTCGGTGGTGAGGGCGGCAATCGCATCGCTGCTCAGTCCATACACCAGTTGCGCCGTGCCGAGTGCGCTGATATGGCTGGTATCGAGTGTGGCCAGCTGGGCGGTGCTCAGACCCAGACTGATCTGGCTGGTGCTGAGGGCGGCCAGACTGGCGGTGGCCAGCGCGTTCAATTGATCGCTGCCCAGTACGCCGAGCTGGTCGCTGTTCAGAGCCAGTACCTGGCGCGTGCTCAGCACGGCCACATCGGCCGTCTCCATTGCCGTGATCTGGTCGGTATCGAGCGCGGCCAGCTGACGGGTGGCCAGCGTCGCCGCTTGCGCCGTGGTCAGGGCGGCAATCTGGTCGGTCTTCAGACCGAAGCTGATCTGGCTGGTGCTCAGGGTGCTCAGTTGCTGGGTTGCCAGCGACGCGAACTGGTCCGTCAACAGCGCTTGCAACTGGTCGCTGCCCAGCGTGCTCAGCTGGCTGCTACTGAGCGCCTGCAGGTCGAGCGTTTCCAGTGCGGCGACCTGATCGCTGGTCAGTGCGCTCAGCTGCATGCTGCCCAGTGCGCGCGTCTGCGCGGTGCTGAGGGCGATGATCTGGTCGGTACCGAGGGCAGCGAACTGGTCCGATTGCAGGCGTGCCACAGCGTTCGTGGCCAGCACGGCAAACTGCGCCGTGTCGAGGGCGCGCAGTTGCGCCGTGCTGAGCGCCGGCAATTGCGCCGACGTCAGGGCGGCCACCTGTGCGGTGCTGAGCAGGGAAAATTGCTCGCTGGTCAGTGCAGCCAGCATCTGCGTGGTCAGGCCGCCAATGGCGCTGCTGGACAGGGCGTTCAACTGGTCGCTGGTCAGGGCGGCAAATTGCTGCGAACTCAGGGCGGCCAGCTGGTTGCTGCGCAGCGCCACAAAGTCGGTCGTGCTGAGCACGGCCAGTTGTTCGGTCAGCAGGCTGCTGATCTGCAGAGTGCTGAGGGCGGCGACCTGCGCCGTGCTGAGGGCCACGATGTGGTCGCTCGCGAGCGCGGCTATCTGGTCGCTGCCCAGCCCGGGAATCTGGGCGCTGCTCAGGGCCTGCAGCAGGTCGGTGCTCAGGGCGCGGATGTTGGCGCTGCTGATGGCGGCGATCTGGTGCGAGCGCAGGGTGCGGAAGTCGATGGTTTCCAGCGCGTCCAGCTGGTCGCTGCTGAATGCAGCCACCTGTGCCGTGCCCAGGCCGCAGATCTGGAAGGTGCTGAAGGCGATCATCTGGTCGCTGGTCAGGGCGCCAAACTGGCTGGCGTTGAGGGCCGCGATCTGGCTGCTCGACAGGGTCGCGAAGGCGTCGGTGCCGATGGCGGCGATCTGGTCGCTGCTCAGCGCATTCAGCTGGCGCGTCGCCAGATTATCCATCTGTAAGGTGGTCAGGGCGGCGATCTGGCTGGTCGTCAGGGCGTTGGCCTGGGCCGAAGTCAGCGCGTCGAGCTGGGCCGTGGTCAGTTGTTGCCACTGGTCTAGCGTCAGCGCGTTCAACTGGTCGCTGCGTAGCGCCTGGATCTGGCCGGTGCCGAGCGCCTGCAGCGCATCCGTGGTCAGTGCTTGCCACTGGTCGGTGCCGAGTGCGCGCAACTGATTGCTGGACAGAACCACGATCTGGCGGGTGGCCAGTGCAGCGATCTGGTCGCTGCTGAGCAGCACGAACTGGGCGGTACCCAGTGCACCCACCTGCTGGCTTTGCAGTGCTGCCAGATCTTCGGTTTCCAGCACGGCCAGCTGGTCGCTGACGAGCACGCTAATCTGGGCGGTGCTGAGCTGGCTGTACTGGCGCGTGCCGAGAGCGATGATCTGGTCGGTGCCGAGGCTGCGCATTTGCGCCGTGCCGAGCGCACCCAGCTGGGCGCTGGCCAGACTTTGCAGCTGCTCGAGTAGCAGACTGTTTAACTGGTCGCTGGTCAACACGCTGATCTGGGCACTGCGCAGCACGTTCAGGTCGTCGGTGCTGAGCGCCTGCATCTGGAGCGTGCTCAGGGCTTGCAGCTGGTCGCTGGTGAGTGCCTGTGCCTGCGCAGTAGCGAGTGCCGCGATGCGCGTGGCGTCGAGTGCCTGCAGTTGCTCGGTGCCGAGCGCGGCGATCTGGGCAGTTTTCAGGGCGGCCAGATCCTCGGTTTCGATCACGCTCAGTTGCAGCGTGCCGAGCGCGGCGATCTGGGCGGTGCGCAATTGCGCAAACTGGCGCGTCGTCAGTGCAATGATCTGGTCACTATTCAGGGCCAGCATCTGCGCCGTACCGAAGGCGTTCAGCTGGGCCGTGGTCAGGCTCTGTACCTGTTCATCGCGCAGGGCGCCGATCTGGTCGCTGCCGAGCAGCGCGATCTGGGCCGGCTTCAGGGCGGCGACTTCATCGCTGCTCAAGGCCTGCACCTGATCGCTGCCGAGCGCGCCGAGTTGCGCACTACTCAGATTGCTGACCAGCAGCGTGCTCAGGCTCGGAATCTGGTCCAGAGTCAGCTGACTGATCTGCAAGGTGCTGAGTGCGTTGAACTGGGCGGTTTTCAAGGCCACCAGATCTTCCGTTTCCAGTGCGCGCAACTGGTCGCTGCTGAGTGCGGCGATGCCCTGAGTGCTCAGGCCGCCCATCTGGCGGGTGCTGAGGGCAACGATCTGGTCGGTACTGAGGGCGGCGATCTGGTCGGTCGTCAGGCCACCGATCTGGGCCGGCGTGAGGGCGCGCAGCTGGTCGGTGTTCAGATTGCTCAGCATGCCGAGTGCCGTCAGTTGCGCCGCGCTGAGCACGGCGAAGTCGGCAGTGGCCAGCGCGCCCACCTGATCCGAGGAGAAGGCGGCCAGCTGGGCGGTCGTCATGGCTCCCACTTGAGTGCTGGTGAGCACGCTCACCTGGTCGGTACTGAGCAGTGCAACCTGGGCGCTGCGCAGGGCGGCAATCTGGGTCAGTTTCAGGGCGACGATTTCATCGTTATTCAGTGCTGCGAGCTGGTCAGCATTCAGACTGGCGATCTGGGCTGTGACTAGAGCACCGATCTGCAGCGTGGTCAGGGTGTTGATCTGGGCCGTCAGCAGGCCTTGTAACTGGCTGGTGCTGAGCGAGGCCAGCTGGGCTGGCGTCATGGCGCGCAGCAGGTCGGTACCCAGCGCATCGAGCTGGTCGGTGTTCAGGTATTGCAGCTGGGCGCTACGTAGCGCGGCCAGATCCTGGGTTTCCAGTGCGGTAACCTGACGGGTGGTGAGTGCCACCATGTGCTGACTACTCAGGCCGCTTATCTGAGTCACGCTGAGACCGGCAATCTGGTCGCTATTGAGTAGGACGAACTGGTCGGTGCTGAAGGCTGCCAGCTGCTGGGTTTTCAGGCTGGCCAGATCGGCCGTCTCCAGCGCGGCGAGCTGGTCGGAGGTCATGGCGCGCAGTTGTGCCGTCGTCAGATTGCTGGCCTGCAGGGTGCTGAGGGCGACGATCTGCTGGCTGCTCAGTGACTGGAACTGGGCGCTGCCCAGTGCTGCCAGCTGGCTGATGCTGAGTGCGCGCAACTGGTCAGTACCGAGCGCAGCGAGCTGGTCGCTGGACAGGGTAGCAATCAGGGCCGTGCGCAGGGCGGCGATATCGGCGCTGGAGAATACCTGCAACTGGTCGGTGCCGAGCGCAGCAAACTGGCGCGTACTCAGGCTGGCCACTTGCGTGCTGCTCAGGGCGGCTGCCTGGGCGGTGCTCAGGCTGGCGAAGATGTCACTGCCAAGTACCGCCAGCTGGGCGGTTTTCAGTGCGGCAAAATCCTGGCTTTCCAGTGCATTGATCTGGTCGCTAACCAGGGCGGCTACTTGCTGGCTGGCCAAACTACTGACCTGCAAAGTGCTCAGCGCGATCAACTGGTCGCTATTCAGGGCAGCGATCTGGGCGGTTTTGATGGCGACCAGCTGGGCCGGTTTCAGCAGGGCCAGCATACGGGTGCCGAGCGCCAGTAACTGGGTGCTGTCGAGCACGGCGATCTGTGCGCTCAGCAGGGTACTGACCTGGGCCGTTGTCAGGGCTGCCAGCTGGCTAGTGGCCAGATTCTGTAGCTGATTGCTGTCGAGCGAGCTGGTCTGAGCGCTACTCAGGGCTTGTACTTGCGTGCTGTTCAGGGCGTTCAGCTGGTCGCTACGCAGGCGCGCGATCTGGGCGGTTTTCAGGGCCGCCAGATCACGGGTTTCCAGCACAGCGATCTGATCGCTGCCCAGTGCCTGCAGCTGGCGCGTGCTCATGCTGGCGAATTGTGCGGTGGTGAGGGCGATGATCTGGGCACTGTTCAGCAGACTGATCTGTTCTGTGCCGAGGGCGCTCAGTTGCAGCGTTTTCAGGGCCGCCAGATCGTCCGTTTCCAGCGCCGCCAGCTGGTCGCTGCTGAGCGCGGCCAGTTGTTGCGTGTTCAGGCTGCTAGCCTGGGCCGTGCTCAGCGCGGCAATCTGGTCGCTGCCCAGCAGCGTGGTCTGGCGCGTGGACAGTGCGCTGATCTGCGCCGTTTTCAGGTTCTGTAACTGGCTAGTGCTGAGTGCGACGATGGCGTCGGAACCGAAGGCCAGCAGTTGCTGGGTCTTCAGGGCTTGCAGATCCAGCGTGCTGAGCGCCAGTACCTGATCGGTCGACAGCCAGGACAGTTGCTGGGTGCCCAGACCGTTGGCCTGCGCGGTGCTCAGGGCCCGGATCTGTTCGGTGGTGACGGCGCCCAGCTGGTTCGAGCTGAGTACGTTGAGCTGGCTGGTTTTCAGCGCTGCCCAGTTGGCGCTACCGAGCACGGCGATCTGTTCGGTTAGCAGAGCGGTGATCTGGTTGCTGGTCAGGACCGACACTTGCTGGGTACTCAGGGCGCCCAGCTGGGCCGAATTCAGTACCTGAATCTGGCTGGAGTTGAGCTGGACGATTTGCGCCGTTTTGAGTGCGGCAATCTGGCCCAGAGTCAGGGTGGCCACGGCCTTGGTGCCCAGACCGATGAGCTGGCTGGTTTGCAGCGCCATCAAGTCCTTGGTTTCCATTGCGTTCAGCTGGTCGGTGCTGAGCGCGTTCAACTGGTTGGGTGTCAGTGCGCTGGCTTGCGCCGTGCTCAGTGCCACGATCAGGTCGGTGGACAGGGCGGCCACTTGCAGCGAGGTGAGGGCAGCGATCTGGATAGTTTTGAGGGCCGCGAAGTCGTGCGTTTCCAGTGCATTCAGCTGATCGGTCGACAGGACGGCCAGATCGCGGGTGCTGAGCATGCCTGCCTGCGCCGTGCTGAGGGCGACGATCTGGTCGGTGGTGAAGGCGCTGGCCTGGGCCGTGGTGAAATTGCCCAGCTGGACACTATTCAATGCGGCAAACTGGCTGGTGGCCAGTGCCGCCACGGCGTTGCTGCTGAGCGCGGCTGCCTGTTGCGAACGCAGCACGCTCAGACTGGACGTGCTCAGAGCCTGTATCTGGTCGGTGCTGAAGCTGGCCAGTTGCGCGGTGGTCAGCGCGGCAGCCTGCTGGCTCCGCAGCGCAGCGATCTGGTCGGTACCAAGGGCACTCCATTGCTGGGTATTCAGGGCGGTTAGCTGCAGCGTTTTCAGGATGGCCAGATCCGCGGTGGATAGCGCCGCCACCTGGGTGCTGGTCAGATTGGCCATTTGCAGGGTGGTGAGGGCAAACGCCTGCGCCGTGCTGAGCAGACCAATCTGGTCAGTGGAGAGGGCGCGCAACTGGCTGGTCGCGAGCGCTGCGACCTGGGCCGTGGTGAGGGCGCGCAGCTGGTCGGTGCCGAGCTGCAGCAGGTTGTTGCTGCTCAGGCCGATCAACTGCTGGGTGCGCAGGGCTGCCAGCGCCTGCGTGCTCAGGGCATTCAGCTGATCGCTCGACAGGGCACTCAGTTGCAGCGAGGTGAACGCGTAGGCCTGCGCCGTTTTCAATACGCCCAACTGGTCGGTAAGCAGAGCGCTCACTTGCTGGCTGCCCAGTGCGCCGATCTGCACGGTGCGCAGCGCCGCCAGATTAGCGGTCGCGAGCGTACTCAGTTGCAGGGTCGACAGGGCGGCGATTTGCTGGGTGCCCATGGCGCTCACTTGCGCCGTGGCCAGTACGCCGATCTGGTCGCTGTCGAGGGCGCTAAGCTGGAGCGTTTTCAGGGCGGCAAACTGTTGCGACGTCAGGGCACTGATCTGCCCGGTGCCCAGCGCGGCAATACCATTGCTGGTCAGGGCTGCTACCTGTACGGTGCGCAGTGCGGCGATATCCTGGGTACTCAGTGCGCTCAATAAACTGGTGCTCAGACCGGCCAGCTGGGTGGTGGCCAGCGCGGCGGCCTGTGCCGTGCTGAGGCTGCCGATCTGGTCGCTGCCGAGCGCGTTCATCTGGGCGCTGCCGAAGCCGGTGATCTGGCTGGTTTTCAGGGCCGCCAGATCGCGCGTTTCCAGCGCGGCCATCTGGTCACTGCTCAAGGTGGCCAGCTGGGCGGTGAGCAGTACGCTGGTCTGCAGCGTGCTCAGGGCGACGATCTGATCGGTACTGAGGGCGCGCAACTGGGCGCTGCGCAGGGCAATGATCTGGGCAGTGGTGAGAGCGGCGATCTGGTCGGTGGAGAGGCTGGCCGTGGCGGCGCTGCCTAGCGCATTCAGCTGTTGGCTCCTGAGGGCAGCGAAGTCGCGGGTTTCCATGGCACCCAGCTGATCGCTCGACAGCAGGCTTAGTTGCAGGGTGGTCAGGGCCGCGCTTTGCGCCGTGCTCAGGGCGACGATCTGGTCAGTGCTGAGATTGCTCAGCTGACGGGTGCTCAGGGCGGCAATCTGGGCGGTGCGTAAGCTGGCAAAACCGCGTGTGCCGAAGGCGGCCAGCTGGTCGGTCGCGAGTGCGGCGATCTGGGCGGTGGTGAGTGCACTGCTCTGGGCCGTACCCAGCATCGTCAGCTGGTCGGTCGACAGGGCGCTCAGTACTGTGGCGCTGAGGGAGGCCAGCTGGGCGGTGCCCAGGGCTGCGACGTCTTCCGTATCGAAGGCGGCCAGCTGATTGCTGGTCAGGGCGACCAGCTGGCGGGTTTGCAGCGCCGCGCACTGGTCGCTGCCGAAGGCGGCGATCTGGCTGGTGCTGAGGGCACGCAACTGGGCGGTGCCGAAACCGGCCATCTGGCGGGTCTGCAAAGCGGCGAAATCATCGGTGCCGAGCAAGCTCATCTGGGTATTGCTGAAGCCGGCCAGCTGGGCCGAACCGAGTGCGGCAAATTGCGCGGTGGTCAGACCATTCACCAGCTGGTTGGTGGTCAGGTACTGCAACTGACTGGTGCTGAGTGCGGCAATCTGGCGCGTGCTCAGGCCATAAGCCAGTTGATCGGTGCTGAGCGCCTGCAGATTTTTGGTCGATAAAGCCCGTACCTGGCTGGTGCCGAGATAGCCCAGTTGCTCCGTGCGCCATGCAGTCATCTGCAAAGTAGTCAGCAACAGGATATCGGCCGGGGTCAGCGCGGCGATCTGTGCGGTGGGCAGGTTGGCAATCTGGTCGGTGGTGAGACCGGGTACGAGTGATGGCATGTTTAATTTTCTCCTTGCGCAAGGATATAGTAGCCCCGTGCCGTCTCATGAAGAGAGCAGGGTGGGAAATACCGCTTAAATCTTGGCCTGAAAACAAGCACTTAGCGGCACTTGACGGTCCTTTGCGGGGGGCTTTGGAGGCTGCCAAAGTGGGCAGGAAGGAAAGACTGTAAGATCTGGTTTTTGCCCCTGACCGGAGGTCCCTCTGATGCTGCAGACGCCCGACACATTTCGCCCTCTGATCCAAGCCGTGCCGCATAACGATGTTGCAACATTGCTGGTTTATCGAGGTCAGTTGCTATTGCGCAACAATGACCATGCCCTGCCCGACGGAAAATTGATTGATAAACTGCAACTTCCACCGCAACGCCTGCATGCGCTGGGCGAGTGGAAGGGGCGTTACTACCAGATGGGCTGGCTCGATCAGCCCGAAGCGCTAGCGGACGGCTACGCATGGCATGGCTTGCGCAGCCTGTTCGGCGTGATCGATGACGGTCTGGCGGCACTGGCAGCGCGTGCTGTGCAACTGGCCGAATGGGCCCGCACCCACCAGTTCTGTGGCGTGTGCGCGACGCCCATGCAGCGTCTGGACGGCGAGCGCTGCTACTGCTGTCCGGCTTGCGACATGCGTGCCTATCCGCGTATTTCACCGGCCATGATGGTGCTGGTGCGCAAGGGCGATGCCGTCCTGCTGGCGCTGCACGCCCTGCCCGGCGCGACGCGCTATACGGCGCTGGCCGGTTTCCTCGAAGCGGGCGAGTCGATCGAGGAAGCGGTGCACCGCGAGGTCTACGAGGAAGTCGGTTTGCGGGTGCAGAATCTGCGCTATTTCGGTAGCCAGTCCTGGCCTTTCCCCCACTCGCTGATGATTGCCTACACGGCCGACTACCTGAGTGGCGAGATCCGGATCGACCCGGGCGAAATCAGCGATGCGCGCTGGTTCGGTCCGGACGATGTGTGGCCGGAAGCCCCCACCACCAAGTCGATCGCGGCGGAATTGCTGCAGGCGCACCGGCCTCGGCCATAGGGTCGCCCGACAGGAAACCGGTATACTGTCGCCGATTCGTTAAGTAAAGGTTGTAGAAGATGTCGCACAATACATTTCACGAGGACGACTGGCGTCGTCTGCTGGCCAGTTTTGGTGAAGATCCGGACCGTCCCGGCCTGCAGGAAACGCCGGCCCGCGTGAGCAAAGCCTGGCAGCACTGGACCTCCGGCTACGCCCAGGATCCGGCCGAATTGCTCAAAGTGTTCGAAGATGGCGCCGAGCAGTACAACGAACTGATTGTGGTGCGTAACATTCCGGTCTACAGCCATTGCGAACACCATCTGGCGCCGTTTTTCGGTAAAGCCACGCTGGGTTATGTACCGAACGGCAAAATCGTCGGACTTTCCAAACTGACCCGGCTGGTGGACTGCTTTGCCAAACGCCTGCAAGTGCAGGAACGCATGACCATGCAGATCGCGAATGCGCTGATGGAAGTGCTGGAACCGAAGGCGGTGGGTGTGGTGGTGCGTTGCCGTCACCTGTGCATGGAAAGCCGCGGCATCCGTACGCCCGGCGAAGAAACCGTCACCTCGGCGATGCTGGGCGAGTTGCAGCCGAATCTGGCGATGCGCACCGAGTTTCTGGCGCTGGCGCGCGAGGGTTAACCATGACGACGATCACGTGGTGGCAAGGGACGCCGGCAGCGGCGTTTGCGCAGGCAGCAGCACAGCAGCGGCCGCTGTTGCTGTACTGGGGCGCCAACTGGTGCCCGCCATGCAACCGGGTGAAGTCGGAAATTTTTGCCCACAGTGATTGCATCGCGCTGAGCCGTGCACTGCTGTGCTATCACCTTGATGGCGATCAGCCTGGTGCCCAGGCGCTGGCCGCGCAGCACCGCTTGCGCAGCTATCCGACGCTGGTGCTGTATGCGCCGGACGGTACGGAAATTACCCGCCTGCCCTGCGAGTTCGATGGTGAGCGCTTTGCTGTTGCACTGGCGCAGGCGCTGGCCGTGCAGGCGGCCGGCTCGCATGCCAGTCTGGCCTTGCAGGCTGCGCTGTCCGGTAGCCGCGCACTGAGCGCGGCGGAATGGGCGCTGCTGGCCGATTACTCGTGGGATACTGACGAAGACGCTCTGCTGGCCGGACGGCCGCTGGCGTCGACCTTGCTGGCGCTGGCTGACGCTGCCGCCACGGCGGTGGCGAGCGCGCCTGCCTTACGCCTGCGCCTGCATGCGCTGCTGGCGCAGGCACTGGCGCCGGACGCTGGCGCTGCGCTGATGCGGGCACTGTGCGCCGATGCCCATGCCGCACAGGCGAATCGCGATTTGCTCAGCAACTATGGCATCGAACTCATCAAACTGTGTGCCGAACGGGAAAGTGTGGCGGCCGCACTGGGGCAGCGGGCAGCGCACTGGGCCGAAGACTTATGGCTGGGCGCGCCCGACCGGCTGGCCGCAGCGCGCTTGCAGTTGCGCATGGCACGCCTGCTGGGGCCGAGTCAGGCTTTGCAGGAGACGGCACGTCTGCAGGTGGCGGCAGCGCTCGACGCTGCCAGCGATGGCTATCAGTTGCATACGCTGGTGAATACTGCCGTCAGCCTGTTCAATGAAGCGGGCTTGCTGGCGGAAGCCGAGCAGTTATTGCAAGCGCATCTACCGCAGTCGCCGACGCCGTTCTATTTCATGCTCAGCCTTGCCGCTAGCGCGAAACGGCGTGGCGATACGGCCGCTGCACTGGACTGGTACGAGCATGCCTACCAGAGCGCAGTAGGGCCGGCCACACGGGTGCAGTGGGGCGTGACGTATCTGAGTCAGTTGATGGAACTGGCGCCACAGGATGCGGCAAGGATGACGGCAGCGCGTGCGGCGTTGCTGGCCGATGTGGCCGTGGCCGGTGCCGATGCGCGCCAGCAGCGTAATCTGTCCCAGTTGCAGAAACTGGCGCGCTGGCCGCAACTGGGGTTTTAAGTCTTATTTGCTGGCGGCCGGGGCAGCCGTGTCGGGCACGGTTTCCAGTACGGCGGCTTCGAACACCAGTTTTTTCTCGTCTACCCGGAATACCCCGATCAGTTCGCCGCCGTCGCCTTTGACGTCGGGATACTGGGTGCAGCTCTGGGTTTCCACCTGCCACATCTCTTCGCCGGCCCGCAGGGTCCAGACGTTATCGCCGCCGGACAGCAATTCCACTTCAACATCGTCGGCGGGCATCTCGGTGAGCGGGATGCGGCGCAGGCAATCCGGCAGGTGCTGCAGGATCAGTTCGATTTCGCTATCCTTACTCCAGAAATGCTTCTGCACCCGGTGCAAGGTCAGCACATGGCTGCCGTTCTCGCCATCGACATGGTAGGAGGCGCTATCGTCCACGCAGGCAGTCAGCAACAGAGAGGTCAGGATAATCAGGAACTTGCGCATGGGCCGGGCTTCCGTTCAGGTGAGTGCGGTGGCGGATAATGTAGCAACATTATAGCGGGCTTGCAGCAGGGCTTTATAAAACAACGATGCCCGTGCAAGCACGGGCATCGGGAGTGTCGCAGCACCGCAGTGCCCGGGACAACCGGGCAGTGCGGGCAGGCAGACTGGCTTAGAAGCGGTAGCCTACACCAAAGCCAACCAGCAGTGGATCCACTTTCACAGCGCTAGCTTTGGCGCCGCCGATGATCACATCGCTGCGGATCTGGACTTTTTTCACGTCGATGTTGAGCGACCAATTTTTGTCGATGGCGTAGTCAACACCAGCTTGCAGTGCGAAACCGAAGCTGTCGTGTTCCAGACCAGCTTTGCCGCCCAGCAGATCAACTTTCGAGATGGTGGTGTAGTTCACACCAGCGCCGATGTATGGCTTGATCGGTGCGTCCAGTACGAAGTGGTACTGAGCCAGCAGGGTTGGTGGCAGGTGCTTGAAGGTACCGATTTTGGCGCCGTCCAGGAACACGTCATGTTTTTGCGGGTAGGTCAGGATCAGTTCAGCAGCCAGGTTCGGCGTGAAGAAATACGATACGTCGAATTCTGGAATGGTTTTGCTGCTGACCGTCAGACGGTCCGATGCGCCGGTGCCGCCTACTTGATCCGACTTGTCAGCTGGGTCGATATGCACTGCGCGAACGCGCACCAGCCATGGGGTTGCTTCGGCCATTGCGGCAGCGCTTGCTGCCAGGCTCAGGGTTGCCAACACTGCTGCTGCTAAAGACTTGTTCATTTTACTTCCTCTTCTATCGTCGTTAAGTAACGTAGAGAAGTGTATTGATGCGGAGCACAAAAAACTTTGATCCAAGTCAAAATACAAAGTCTTTTTTGAGGATGTGAAAATTTTGCCTCAGATAGTGCTTGTAAGCCCCTAGGCGGGTTTTTCGAGGGTGGGTGGCCGAGGGGGTAGCCAATTCCGTGCCTCGTGGCGCCATGCCCGCTAGGGTGTGCGCCATGGGTGGCGGCGCTGTTAGCGGTAGCGCGCCAGGATCTGCTCTACCACGCCTTCGCGTAGTAGTGCGTCGATGGCGCGGTTGGCCTCGGCAAACGGCAGCGCAGCTTTGCGCGAGAATGCGCACTGGGCTTTGTAGGAGAAGAACATCAGCTCGGCGCGCAGCTTCATTTCGGGATGCATGCGCTGCAGGTAGTTGAGGGTATTTTCGCCTGCCATGGTGTAGGGATTTTTACCCTCGAGCATGTGCTGCAGATTGGCCGTCATGCTGGGGGCATCGACGCGGGCGAAGCGCCGGCCCAGTACCTGTTCGATACGCGGATAACGGTAGCCGGCCACGGTGCCGGTGGGTTTGTCACGCAAATCCTTGATGGAATGCAGACGCGGTGAACCGGCACGCGCCACCACCAGCTCGGCATCCGGCAAGAGCGGCGTGCTCCAGTCGTACTCGCCATCGATCCAGTTCGGCATCACGTAGCACATGGCATCGGCGCGGCCGCTGCTCAGTGCTGGCTGTACGCCGGCTACATCCACGCTCAGGTAGACGGCACGCCGGCCCAGTTTCTGCGCTAGCGCGTCGCCGAGATCCTTGATGATGCCGCCGTCGAGCACGCCGTTCTGAAAGCGCACCACGGGCATCGTCTGATCCAGTGGCGCCAGCATCACCAGTTCGCCCTGTGACGCGTGCGCCGACAGCACGGGCAGGGCAGAGAGCAGGGCTAGCAGCATGGTCGGGGCTGAGCGGGGCATAGGTGTCGGGCGCGATGAGGATAGTCGATTATAGACCGTTGGCTGTCGGTTTGGCCGAGTTTGATTCACTCCCTGCGCGTAGCGAGAAGGCTGAAGTCTGCATCCCCATTTCGATGGTGAGATATGAGTAGGGGGAGGCACCCCAATCCACCCAAGTTAAGCCATTTCAGCAATTTTTCTGACTCATGGCCTAGTGCGGTTTTCGGCCTGGGTTTCGTGGTTTTGAGAGATTTTCACGATGGCGGGCCAGTGGACTATCACAGCGCGCACTCTAGGCCAAGGTGCTTTTTCATACCTTCGACAAGTCCGCTTGTAAGTCCCTTGGCCTGGTGTCTTGGCAGGAAGCTGGTCTTGCCTTTCAGTTTGACTTTCAGGTGGTTTGTTCCATTCTCGAAAGTCGCTCCGTTCGGCTTTAGCCACCTTTGCCTATGTTTTGCCGGAAGCTGCGCGTGATCGCACAGCGCGACCGGCAGCAAAAGAGGTGCGCCTGGGGCCGTGAACTGCACGCCATTTCGGTCAGGATGGAAGTTGGCGCGTCCTGTTTCACATACAACGCAGCAGCTTGACGTGCGCGCCCTTGCGCAACTTGACGACCTGGGGCGTGGTGGCGGCGTCGGGCGTGATGGTCAGCGTCATCAGCTCACCTTGCACGTCGGCGCTGAACCGGGCGTTGGGCGGCGCTTCTTCGTCGGCTTGCTGCGGTCCCGGCTGGTGCTGGGAGAAATGGCCGCGCGCGACGAAGCCGCCGCGCGCGTTAACCACCAGCGGCGTGCCGATGCTGCCGCTGGCGCAGTCCGCGCTCAGGCGGGCGCCCTGCGGATCGATGCTCAGTTGCATGCGCTCGCCGCCCCAGACGCCCTGCAGGGCATTGCCGCTCGCCGCCGCCGCGTCCGGCATGACCATGCTGGCCCCGCCGCCCAGCGTCAGCGCTAGCAGGATCGTTTTCCATGTCTTCATCAGATTTTGCTCCAGGTTGTCACCATCATAGACTGGAAAAGCACAGTGCGGGTAAGCTTGCGCCTGCCCGCACCGAAATGACAGGCTTGGCCTTTAGACGGGCTGGGTCTCGGCGCTTCCGCGACGGCGTGCTACGACGATCACCAGGCCCATGCCAAGGATCAGCATGGCCCAGCTGGACGGTTCAGGCACCGGGCTGACGTCGAGCACGGCGATCCAGGTGCCCCAGCGCGAGCCGCCCGTGCCGCCCGGGTGGCCGCCGGCCGCATTGTTGTATTCGCGCGCGAATTCGCCGATCAGATAGAACTGCGAATCGTCCTCAGGGTCGACCGACACCTGGCTGTAGTCGCCCCAGCGCTGGCGGCCGCTGGCGGCCTGTCCGAACACGCTGCCGTTATGGTAGTCGTCCACCGCGCTTTCCTTCAGCAGGATTTCCGCGCTGGTGGACACCAGTTTGCCGCTGCCGTCGGTATTGAAGGTGCGCGCCATGAAGGTGATCTTGCCGTCGCTGGGATCGAGGCCGGAACGGTTGTAGCCTATCACCACCTGGCCGGCGCTGTTGACGGCGATCGAACCCTGGTAGTAATCATGGCCGGCCGTGCCGATGTCGCCCTGGTCGATGATGGCGTTGGTGGTGGCGTCGACGATGGTGTAGCGCACGCGGGCTTCGTCCAAATGGTCGGCGCCGGAATTGACCGTGTTGACCATATAGATGCGGCCACCGACTTCATAGACGCTGCTGCTGATGCGTTCGTCGCCGGCGTCGATCACACGCTGGTTGGCCGGTACCGCCGTTGCTGGCTGGCGGGCCGCCCCCGGGCTCACGAAGTCGGCCATGCCCAGGTAGCTTGCGCTGCCCAGCGCCGCGCCGCTGGCCGATGTTGGGCTCAGCCCGTTGATGCTGTAGCTGATGTTGTCATAACTAAACAGGGAAGCCGCGAACACCTTGCCGCTGGTGCCGGCGCTGTTGCTGTTGACACCCTGCAAAGCAAAGCCGCGATCAACATTGCCGCTGGAACTGCTGGAGAAAGGCGTGACGAACTGCTGCATATTGGTGGTTGACGGCGCCCCGGCACCGAACAGGCTGTCCAACGGGATGACATTCATGGTCGTGCCGCGGAAGGAGTTGGTGCCGCCGCTGCTGGCCGGCGCAAAATTATTGGTGCCGATATAGACCGCGTTGCGATCCAGTGCCAGGGTCGGATAGTCGGCCGTGGCGCCAAAGCCGTAGCCGCCGTAACCTTCGAAGCTGGTTGACTTCCAGCCGCCCATCGCGTCGGAGGTGTTGGAAACGGCCACTTGCAGATCCTTGCTGTTGGCGCCAAACGCCACGGC
Organism: Oxalobacteraceae bacterium; assembly: GCA_027490725.1. Lineage (GTDB taxonomy): Bacteria > Pseudomonadota > Gammaproteobacteria > Burkholderiales > Burkholderiaceae_D > Rugamonas. The sequence goes on from JAIXXN010000001.1 coordinate 40,432, forward strand.
GACCCAGCGGTCGGCCGAGGCGTTATACATGATGCGGGTATCGCCATTGGTGCCGGTCTGGCCGGCGGCGATCCAGAAGTTCACGTCGGACATGAGCGCCGAGCGGCTGCCGGTCTTTTTATCAAAGATCGCGTAGGCACCGTTGCTGGTCGAGACGTATTGCGTCTTGCCGACCGCACCCATGGTGTCGGGCGGGATAAAATTGCGGCCAAACGCGGCGCCATCGTACTGGCTGATGCCTTCAAAGCCCAGCTTATAGGGCCCGCTGGCATTGACGACGACGGCCGAGGCGCCATTGGTATCGAACGACAAATCGCCGGCGATCGTCACCATCTTCGGCTTCTTGAATTCAAAATATGGCTTGATGACATCTTCGGCCCTGGCCGCCGTCGCCGATATCGCCAAGAGGGCGATGACCAGCATCTGGCGCTGCATCTTGCTAGGACATGGTTTCATTGTTTTCCCCTAGTATGAATTACTTGAAGTGGTTGCTGCCATGCTAAGTAGGGCGCAGACAATAGCCTGAAGATCACCTGTCCGTACTGCCAGTCGCGGTAACTCAGCAGTAGATGACTATAAGTTTCTGAAATTATCTGGTCAACAATAAAATAATCATTTTATTATCGGATGAGGCCGGCGAATGCCAGAAAAATTACGATCGCTAGAGTGAAAAACGTCGCGAAAACGCGCTTCTCGGGCGCTTCTCTCGACTAGCGTTTTTTTGATATTTTGCAACGGTCGCGGGTGCGATACGGCGTGCGGGAGGGGGGATTACCGCACCAGTTGTAATAAACTTGGCGTCATCCGAAAAAAAAGCCCGTAGTGAACGGGCTTTTTGATCTCAACTATTTGAGATAGTTCTCAACTATTCTGAGAACCTACAGACGCTTACACGTCGATATTGCCAGCGCGCAGCGCGTTGTTTTCGATGAAGGCACGGCGTGGTTCCACATCGTCGCCCATCAGCGTGGTGAAGATCTGGTCAGCGGCAATCGCGTCTTCGATCTGCACTTTCAGCAAGCGGCGCACGGTCGGATCCATGGTGGTTTCCCACAGCTGATCCGGATTCATTTCACCCAGACCTTTGTAGCGCTGTTTCGACACCACACGTTCCGCTTCGTCACGCAGCCACTGCATCGCATGGTGGAAGTCCACCACCGCCGATTCCTTGGTACGCTCGCCTTCGCCACGACGCACGAATGCGCCCGGACCGATCAGACCGGTGAAGGTGGCCGCAGCCGCCGTCAATACGGCGTAATCGGCACCGCGCACGAAGTCCGGGTCGATGGCGCTGACCTTGATATTGCCGTGGTGCATACGCTCGATCCACAGCACGTGCTTGCCGGTCAGGTCGTCGGAACGCACGCTGACATTCACGGCGCTGTCATTGATGTGCGCGTTGAGTTGCTGGGCCGAAGCGGCAGCCTGCTCGGCCGTTTCCAGATTCAGGGTGGCACCGGTCATGATGGCGGTCAGCGCAGCACGGTCGATCACGCGGGTCAGACGGGTCATGATGACGTTCGACAGATTGTACTGACGTACCAGTTCGCCCAGCGGTTCGCCGACGATCGGGTCTGCGCCTTCGCGCGGCGTCAGGGCGGCCGTGTTGAGCGCCACATTCATCATGTAGCTGGCTTCTTCGGCATCATCTTTCAGATAGCGCTCGTCGCGGCCAGCTTTGACCTTGTACAGCGGCGGCTGGGCAATGTAGATGTGACCACGCTCGACCAGTTGCGGCATCTGGCGGTAGAACAGTGTCAGCAGCAGGGTACGGATGTGGGCGCCGTCGACGTCCGCATCGGTCATGATGATGATGCGGTGGTAGCGCAGCTTTTCAACGTTGAATTCGTCCGGTCCGATCGAGGTGCCCAGCGTGGCGATCAGGGTGGTGATCTGTTCCGACGACAGCATCTTCTCGAAGCGTGCCTTCTCCACGTTCAGCACCTTACCGCGCAGTGGCAGAATGGCCTGGAACTTACGGTCGCGGCCCTGCTTGGCCGAGCCGCCTGCGGAGTCACCCTCGACGATGTACAGTTCGCACAGGGCGGGATCTTTTTCCTGGCAGTCCGCCAGCTTGGCCGACAGACCCAGACCGTCCATGATGCCTTTACGGCGGGTCAGGTCGCGCGCCTTGCGGGCCGCTTCACGGGCACGCGCTGCTTCGACGATTTTGCCGCAAATGATTTTGGCGTCATTCGGTTTTTCCTGCAGGTAGTCGGACAAGGTTTTGGCGACGATTTCTTCGACCGGTCCCCGTACTTCGGACGACACCAGCTTGTCCTTGGTCTGCGAGGAGAACTTCGGCTCCGGCACTTTCACGGACAGCACGCAGGTCAGACCTTCGCGCATGTCGTCGCCGGAAATTTCGACCTTGGCTTTCTTGGCGAATTCCTGCTCTTCGATGTATTTGTTGATGACGCGGGTCATCGCCGCGCGCAGACCGGTCAGGTGGGTACCACCGTCACGCTGCGGAATATTGTTGGTGAAGCACAGTACCTGTTCATTGTAGGCATCGTTCCACTGCATCGACACGTCTACCGAGATATTCGTGCCCTGATCGGACATGCGCTCGCCGGTAGCCTGGAACACGGTCGGGTGCAACACGGTTTTGGCTTTGTTGATGTACTCGACGAAGCCACGGGTGCCGCCTTCGAATGCAAAAATTTCTTCCTTGCCAGTGCGCTGGTCGCTCAGGCGGATGTTCACGCCGTTATTCAGGAAGGACAGTTCGCGGATACGCTTGGCCAGAATTTCGTAGTGGAATTCGACCGTGCCGAAGATGGTTTCATCAGCCCAGAAATGCACGTCGGTACCGCGTTTGTCGGTTTCACCGATGACTTTGATCGGCGAGACCGCAAAGCCGTCCTGCGTGGCGATTTCGCGGTTGACCGGCACGCCACGGGCAAACTCCATGAAGTGCACTTTGCCGTCGCGACGGATGGTCAGTTTCAGGGTTTTCGACAGTGCATTCACGCACGATACACCCACCCCGTGCAGACCGCCCGAGACTTTATAGGAGTTCTGGTCGAACTTACCACCAGCGTGCAGCTCGGTCATCACGATTTCTGCCGCCGAGCGTTTCGGATCGTGCTCGTCGTCCATCTTCAGGCCGGTTGGTACACCGCGGCCATTGTCGGTAATCGAGATCGAGTTATCGGCGTGGATGGTGACGTGGATTTCCGTGCAGTGGCCGGCCAGCGATTCATCGATCGAGTTATCCAGCACTTCGAATACCAGATGATGCAAGCCGGTACCGTCCGACGTATCACCAATGTACATACCGGGACGTTTGCGCACCGCTTCCAGACCTTCGAGGATCTGGATCGAGGCGGCGCCGTATTCTTCGGTTTTGGCCGGAACGGGTGCTGCTTGTTCTTCTGGAATGGCGGACATGTGCTGCTTTCTCTATATATCTGGACAGTAAAAAACGCGGTGCAACGGGCGATGAGAGGGATTAGATCCGCATCGGCATCACGACATATTTAAAGTCGGTATTGTCGGGGATGGAAATCAGCGCCGACGAATTTGAATCGCCCAGTGCCACATTGACCTGGTCGCACTTCAGATTGTTCAGCACGTCGAGCAGATAGGTGACGTTGAAACCGATATCGACGCTATCGCCGCCGTAATCGATTTCCAGTTCTTCCACGGCCTCTTCCTGATCGGCATTGGTCGAGCTGATTTTCATGCTGCCCGGGGTGATGATGCAGCGTACGCCTTTGAACTTGTCGCTGGTCATGATGGCGGCGCGTTGCAGCGAGCGCAGCAGTTCATCGCGACCGATGGTGAATTCGTTCTTGTAGCCTTTTGGAATCACCCGGGTGTAATCGGGGAACTTGCCTTCCACCAGTTTCGAGATCAGCTCGATGTCGGCGAAGCGCAGTTTGACCTGATTGGCGGCGATATCGAGTTGTACGGTCTCGTCGTTTTCTTCCAGCAGGCGCTGCAGTTCGATGATGGTCTTGCGCGGGATGATCACTTCCTGACGGGCAAAGGTCTGCTCCGTTTCTACCTGGCAGAAAGCCAGACGGTGACCATCGGTGGCCACGGCGATGACGTTATTACCGTCGAGTACCAGCAGCAGGCCGTTCAGATAGTAACGGATGTCTTGCTGGGCCATCGAGAAGTGCACCATGTTGAACAGGTGCTTCAGGGTTTTTTGCGGCAGGGTGACGCTGGCGCTGTAGCTGTCGGCCTGCTGGACGGTCGGGAACTCTTCGGCGGCCAGAGTTTGCAGGGCGAAGCGCGATTTACCCGATTGCACCGTCAGGCGCTTGTTCAGCAAGGTCATGGTGACGTCGCCCGATTCTGGCAGTGCGCGCAGAATGTCGAGCAGCTTGCGGGCTGCCACGGTGGTGCCGGTCACTTCCGCGCCAGAACCGATCTCGGCGTGGGTGGTGATCTGTACTTCAGTGTCAGTGGACAGGAAGGAGACGTTCTCGCCCTCTTTGCTGATGAGGATATTGGCCAGAATCGGCATAGTGTGCCGACGCTCGACAATACCACTCACGATCTGCAGTGGCCGGAGAAGGGTATCTCGGGTGGTTTTGACCAATTGCATAGCTTATCCTCAGTATTAAAGATTAAATCGTAAATTTTTTAACAACATCGCCTTGTGAGCAGACCTGCATGTTTGCCTGAATCATAAAGGCAAAGGCCGCGGTTTGTCAGCCTTTTGCCCACCTCGGGCATTAGCCTTTCAGGGTCTGCTCCAGTACGTGCAGTTCGTGATTGCATTCCGGGTTTTTGGTGCGGTCCAGGGCGATCTTGCGCACCGCGTGCAGCACAGTGGTGTGGTCGCGCCCGCCGAACAGCTCGCCAATTTCCGGCAGACTCTTCTGCGTCAACTCCTTGGCCAGATACATCGCGATCTGACGCGGCCGGGCAATATTCGCCGGACGCCGCTTGGAATACATATCGGCCACTTTGATGTTGAAGAAATCGGCCACGGTCTTCTGGATGTTTTCCACTGAAATCTGGCGGTTCTGCACCGACAGCAAATCTTTCAGCGCTTCCTTGACGATATCGATGGTGATGTCTTTGCCGTGGAAACGCGAGTAAGCCAGAATCTTGCGCAGTGCGCCTTCCAGCTCGCGCACGTTGGAGCGCAGGTGCTTGGCCACGAAGAACGCCACGTCGTCCGAGAAGGTCACGCCTTCCTGCTTGGCTTTTTTGAGCAGAATCGCCACCCGCATTTCCAGTTCCGGCGGTTCGATGGCCACCGTCAGGCCGGAATCGAAGCGCGAAATCAGGCGGTCATCCATGCCGGTGATTTCTTTCGGATAAGTATCCGAGGTGATGATGATCTGCTTCTTCGCAGCGATCAGCGCTTCGAAGGCGTAGAAGAACTCTTCCTGGGTACGGCTCTTGCCGCCAAAGAATTGAATATCATCGATCAGCAGCATGTCCAGCGAGTGGTAGTAATGCTTGAAATCGTCAAAGCCCTTGCGCTGATAGGCTGTCACCACGTCGCGCACATACTGCTCGGCGTGGATGTAGCGGATCTTGGCACCGGGCTGGTCGGCCATCACCTGATTACCAATCGCGTGGATCAGGTGGGTCTTACCGAGGCCCACACCGCCGTAGAAGAACAGCGGGTTATAGGAAACGCCGGGATTATTCGCGACCTGAATCGCGGCAGCACGGGCCAGCTGGTTCGCCTTACCAGTGACGAAACTATCGAAGGTCAGATCGGTATTGATGCGGCTCTGTTCGCGGCGTGGCGCGGCCGAAGCCGGTAATTCCGGTACCGATGGCACCGGATCGGCCATGCGTGCGTTGCCGCTCGGTGCACCGCCATTCAGGTCGGGCACGGGCGCTACGGCGCTGGCTTTTTTCGGCGCCGACAAACGCGGATCGAGCACGAACTGCACCTCGGTGGGCGCTTCCCAGTACTGGCAAGCCAGTGCCGTGATGCGGCTGGCAAACTGGCTTTTCACCCAGTCCAGCTTGAAGCGATTGGGCGCAGCCATGCGCAACTTACCCGCCTCGTAATCGAGGGGGATAAGCGGCTTAATCCAGGCGCTGTATTGTTGCGGCGTCAGCTCTAGCTCCAGCTGGGCGGAGCAGGTCTGCCAGAAATTTTCCATGAATCTTATATCTATTCTTGAGTGCTGCTGTACTACTGATCAGGGCGCAAACGAACCCGGGTTCGTCACACGTAACGCGCTATTCTACTCTTGCCGGGCCAAGTTATCCACAGGGGCGACGCTTATTTTTCGCGGCATGGCCGGCTGGCCGGCGCCATCAGTTGTTGACAAGCGGGGTCGAAATGTTGATAATTCAGGGTTCCCCGCCCGTATTCCGTGTTTATTCACTGACGTCAATATGGAGTAAGCGTGGATTTAGCGGGCGATGAGATGGACCCAGCTTGTGCCGGTAACGGTGGCATAGGTGCGCGAAGTGTCATTGGCACCAAAAACTGACGGGGCCACAACCCGATTTTGCATTTTTTTCTGCTTTAAGCGAGACCAACATGAAACGTACTTACCAACCTTCCGTTGTGCGTCGTAAACGCACCCACGGCTTCCGCGCTCGTATGGCTACCCGTGGTGGCCGTGATGTGCTCAACGCACGTCGCGCCAAAGGCCGCAAGCGTCTGGCTGTATAAGCCAGCGTTTGTTAGCTGATCGCGTGGACAGCTGTCTTCAAAACGGCTCGACAGGCGAAGGTTCACACGACTTCGCGCGCGTTCGGCGTATCGTTAAAACGGATGAATTTTCATCCGTTTTTCGTTTGCGCCCTACGCATAAAAGCGCGCACTTTGTGCTCTACACCCGTCCGAGTGAGTTGCCGCATGCGCGGCTGGGCGTGGTGGTAGCAAAACGATTTGCGCCGCGCGCGGTCACGCGTAACACCATTAAACGGCTCACGCGCGAACTGTTCCGTCAGACCAGCCTGCCGGCGCTCGATTGTCTGGTGCGTTTAGCCAGACCGGTCAACAGCAAGGATGGTCCTGCCACCTCGGCGACGCTGAAAGCGGCGCTGCGGGTGGAATTGTCACGTCTGTTCGCCCAGGCCCGCACGGTGCGGACGCCGAAACCGGCCTTGTCATCGGCTGTGCCGCCTCCATCTGCTGCATCATGAAAAAATTACTACGTTTTCTGGTGCGCGCCTATCAGCTGCTTCTGAGCCCGCTGATGGCGCCTTCCTGCCGCTTTTACCCGAGCTGCTCGAACTATGCACTGGAAGCGTTACAAGTCCATGGCGCTGGCCGTGGTAGTCTGCTGACCATCAAACGCCTCTGCCGTTGCCATCCGTGGCATCCTGGTGGCCATGATCCGGTGCCGCCGGCCGGCAGTAAATCGAATTCTTCAACGACCGCTTGCGGTTGCAACCACTCCTGATAAGTAGCGTAATGGATATCAATAAACGTACCATCCTGTGGATCGTGTTTGCCGTGTCGCTGGTTGTTCTCTGGAACAACTGGCAAGTGTCGAATGGCCATCCATCGATGTTTGCAGCGCCTCCGGCACAGAGCGCCAAGGCGCCTGCCGCCCAGCCAGCAGCCCTGCCGTCGGCCAGTGCCACGGCAGGCACGCCGCCTGTTGCGGCCGTAGCCGCTAATGGTGCAGTGCCTGCCGCAGCGGAAGCGTTCAAGAGCGAACGCGTCACCATTACCACCGATCTGTTCCGGGTGGATGTCGACACGCTGGGCGGCACCATCCGCCGTCTGGAACTGCTGAAGTTCAAGGACGGTATCGATGCCACCAAAAATCAGGTGCTGTTCGATGTCGACGGCGCGACCGGTAAAGCGTATCTGGCGGAAACCGGCCTGATCGGCGCTGCCGGCTTGCCGAATCACCAGACTGGCTTCATCGCCAAGCCTGGTCCGCGCATGCTCAACGATGCCAACCAGATTCAACTGGTACTGGAAGCGGAATCGGGCGGCGTCAAACTGACCAAGACCTACACCTTCAAGCGTGGCGACTACGTGATCGATGTCCGTCACGACATCAGCAACGTCGGTACGGTGCCGGTCAAACCTGAGCTGTATCTGCAACTGGTGCACGACGGCAATAAACCGGCTGGCGATTCCTTCTTTAACAGCAGCTACACCGGCCCGACCCTGTACACCGACGCCGACAAGTACCACAAGCTGCAGTTCGAGAAACTGGAAAAAGCGGCAGTGGAAGCGGCCAAGACCGGTAAGGATGCTCTGCAGGATCACCCGACCAAGGCCGACAATGGCTGGTTCGCGATTTCGCAGCACTTCTTCGTCTCGGCCTTTGTACCGCAAGACAAGCTGGCACGCACCATCTTCACCCGCAAAGTGACCACCAACCAGTACGCTATCGGCGTGACCCAGCCACTGGGTACGCTGGCACCGGGCGCGACTATCAGCAATGATGCCCGTCTGTACTCCGGTCCGCAGGAAGAGAAACTGCTGGAACACGTCAGCCCGGGTCTGGAACTGGTGAAAGACTATGGTTTCCTGACCATCATCGCCAAGCCGATTTTCTGGGTCATGGATCAGATCCACAAAGCACTGGGTAACTGGGGCTGGACCATCATCGCCTTCACCATCCTGATCAAACTGGCGTTCTTCCCGCTGTCGGCCGCCGGTTACCGCAGCATGGCCAAGATGAAAGTGCTGACGCCGAAGATGCAAGCGATCCGCGAGCGTCATAAAGGTGATCCGGCCAAGATGAATCAGGCCACCATGGAACTGTACAAGGCCGAGAAAATCAATCCGCTGGGTGGCTGCCTGCCGATTCTGGTGCAGATGCCGGTGTTCATCGCGCTGTACTGGGTGCTGCAAGCGTCGGTGGAAATTCGCGGCGCCGCATGGATAGGCTGGATCACCAATCTGGCTGCGCCGGATCCGTATTTCATCCTGCCAGTGCTGTACGCAATCACCATGTACATCACCACCAAGCTGAACCCGGCCCCGGCCGATCCGATGCAGGCCAAGATGATGCTGTTTATGCCACTGGCATTCTCGGTAATGTTCTTCTTCTTCCCGTCCGGTCTGGTTCTGTACTGGGTCGTGAACAACATCCTGTCGATCGCCCAGCAGTACGTGATCACGAAGAAATTTGCGGTACCGGAAGCGGCCAAAAGCTAATCCCTGACAGCGGCAAGCTGTTGCATAAAAGCCCGTGTTGATCGCGGGCTTTTTTTTACTTGGTTACAATCGAACTATGAATATCGACTCTTCCCCTATCGCCGCGATTGCCACTGCACCGGGACGCGGCGGCATCGGCGTGGTGCGTGCCTCCGGCAAAAATCTGCAGGCACTGGTGACGGCCTTGTTCGGCAGTACTGTGCTGGCGCCGCGCCATGCCAGCTACCTGCCGTTCCGCCAGGCCGATGGCAGCATCATCGATCAGGGGATCGCGATATTCTTCCCTGGCCCCCATTCGTACACGGGCGAAGATGTGCTGGAGTTGCAGGGACACGGTGGTCCCATCGTGCTGCAACTGTTGCTGGCGCGTGTGCTGGAAGCGGGCGCCGAACTCGAATTGCGGCTGGCCGAGCCTGGCGAATTCACCCGTCGTGCCTACCTGAACGATAAGCTCGATCTGGCGCAGGCGGAAGCGGTGGCTGACCTGATCGATGCCTCGACAGAGGCGGCTGCCAAATCGGCGTCGCAATCGCTGTCGGGGGCATTTTCGCGCACCGTCAACACGCTGGTCGAGGGTGTAACGGGGCTGCGCATGCTGGTCGAAGCGACCCTCGATTTCCCTGAAGAGGAAATCGATTTTCTGGAAAAATCCGATGCGCGTGGCCAGCTGGCCGGCATCGTGACTGCCTTAGATCAGGTGTTCCGTCAGGCTGCGCAAGGCGCGCTGCTGCGCGAAGGTCTGAACGTGGTGCTGGTGGGCCAGCCGAATGTGGGCAAGTCCTCGCTGCTGAATGCGCTGGCGGGTGACGATGTGGCGATCGTCACGCCGATCGCCGGTACTACCCGCGACAAGGTAACGGAAACCATCCAGATCGAAGGCATTCCGCTGAATATTATCGATACCGCCGGGATCCGCGCCATCGATGATGGCATCGATGTGGTGGAACGGATCGGCATCGAACGCACCTGGGCAGAAGTGGGCAAGGCCGATGTGATCCTGCACCTGCTGGACGCCGATCACGGTCCGTCGCGCGCCGATGAAGCCATCGTTGCGGCGTTCCCGCCGAATGTGCCGGTGCTGCGCGTATGGAACAAGATCGACCTGTCCGGTCACAAGCCGGCCGTCGATGAGATGGCGGATGCCACCCACGTTTATCTGTCGGCGCACGAGAAGCTGGGCATTGATCTGCTGCGTGGTGAATTGCTGCGCATTGCGGGCTGGCAGCAGACTGGCGAATCGCTGTATCTGGCACGCGAGCGCCATCTGATTGCGCTGAAAAACGCCGGCAACCATCTGGCCCGGGCGGGCGAACATGCGGCGCAGAATGATCAGTCGCTTGATTTGTTTGCGGAAGAACTGCGTCTGGCGCAGGCCCAGTTATCCAGCATCACCGGAGAATTCTCGTCCGATGATTTGCTGGGGGTAATTTTCAGCCGCTTCTGTATTGGCAAATAAGCACACGGCCCAGCGTCACACTCACACTATTGCTCAGTGTGAGTGTGACGCTAGGCCATTCCCGCTTAGAGACTGACGAAGTTATGCGTGGACAGAGCGCCGAAGGGCAGCGAAGCTAGCGGACCGCCCACGTCTAGCGCGCCGAGATCGACCGGGAAAAAGCCGGCAGTCGCCATGATTTCGCGCACGGCAGCTTTGGCGTCTGCATCGTCACCCGAGTAGAACAGTACCCGCTTGCCACCGGCCACTGCTGGCTCTTTCAGCACATTCACGTCGTTGTGGTTGAAGGCCTTGACTAGTCGAGCGCCCGGCACCCATTGCCGGATCATCTGACTCGAATGCTGCGCCCCCAGATCGACTGGCTTGATGCCGTAGGCAGCCAGTGGATTACTGGCGTCCTGCGCATCGGGCGAGGTGGCCGGATCAAAGAACTCCACCGGATTAGTGCCATCGATAACGATGCGTCCCGCCCATGCAGGCAAGCTGCTTAATACGCGCTCGGCATCGACCCAGCGCACTGCCACCAGCACGATGTCGGCGCTGGCTGCCTGTTGCACCGTCCCTGCCTGGATCAATGGTCCGAGTTCCTGCACCAGCGGCGCTAGCGAGGCGGGACCGCGGCTGTTGGCGATGATGGCCGAGCGCCCGCTGTTGGCGAGCATACGGGCGAAGTTGGTGCCCAGAGCGCCGGAACCGATAATGCCGATAGTCATAGTCATGTTGTTTCCTTTGAATTCGAGTGATGAATGTGTTGTAACAGGCTCAATTCTAGGCAGGCGGCGCTTATCGCGTTAGTATCAAGTAGCTATAATCAGTTTCAATTATTACTTGAAGCCATCATCGTGGAAACTCTGGCCAATCTGGAATCCTTCATACGCAGTGCCGAGAGCGGTAGCTTTTCTGCCGCAGCGCGCCGGCTCGGTCTGACGCCAGCGGCGGTGAGTCGCAATGTGGCGCTGCTCGAGCGTAATCTGGGGGTACGGCTGTTTGCCCGCAGCACGCGCGGACTGACGCTCAGTGAAGCTGGCGAACGGTTTCAGCAATCAGTACAGGGCAGTCTGTCCAGTATTCAAGACGCGATCGCGGACATCAAAGGCCATGCAGGGCAGCCATCAGGCGTGCTAAAACTGAGCGCTGCACCGGGCTTCGGGATGGATTATCTGTTGCCACTGATGCCGGCGTTCCTGCAGCGCTATCCGGGTATCACCCCGGACTGGACGTTTGATAGCCGTCCGGTCGATCTGATTGGTGGCGGCTTTGATGCGGCCATCGGTGCCGGTTTCGAATTGCCACCCGGGATGGTGGCACGGGAGCTGGCGCAGATTCATTTGATTGCGGTGGCAACACCGGCACTGCTGGCGGGGCGCCGCCTGCCGCAAGATCCTGCCGGACTAGCCGAGTTGCCCGGGGTGGTGATGCGTTCCTCGGTGACGGGGCGGGTGCGTAGCTGGGTGATGCGCAATCGTGCCGGTAGCGCCGTTGCGGCGACACAGCAGGCCGTGATGCTGGTCAACGACCCCGATGCGCTCAGTCGGGCTGTGCTGTTAGGGCTGGGGGTAGGCTTAATTCCCGTTTCCCATGCGGCAGCGCATCTGGACAGTGGCGCACTGCGACGTGTGTTGCCCGGCTGGCATGCCGAAGTCGGGGCAATTTCGCTCTATTTCGGTAGTCAGAAACTGTTGCCAGCCAAGACGCGGGCCTTTATCGATTTTGTGGTCGACGCCTTCCGGCAGCAGAAGCTAGCTCAAACCCTGTCCACCGCTTAGTCTGTCACGTGTCGTAGCGTCAACTGATCACCGACTTTGCGGCTGTGTTCAGGCCGGCGGCAGGGTGTGGATCTGCACGCGATCGCGGCCATTGCGTTTGGCCTGATACAGGCAGCTGTCGGCCGCTGCCAGCAGCGTCGCGACATCCGCCAGCTGGTCGCGCTGGAAGCTGGCCACGCCGATACTGAGTGTGACATGCGGCCGCTGCGCCGCCGGAGCGTGGTCGATCTGCAGCGCGGCAATGCGGGCGCGGATCGCTTCCGCATGCAGCGCGGCCTGTTCGATGCTGGTATCGGGCAGCACCGCTGCAAATTCTTCGCCACCGTAACGGGCTGCCAGATCGGCCGGCCGTTGCAGCATGCCGGCAAAGGCTTCAGCCACCATGGTCAGGCAGGCATCGCCTTGTTGATGGCCAAAATGGTCGTTATAGGCCTTGAACGAATCGATATCCATCAACAGCAGCGAGAGCTGGCCGTTATTGCGCTGGGCACGGCGCAGTTCGCGGTCCATCGCGACGTCGAAGTGGCGTCGGTTGGCGATGCCGGTCAGGCCATCGACATAGGATTGCGCGCGCAGCGCCTCGGCCTGTCCGCGCAACTGCTTTTCACGGTCCACCGTGCGGCTGACGTCGCTCACCTCAATCAGACAGAAGCGCTGCTTGCCTTCCGTGAACGGGGTGACGGTGACGGATTGTTCGATGCGCTCGCCGCCCCAGCTGCCGCTCGGATACAGCGGGAACGGTGCGCGCTGGGTGGCGGGTGACAGGCGTTGTGGCAGATTGCTTTGCAGCGCACTGAGCACGAGTTGCTCGAGCCGCTGGCCGGCTAGTTCGGGAAATAGTTCGAACAGCGGCGTGCCCAGTACCCGGGTGGCCGACAGCCCAGAGTGGCTGGCTAGCCACTGGTTCCACACCACGATGCGCAAGCTGCTATCGAGTACCAGCAGGCCGAGCCCGGCCAGTGCCAGAATCCGGGCGGACAGATGGTTGTGGCCGCTGGCGGCGGCGGGGGCGGCGAGGGTGCTGTCGGTCATGCAGGTGATCCTGTCGGAGCATGTAGGATGGCCGATTATAAGCGCTGGCATGCGAGCGTGTTGTGCCGGCCGCACTATCAGTTTCCGTTTTCTAATTAAAAAATATTTCCTCACTCGGACGAGACCGTTTCGCAGCGTGATTGCCACGGTTTTGGCCAGCAGGCATGGCAGACAGGGGGCGTGAACCTGCTATGATGACTCGCTTGAGAAATCTCATGCCTACGTTATTCCGCTGAAGTAATCTTGCAACGTTGACCTGAGCACGGCCCTGGAAAGGAGGCGATCGTGGATCCGATACAAGAGAGCGTACAGGATGACAAGGCGGGTGTGCCCGCTGCCACACCCGCGTCCGTGCAGTTACGTGCCCGTCAGGCGCTGCCACCCAAAGGGGCTTGCTGGTACTGCGATAAACCGCTCGACAATGTGCGCCGCTTCTGCGACAAGGAGTGTGCCGACGCGTTTGACGAGGAAAAGGAATACACCCGCTAGAGGATGCCTCAGCGTGCGGAGTTGCTGCAGCGCGCGCCACTAGGGCGAGATGAGCTCGGCAGGCAGCAGGGCCAGTGCGGCCACATAATCAAATTGCAGCACCTGCTGGCGTAGCGCGCTATAGCCCGCTTCGCCGAGTGCCTGCGTCAGGGCGACCGCCGACTGTTCGACCACATCGACCGCTGCCCCGTCACCGATATCGAGCAGGCTGGCCAGATGCTGCAGGAGTGCCATGGAGGTCGGCATATGGCTGGCGGCATACGCTGGCGCTGGCGTTGCCGGCTGTTGCTGGCGCAGCAGCACGTCGATCTGTTCCAGTAAGGCCTGCAAGGCCGCTTCCAGCGCTAGCAGTGTGCTGTCATTGCCGGCGCTTTCCAGTGCATGGGCCAGCCGTGCTACCTGCCGCGCGCCGATCATGCCGGCCGCGCCTTTCAGGGTGTGGGCGATGCGCGCTGCGGTGGCAGTATCGCCGCTTGCCTGCGCGGCACGGGCCTGAGCTGGGGCATCCTGATAGCGCTGCTGGAAACGCTGCAGAATTTGCTGGTAGAGTGCCCGATCGCCCATCAATTGCTGCAGGCCGGTGCCGGTATCGAGTACGTCGGTGTCAGGTGTCATCATGTGCAGCAGCAGAGGTGGGGAGGCTGGCGCAAAGTCTGCGGTAAGTTGGACAGTTCCATTCTATGCCAGATTTCAGCTTGATAGCATAGAGCGATGGGCCGGGTGGCGCGGTAAAATGGCGGGTGCCCGAGCTAAGCCGGGTCTTTTTTAGGGAATGTTGCTGTTGAAACCACATCATCACGCGCGCGTTCAGCGCGCCAAATTCGCTCTGCCCAGCATGGTCACGCTGATGTCGATCGCCTGCGGCTTCGGCAGCATCGTCATTTCGGTGGACAACGCCCGCATCGGCGCCGCCCATGACTACCGTCTGGCCGCCATTCTGCTGGTGCTGGCCGGCGTGTTCGATGCGCTCGACGGTCTGGTGGCGCGCGCCACCAACACCACCTCGGACTTCGGCATGCAGCTCGATTCCATCGCCGATGTGATGAACTTCGGCTGCGCGCCGGGCTTGCTGCTGTACTGCTACGGCTTTGTCCAGCTCGGTACTGAGATGCCCACGCTGCTGCGTCTGGGCGGGATTGCCAGTTTCTTCTTTGTGGCCTGCGGCGCGCTGCGGCTGGCCCGCTTCAATGTGAATGTGGGGCGCACCGATCCGCGCTATTTCGTCGGTATGCCGATTACGGCGGGCGCGGCCTGCGTGGCCTCGGTGGTGGTGGCATGGCCGCATCCGGCTGCCGATGCGCTGCATGGCGGGCTGATTGTGGCACTGCTGTTTGCGGTGGGCGGCCTGATGGTGTCGACGGTGCGTTTCCCCAGCTCGAAACAGAAGAAGAGCACGCTGGCGCTGCTGCTATTACTGGTCAATATGGGCTTGCTGGTCTACCTGCAAGCGCTGTATTTTGCGCTGTTCTTTGCCGTCTATATCGCGCTGACGCTGGCCCTGAATCTGGCGTGGCGGCGCGGCTGGCGCGGTATTGCGCCGCCGCAGATCTTTCATGACTAATACCCCGACGGATCAGGCTACTTCGTGGCCGCGTGCCGCGCGCAGAATAGCGAACCACTGGCTACGGCTCAGGCTGAACCGGGTGGCTTCAACGGCCTCGGCAATTGCTGCGATCCGGCCCGAGCCCGTCAGCGGAATCGGTCGCGACGGCAGTTGCATAATCCACGCAAACACCACACTGGCGAACGGCCGCTGCAGTTCAGCCGCGACCTGGGCAATGGCGTCCCGCACGCGCACCCCGGCCGCATCGCTGCTGTCGAACAGGCGGCCACCGGCCAGTGGCGACCAGATCATCGGTGCAACGCCGAGATCCTGCAGTCCGTCGAAACTTTCATCGAACATCGGGTCCAGATGCCGGGGCGAGAACTCCACCTGATTGGTGCTCAGGGCGATGCGGCGATTCAGGCATTCGAACTGGTGGCGGCTGAAATTGGAGACGCCGAAATGCAGCACCTTGCCAGCCTGTCGCAGCGCGTGGAAGGTGTCGGCGATCTGGTCGAAATCCATCAGCGGATCAGGACGGTGGATCAGTAACAGATCCAGATGGTCGGTGCCCAGCTGGCGCAGCGACTGTTCTACCGAGGCGCTAATGTGGCTGGCGCTGGTGTCGTAATGCTGGATGGTATGGGCCGGCCGCGCCGCATTCACCAGTTTGATGCCGCACTTGCTGACCAGTTGCATGCGCTGACGCAGCCCCGGTTGCAAGGCCAGCGCTTCACCAAACAGCGCTTCCACCCCGTAATCACCGTAGATGTCGGCATGGTCGAAACTGCTCACGCCCAGTTCCAGACACTGTTCGATCAGGCGCAGGCGCTGCTGCGGTGTCAGTTGCCACTGCTGCATGCGCCACATGCCGGCAACGATGCGCGACAGGCGCAAGCCTTCGGCGCGGGTGGTGATGGCAGGGCAGGACTGCGGGGACGACAGCGGTGCAGACATGGCGGACTTTCGTGTGGAGGATCAAGGCGCTGATTATACCGAGTCGATGTAGCTTTACTACACGCAGAGTGACAGGCAGTGTGGGAAATGTTGCTTCGGGTGAAATTGATGGATTTCCCTGTATGATCGCCGTGCACGCAGATGATGGAGAGCAAATAGTGGGAATATTTTCGGGCTTATTTTTAAGCTTCAAGAGTTGGCTGGGGGGCACCGAGCTGGCGCCTGCCGGGCCTGCCGTGCCGGTCGCTGCGCCGCAGCGGCCCGTGGAAATTCCCGCCATCGTGCAGCGTGCCGAGATACTGGACCAGCGTAGCCGGCTGTGTGGTTACCGTTTTGGCGCGACGGCGCGTCACCCCGGCGCGCCTTTGCCGGAAACAGCACGGGTGGCGGCCTTGCTGGCGGCACGGGTGCCCGAGTTTGCCCAGCAACGGATGGCGCTGGTGCCCTTGAGTTTCGATGCGGTCACGTTCGGGCGCCAGCTGCCGTTACTGGCGCCGCATATGCTGTTGCTGCTGGATCGCCGGCATAGCGAACTCTCCGTTGAACAACTGGCCGGTCGCATGGCGGCGCTGCGTGAGAGTGGCGCCCGGCTGGCGCTGCGCGGTGTCGCGCTGGCGCCTGAGGATGCGCCCCTGCTGGCGCTATGCGATGTGCTGATGCTGTATCCGAACGAACACGCGCTACCGGCGTTCCAGTCCATGGTCAGGCAATTGCGGCTGCGCTATCCGGCGCTCAAGCTGTGCGTGGACGGGCTGGAATCGTGGGATGAGCAGCGCATGTGCCGCGCCTGGGCTTGCGATTATTTTATGGGGCCGTTTCTAACCACCCAGGATCGCGCCGATGGCGAAGCCAAGCTCGACCAGAGTCGCATGACCTCGCTCGAGCTGCTCAATCTGCTGCGCACGGAAGCGCCCCTGACGGCGCTGATCGACGTGGTCAAGCGTGATCCCGGTATGACTTACCAGATTCTGCAATGGGCCAACGCGCCGGCACAGGGGCTGGGTACCAAGGTCACAGGTCTGCAGCAAGCGTTTCTGGTGCTGGGACGTAATCAGCTGTACCGCGCGGTGACGGTGTCGATGTTCCGGCTCGGTGCCGGTAGTCATCAGGAACGCGATGAGGCACTACTGGAAGTGGCATTGACGCGCGCCCGCTTCATGGAAACCTGCAGCCATTTGCCGCAGACGCAGCGGGACGAGTTATTTCTGGTGGGGATGCTGTCGCTGTTTGAGGTGTTGCTCGGTGTGCCGATGGCACAACTGGTGGGCAGCATGCAGTTGTCGGAAGAAATCCGCGAGGTATTGCTGGCGAACCAGGGACCGTATGCCCCGTATCTGATGCTGGCGCTGCTGTTCGAACGCGACAAGGTGGCGGCGGCGCTGGAGCAGGGGCAGCGTTTAGGGCTGGAAGTCGACCGGCTGGCGGACTCGGGGCAGGCGGCGTTCCAGTGGGCGCAGCAGGCGCTGCATCACGCTGCTGCGACCGGCTAGCCGGCATCAGCGACGGACCCGCCACTGGCGGGCCGTCTGCTGATCAGGGGGTTATTTCATCCAGAGACGCAGCGAATCCCAGGCGCGTCCGAAGATCGATGCCTGATCCACGGTTTCCAGTGCTACCACCGGCAGTTCCAGCAGTGGTTTGCCATCGACCATCATCTTCAGCGTACCGACGCGGCTGTTCTCGGCCAGTGGCGCGACCAGCGGATCTTTACGTTCCAGCAGTGGTTTCATCTTTGCGGCGACGCCTTTCGGTACCGTCACCAGTACGTCACTGGTGAATCCGATCTTGACGCTGCCGCGCGAACCCTTCCAGATTTCCGGGGTAGCGATGGCCTGACCCTTGGAGTACAGCTTGACCGTGTCGAAGTTCTGGAAGCCCCAGTTCAGCAGCTTCTGGCTTTCCTGGGTGCGCGACTGGTCGGACGACGTGCCCAGCACGACGGAAATCAGGCGGCGTTCGCTGGCGCCGTTCGGGCGGTGTGCCGAAGCGATCATGCAGTAGCCGGCCGCTTCCGTGTGGCCGGTCTTCATACCGTCCACGGTCGGGTCGAGCCACAGCAGGCGGTTGCGGTTAGGCTGGGTGATCTTGTTGTAGGTGAAGCTCTTTACCGAGTCGATCTTGTAGAACTCGGGGAAGTCCAGAATCACGCGCTTGGCCAGAATCGACAGGTCTTGCGCCGTCGAATAGTTTTCCGGGCTAGGCAGACCATGCGGGTTGGCGAAGCGGGTGTTAGTCAGGCCCATGCGCTGGGCTTCCTTGTTCATCAGCACCACGAAGGCGCTTTCATCACCGGCCACGGCTTCTGCCAGAGCGACGGCAGCGTCATTGCCGGACTGAACCATTAGGCCGTACAGCAGGTCGTTGATGCTGACCGGCGTCGCGGGATCGATGAACATTTTCGAGCTGCTGGCGTCGACTTTCCACGCCTTGGTCGAGACATTCACCAGCTGTTTCAGGTCGATCTTCTTGTCGCGCAGGGCGCCGAAGGTGACGTAGGCCGTCATGATCTTGGTCAGCGATGCCGGTTCGATGCGGGCGGTCGGGTCTTGCGACGCGATCACCTGGCCGCTGGTAGCGTCCAGCAGCAGCCACGAACGGGCGGCGATATTCGGAGCAGGCAGGGTTTGCGCCACGGCGCTGGTCAGCAACAGGACACTCGATGCGAGTGCCGCGATAATTTTTTTCATGGGAATTAGAAAAGTTGTACGGTTGGCTGCGCTAGCAGACACTAGCGCAGCAGGAATTATAGAGGCTTAGTCGCTGCTTGCGGTGTCCGTTATGGCGTCCGCCGGACGGTGCCAGAGTTGCGTTACCCAGCCCTTGATGTGCTGCAGCTTGCGGTGGAAGAAGTGGTCGGCACCGGGAATCACGATCACGGGAATATCCTGCGGGCGCAGCCAGTCCAGCACATCGATCAGCGGAATGGTGTCATCGTTCTCGCCGTGGATCACGATGGTGTCGGCCGGCACGGTGGCCATTTCCCATTTGCCGGCAGCACTGCCGATCAGTACCAGACGCTCGGCCGGGGTGCCGGCTGCTGCCAGCCGGTGCGCCAGATGCGATTGCACAAAGGTGCCGAAGGAGAAACCCGACAGGGTCACCGGCAGGCCCGGATAACGGGCCGTCATCCATGCATGCAGGATGGCCATATCGTCCATTTCGCCAACCCCGTGGTCGTGCACGCCTTCGGAGGCGCCCACCCCGCGGAAGTTAATCCGTGCCACCACATAGCCCAGCTGGACAAAAGTGCGCGCCAGTGTGACGGCCACTTTATTCTCCATGGTGCCGCCATACAGCGGGTGCGGATGAGCGACTAGCGCAATGCCGCGCGCTGCGCTTTTCGGAAAGTCGAGGATGCCTTCCATCTGGCCGGCACCGCCGGTCAGGGTAAATTTTTCAGTCTTGATCATGGTGATTTACAGTTTGAGTCGCTCGACATGCTGGCCTTTGACCAGATGGCTGTCGATGATTTCATCGATATCGCTGTTGTCGACGTAGGTGTACCAGGTGCCTTCCGGATAGACCACCAGCACTGGCCCCTGTTCGCAACGGTCGAGGCAACCGGCCTGATTGATGCGCACTTTGCCGGCGCCGTTCAGGTTCAGCTCCTTGCAACGCTGTTTGGCGTGTTTCTGGGCGGCGCTAGCGGCGTGTTCGCCACAGCTGCTACGGCCATCGTCGCGCTGGTTCAGGCAGAAAAATACGTGGTGCTTGAAGTACGGGGTATCGCTCATGGCGCAATCTCGCAAGTCTGGGAAGCTAAGGTGGCGCTATGATACCTCAGGGGCCGCCTGACGGTGCGCGGGCAGCCACAGGAACCAGAGCGCGGCCAGTGGCCAGAGCAGGGTGAGGAACTGGGCCGCGCCATTGAAATTGAGGAATTTCCCCTGCACCCAGGATTGCAGTGTGACCACGAAATACGGGTTGGCCGGGGTGGTGTTGATGATGACCAGACTCAGCAGCAGAGTGGTCAGTGCCAGCCGGCGCTGCGCCAGTGGCGGCGCAAACGTCAGGCCGGCCAGCATGATGGCGCCAATCAGAAAGCCCCCTTCGGCACCGGGTGTGACCCAGACGAAGGCGTTTTCCGGCGAAAACAGCAGCGCCGTTGCCAGTGCTTTAACGATCACGGCGGAACCGATCAGTCCCGCCACCAGCAGGCCGCGCGGGGCCGGCTTGCGCAGTAGGCATAGCAGCGTGAGTGCCGCACCCACCATGCCGCAAGCGGTGATGATGGTTTCCGACAGCCAGTACTGCTCCACCGTCAGCACACTGTCGGGCCGCAGATACTGGGCCAGATCGATGTCGGCATCGAGCAGTTGCGATAGCCATTCGGACAGAATCGGCAGAATTTGCCCCAGCCCGAACAGGAAACTTTGCGGGTAGATCTGCGCCAGCGGCCATAGCACAAGGAGCACCAGCCCGTGGCTGGCATGGGGCGTGAACCAGCTTTTGCGCAGGCGCTGTAACTGGCTCTGGTCGAGCAGGCGGCGCACGGTCAGCACGCCAATCACGGCGCCCAGCATGCAGCCGACGCTGTTGGTGTAGAAGTCCAGATTCGAGGAGACCCGGCTGGGTAGATAGGTTTGCACGCCTTCCATCAGGCCCGACAGCAGCACGCCGCCGGTGCTGGCCAGCAGCATCGCCAGTCCGCCCTGCAGGCGCGGATAGAGCGCGTAGACGATCAGCGTGCCCAGCGGCATATAGCCGATCACGTTAATGACGGCGTCAAAACGGGTCCAGTAGCGTGGCAGGTCGCCGTGCTCGAGGAAGATGAATGGCGACAGGCCCTGATTGTGCCAGCCAGTGAACGGAAACCAGCTGGCGTACACAATCAGCAGGACGTAGACCAGCAGCGCCGCCCGGGTCAGGGGCGAGGTTTTGCTTACGGCGGTACTGGCTTCCACGGGCTGGCCTTAGCGCGGGGCGTTCTGGGGCGTGACACTCGTCAGCCAGACCAGCAGGTCGGCCGCCAGGGCATCGCTGGCGGCGGCCAGTGCCTGTGCCCCGCCGGCCGCATCGGCAGTGGGCGCGGCGACACTGCGCTGGAAGGTGCGCTGGTCGATCAGGCGGTGCTGGCGGAACAGCGAGGCGCGTACGTTAATCACGCCGTAGCTGCTGCTAGCGCTGTCGAAATTCTGGGCGAATTCGTTGACCTCCATGCGCAGCACGGTGGGGTTGGTAATGGCGTCGGTGGTGGCCAGCACTTTCACGCCGGACTGGGCGAAGCTGCTGCGCAGCCGCTGACCGAGCAACTGGAACGGGGTGGCGGACCACTGGTTATGCGCATACGGGCGGGTCTGGCGGGCGTCCGCATACAGTAGGCGGTATTGCATATGTTCGCTGTCGAGCGACGCCGGGCCACTCAGATCGGCCACCATCAGGGTGCCGATCGGGTGGCTGCCGGCTGTCACAGAGACCGCCGGTAAGGGGCCGAAGTCATAGCGCGCCGTGGTTGGCGGCGTGCTGGCGCAGCCACCCAGCAGCAGGGCGCAGGTAGACACGGCGAGCAGAGTGCGGAGGGAGGTGGTCATCGCGGTAGGCCTCATTTGGAGGGGGCGGAAAAACCGGCTTCACCGGGGCCTGGCGGAGTGCCGGGGGCGCCGAAGATCAGGCTTTGCGGGCGGTCGTTAATCTTGTTCATGGTCTTGCGCAGCGCGCGCATCGAGGCGCGCGTGTCGTCGGACAGCGAGTTCACTTGCGGCAGGGTGTCGAGCTCCAGTTCGCCGGCCAGCGCTTCTACCGAGTCGCTAATATGGTCCGCCGTGTTATTCAGGCGCGCCAGCGGGCCATTGGGCGACTGTAATTGTCCGATTAACTGGTCGGCATTGCCGGCCACGCGGTTAAAACTTTTCAGTGTCTGCTGGGCCTGATCCGCCAGGTGTGGCAAGCGCTCCAGGGTTGGCTGCAGCTGTTCTGGCAGGGCGCGATAGGCCTGGGCCGTGGCACTCAGTTCGCTGAACGCACCGATGATCACGCGCTGGTTCTGTTCGTTGAGCAGGGTATTGAGTTTTTTGGTGACCAGTTCCGATTGATCGAGTATGGCTTTGCCGCGGCTTTCCAGCACGTCGAACAGGCCGGGACGCAGTGGTACGCGGGCTGGTGTATCGCTATTGGTGGCCAGTCGTGGCGAGCCGACGGTATCGTCATCAAGCTGGATGAAGGCGATTCCCGTCACACCCTGGTAACCGAGGGTGGCAAAAGTGCTGCGGGTGATCGGCGCGTCCTTGTTGATATTCAGGGTGATCAGAATCTGGCCGGTGACGTTCGGATCAAACGCGATGCTGCCTACTTTGCCGACCTGCAGGCCACGGTAGCGCACCGGTGCCTGTGGATTCAGGCCCGGAATCGGGCGGGTGGTGGCCAGCACATAGGGCGCCCGTTCGACGCGGTCGCGGTTGAACCAGAGGCCGAACAGCACGGCGGCAATCAGCAGGGTGATTGTGAAGAAGCCGGTAGTAAGGGCATGGGATCGGTTTTCCATCATTGCTCCTGAGTGGATTTTTCATCCAGTGCTTCCAGCGCGCGGCGGCCGCGATCGCCGAGGAAGAATTCGTGGACGAAGGGGTGATCGACTTGCAGCACTTCCTGCAGTGTGCCAAGCGCAATCACGTGTTTTTCTGCCAGCACGGCGATGCGGGTGGACAGGGCGAACAGTGTGTCGAGGTCGTGGGTAACCATGACCACTGTCAGACCGAGCTCGCGGTGCAGCGATTTGATCAGACTGACGAATGCTTCCGACAGGTCGGGATCAAGACCGGCGGTGGGTTCGTCGAGGAACAGCAATTTCGGTTCCAGCGCCAGTGCGCGCGCCAGCGCCACCCGTTTCACCATGCCGCCGGACAGATCGGACGGCATTTTGTTGGCGTGTTCGGGGCCGAGACCGACCATATTCATTTTCAGTAGTACCGCATCGACGATCAATTCATCGGGCAGCTTGTGCAGCTCGCGCATGGGCTGGGCGATATTTTCCAGCACCGTCAGCGCGGAATACAGGGCGCCCTGCTGGAACAGCATGCCCCAGTGGTTGCGCAATTGCTGCAGCTGGTCGGCATTGATTTCGCTGATGTCCTCACCGAATACCCGCACGCAGCCACGCGCCGGTGATTCCAGTCCCAGCATCTGGCGCAGCAAGGTGGTCTTGCCGGTGCCGGAGCCGCCCACGATGGAGAGGATTTCGCCCTGCTGGATTTCCAGATTCAAGTCCTGATGCACCACCGTGCGGCCATACTTGGTCCACAGACCTGTGATTTCGACGATCGGTACGCTGCCATCGAGCGTCAGCGTGCCGCCGCAACTACGTTCGGGAACCAGTGCCGGATTAGCCATCAGAAGAACCCCACGCCGCTAAACACGATGGCGAACACCGCGTCCGCCAGAATTACCACGGTAATTGCGGTGACCACCGAGGTGGTGGTGCCGCGTCCCAGACTCTCCGTATTCGGTTTGATGCGCAGACCGAAGTGGCAGGACACCAGCGCGATCAGTATGCCGAACACCACGCCTTTGCCCAGTCCGATCATGTAATTGGCCAGCGGTACTGCATCGGGTAACTTGCTGATGAAGTATTCGGGTGAGAGATTGAGTTCTACGCGGGCCGACGCCATGCCGCCGATCAGTGCCATGGTATCGGTCCAGATCACCAGTAGCGGCATGGAAACCGCCAGTGCCAGCACTTTGGGCAGGACTAGCCGGAAGCCGTGGGATATGCCCATGACTAGCATGGCGTCCAGTTCTTCCGTCACCCGCATCACGCCTAGTTGCGCGGTGATGGAAGAGCCGGAACGCCCCGCCACCAGAATCGCCGCTAGTAGCGGCCCCAGTTCGCGGATGATACTCATGCCTAGCAGATTGACCAGATAGATGTCGCCACCGAAGGCGCGTAGCTGCTGGGCCGATAGGTAGGACAGCACCACCCCGATCAGAAATCCGACCAGCGCGGTAATCCCGAGCGCCTGAAACCCGGCATGGAAGATATTCGCGGAGATTTCTTTCCAGGGGCCGCGCATGGGGGCGCGCGCAAAGCGTCCCGCATCGATGACGACTTGCCCGACCAGCCGGATGAAAGCATACAGATGCTGGAAAAAATCCAGCATCATGAACCCTAGCTTCATGATCCAGGTCAGTCGCTGCGGGCGGGTGGAGGGCAGTTCCAGTTTGCCGGCTGCCTCCAGCCGGGCAAAGAATTCTTCCTGCGCAGGGGCTAGTTGCAGCTGGGCTGGGCGGGTTTTACCCCAGGCGTTCCAGAGCAACTGGGCGCCGATATGGTCCATGCTGTCGATGGCACGGAGATCCCACTGTGCCGTCTGGCCTTTGAATGTGAGTAGCTGCGCCTGAATCGCCGCCATGGCCTGCCCCTGAGCCAGCGCGTGCACCTGCCACGTACCGGCCGCCGTGACCAAAGGCCCCGTGGCAGTAGCTTGTGCAAGTGTCAGAATAGGCTCTTTGGCAATAGGCATACTGCCAGTTTAAGGGACTTTGGCCCTGACCGCTACCTATCCATGGCGAGCGTTGCAGGATGGTACTCAGGCGGCCAGATGGCGCGCCTGGCGTGACGGGGCTGCGGTTTCGGTGCCGCTGCCTGTCGCGCCGCCCGGCTTCAGGCGCGATCCCGACTCATTGCGACCCGCATAATCGCTGGCCAGCAGGGCCTCTGCGGCCGCTTTGTCCATGCCGCGCGTTTGCAGCCAGCGCGCCACCATGGCTGCCAGACGGTCGAGCGCAATCCGGTGGGTGGCATCGGTGTTCGCATACAGCCAGTCCGAAAAAGCCATGAACTGAGTAAAGGCGTCGTCACCGAGTAGCACCGGCAGGGTGTTGCCAAAGCGGCCAGAATTGGCCACCAGATCCCAGTAACGGGCAAAGCGCACCAGTCGCTGCATGGTGGCGAAGTCGATATCGCGGTTGGCCAGAATGGTGTAAGGCGCGTAAGGCTCGAACGTCAGCGCGTATTCTTCGGTGTGGCGGATGATGGGAGTGCCGCGCAGGCGCTTCAGAATGCCGAACTGGATTTCATGGGGATTCAGTGCCCAGAGTTTATTAAAGCCTTCGGCAAAGCTGGCGACGGTCTCGCCGGGCAGGCCGGCTATCAGGTCGACGTGCATGTGGGCGTTGGACTGCTCGGTGAGCCAGCGGATATTGTCGGCGGCCTTCTGGTTATCCTGCTTGCGGCTGACCAGCGTCTGCACCGCCGGATTGAAGCTCTGGATGCCGATTTCGAATTGCAGCGCGCCGGGCGGGAATTTGCTGATGCCTTCTTTCAGGGCATCCGGCAGGTGGTCGGGCACCAGCTCGAAGTGGGCGTAGACCGGATCGTCCGGGTGCGCTGCCAGTTTATCGAGGAAGAACTGCATGATCTTCAAGCTGGTCTTGATATTCAGGTTGAAGGTACGGTCAACAAACTTGAACAGGCGCGCGCCGCGTGCGTGCAAGGCCTCCATCTCCGCCAGGAAGTCATCGAGCGGGAATGGCCATGCGGTTTTATCCAGCGCGGATAGGCAGAACTCGCACTTGAACGGGCAACCGCGCGAAGCTTCCACGTAGATGGTGCGGTTTTTTATATCGCTGTCGCTATATAAAGCATAGGGCAGTTTGATCTGATCCATGGGCGGCTGCACGCCCGCATGGACCTTCATCAGTGGCTTGGGGCCGTTGAGGATTTCGCCGCACAGTTTAGGGAAGGTGACGTCGCCCCAGCCGGTAATCAGATAGTCGGAGAGTTTGACGATTTCCTGCTCGTTCGATTCGTGCGAGACTTCCGGGCCGCCTAGTACCACCACCACCTGTGGCGCCACGCGCTTGAGCATGGCGATCACGCGGGTGGTTTCTTCGACGTTCCATATATAGACGCCGAAGCCGACGATGCGCGGCGCATGGGCCAGAATGCGTTCGACGATCTCGGTGGTCTTTGCACCAATCACGAATTCCTGCAGCCTGGTCTGCTCCTGCAGTTCGCCCATATTAGCGAGCAGATAGCGCAATCCCAGCGAAGCGTGGGTATAGCGAGCATTCAATGTGGTGAGCAGAATAGTCATGGTGCGGCGGTGTGATGAGGCAAAGGCGGTATTTTACCCTTGTCAGGCGGGGCTTCCCTTGCTATAGTTCGCCCCCTCGCAGAACAAGGCGCTTAGCGCTGAATGAAGTGAGGGAAAAAAGAAGAGAAAGTAAGGGTTGACGAAATATTCGAAACGCCTCATAATCTTGCCTCTTCGCTGATGAACACAACGCTTCTCAGCAAGCAGTACCGAATAAAGTTCTTTAAAAATTTACAGTCGATAAGTGTGGACGTTTGATGAAAGTGCACACGAAGCTAGTCTTCGTGAAACTTAAAAAATATCAAATGTTCACAAGAAGTAATGAAATAGGTCAT
>JAIXXN010000039.1 GCA_027490725.1 Oxalobacteraceae bacterium
GACCGTGAAACAACTCTGCGCCGATGATAGTGCTGCAACCAGTGTGAAAGTAGGTTATCGTCAGGCTAGTTATATAAAGAAGCCCCTTCTAGTGATCTAGTTGGGGCTTTTTTGCGTCTTCGGGGCGTGTTCAGCACTGAGATGGCGAGCACGGCTTGCGATCCTAAGCTCGCACGGCACCTTATTATTTGCCTTGGCCAGCCATTTTCTCGAATCTAGTCGTAATTTGCGGCCCTTGCAGCACGATGGCGTGGCCGTATCTGCCTAACTGGTAGGACCAGTTGCTATCTTTTCCTTGTGGCTACTCGGATTCCAGCATGCTGATGACGTAGTCGATATGGGCTTGCATCGCCGTACGGGCGGCCTCCGCGCGGCGTGCGCAAATGGCCTGGCAGATGGCGCGATGCTGTTGTAACAGCTGACTCGGGACATCGCTGGCCAGTGCCCGTAAATTGGTGCCGTTCAGGGTGATGTGTTCGCGCAAGATGCCCAGCACACTGGCATGCAAATGCAGGAACATGCTGTTGTGCGAAGCCAGCGCAATCGCCTCATGCAGTTGTGCGTCGGCGGCGGCTTCGTCACCAGCGCGGTCTTCAAGGTGCGCCAATTCCAGCGCTGCCAGCACATCGCGGATGCGCTGGTGTTCCTCGGCGGTGCCGCGCTGTGCCGCATAGTAGGCGGTGGCGCCTTCCAGCACGCGACGGAATTCCAGTACGTCGGACAGCACGGCAGGATGATCGGCGACCAGATGCCCCCACGGCGTAGCGGTGCTGGTACGCAGTTGATCGCTGACATACATGCCGGCCCCGGGCCGGCTACGCAACAACCCGCGCGCTACCAAACGCTGACTGGCTTCCCGTACCGTATTGCGCGATACGGCGAATTGTTCGGCCAGTATCCGTTCGGATGGCAGGCGACTGTTGGCGGCATAGCGGCCGTCCAATAGTGACTGCTCCAGCCGGCGTTGCACATCTTCTACTAAGCCCCGCAATTTCATCTCTTGTTCTCCTGTTGCGCCCTTGCTGCAGCACTGGTCCTACCAATTTGCGACGACTGCGCCACGCGGGAATTATGGTGCCTGCCCGCCAAATAAGCAAAACTAGGAGACCAGTCTTGGAAACTCGACACTACCCACCAGCGCCGGCCGACCGACAGGTGTATCTGTTCGGTACCTGCGTAATCGACCTGTTCATGCCCGAAGCCGGACTCGACGCCGTGCGCTTGCTGGAGCATGCCGGTCTGACCGTGCATTTTCCACGCGGCCAGAGTTGCTGCGGCCAGCCCGCCTACAGCAGCGGCAATCCCGAACAGGCCCGTGCAGTGGTGCGCGCCCAGTTGGAGCTGTTCCCGCAGGACTGGCCGATTATCGTGCCATCGGGTTCTTGCGCCGGCATGATGCGTCATCACTGGCACACGCTGTTCCCGGACCAGCCTGAATTGGCGGAACAGGCGCGGCGGCTGGGTGAACGCATCTACGAATTGAGCGAATACCTGCTGCGGGTACTCAAGGTGAGCTATCCGGGCGTGCCGGAGCAGGATGCCGAACGCGTGGTGTTGCATACCTCGTGTGGTGCGCGCCGCGAGATGGGCACCCGCGCGCATGGGGTGGAATTGCTCGATGGCTTGCCCGGTGTGACCCGCGTGGAACATGAACACGAATCGGAATGCTGTGGCTTTGGCGGAACCTTCTCGCTCAAACATGCTGACATCTCCGGCGCTATGGTGCGCGACAAGGTCGTCTCTGCCAGCGCCACCGGTTGCCAGCGTCTGGTGTCCGCCGACTGTGGCTGTCTGCTGAATATTGGCCACGCCGCAAAATATCAGGGTGTGCCACTGGAAGTCGAGCATATGGCCAGTTTCCTATGGCGCCGCTTGCAGGGAACAGCTGCCGATGAAAGTCTGAACCCATGAGCGCCGCCAGTGGAATGAGCGCCCGTGAGCGCATTCTGGGCAAGCTGCGTGCTGCAGCGCCCGCACCCCAAGACCTTGCAGCGCTGACCGATACCGCAACGCTGCAGCAGCGCATTGACCTGCACTATGCAGACGCAGCGCTGCGCAGTGCCACCCCGATGCAACTGGCGCAGCGGCTGGAAAGTGTGATGGGGTCGGTGCGTACCGACGTCTGGCATAGCGATGCGCACAGCTGGCCGCAATTACTGGCCGATAAACTGGCTGATGCAGGTGTACGACGCTTGCTGCTCGATGCTGGCCGTGCCGAAGGCGCTGCGCTGGCAGCAGCGCTGCCGCCATCCGTTCAGAGCCTGCCGTTTGGCCAGCCACTCGAGCAGTGGAAGTCGGAACTGTTCAACAGCGTTGATGCGGGCTTTACCGTGGCCCGTTCCGGCATTGCCGCTACCGGCACGCTGATCGTGGTACCTGATGCGGGCACACCGCGTACGGTCTCGCTGGTGCCGCCGCTGCATGTAGCGCTGGTATATGCCAGCACGCTGCACGCGGATCTGCATGCAGCGATGCGCGCCGAAGGCTGGAGTGCCGGTATGCCGAGCAATCTGGTGATGATTTCCGGGCCGTCGAAAACCTCCGACATTCAACAAACACTGGCATACGGTGCGCACGGGCCACGCGCGTTGTGGCTGATTATTGTCGATGATGTGACGCTGCAAGGAGTTCCGGCATGAGCAATGCTCCCTTACATTTCGTCGCCCCATCGGACTTCCGTGCCCGCGTCGATCAGGCGCTGCAAGACGGCAAGCTGCGCGCCAGTATGCGTGGTGCCATGGACTTTCTGCAGACCAAGCGCCTCGGCCAATTTCCCGATGCCGAGGAACTGGAACACTTGCGTGACCTCGGTGAAGCCGTACGCCGTCACGCGCTGGCCAATCTGCCGGAGTTGCTGCAACAGCTGGAAAGCAAGCTGCAGTCAGCCGGAGTGCAAGTGCACTGGGCTGAAACGGCCGAGCAGGCCAATGCCATCATCCACGGGATAGCCGAACGCCGTGCGGCGCGCCGCATTATCAAGGGCAAGTCGATGGCGAGCGAAGAGGTTGAACTCAACCATTACATGGCGGAGCGCGGCATCACCTGCCTAGAATCCGATATGGGCGAGTACATCGTTCAACTGGCGGACGAAAAACCGTCGCACATCGTCATGCCGGCCGTGCATAAAACCCGCGCCGATATTGGCGCGCTATTCGAACAGCATATTCCCGGCACCCCTTACACCGAGGATGTCGACACGCTGATTCAGGCCGGGCGGCGTGCGCTGCGCCAGGCTTTCGTCGATGCCGATATCGGTCTGTCCGGCGTGAATTTCGCAGCAGCCGACACGGGCACTATCTGGCTGGTCGAAAACGAGGGGAATGGCCGCCTCTCGACCACGGTGCCGGATGTGCACATCGCACTGATGGGGCTGGAAAAAGTGGTGGCTAGTCTGGAACATATTGTGCCGCTGTCGAGCTTGCTGACGCGTTCGGCCACCGGACAATCCATCACCACCTATTTCAATCTGATCAGCGGGCCGCGGCGTGACGGCGAGCTCGATGGCCCACGCGAAATGCATCTGGTATTGCTCGATAACGGCCGTACGCAAGCCTATGCCGACCAGCAGTTGCGGCAGACCCTGCAGTGCATCCGTTGCGGTGCCTGCATGAACCATTGCCCCGTCTATACGCGGGTTGGTGGACATGCTTACGGCACCACCTATCCGGGCCCGATCGGCAAAATCATCTCGCCACATTTGCTGGGGCTGGATGCTACGGCCGACCTTGCGACGGCATCTAGTCTGTGCGGTGCCTGTGGCGAAGTGTGTCCGGTGCGCATACCGATTCCGCAACTGCTAGTGCGCTTGCGCACGGAGGCTAACCGCGACCCGGCACAAAGTGTTGCGCATCCGCTACGCGGGCAGGGTGCCCGCTATAGCCGCAGCGAGCAACTGGTGTGGCGATTCTGGAGTGGCGCGTTCGCCCGCCCGACCGTTTACCGCTGGTTCCGCTGGGTCGCAACGCGCTTGCGTGCCTTCGCGCCAGAGAGCCAGCTAGGCTGGACTGAGCACCGTATGCCCTTGAAACCCGCCCCGCGCAGTCTCGCGGAAATGCTGCGGGAAAGGGGGCAGTCCGAGTAGGTGAAAACGGTGGCGCGAGGCGGTGAATAATTTTCACCCGCCGAGCTAATTCATTTCATGTCTGAATGCCACCGTTTTCATCTTGGCCACCCTTACACTCATCGCAACTTTTCGAACCACCCATGCGAGGCGGCTACAGCCGTCCGCAACAGAATACATGTACCCTTGGAGGAGACCTTAATGCAAACCTGGAATCAGATTTACGACCCGATGGGCAACCTGGCGCTATCCGCGCTGATGGCGGCCATTCCGATTATTTTCTTCTTTCTGGCACTGGCGGTGCTGCGAATCAAAGGCCATATCGCCGCTGCCGTGACGCTGTTGCTGGCAATCGCCGTGGCGATTTTTGCCTACGGCATGCCGGTCGCGCAGGCGCTGGCGGCGGCCGGTTATGGCTTCGCTTACGGCATCTGGCCGATTGCGTGGATTATCGTTAGCGCAGTGTTCCTCTACAAGGTAGTGGAACGCACGGGGCAGCTCGATATCATTCGCGCTTCCGTGCTGTCGGTGACGGATGACCAGCGTTTGCAAATGCTGCTGATCGGTTTCTCCTTCGGCGCCTTCCTTGAAGGTGCTGCGGGCTTCGGCGCGCCGGTAGCGATTACCTCGGCACTGCTGGTCGGTCTCGGCTTCAACCCCCTGTACGCTGCAGGCCTGTGCCTGATCGCCAATACCGCGCCGGTGGCCTTCGGCGCGATGGGGATTCCGATTATCGTCGCCGGTCAGGTAACGGGGCTGGACGCGATGCAGATTGGCGCGATGGCTGGTCGTCAACTGCCATTGCTGTCGCTGGCCGTGCCGTTCTGGCTGGTATTCATGATGGATGGCACGCGTGGCGTCAAAGAAACCTGGCCTGCTGCGTTAGTGGCCGGTGGTAGTTTCGCCGTGACCCAGTACGTCACCTCCAACTTCATCGGCCCGGAACTGCCGGATATCACTTCCGCACTGGTGAGTCTGGCATCGCTGACGGCGTTGCTGAAGGTCTGGCAGCCAGCCAGCGCCAAGGCCGGTGGCCGTAGCGCGATTTCCATGGGCGGTGGTACTGCCGCCATGGCAACCTTCGGCGGCAACTCGGCCGCTAGCGATGCGCCACGGATCCGTGCTGCGTCGCCTTACACGACGGCGCAGACGGTGCGTGCCTGGGCCCCGTTCGGTATTCTGACGGCCGTGGTCACGGTCTGGAGTCTGCCGCAATTCAAAGCCCTGTTTGCCGGTAGCGGTGCGCTGGCAAATACCGTACTCAAGTTCCATGTGCCTTATCTGGACAAGATGGTCATCAAGATGACCCCGATCGTGGCAGTGCCGAAAGCGTATGAAGCGGTCTTCAAACTGGATCTGCTGTCGGCAGTGGGTACGGCGATTCTGCTGTCCACGCTGATCTCGATGGTGCTGCTGCGTTTCAAGCCGATGGCTGGCGTACGTGCTCTGGTAGATACCGTGGTGGAACTGCGTCGTCCGATTCTGTCGATCGGTCTGGTGCTGGGCTTCGCCTTCGTGGCGAACTACTCGGGCATGTCGTCCACGCTGGCACTGGTGCTGGCTGGTACCGGCGTCGCATTCCCGTTCTTCTCGCCATTCCTCGGCTGGCTGGGCGTGTTCCTGACCGGTTCCGATACCTCGTCGAACGCGCTGTTCTGCTCGCTGCAAAGCACCACGGCACACCAGATCAATGTGTCCGATACGCTGCTGGTAGCGGCCAACACCACCGGCGGCGTGACGGGCAAAATGATTTCGCCGCAGTCGATCGCGGTGGCCTGCGCTGCGACCGGGCTGGTCGGGCGTGAATCCGAATTATTCCGCTTCACACTGAAACATAGTCTGTTGTTTGCAACGATCGTTGGTATCATGACGGTGTTGCAGGCGTATGTCTTTACCGGGATGGTGCCGCACTAAACCCGGCCCTTCACCCGCCTGCTCAACGCCACAGCGTGCTGCTGAATTTTCAGCAGCACGCTGTGGCATTTGTACTGGATTCTTTGTACGTAATTGCGGGTATGTGAAAGGTACGCTTCATGCCAAGACGTTTTCCTCCGGTTCATGCCTTGTCCGCTTTCGAAGCAGCGGCGCGGGCCGGTTCTTTTGCCGTCGCTGCCCAGCAGCTGTGCATTACGCCCTCGGCGCTGTCGCACCGCATCCGCCTGCTCGAAGAATTTGTCGGTGACCGGCTCTTCATCCGTGATGGCCGCAATCTCACCCTGTCGACCTTTGGCCGCAGCTACCTCGATGTGGTGGTGCAGGCGCTGCGTACCCTGACCGACTTCCCGCTTCCGCATCGCAGTGTGTCGACCCAGCAGCGCGTCAAGATCACCGTACCGCCCACTTTTGCGCGCTATCTGCTGATGCCGCGGCTAGCCGAATTTACCGAAGCGCATCCGGACATCGTGGTGGAAGTCTTCCTGTCGGTGCCGCTGTACGATCTGTGCCTGAATGAATCGGATCTGGAAGTGCGCTTTGGCGCCGGCAAATATCCGGACATGGTGACTACCCGGCTGTTTGGTGAACCGGCCTTTGCGGTTGCCAGTCCGGCCTATCTGGAACGCATCGGCGGTATCGCGACGCCGGCCGATCTGAAAAAAGCTACCTTGCTGCGCTCGGCGCTGGAGCAGTGGAAGCCGTGGTTCGAACAGGCCGGTCTCGATTGGCCGGAGCCGATGGATGCGCTGCGGGTTGATGATCTGGGCCTGTTGCTGGAAGCGGTGCGTCACGGTCATGGTGTTGGTCTGACGCGACAGCATTTTGCCCAGGATATGATCGCAAGTGGTGAAGTGGTCGAGTTGTTCGACATACGTCTGGTTGCGCCACCGCACGCGTACTACGTGGTGTACGAGCAGGCAGCCCGCACCCGCCCTGAGGTTCAGCTGTTTATCGACTGGATGATGGCGGCTTATCCGGATGCATCGCGCGATGCGTGAAAAATCTGCGTCGCGCAGTGTAATTCTTTTCACCGCTGACGGATTGCATTGATGGCTACACTGGGCGCTACTTTTTAGCCTCCAGAGCCAACCATGAATGCGCGATCCGAAGCATCACCGCTGCAGCCGCACCAGCGCGAGGCCATCCTGGCCGCGCTGCGTGCGGTACTGCCAGCTACCTGCCTGCTGTCCGAGCAGGAAGATACCCGACCATATGAATGCGATGGCCTGACGGCCTACCGTCAGTTGCCGATGGCCGTTGCGCTGCCGGAAAACGAAACCCAGCTGATAGCGGTGCTCAATGCCTGCCGACAGTTGCAGGTGCCGATCGTGCCACGCGGCGCTGGTACTGGACTGTCGGGCGGTGCGATGCCAATTGCCGATGGCATTGTGATCTCCACCGCCAAGATGAGTCGTATCGTGGCGCTCGATCCACTGGCGCGCACGGCGCGGGTGCAACCGGGCGTGCGCAATCTGGCCATTTCCGAAGCAGCGGCGCCGCATGGTCTGTATTACGCGCCGGATCCATCGTCGCAGATCGCCTGCACCATCGGCGGCAATGTGGCGGAAAACGCGGGAGGCGTGCACTGTCTGAAATATGGCCTGACGGTGCATAACGTGATGCGCGTGCGGATGGTGTCGATCGATGGTGAAGTGATCGAACTCGGTGGTGCCGCGCTCGACGCGCCCGGGCTGGATTTGCTGGCCGTATTCATCGGTTCGGAAGGCATGCTTGGCGTGGTGACCGAAGTGACGGTGCGTCTGATTCCGAAACCGCCGCTGGCGCGGGTGATTATGGCGTCGTTCGATAACGTGGTCAGTGGTGGCGACGCAGTGGCTGCCGTGATTGCCGCCGGGATTATTCCTGCCGGTCTGGAAATGATGGATCGTACCAGTGTGCGCATGGTCGAACCGTTTGTGCGCGCCGGTTACGACACGGATGCCGCGGCGATTCTGCTGTGCGAGTCGGATGGTATGCCGGAGGAAGTGGAAGAGGAAATCGGCCGCATGTCCGATGTGCTGTTCCGGGCTGGCGCGAATGCCATCGCGGTGTCGCAGAACGAAGCGGAGCGAATGCGTTTCTGGTCCGGTCGTAAAAATGCCTTCCCCGCTGCGGGACGCATCTCGCCCGACTACTATTGCATGGACGGGACCATTCCGCGCAAACGGGTGGCCGAAGTGCTGGTGGGGATCGCCGCCATGGAACAAAGCTATGGCCTGCGTTGCGCCAACGTGTTCCATGCCGGTGATGGCAACCTGCACCCGCTGATTCTGTTTGATGCGAATGCGCCGGGCGAGTTTGATCGCGCCGAACGCTTTGGTGAAGCGATTCTGGCCTTGTGCGTCGAGGTGGGCGGCACGATCACCGGCGAGCATGGCGTGGGGATCGAGAAGATCGACTCGATGTGCGAACAGTTCGAGATCAGCGAGATCGCTGCGTTCATCGGCGTCAAGCGCGCCTTTGACAGCGCCTTCCTGCTCAATCCTAACAAGGCGATACCAACCCTGGATCGTTGTGCCGCCTATGGCAAGCGCCAGGCGCGCGGTGGCCTCTTCAAATTTGTGAAACAGGTGAACGCATGACGATGGCAGATCAGGTAAAGCAATTCAGTGAACGTATTCTGGATGCGACGGTGCACGGCACGCCGTTGCGTCTGCGTGGTGGTGGTAGCAAGGACTGGTACGGGCAGGCGCCAGCCGGTGAGGTGCTGGATACGCGTGCCTATCGCGGCATCATCGCCTACGAACCGACTGAACTGGTGATGACGGCACGCTGTGGTACACCGATGCGCGAACTGGAACAGGCGCTGGCGGCGCAAGGGCAGATGCTGGCCTTCGAGCCGCCCCATTTTGGCGCCGAGGCAACCGTGGGCGGCATGCTGGCGGCCGGTTTGTCCGGGCCGCGTCGCGCCACGGCAGGCGCACTGCGCGATTTCGTACTCGGCGCGGTGCTCATGGATGGTCGTGGTGAGGCGCTGCGTTTCGGTGGGCAGGTGATGAAGAATGTGGCGGGCTATGACGTTTCGCGTCTGCTGGCCGGTTCGATGGGCATGCTTGGCCTAGTGCTGGAAGTGTCGCTGAAGGTGTTGCCTCGTCCGCTGGCCGAAACCACGGTGCGTCTGGCGCTGACGCAGGAACAGGCGCTGCTGAAGTTGAATCAATGGGCCGGACAGCCCCTGCCACTGTCGGCATCGGCGTGGCATGGCGGTGAGCTCACCTTGCGTTTGTCCGGCGCAGCTGCTGCTGTAGCTGCGGCCGTGCGCTTAATCGGTGGCGAGGTGCTGGCGCAGGAGAGTGCCGATCAGTGGTGGCTGGCCTTACGCGAGCAACAGCATGCGCTATTCGAGACAGCACAGGCGGAAGGCGAGGCCTTGTGGCGCCTTTCGCTGCCGTCTACAACGGCGGCACTGGCAAACTTCCCGGAAGCCGATCAACTGATCGAATGGGGTGGGGCGCAGCGCTGGGTGCGTGGCAATCTCGATGCGCAGCGCATGCGTGCCTGTGCCGAGTCGCTGGGTGGGCACGCCACGCTGTTCCGCGCGGGTGACAAAGAGGCTGGTGTATTCCAGCCACTGGCGCCTGCAGTGCACACCATCCACCGTAATCTCAAACAGTATTTCGACCCGGCCGGGATCTTCAATCCGGGCCGCATGTATCAGGATCTGTAATCATGCAAACCAATCTGGCAGCACAATTTAAAAACACACCGGATGGCGAAGAAGCCGAAGCGATATTGCGCGCCTGTGTGCACTGCGGCTTCTGCACGGCCACCTGCCCAACCTACCAGTTACTGGGGGACGAGCTGGATGGTCCGCGTGGCCGCATCTATCTGATCAAGCAGGTGCTGGAAGGCGCAGCGGCCACGGAACGGACACAGGTGCATCTGGATCGCTGCCTGAGTTGCCGTAATTGCGAGACCACCTGTCCATCGGGCGTGCAGTACAGTCGCCTGCTGGATATCGGTAAGCAGATCGTCGAGCAGCAGGTCAAACGACCGCCAGCACAGCGCTATCAGCGCCTGCTGCTGAAGGAGGCCCTGCCGCGTCCATGGCTGTTCCGCCCGGCGATGAAAGTAGGGCGCTTGCTGCGCCCGATGTTGCCGGAAGCGCTGGCCGAGAAACTGCAGCCAGCGGCGGATGCCGGTGTCTGGCCGCGCGTGACTTCGCAGCGCAAGATGCTGATGCTCGATGGTTGCGTGCAGCCGGAGATGGCGCCGAACATTAATAGTTCGGCCGCACGGATTCTTGCTGCGCTGGGTGTGGAGCTGGTGGTGGCGCCGCGTGCAGGCTGCTGTGGCGCGATTCGGTATCACCTTGCCGATCATGACGGCGGACTCAATGATATGCGTCGCAATATTGATGCATGGTGGCCGCTGATCGAAGCGGGTGCCGAAGCGATCCTGATGACAGCGTCCGGCTGCGGTGCGACGGTGAAGGAATACGGTCATTTACTGCGGGATGATTCGGTCTATGCTGCGAAAGCGGAACGCGTGTCCGCGATCACGCGCGATGTGAGTGAAGTGCTGTGTGCCGAGCAGGACGCTTTGCTGGCGCTGCTCAAGCAGCGTCCTCCGGCCGAACCCATTGCTTTCCATCCGCCATGCACATTGCAACACGCGCAAAAGATCCGCGGCAAAGTCGAAGATCTGTTGCGCGCGGCGGGTGTGGATGTGCGTCTGTGCGCTGATAGTCATCTGTGCTGTGGTTCGGCTGGCACCTATTCAGTGCTGCAACCGGTGCTGTCGCACCAGTTACGCGATCGCAAGCTGGTCAATCTGGATGCAACCGGGGCAGCGCGCATTGTCACGGCCAATATTGGCTGCCAGAGCCATTTGCAGTCGGGTACCAGCAAGCCGGTGGGGCACTGGATAGAACTGATAGCCCAGATGCTGAGCGACTAGGCCGGAAAAAAAGAGCGCGCAAGGCCTTGCGGAAATAGCGAGGCGTTTGCTATAGTTCGCCCCCTCGCAAAACAAGGCACGCAGTGCTGAAGATAGTGAGACGTTTTGAGTACGAGGTACTAAA
Source organism: Oxalobacteraceae bacterium (assembly GCA_027490725.1). Taxonomy (GTDB): domain Bacteria; phylum Pseudomonadota; class Gammaproteobacteria; order Burkholderiales; family Burkholderiaceae_D; genus Rugamonas. The sequence goes on from JAIXXN010000039.1 coordinate 11,019, forward strand.
AACAAAAGGGGTTGACGAAACGGTTTAAACGCTTCATACTCTTTCTTCTCTGCTGACGAACAAAACGATTTGTCAAAAACGCAGAAGC
>JAIXXN010000020.1 GCA_027490725.1 Oxalobacteraceae bacterium
CAATATCCCCGTCGTGTTTATTTCCGGCGGGCCGATGGAAGCGGGCAAGGGCGTCAAGGTGGTCAACGGCGCGCAGAAGATCATCAAGCTCGATCTGGTGGACGCCATGATCAAGGCCGGTGACCAGAGCGTCAGCGACGCCGATGTCGCCGAGATCGAGCGCTCGGCCTGCCCGACCTGCGGTTCCTGCTCCGGCATGTTCACGGCGAACTCGATGAACTGCCTGACCGAAGCGCTGGGCCTGTCCCTGCCCGGTAACGGCACCATCGTTGCGACCCACTCCGACCGTGAGCAGCTGTTCCTGCGCGCCGGCCGTCTGATCGTGGAACTGGCTAAACGCCATTACGAGCAGGATGATTACACGGTGCTGCCGCGCTCTATCGCCACCAAGGCCGCGTTTGAAAACGCTATGGCACTGGACGTGTCGATGGGCGGTTCCACCAACACCGTACTGCACCTGCTGGCGGCGGCGCACGAGGCCGGTGTGGCCTTCGATATGGCCGATATCGACCGCATCTCGCGCAAAGTGCCGTGCCTGTGCAAGGTCGCGCCAATGACGGATAAATTCCACATCGAAGACGTGCACCGTGCTGGCGGCATCGTCGCGATTCTCGGCGAACTGGCGCGCGCTGGTCTGCTCGACACCTCGCTGCCGACCATTCACGCGCCGACGCTGGGCGAGGCGATTGCCCGCAACGATATCAAAGTCAGCACCGATGCTGCGGTACAGGAGTTGTTCCGTGCCGCGCCGGGTGGCGTGCCGACCCAGGTGGCGTTCTCGCAATCGGAGCGTTATGCGGAACTGGATCTGGACCGCAGCGCCGGCTGCATCCGTGACAAGGCGCACGCCTATTCGCAGGATGGTGGTCTGGCTGTTTTGTACGGCAATCTGGCGCTGAATGGCTGCATCGTCAAGACGGCGGGCGTGGATGAAAGCATCCTCAAATTCAGCGGCAAAGCGCGCGTGTTCGAAAGTCAGGACGCGGCAGTAGAAGGCATTCTGGGTGACACCGTGCATGAAGGCGATGTGGTCATCATCCGTTATGAAGGTCCGAAAGGCGGCCCGGGTATGCAGGAAATGCTGTACCCGACCTCGTACATCAAATCTAAAGGTCTGGGCAAAGCCTGCGCACTGCTGACCGACGGCCGCTTCTCCGGTGGCTCGTCCGGTCTGGTGATTGGTCACGCTTCGCCGGAAGCGGCGGAAGGTGGCGCCATCGGCCTGGTGGAAGAGGGTGACATGATCGACATCGATATCCCGGCGCGCAGCATCAGCCTGCGCATCAGCGATGCCGATCTGGCCGCACGTCGTGCAGCAATGGAGGCGCGCGGCGACGCTGCATGGAAGCCGCTGGATCGCCAGCGCTATGTATCGCAAGCGCTGCAGGCCTATGCTGCGCTGACCACCTCCGCCGATCGTGGCGCGGTGCGTGACTTGTCGCAGATCAAGCGTTAATCGCTGTACATCCCGCTCCTTTCGGGGCGGGATTATTTTTTCCGGCCAAATTCGCGCTCGACGCGTGCCTTGCGGCGTTTTTCATCCTCGTTGTGGGCCTTGCGTTTATCGAGACCGAGTAGCGGTTCGAGAAATTCGAACCAGACAAAGGCGAACAGCATCAGCGCACCTATCCACCACCACGACAGCGTGGCAAAGCGCCACACCTCGAAGTAGCGCAGACCGCACAGTAGGGCGATCAACAGGATCAGGGGCATGACAATCTCCTTTGCAAGCACTATCTTACAAAGTTTTTTGGTTTCCGTGTGGAAATTTAATGTGTCGTGTCAACCTGCAGATTCGCATTGTCGTTAATTCCCACATGGGAAAACACGGTAAAATGGTCGAAAGAATTGCGTAGTACTTACCTGGAGAAAACGATGAAACGTAACGTAATGATGGTTGGTCTGGTTCTGGCGTCGGCATTTGCTTCGCAAGCCGCAATGGCGGATGCGGGTGCTGATCTGGCAAAAGCCAAAAACTGCCTGGCATGCCATGCAGTTGCGACCAAACTGGTAGGCCCAGCCTACAAAGATGTTGCTGCTAAATACGCCGGTCAGAAAGATGCCGAAGGCAAACTGGTCACCAAAGTACTGAAGGGTGGTTCGGGCGCCTGGGGTGCCATCCCAATGCCAGCCAATCCACAAGTCAACGAAGCCGAAGCCAAGACTCTGGTGAAATGGGTTCTGGCCCAAAAATAAGCCAGCTCTGCAGGCATAAAAAACGCGCTATCAGCGCGTTTTTTTTCGCCCAAACCGGGGTCAGATCCGACATTCGGACATGAGTCCGCTTGCGCCGCGATGACCGGATGCCGCTTGGCACGGAAATTCTGGCTACAGACGAGCACGTGTCTGGATGTCGGATCTGACCCCGGGTTAGTTTATTTGATGACTTCCATTTTGGTTTTTTTGCCGTCGGTGTAGGTGAACAGGGTCAGGGCGCCGTCCTGGATGTCGCCTTTGCTGTCGAACGAGATCAGGCCGGTGACGCCCTGATATTTGATTTTTTGCAGGAAGGGCAGGTATTTGGCTGGCTCGGCCGAATTGGCTTGCTGCATGGCGGTGGCCATCGTCATCACGGAGTCATACACGTACGGGGCGTACAGCTGTACGTCGGAGTTGTATTTCTTTTTGTAGCGGGCAACGAAGTCGTCCATGTTCTTTTGCAGCTCAGGCGGTACGCCGCCGGCTTCCGCGCAGACCACTACGCCGTTGGCGGCGCCTTCACCTGCCAGCTTCGGCAGCGATTCCGTGCACAGGCCGTCTCCGCCCATGTATTTGGCTTTGATGCCCAGCGCTTTCATCTGGCGCAGCAGCGGGCCACCCACGGAGTCCATGCCGCCGAAGAAGATCAGGTCGGGATTCTTGCCTTTGATGGTGGTCAGGATGGCGTTGAAGTCGGTGGCTTTGTCGGTGGTGAATTCTTTGCCGACGATCTGGACGCCGCCGCCAGCTTTCTTGGCACCTTTAATGAATTCGTCTGCGACGCCCTGACCGTAGGCGGTGCGGTCGTCAATCACGGCAATTTTCTTGATGCCCAGTTTGTTGACGGCGTAAGCGCCCAGCGTGCCGCCCAGTTTGGCATCGTTGGCGACCACGCGGAACGCCGATTTGAAGCCTTGCTGGGTGTATTTGGTCTGGGTGGTAGCGGGCGAAATTTCCGGGATGCCGGCATCGTAGTAGATCTTCGAGGCGGGAATGGTGGTGCCGGAATTCAGGTGGCCGATCACGCCCTGTACTTTGGCGTCGACCAGTTTCTGTGCCACGGCCGTGCCCTGTTTCGGATCGGCGCCATCATCTTCCAGCAGCAGCACGAATTTGACGGCTTTGCCGCCGATTTTGATGCCTTTTGCGTTCAATTCTTCCACCGCCATCTTGGCGCCATTCTCGTTGTCTTTGCCGAGGTGGGCCGACGGGCCGGAGACGGGGGCGACGTGACCGATCTTGATCACTTCCTGTGCTGCAGCGCTACCGGCGAAGGCCAGTGCAATGGCAAGTGGAATGAACTTCGTCTTGAACAGCATATACATTCTCCAATGGTTGAATAGCGACGTGGTCCGGGGACGCGGCAGAATTTTCTGCAAGGCCAAAAGGTACATCAAATTGGCAGACGCGCATAGGGTCGTTTGCAGTGCTGTAGGAATTTGTGCGGCGCTGCACCCTGCTTGCACCACACTGCAGCGCGGATGCGCTAGTGCAGGGCGGTAGGTGCACCATGGCGGGCACCTACTGCAGGGGCGGGAAGCTTGCGGGGCAGGCGTTTATTTCTTGCGCGCTTGCAGGTGGATCAGTTCCTGCGTCACGGCGCGTGCGACGATTTTTTCGATGGTGTCGTGCAGACCGACCCGTACTTCGTTGGTCAGGTCGCGCAGGGCGTGATTGAGTACTTCGGCCATGCTGTCCTTGATGCGCTGTTCCAGCACGAAATCGACGCGCGACAGCAGCCGCTGCATGATGCGCGTCGAGACGCGGTGTTCCATGGCTTCCCACTCGGCATCGGTCCAGGTGTCGATGGCTTCTTCTTCCAGCCGCGCCGCCAGCTCGGCGCGCCGGGGGGGCGAGGCGCTCGCGCCTTCGCCGGGCAGCAGGTCGTCGTTCAGGACGTCGGCCTTCAGAACTTCCGTCAAGACAGGGATGCTGGCATCAAATGATGGTGCTTGGCTCATGATTTTCCTGTGACAAAGTGGGTGAGTGGATAGGCTTGCTGTTTATAGGCGCTGTAACGCTTGCGGCCAGCGGCCGCATCTTCCTCAGCTGAGGAAATCACTTCTATCACGCGCTCGAACTGGTCCAGCGTTGCCGGTGTGCGGCGCGACAGATTAATCAATAATTCGCGGTGTGGTAATTCTGCCGCATCGTCGGCAGTCAGCACGATCGGTGTCTGCGCGGCCAGCGCTGCATCGGCGGTCACGTGCGGCAGGAAGTCGGTGGCGGAAAAAGTCCACATCGCACTATCAAGTTCGGCTAGTTGGCTGGCATCGTCGGTCAATAGTGTGACCTTGTGCTGGCCAGAACGGGCTTTGCGCACCAGCCGGCAGGCATAGGCGATCTTGTCCGGCACGTTGGTGTGGAAGTCGATGCGGGTCATGGTTTTTCTCGGGCTAAAACTGGGGCTAACACTGGGGCCAAGGCCGGCAAGTCGTGCGCTGTCGACAGCGCGAACGACCAGTGTATGCGAAAAATCGCTTTGTCGCTGGCACCGCTTTTGCTAACGGGAGCGGTGCTTTTGCGAGCTTGACTTGGGTAAAATTTATGCGTGCTAAAGCTTTGTTGTAGCCCTAGCACGCTGTCAATTTTATGCCGCCATGCCGCTGTGGCGCAGCAAAGCGTCGATGCTCGGTTCGCGGCCACGGAAGGCGGTGAACGATTCCAGCGCTGGACGCGAGCCACCCACCGACAGGATTTCCTGCAGATAGCGTTTGCCCGTTTCCGCCGTGGCGGCAGGGCTGATGGCTTGCGCTTCTTCGAAGGCGGCATACACGTCAGCCGACAGGACTTCCGCCCATTTGTAGCTGTAATAGCCGGCTGCATAGCCTCCGGCAAAAATATGCCCGAAGGAGTTCTGGAAACGGTTGAAAGCGGGTGGGATGATCAGCGCGAACTGGCGACGCACCCCGTCGATCACTTGCTGGACGGTCTGGCTGCCAGCGGTGTCGTAATCGTAGTGCAGGTGCATGTCCAGCAGCGAGAATTCCACCTGACGCAGGGTTTGCAGGCCGGACTGGAAGTTTTTCGCGGCCAGCATCTTGTCGTACAGTGCCCGTGGCAGGGCTGCACCGGTGCTAGCGTGCGCCGTCATGTGCTCCAGCACTTCCCACTCCCAGCAGAAGTTTTCCATGAATTGCGACGGCAGCTCCACGGCATCCCATTCGACGCCGGAAATGCCGGACACGCCCAGTTCATCGACTTCGGTCAGCATGTGGTGCAGGCCGTGACCGAATTCGTGGAACAGGGTGATGACTTCATCATGGGTGAACAGGGCGGGCTGACTGACGCCGTCGACCACGGCCGGCTCGGTGAAATTGCAGGTCAGGTAGGCCACCGGGGTCTGCACGCTATCGTCGCCGGCGCGACGGCCACGCGCGTCGTCCATCCATGCGCCGCCGCTCTTGCCGGCGCGCGCGTACAGGTCGAGGTAGAACTGGCCGATCAGTTTGCCGGCGCGCTCGATGCGGTAGAAGCGCACGTCGCTATGCCAGACCGGCGCTGCATCGGTCTTGATCTCGACGTTGAATAATTGCTGGATCAGGCGGAACAGCCCATCCACCACTTTATGTTCGGGGAAGTACTGTTTGACTTCCTGCGCCGAGAAGGCGTAGCGGCGCTCCTGCAGCTTTTCCGAAGCGTAGGGGATGTCCCACGCTTTCAGTTCATCCAGCCCCAGTTCGTCGCGGGCGAACTGCTGCAGCTCGGCCAGATCTTTCTCGGCGTAGGGGCGGGCGCGACGTGCCAGATCTTCCAGGAAGCTGATCACCTGTTCCGGCGATTGGGCCATCTTCGGCACCAGCGAGACCTCGGCAAAATTGCGGTAGCCCAGCAGCCTGGCTTCCTCGTCGCGCAGCTTGAGCAGCGTGACGATGTTGTCGGTATTGTCCCAGTCTTCCTGCTTGCTGAAACCTTCGGCCTGCTCGGAAGCCTTGGTGGCATTGGCGCGGTAGATAGTCTCGCGCAGTGCGCGGTTATCGGCAAACTGCAGCAGCGGGAAGTAGGACGGGAAGTGCAGCGAGAATTCGTAACCGGCTTTGCCTTCCTTCTCGGCGGCGGCACGCGCCGCCGCTTTGACATCGTCCGGCACGCCGGCCAGTTCGGCTTCCTCGGCCACCAGCAGTTTGAAGTCATTGGTGGCGTCCAGCACGTTCTCGGAGAAGCGCGTCGACACGGCGGCGTGCTGCTCCTGAATCGCCGCATAGCGCTGCTTCTGTTCGGCCGGCAGTTCGGCGCCGCCCATGCGGAAATCGCGCACGGCATTGTCGATGATGCGCTGACGTGCTGGCGTCAGGCTGGCAAATTCGGCGCTGGCACGCAGCGCCTTGTATTTGTCGAACAGCACTTCGTTCTGGCCCAGTGCAGTCCAGAACTCGGTTACTTTCGGCTGGTTCTCGTTATAGGTAGCACGCAGCGCTGGCGTATCGACGACGTTGTTCAGATGACTGACGATGCCCCAGGCGCGGCCCAGCAGTTCGGTGGCCTGTTCCAGCGGTGCCACGAAGTTGTCCCAGCTTACCTGTTGTTGCGGTGCTTCGAGCTGGGTCACCACGGCACGGCTGCGTTCCAGCAGTGTGTCGATGGCGGGCGTGACGTGTTCCGGTGTGATGGCGTCGAAACGCGGCAGGCCGGAAAAGTCCAGCAGGGGATTTTGGTCAGTCATCTTCAGTCCAGTGTGTGCGCTACGGTTAATCAGGTGCGTTCGGCTGCTTCGACAGTGTTCATCAGCAACATGGTGATGGTCATCGGACCGACACCACCCGGTACTGGCGTGATGTGCGAGGCGACTTCCTTGACACCGGCGAAGTCCACATCGCCGCACAGCTTGCCCGCGTCGTCGCGGTTCATGCCGACGTCGATCACGATGGCGCCCGGTTTCACCATGTCTGCCGTCAGCGTGTTGCGGCGGCCTACTGCCGCGACCACCACATCGGCCTGACGGGTGTACAGGCCCAGATCCGGGGTCGCACTATGGCAGATGGTGACGGTGGCGTTGGCTTGCAAGAGCAGCAGTGCCATGGGCTTGCCGACGGTGTTGCTGCGGCCGATGACGACGGCGTGTTTGCCGCGCAGGTCAACGCCGGTGCTCTCGATCAGCTTCATGCAACCGTAAGGGGTGCAGGGACGGAAGCCTTCCAGGCCGGTCATCAGTTCGCCAGCGCTGAGTACCGAGTAACCATCCACGTCTTTGGTGGTGGAGATGGCTTCGATGACTTTGTGCGGGTTGATGTGCTTCGGCAATGGCATCTGCACCAGAATGCCGTGGATGGTCGGATCCACGTTCAGGGCAGCGATGCGTTCCAGCAGCGCCGCTTCGCTCAGGTCGGCAGGGTATTGCTCTTTGAGCGAGTAGAAACCGGCATCTTCGCAGCCCTTGACCTTGTTGCGCACATAAACATGGCTGGCTGGATCATCGCCGACCAGAATCACGGCCAGGCCGGGTTGTTTTCCTTCAGCGGTCAATTTGGCAGCACGTGCAGCAATTTCGGCGCGCAGTTTTTGGGAGAGGGCGATTCCGTCGATCAGTTGAGCAGTCATGATTTGGGCAGTGTGAAGGGGGAAACCTCGATTATAAGGGGGGAGCGCGCATTGCGCTAAGCGCCAGCGCGCATTGCGCCGTGTTTCCTGCTTACCCCGATGCTGCGTCGCACAACTTTTTCATGGGGGGATTTCACCATATGAAATTGCATATCGTAATTTGAAAAACTAAAAAAGTGCTGGTAGAATCCGCACACGGCTTCGTAGTATTGGTAATAATCAGCATAAATAAGCAGTAGAAAACCCCCGTTCGGCAGAGGCGGAGCGGGTCCTTAACTCAGGAGACTTCATACATGTCAGCTCAACTTGACCAGGTTTCGGTAAGCACCGACCCGGACGCACAGGAAACTAAAGAGTGGTTGGACGCACTGGCCGCAGTGCTGGAACAAGAGGGGCCTGAACGTGCTCACTACCTGATGGAGCGTCTGATCGATCTGGCCCGCCAGTCCGGTTCCGACATTCCTTTCTCCGCCAATACTGCTTACGTCAACACCATTCCCGCCCATCTGGAAACCCACTGCCCGGGCAATCTGGAATACGAAGAAAAACTGCGCTCGTGGATGCGCTGGAACGCCATGGCGATGGTCGTCAAGGCCAACCGCGTCGACGGCGATCTCGGTGGTCACCTGTCCTCGTTTGCCTCGCTGGCGAACATGCTGGGCATCGGCTTCAACCACTTCTGGAAAGCACCAAGCGACACCCACGGCGGCGACCTGCTGTACATTCAGGGTCACTCCTCGCCGGGCGTGTATGCGCGCGCCTTCCTGGAAGGTCGTCTGACCGAAGAACAACTGACCCATTACCGTCGCGAAGTTGACGGCAAGGGTCTGTCGTCGTATCCGCATCCGAAACTGATGCCGAACTTCTGGCAGTTCCCGACCGTGTCGATGGGTCTGGGCCCGTTGATGGCCATCTATCAGGCACGCTTCCTGAAGTATCTGCACGCCCGCTCGATCGCTGATACCACCGACCGTAAAGTATGGGCCTTCTGCGGCGACGGCGAGATGGACGAACCGGAATCGCTGGGTGCGATCGGTATGGCAGCCCGCGAGAAGCTGGACAATCTGGTCATCGTGGTCAACTGCAACCTGCAGCGTCTGGACGGTCCGGTACGCGGCAACGGCAAAATCATTCAGGAACTGGAAGCGGACTTCCGCGGCGCCGGCTGGAACGTGGTCAAAGTGATCTGGGGTCCGGGCTGGGATGCACTGCTCAAGCAGGACAAAGAAGGCATCCTGCGCAAAATGATGATGGAAACCGTCGACGGCGAATACCAGAACTACAAGGCCAAAGATGGCGCCTACGTGCGCAAGAACTTCTTCGGCAAGCATCCGAAGCTGCTGGAAATGGTCGCCAACATGACCGACGATGACATCTGGCGTCTGACCCGTGGCGGTCACGATCCGCACAAGATCTATGCTGCCTTCAAGGTCGCACAGGAACACAAAGGCCAGCCTACCGTGCTGCTGGTGAAGACCATCAAGGGCTTCGGCATGGGCAAACACGGTGAAGCGCGCAACACTGCGCACAACACCAAGAAGCTGACCGACGAAGCAGTGCGCGAAATGCGCGACCGCTACTCGATCCCTATCCCGGACGACAAGCTGGCCGATATTCCGTTCTACAAGCCAGCCGACGACGCACCGGAAATCAAGTACCTGCACGAGCGCCGTGCAGCACTGGGTGGCTACCTGCCAGCCCGTCGCCAGCAAGCTGACGAAAAACTGGTGGTACCACCACTGTCGACCTTCCAGAACGTACTGGATGCGACCGCAGAAGGCCGTGAAGTATCGAGCACCCAGACCTATGTACGGATTCTGACCACGCTGCTGAAAGATGCCAGCATCGGTCCGCGTATCGTGCCAGTGCTGGTCGATGAGTCGCGTACCTTCGGTATGGAAGGCCTGTTCCGTCAGGTGGGTATCTTCAACCAGCAAGGTCAGTTATACGAGCCAGTCGATAAAGACCAGGTGATGTACTACCGCGAAGACAAGGCTGGCCAGATTCTGCAGGAAGGTATCAATGAAGCCGGTGGTATGAGCTCGTGGATCGCGGCGGCGACGTCGTACTCGACCAACAACCGCGTGATGATTCCGTTCTATACCTACTACTCGATGTTCGGTATGCAGCGTATCGGCGATCTGGTGTGGGCGGCCGCCGACATGCGCGCCCGTGGCTTCCTGATGGGCGGCACCGCCGGTCGTACCACCCTGAACGGCGAAGGCCTGCAGCACGAAGATGGCCATAGCCACCTGTTCGCCGCTGCGGTACCGAACTGCATGCCGTACGATCCGACCTTCGGTCACGAAGTCGCCGTGATTATTCACGACGGTCTGCGCCGCATGGTGGAACAGCAGGAAGACGTGTTCTACTACATCACCATCATGAACGAGAACTACTCCCATCCGGGCATCAAGCCGGGTCAGGAAGAGGGCATTCTGAAGGGTATGTATCTGCTGCAACCGGGCGACGAAAAAGCCAAGCAGCGCGTGCAGCTGGTCGGTTCCGGCACGATTCTGCGCGAATCGCTGTTCGCTCAGGAACTGCTGCTGAAGGACTGGAACATTGCTGCTGACGTCTGGTCGGCGCCGTCGCTGACGCTGGTCGCACGTGACGGTCAGGATGCCGAACGCTGGAATCTGGTCAATCCGACCAAAGAACAGCGCGTGCCATACGTGACGCAACTGCTGAAGGATACTTCCGGTCCGATCGTGGCAACCACCGACTACATGCGTGCGTTTGCTGAACAGATCCGCGCCTTCATTCCGAAAGACCGCACCTACCGCGTACTGGGTACCGATGGTTTCGGCCGCTCCGACACCCGCGCTGCACTGCGCGAGTTCTTCGAAGTGAACCGCTACTACATTACCGTCGCTGCGCTGAAATCGCTGGCTGAAGAAGGCAAGATCGATGCGAAAGTGGTCGAGCAGGCAGTCGTGAAGTATGGCCTGAACGCCAACAAGGCCAATCCGGTGACCCAATAATCCGCTGAGAAAAGAAACGGAGCAAACGCTATGAGCATTGTGGAAGTTAAAGTCCCGGATATCGGCGATTTCAAGGAAGTTGAAATCATCGAACTGATGATTAAAGTTGGTGACACCATCAAGGTTGATCAGTCGCTGATCACTGTTGAATCGGATAAAGCCAGTATGGAAATTCCTTCGTCCGCTGCGGGCGTGGTGAAGGAAATCAAAGTCAAAGTGGGTGACAAGGTCGCAGAAGGTTCGCTGCTGCTGATGCTGGAGGCTGAAGGCGCTGCTGCTGCTGCGCCGGCGGCCGCTCCTGCCGCTGCTGCACCGGCAGGAGCAGCTGCTGCACCTGCTGCTGCCGCCCCTGCGCCGGTTGCCGCTGCACCAGCAGCTGCCGCTGGTCCGGTGGAAGTGAAAGTGCCGGACATCGGTGACTTCAAGGAAGTCGAAGTCATCGAAGTAATGGTCAAAGTGGGCGACACCATCAAGGTCGATCAGTCGCTGCTGACCGTTGAATCGGACAAGGCCAGTATGGAGATTCCTTCGTCGCACGCTGGTGTGGTGAAGGAAGTGAAGATCAAGGTGGGCGACAAGGTTGCCATGGGTTCGCTCGTGCTGGTGGTGGAAGCTACTGGTGGCGTTGCTCCTGCTGCCGCGCCTGCAGCTCCAGCAGCTCCAGCCGCTGCTGCCGCGCCGGCCGCTGCTGCTACTGCTGCTGCGCCAGCACCGGCCGCCGCTGCACCAGCTGCCTCGCAAGGCTCGGTTCAGACCGGCAAGCTGGCACACGCATCGCCATCGATCCGCAAGTTCGCCCGCGAACTGGGCGTGGATCTGGGCAAAGTGCCGGGCACCGGTCCGAAAGGCCGCATCACCCAGATCGACATCCAGAACTACGTCAAGGGCGTAATGGCCGGTAGCGTGGCGGCACCTGCCGGTACCGCAGCGCCAGCCGGTAACACCGGTGGCATGAACGTGCTGCCATGGCCGTCGCTGGACTTCAGCAAATTCGGTGCGACCGAACTGCTGCCGCTGTCGCGCATCAAGAAGATCTCCGGTCCTAACCTGCACCGCAACTGGGTAATGATCCCGCACGTGACGCAGTTCGATGATGCTGACATCACCGATCTGGAAGCGTTCCGCGTCGAGTGCAACGCTGCCAATGCCAAGAACAAGGATGCCGCCAAGCTGACCATGCTGGCCTTCGTGATCAAGGCGTCGGTTGCCGCGCTGAAGAAATTCCCGAACTTCAATGCCTCGCTGGACGAGAAGGGTGAAAACCTGATTCTCAAGCAGTACTACAACATCGGCTTTGCGGCGGATACGCCGAATGGTCTGGTGGTGCCAGTGATTAAAAACGCTGACCAGAAATCGGTCTCGCAGATCGCTCGCGAAATGACCGAGCTGTCGCTGCAGGCGCGCGAAGGCAAGCTGAAACCGACCGATATGCAGGGTGCGTCGTTCACCATTTCGTCGCTGGGCGGCATTGGTGGTACGCACTTCACGCCGATCGTCAATGCACCGGAAGTGGCCATTCTCGGCCTGTCCAAAGCGTCGATCAAGCCGGTGTGGGATGGTAAGGCCTTCCAGCCTCGCCTGATGATGGGTACTTCGCTGTCCTACGACCACCGCGTGGTCGACGGCGCGATGGGTGCTCGCTTCTCCGTGTACCTGAGCGAAGTGCTCGGCGACATGCGCAAAATTCTGCTGTAAGGAGCGATGATGAGCACTGTAGAAGTCAAAGTCCCTAATATTGGCGATTTCGCCGAAGTGGAAGTGATCGAAGTGATGATCAAGGTCGGTGACACGATCAAGGTGGATCAGTCGCTGATCACGGTCGAATCGGACAAGGCCAGTATGGAAGTGCCATCGTCGCATGCCGGCGTGGTGAAAGAACTGAAGGTCAAGGTTGGCGACAAGGTCAAGGAAGGTTCCTTGCTGCTGGTAGTGGAAGAAGCGGCTGGCGCTGCTGCCGCTGCTCCAGCCGCCGCTGCTCCCGCACCTGCTGCCGCGGCACCAGCACCGGCTGCACCAGCTGCACCAGCTGTTGCGCCGGTCGGCGGTAGTTATGCCGGTCAGGTCGACATCGACTGCGACATGATGGTTCTGGGCGGTGGTCCCGGCGGTTATTCGGCAGCCTTCCGCGCGGCCGATCTGGGCATGAGCACCGTCATCGTCGAGCGTTACAACACGCTCGGTGGTGTCTGCCTGAACGTCGGTTGCATCCCGTCCAAGGCGCTGCTGCACGTGGCCTCGGTGATCGATGAGACCTCGCACATGTCGAACACCGGCGTGACGTTTGCCAAGCCGACCATCGACATCGACCAGGTACGCAAGTACAAGGAAGGTGTGATCTCCAACATGACCAACGGTCTGGCCGGTATGGCCAAGGCGCGTAAAACGCAGATCGTTACCGGTGTTGGCCAATTCCTCAGCGCGAACCATATCGAAGTGACGGCTGCCGACGGTAGCAAGAAAGTCGTGCAGTTCAAGCAGGCCATCATTGCTGCCGGTTCGTCGGTTGTGAAACTGCCGTTCGTGCCGGAAGATCCACGTATCGTCGATTCGACCGGTGCACTGGAACTGCGCCAGATTCCGAAGCGTATGCTGGTGATCGGCGGCGGCATTATCGGTCTGGAAATGGCGACCGTGTATTCGACCTTCGGTGCCCGCATCGACGTGGTTGAAATGATGGATGGCCTGATGCAGGGCGCGGATCGTGACGCGGTCAAAGTCTGGCAGAAGTACAACGAGAAGCGCTTCGACAACGTCATGACCAAGACCAAAACGGTGGCCGTTGAAGCGCTGCCGGAAGGCATCAAAGTCAGCTTCGAAGCGGCGGAAGCCGGTGCCACTGCACCGGCACCGCAGGTCTACGATCTGGTGCTGGTGGCGGTCGGCCGTAGCCCCAACGGTAAGCAGCTGGCCGCCGACAAGGCTGGCGTGGTAGTTACCGATCGCGGTTTCATTCCGGTCGATAGCCAGATGCGCACCAACGTGCCGAACATCTTCGCCATCGGCGATCTGGTGGGTCAGCCGATGCTGGCGCACAAGGCAGTGCACGAAGCGCACGTGGCGGCGGAAGCTGCTGCTGGCCAGAAGTCGCACTTCGATGTGAAGGTGATTCCATCGGTGGCCTACACCGATCCGGAAGTGGCATGGGCCGGTATCACCGAAGACGAAGCCAAAGCCAAGGGCATCAAAGTCGAGAAGGGTCATTTCCCTTGGGCTGCCAGTGGCCGTGCGGTTGCCAATGGTCGTGCCGAAGGTTTCGCCAAGCTGCTGTTCGACGCTGAAACCCACCGCATCATTGGTGGCACTATCGTCGGTACCCACGCAGGTGACATGATCGGCGAGATCGCACTGGCGATCGAAATGGGTTGTGACGGCACCGACATCGGCAAGACCATCCACCCGCACCCGACGCTGGGCGAGTCGATCGGTATGGCCGCCGAAGTTTACGAAGGTACGTGTACCGACCTGCCGCCACCGCGCAAGCGCTAAGCATCCGCAGCAGGCAAACAAAAGCCGGGACTAGTTCCCGGCTTTTTTATTGGCTAGAGGCGGTATTTCGCGGTAGCTGGTTGTATCGCGCTGTTTTCGCGGTATTTCGCTGAATCGCTTGGTGGCTGCGCGGTGTCCGGCCGAATCTGGCCGAATCTGGCCGGAGCGGGGCCTAGCGGGTCAGGCGGTATAGCAGCAGGGCAGTGCGGATGGTGGCCCGTTCGATCGAGGCGATTTCCAGATCTTCGTCGGGCGAGTGCGAGCCGTTGCCGGTGGCGCCAAGGCCGTCCAGACTGTCGAGCAGTGGTGCGACGAACTGGATGTCGCCGGCGCCGCGCTGGCCCGGTGGCAGGGCCGGGATGGCGCCCAGTCCGGCGTCGCTGCTGGCTTGCGAGTAGATTTTGAGGAGCGCCAGATTGCCCTCGGTGGGCGACATCGGCGGGTAGTGTTCGTGGAATTCGATGCTGGCGCTGGTGCCGGGCAGGCTGGCGGCGACGATGGCGCGCATTTTGGCGTGTGCCCGGTCGCGCTGGGCGTAGCTCAGGTAGCGCAGATCGCCTTTCACGGTAGCGCTGCGCGCGATGACGTTGTTCTTGCCGGCTACCTGTCCCTGGCTGCCCGATTCGGTGATGCTGGTGCCGCCTAACATCAGGCCGGGACTGAAGGTCAGGTCCGGTTCGATGACTTGCTGGCGTAAGCCGTCGATGATGCGCGCGGTTTCGTAGATGGCACCATAGCCGGCGTGGTCACTGAAGATGCCGGCCGAGTGGCCCTGTTTGCCCTGCACCGTTAGCGTCCACTCGGAGGAGGCGCGCCGGCCGATGGTGCCGGTGTCGTGACCGTCCTTGTCGCGCACAGTACCTTCGAAGGCCAGCGCCAGATCGCTGCGTCTGGCGGCGGCGATCATGTCGGCGCGCGAGATCTCGACCGGGTCACCGGCGTTTTCTTCGTCACCACTGAAGATGACGCTGATGCTGGTGTTGTCCAGCGCCCCCACGCTTTGCAGGGCGCGCAGCGCTTCGATGATGATCACGTCGCCGCCCTTCATGTCGTTGACGCCCTGACCGCGTACCCGTCCGCCATTGCGCTGCCAGAGCGCGACCGGACTGTCTTTTTCGAATACGGTGTCAAGATGGCCGATCAGCAGCAGGCGCTTGCCTTGCTTGCCCTCACGGGTGGCCAGTAGATGGCCGGCACGCTGGACGGCGGGCGGCATGTCGATCCAGCTGGTGCGGAAACCGAGTTGATCGAACTCGTTGCGGAAGAGCGCGCCCACACTGCGCACGCCTTCGTGGTTCATGGTGCCGCTGTTGATGTTGACGGAGCGCTCGAGCAGTTGCAGCGCCTGTTCCGTATGCGCTTTTACTGCAGCGATGATGCGCTGCTCGGTCGGCGTGAGGGGCGCCGCCTGCGCTGGATGCTGACTCAGAGTCAGTGCCAGCGTCAGGGCGGCAGCTGCGATCGGGTTGAATGCCATGGGCGCTCCATCAGGGTAGGGGGACGCCGTAGCATAGCACCGCAAAGGCGCTTAGTTGACGGTAAATTGGGTCGGAATTTCGATGCCGCCGCTGCGTGCTGCTTCAGCATAGGCTTGCAGTTCTTCGATCAGGGCATTCATCTGTTCCTGACCCGGGTTGGCCTGAAAGGATTTGATGCGCTCATTCATGAGCGTTACCTGTCTACTCCAGTCCAGTCGATTCGCTTTGCTCATATCTGCTCCATGTAAAAAAAGCAGTATAGACCAAATGACAAAAAATGGCATTATCCACAAGAATACTGGCGAAACGCTAGCGCAGCACGCCGTGCAGGAATAGCGCCAGACCTTGCGTGACGCGGGTTTGCAGCATGTCAGGCGCGACCATGACGTCGTTCGGGAACAGCAAACAGGTCATGCCATCGCCGAGGATGCAATTCAGCAGATGCACGGCCAGCATTTCGTCCGACAGTTCGCTGCGCAACTGGCTACGCACATCGGGACGGCTGAAGAAGCGCGCCAGTTCTGTGCGGGTGCGCAGCGGGCCGGCCTGATAGAAGGTCTCTGCCAGTTCCGGCGAGGTGCCCGATTCGGCGATCACCATGCGATACAGTTGGTTCGATTTCGGTTGCGTGAGCAGTTCGAGAAAGCGCAGTGAAAAATCGCGCAGAATTTCTTCCAGCGGGCGCGGATCGGTCTCCATGCTCTGCATGCCTTCGAAGAAGTGTGCGCGACCATTAGCAATCACGGCTTTGAGCAGTCCGGCTTTGCCGCCAAACTTGACGTAGATGGTGCGCACGGCCACGTGGGCTTCGCGGGCAATCATTTCCAGACTGACCTTGCTATAGCCTTTTTCCAGGAACAGTGCCCCGGCCGTGTGCAGTAGTGCCTGCTGGCGTGCTTCCTTATCGGCCGCACGGGGACGCCCGGCACTCTTGCCGGTGCAAGGTGGCTCGCTGTGCTGTGCGGAGATTTCCTCGGGGCAATCGGTCTCGTCGAGAGGGGTGCTGTTCATAATGTTCTGCAAGGATGGCTCTAGATCTGTTCATCGTAGTGCAAAATAAAATGAAATGCAATCGTTTCATTTCTTGACTTTGCCGGAAAACCCTTCAATAATGCACCTCTCTCATTTCATTTTTTATCGGAGCAGTCCATGTCCACTCAGCACAACCCGGAACAGAAAGTGCTCAGCGCAGTATCAGCCGCCGCGCCCGTCGCCACGCCGCCCGCCAACCGCCGTGTGGTGGTGATCGCCACTATCGTTGCGCTGGCCGCACTGGCACTGGGTGGTCGCATGTGGTACCGCAGCCATTACTTCGTCGAAACGGAAAATGCCTATGTGGCAGGGCATGTGCATCCGGTGTCGTCCCGTATTGGCGGTACTGTGACCAAAGTGCTGATCGACGATAACCAGCAGGTGCATGCCGGCGATGTGATCGCCGAACTCGATCCGTTTGATCAGCATGTGAAGGTTGAGCAGATGCAGGCTCAGATTTTCTCGGTGGAGCAGCAGATGCTGCAGGCCGATGCGCAGATCGCGCAGGTGCAGGCGCAAGCTAGCGCCGCAGCCGCGCAAGTGGCGCAGTCCGAAGCCCAGCTGGTGCGCGCCAAACAGGACGCCGAGCGTTTTGGTCAGCTGTATAACAGCCAGATGAAAGCCGTCTCGAAAGCCGAACTCGATGCAGCCGTAGCCGGTCGCGCCGGTGCCAGCGCGGATCTGGCGGCGCGCAAAGATAGCGCGCTCGCTGCCAAGGCACAGATCAACGCTGCGCGTGCTGCCCGTGATGTGCTCAAGGCGCAAGTGGCCGTGCTGCGCGTGCAATTGAAGGACGCCCAGCAGCAACTGGCTTACAACCGTATTCTGGCACCCGTCGATGGCCGTATCGGCAAGCGCAGTGTGGAAGTTGGTCAGCGCGTCAGCTCCGGCCAGCTGTTGACCGCCATCGTGCAGGAAAACGTCTGGCTGACCGCCAACTTCAAGGAAACCCAACTGGCCGATCTGAAGCCGGGTCAGGAAGTCAAAGTTACTATCGATGCGCTGCCGGGTAAGGAATTGATCGGCAAGGTCGATAGCTTCGCACCGGCTTCGGGCGCCCAGTTTGCGCTGCTGCCGGCCGATAACGCGACCGGTAACTTCACCAAGATCGTACAGCGGGTGCCGGTCAAAATCGTCTTCAAAGCTGAAGATGTGAAAGCCCTGAGTGGCCGTCTGGTGCCGGGCATGTCGGCGATTGCCGAAGTGTCGGTCAAGCAGCGTGGCGCCGCCGCCGACGCTAAAGCTGCCCCTGCCTCTGCTCATTAAGGAGCCGCATCATGGCTAGCACGACCCACGACGCGCCGGCAGGTGGCGCGCATTTTGCGCTACCGGCAGTGGGCGAGAAAGTCTCGGCCCGCACCTGGATGGCGGTGGCGGCCGGGATGCTGGGCGCCTTCATGGCGGTGCTCGATATCCAGATCACCAACTCCTCGCTGAAAGATATTCTCGGTACGCTTTCGGCCACGCAGGAAGAGGGCTCGTGGATCGCCACGGCCTATCTGGTGGCTGAAATCATCATCATTCCGATGACCGGTCTGATGACGCGCGTGTTCGGTCTGCGCGCCTACATGATCGGTACCACGTCGCTGTTCCTGATCTTCTCGACGCTGTGCGGCTTCGCCTGGAATCTGCCCAGCATGATCGTGTTCCGCATGCTGCAGGGCTTTACCGGCGGTGCGCTGATTCCGATGGCGATGACGCTGGTGATGCTCAAACTACCGGCCAGCAAACGCGCGACCGGTATGGCGATCTTCGGGCTGACCGCTACGCTGGCGCCATCTATGGGGCCGACCTTCGGCGGCTATCTGAGCGAGCTGTATGGCTGGCCCTCGATCTTCTACATTAACTGGGGTCCGGGCCTGCTGCTGATCGCCGGTATCGCGCTGGGGCTGGACAAGGAAAAGCGCCAGCTGCATCTGCTGCGGAACGCCGACTGGCTGGGCATCGGCCTGATGGCCATGGGCTTGGGCAGCCTGACGATTTTCCTCGAAGAGGGCAATAGCAAGGACTGGTTCGAATCGCGCTTCATCATCACCTTCGCAGCAATGGCCATCATCGGTCTGCTGGGCTGGGCGGTGACGGCGGCCACCCGCAAGCAGCCCTTCGTCAATCTTGGCCTCTACGGTCAGCGTAACTTCTTCGCTGCCACCGCGCTGTCGATGGCGATGGGCATGGGTTTGTACGGCTCGTCCTTCCTGCTGCCGCTGTATCTGGGCCAGATTGCCGGTTACTCGCCGATGCAGATCGGTGAAGTGATCATGTGGGCCGGTCTGCCGCAACTGTTGATCATGCCGTTCGTGGCCAAGCTGTCGTCGAAAGTCGATAACCGGATTTTGTGCACCTTCGGTCTGCTGCTGTTCGGCGGCTCCTGCCTGATGAATGCCTATATGGATGCCACCACCGGCTACGACCAGCTGCTGCTGTCGCAAGTGGTGCGTGCGCTGGGGCAGCCGTTCGTGATGCTGACGCTGTCGAACTTCGCCATGAACGGCATCCAGCCGAAGGACATGCCATCTGCCTCGAGCCTGATTAACATGACCCGCAATCTGGGTGGCTCGATCGGGATTGCATTGCTGGCGACCGCGCTGACGGCGCGCGAGCATTTCCATTCGCAGCGGCTGGGCGAAGCGGTCACCGGCTATGCCGCCGCGACGCAGGAGCGTCTGGCAGCGCTGACCCAGTCCTTCATCGGCAAGGGTTACGACGCCACGACCGCAGGCGATATGGCACTCAAGGCGGTTGACGGCATCGTGCGGCGCGAAGCCTATGTGATGGCTTACAACGACGGCTTCTTCCTGGTCGCGATGGTGCTGCTCGGCTGCATCGGCGTACTGTGGTTCTCGGACAAAGTGAAAGCCCCTTCGGGTGGCGGTGGCGGTGCGCATTAAGCGACGCCACGACAAATCAAATACAAGTGAGGTAACAGCATGTTGAATTCCGCTTTCCAACGTCTGACACTGGCCGCTGCGGTGGCGCTGGCCGTGAGCGGCTGCGCGACGGTCGGTCGTGATTTCTCGGCGCCGCCGGCGGTCGCCGACGCCGCCTTCCGTCATCAGGGCACAAACCCTGCCAGTGCGGCACGCCTGCCGACCCAGTGGTGGTCGGTATTCCATGATGCGACGCTGGACCAGCTCGAACAGACGGCACTGCGCGATAACCCGAGCGTGAAAGCCGCTGCGCAGCGGCTGGTGCAGGCGCTGGAGCAGGCCGGCGTGACTCGCTCGAGCCAGCAGCCGCAGATCAATGCGCGCACTGCCGTCGGAAATTCGCGCACCTCGGCGGAAACCTCGCAGGGGCTGGCGCTGGGTGGTCGCTCGATCAAGGGTAATGACTATCAGGTCGGGGTATCGCTGTCGTATGAAGTCGATCTGCTGGGCCGGGTGCGCCGCATGGTCGAGGCTGCCGATGCGCAGGCGCAGGCTGCCGAAGCCGATCGTGATGGCGTGCTGTTGCTGCTGTCGTCGCAAGTGGCGACCACCTACTGGCAGTTGCGCGGCCTGGATGCCGAAATGGCGATCCTGAATGGCGCGCTGGATACCCGCCGCGAGACAGAAGAACTGGTGACGGCACGCTTTAATGCCGGCCTGTCGAACGAACTCGATGTGTCGCGTGCGCGCATTGAACGCGCCAATGCGCAAGCCGATCTGCACGAAGTACAGCGTCAGCGCAATCTGCTGGAACACAGTCTGGCGACGCTGGTGGGCGCTTCGCCGTCGGCCCTGCTGACGGCGGCAAATCTGAATACCGGTGCCGGTGCCGGTGTCGTGAATCTGCCGCAAGCGCCCGCGATTCCGGTCGGTCTGCCCGCCAGCCTGCTGGGACAGCGTCCCGATCTGGCAGCCAGCGTTGCTACGTTGCGCGCGACCAATGCACAGATTGGCGTGGCCGAAGCTGCGTTCTATCCATCGTTTAGCCTGACGGGTAATTTCGGCTTTGCTTCGGAGAGCCTGCGCAATCTCGGCAACGGCGCGGCGCGTCAGTTCGGTGCCGGTCCACTGGCCTTGTCGCTGCCACTGTTTGATGGTGGTCGCAACAAATCCAATCTGGCGCTGGCCAAGGCGCGCTATGAAGAGGCGCTGGCGAATCACCAGAGCAAATTGCTGACGGCGCTGCGCGAAGTGGAAGATGCGCTGTCGGATGTGCAGCAGCGTCAGTTGCAGGGCGATGCGCAAGCGGCCTCGCAAGCGGCGGCAGCGCGTGGCTATCTGGTGGCACGCGCCCGTTACGAGCGCGGTGTATCGAGTTATCTGGACGTGACCGATGCCCAGCGTAGTGCCCTCGCTGCCGATCGCGCTGCCGTGCAGATCAACACCCAGCGTCTGCTGGCAGCAGTCTCGGTGGCACGCGCACTCGGTGCTGGCTGGCAGCCGTCGGCGCAGTTGGCCAGCGTGGCCCAGGATGACGCGCTGAAACCTGCGACGCGCTAAGCTGCCTAGCTGAGTGGATTACAATACGCGCCTCACTTTCGCCGAGGCTCGTATGAAGAAAATGCTCTCCCCATTGGCGCTGACGCTGGCGCTAACCTTTGCCGGTGTTGTAAATACCGCCAGCGCTGCGCCGGCCGGCGTCGCCGAACTGCAGCGCATGAACAAGCGCTTCGCGCCGGTGGCGCTGAGCGCCGATACCAGTGCGCTGTCGGCTGGCGATAAGAAAGCCATCGTCAAACTGATCGAGGCGGCCAAAATCCTCGACGTGCTGCAACTGCGCCAGCGCTGGTCCGGCAACGAAGCCCTGTGGGCGGCGCTGCAACGCGATCATAGCCCGCTGGGCAAAGCCCGTCTCGACTACTTCTGGCTCAATAAAGGTCCTTGGTCTATCCTCGACGACCATCAGCGCTTCCTGCCCGCCGAAGTGGCGGGGATCGCGATTCCCGACCATAAGCCAGCGGCGGCCAATTTCTATCCGCAGGGCGCCAGCAAAGCGGCACTGGAAAGCTGGATCAATGCGCTGCCTGCTGCGGAACGGGAACGGGCCCAGTGGTTCTTCACCACTATTCGCCAGAATGCTGCCGGCCAATTCGTCGCGGTGAACTATTCCGACGAATACAAGCCGGAGCTCGAGCGTGCTGCAGCGCTGCTGAAGCAGGCCGCCGCCGATACCGATAACGCCACACTGAAAAAATTCCTGACGCTGCGTGCCGAGGCATTTCTTAGTAACGATTACCTGGCGTCCGATTTTGCGTGGATGGATCTGGATGCGCCGGTCGATGTCACCATCGGACCTTACGAAACCTATAACGATGAACTGTTCGGCTACAAGGCGGCGTTCGAAGCCTATGTAAATATCCGCGACGAGAAGGAAACCCGCAAACTGGACTTCTTCGCCCAGCATATGCAGGAGCTGGAAGACCATCTGCCACTCGATGCGCAGTACCGCAACCCAAAGGTCGGCGCGGTGGCGCCGATGGTGGTGGTGAATCAGGTGTACGGCGCCGGTGACGGTAATATGGGGGTGCAGACCGCCGCCTACAATCTGCCCAACGACGAGCGCATCATCAGCCAGCGCGGCTCGAAACGGGTGATGCTGAAGAACGTACAGGAAGCCAAATTCAAAGCTACGCTGACGCCGATTTCACGTCTGGTACTGAGCAAGGCCGATCAGCGTGATCTCGATTTCGATTCCTTCTTCACGCATATTCTGGCGCATGAAATCATGCACGGTCTGGGCCCGCACAGCACCCGCGTGAACGGCGTCGAGTCGACCCCGCGCCAGGATCTGAAGGATGCCTATTCCACCATCGAGGAAGCCAAGGCCGACATTACCGGTCTGTATGCACTGGCGTATATGATGGATAAAGGGCTGCTGGCCGGTACGCTGGGGCAGGGCGCAGCGGCCGAGCGCAAGCTGTACACCACCTTCCTCGCGTCGGCATTCCGCACGCTGCACTTCGGCCTGACCGATTCGCACGCACGCGGCATGGCAATTCAGGTGAACTACCTGCTCGACCATGGCGGTTTTGTGGTGAATCGCGATGGGACGTTTGCGGTGGACTTCAAGCGGATCAAACAGGCCGTGACGGAGCTCGATCGCGAGTTCCTGACCATCGAAGCAACCGGCGACTATGCGCGTGCGCAGGCGATGATCAAGCAGTACGTGGTGATCCGCCCGGCAGTGCAGAAGGCGCTTGACCGGATGAAGACCGTGCCGAACGATATCCGTCCGGTGTTCACGACGGCGCAGCAGTTGCTCAAGTAGGCGAGCACGACAGGAGAGCGGGGGGCGAAATCGGTCCCCCCGCTCTGCTGTTGTCAGTGCAGCATTCCATTTTTTCTACGTAGAAATAAAGCCTGCTAGATCCTGCCTTACGGCAATTTTTAATGCCCTACCGTGCTACAGTCGGAGCACGATGATCAAGCACTTTCTTCCCCTGTTGCCGATACTGAGTTGCGTCGCTACGCTACAGGCGGCCGAGCTGACGCCGCTGGAAACGCGCTGGCTCAGCGCTGGCGCTGCGGTACTCACGCATGCCAAACAGGAACTCCAGCTACCCATCGACATTACCGTGCAGCCGCAGGCACGCGCACAGGATGTGCCGCTGGCGCTCGGCTATCAGAACGGTCGCTGCAAGCTGGTGTTGTCGCTGCGCGGCAATGAACATGCCGAGGATGTGCTGGCCGGTGTGCTTGCGGCGCAGCAGCCCTGGATGATCGAAGCCATGGTGGCGCACGAGATCGGACATTGCTGGCGCTATGTGCAGGGCGCCTGGCATCTGTTGCCGGCCGGTTTCGAGCAGCGCGCTGCGGTGCCGCAACTGACACCGCAGGAGTCGCGGCAGGCATCGCTGCAGAGCACCTTGCGCGCAACCCGTCGCGAGGAAGCGTATGCCGATCTGGTGGCACTGGGGTGGACCGCACAGCACTATCCGCAGCGCTATGCGGCCGTGCTCGGGTGGCTGCAGCGACTGCGCCAGCCGCCCGCGAGTGGGCTGGCTAGCCATAGCACACTGGCGTGGTTGCAACTGGCATCGAGTGTCACGGTGTTTGCCGGCGACCAGCCGTGGTTGCAGCGGGTCGAACAGCTGTGGCAGCAGGGCCTGCGTCTGGAGCAGTAAAGGCTACGCTGCCGATTTTGCAACAACGTACGTTTGCGCACAGAGGTGCGGCAGGCATGGGCGTTTAATGTGTCCACCAACCACCATGAAGGGACACATTATGAACAAATTACTTCTTCTCGTTATGAGCATGGCCGCCAGTGCCAGTTTTGCTGCGTCCGCGCCGAATAACGATAGCGTGGCTTACAAGCATGCCACCCAGCAGGCGGAAGTGGCATACAAGGCGGCCAAATCGGCCTGCGATGGTCAGTCGGGCAATGCCAAAGACGTTTGCGTCGAAACTGCCAAGCTGGCCCGTGCCAGTAGCGAAGCACAGGCCACCATGCAGTACCGTAATGATAAAAAATCTGTGCAAAAGGCCCAGACCGAAGTAGCCGATGCCAACTACAACCTTGCCAAAGCCCGCTGCGCGCCGATGAGCGGCGCCGATAAATCCAGTTGTCTCGATATGGCCAAAGCGAGCCACATCGCATCCGTCAATGATGCGAAAGAAGGGCGCCGCATGGCCGATACCCGCCAGACTGGCATCGACTGTAGCGCCATGACGGGCGGCGATAAGGTGGCATGTGAAACCCGCTCCAAATCGGCGCAGGCACGTGACAGCATGGCGGACACCATGATTACCACCAAGGTAAAAACCGAGCTGCTGGCTGAACCCAGCCTGAAGTCGCTCGATGTGAATGTCGAGACTACCAATGGCACGGTGATGCTGAGCGGCTTTGTACCGTCGCAGGCCGAGGTCGATAAAGCCGTGGATGTGGCGCGTAACGTCAAAGGCGTCAACAAAGTGCAAAGTTCGCTGCGCATCAAATAGCATGTTTCGCGGCGTTCACGGGCAGTTTCTGCTGTCGGTGAACGCCCGGAAGTGGATATATTCCAGCCTTGTCAATAAGGTAATGCCCGTAATGATTCTATAAAATTATCTTTTTTGTTATTCGACGTATCTTTTTTCCAACAATTCCCTACCGGATGAGCGGTGTTTCAGAGCGATTTCTGCCCTGTGCCGCGTCTCCGCGTCTCTACATCTGCCTGAATCCAGTTTCATCGTTTTATTGCTCTGGCAGCATGCCTAATTCAGCCACTTTCACTCTGCATTAATGAAATTTATTATCGTTTTTTGTATTGATTCTAATAAATATTCATAATTATTCTGATAATTACAATCTGGCCATTTGTTCAATTCCTGTCACATCTTGTAACAGGTATCAAGATGTTTATTGAAAAATAAATTCTATTCCGACAATCTTTTCTTGCGAAAAATTGATGATATATTTTCATCACACTTTAGCTATACGGGGTGCACTTCGGTGGTGATAGCTATCGTTCCCTATTCATTAAAATATTTTCCAAAAGAAACCAAACCAGGATAGAACTCATGACCTTCGTAAGCAAACAATTCAAACTCGCAACGCTGGCAGCAGCCATGCTGCTGGCATCGTCGGCACAGGCACTGGACGGAAAATCCCCAGACATCGGTTCGCTGAATCCGTTGACCGGCAATACCTCGGCACCTTCGAACTGGCGTTTCACGATCGGTCAGGAATTCATGGGTGTGAAGGGTGCTCTGGACGGCGTAGCCCGCCTGAGTTTCACGAATGCCGATGGTAACTGGGCTTGCTCCGGTTCCCTGCTGGCCGGTGGTCAGTACGTGCTGACCGCTGCCCACTGCGCAGATGACTTCACCAAAATGACCGTACAGTTTGGCTGGGAAAATGGCAGCGCTGCGGTGACCCGTAACGTTTCGGTTGGCAATGCTTACGTGAACAAACAATGGACCGGCGCACTCGATACCGGTGCCGACATCGCAATTCTGAAGCTGGATACGGCCGTTACCACCATCAAGGGTTACAAGATCAGCACGACCAATGACGTCGGCAAGGATTACCTGATGGCTGGCTACGGCACCACCCAGCTGGCAACCACCAACTCGGCGACCAACTGGAACGATGGTAACTGGGGTCACTATGCTTACAACACCTTCGACGTCGACAGCAAAACCTTTAACAAGGTTGCCGGTGACTATGGCGTTGGTCCTTACGATGAAAGCTACTACGCTCCGGGTGCAACCTATATGAGCGACTTCGATAACGGTCTCGCCGTCCGCAACACGCTAGCGCGGATTGCTGGCGTCACCGGTGATAACTGGAATAGCAGCACTGGTCTGGGCGCCAACGAAGGCCTGATCGCTGGCGGTGACTCCGGCGGTGGCGACTTCGTCTGGAATGGCCAAGAGTGGTTGCTGTCGGGCGTGCACTCGTGGGGTTGGCAGGGTGGTTCGGCCTGCGGCGCGTTCAAACTGACTGGTTGCGACAATGCAAGCCGCAATAGTTCCAGCTACGGCGATCTGTCCGGTTCCACCGCGACTTACTCGCACGCTGCCTGGATCAGCACTGTGACCGCAGTGCCAGAACCAGAAACCTATGCCATGATGATCGCTGGTCTGGCACTGGTGGGTCTGGCCCGTCGCCGCAAACAAGCTTAATCGCTGCCATTAAAAAAGCCCCGGATGTCTGGCCTTACGGCCGGCATCCGGGGCTTTTGCTTTAGGTGGCGGGTTTATTTGAGGTATTTGGCCAGCCAGCCCTGCACTTCGCTGTAGAAGTAGCGGCTGTTGTCGCCTTTCAGAATCCAGTGATTTTCGTCCGGGAACACCAGCAGTTTGGCCGGCACGTTCAAGCGGTGCTGGAGTGCATAGTTCATCAGGGCGTTATTGGCCGGCACGCGATAATCGAGCTCGCCGACGGAAATCAGGATCGGCGTGCTGAAGCCGCTACCCTTGGCGTGATTACCTGCCTGCATCAGCGGGCTTTGTTCACGCCACACCGGCTGGTCGCCCCAGGCGGGACCGCCACTGTTGACTTCGCGACCGTAGATGCTGTCACTGGTGCCCCATTGCATGATCAGATCCATCTCGCCGGCGTGTGACACAATCGCTTTGTAGCGGGTGGTGGTGGCCTGCAACCAGTTGGCCAGATGGCCGCCGTAGCTGGCGCCACCAGCGGCCAGGCGGTTTCCATCGACAAAGCTGTATTGCTTGATCGCTTCATCGACGGCTTCATTGATTTCATCGGCCGGGCCTTTCAGCGGATCGCCCTGAATGGCGCGGGCAAATTCTTCACCGTAACCGGTCGAGCCCTTGTAGTCGGTCAGCAGCACCACGTAACCGGGTTGCGCCAGCAAGTGATAATTCCAGCGCAGCACAAACTGGTCGCGCCACATATTGGCGGCACCGCCATGAATCACGGTGAACAGCGGATATTTCTTGGCCGGATCGAAATTGGCCGGCTTGACCAGCATATTGTGGATCATGCGGCCGTCTTTGGCCTTGAACCAGAAATGCTCGGGGGCCTGCCAGTCGATGCGGGCAGCGCGCTCGGTATTGAGTGCCGTCAGACGTTGTGGCGCACCCTCGCCGAAGCGGTAGATTTCGGGCGGGTTGATGGCGGACTCCCAGACTCCGACCATGGCTTTTGCGCCGGCTGCCAGCGAACTGATGCTGCCAGTCGGGAAGGACGGTTCGGCGCGCAGATCGCCCCCCGTCAGACGCATCGAATGCAGTTGTTCCAGACCGGCATGTTCGTAGCTGAACACCACCCGGTTGCTGCCGGCCGGCAGCACATAGCGCGAAATCGAACGGTCCAGCGTGGCCGTCAGAACTTTCGGGGTCGGGCTGCTAAACGGCCAGGCAAAACTGATCAGGCGCGTCACGTCATACACTTTGCCTTCCTGTTCCGCTTGCGTGAGGGCAAACAGGGCTTTGCCATCGGCCGTGAATTTCAGGCTGTGATAGCTGTGCCGGTCGCGCGTTAGTTGCTGCGGTTCGCCGCCGCTGCTGGCGGTACTGTAAATCTGCGTGTAGGTGCTGGCGCGGGCCTGTTCGTCGCGGTTGGTGGAAGCGCAGAACACGACGGTTTTGCCATCCGGCGCCCACAGTGCCTCCAGCGCCTGTCCTTCGTCGCCTTGCGCACCGCCAAAGCCCGGCAACTCGGCCAGACGGGTACCGCTGAGCAGGTCGCGTGGTTTGGCGCCGACCTCGGCATCCATCACGAACAGGCGTACTTTTTTATCGTCCAGCCATTTGTCGAAGTAGCGCGGCGGGAAGGTTTCGTAGGCGCGCGCAGTATATTTGCGGGCCTTGCGTTGCTGGGCCGTTTTGCTGACATCGTCTTCGGAACGATTCTCCGGATAGATGTCGCTGACGAACAGAATCTGCTTGCCGTCCGGACTGTAGCGCGGTGCGCGCGCGCCCAGCGTCAGACTGGTCAGGCGCTGGGCTTCGCCACCGCTGGCCAGATCGAGGCGGTAGATCTGCGCGGCTTCATCACCGTCGCGCTTGGCGACGAACAGTAAGTGCTTGCTATCCGGCGACCAGTTGAGGCTCGCCTCGCCACCCTTGCTAAACGTCAGACGGCGTGGCGCGCTGTTGTCGCTCAGCGACTTGATCCACAGATCGGACCACTGTTCCTTGCTGTCATAGGCGGGATCGGTGACGGAAAACACCGCCCATTTGCCGTCCGGACTAGGCAGGGGCGCGCCCACCCGTTTCATCAGCCATACGTCTTCATGGGTAATCGGATGTTTGGCGGGCTGGCCGCTTTCTGCCGCCTGCACAGGAGTACCTAGGCTGGCAGAAATTAGCATGGCGATAAGGGAAAGTCGCGGTATAGTCATGGCGGGTTCGCTGGTAAGTCGGTGAGATGTGATAGTGGCGAACTCTATCATTGCTGTCAATCAAGAACCTTTTCCATTTACCCCTTTCATGGAGAGTCTGTCATGCAAACCATTATCAAAGTTCATCAGGTTGCTGCCTTCACCGCCGGCGATCAGGGAGGTAATCCGGCTGGCGTGATGGTACGCGCTGCCCTTCCCGATGAACGTGCCATGCAGCATATCGCCACCGAGATGGGGCACTCGGAAACCGTGTTTGCTGCACCGTCCGGCGACGGCTGGCGGGTGCGCTATTTTTCCCCGGAGGGCGAAGTGCCATTCTGTGGACATGCCACCATTGCGCTGGGCACGGTGCTGGCACACCAGCATGGCGACGGGGTGTTTCCGCTGACAACTAATCACACCCGGGTCAATGTGGAAGCGTGCGCCAGTGCTGGCTTTGGCTATGCCAGTCTGGAAGCGCCCATGACCAGCAGCCTGCCGGCGCCACCGGCGCTGGTTCAGGCAGCGCTGGACTTGTTCGGCTATCGTCTGGCGGATCTGGATGACCGCATCCCGCCAGCCATCGCCAATGGCGGCGCCAGCCATCTGGTGCTGGCGCTGGCCAGCCGGGAACGTCTGGCGGCAATGCGCTACCAGCTGGCAGCGGGACGCAGCCTGATGCAGCAACACGGGCTGACCACGATTTCGCTGGTGTTTGCAGAAACCCCGCAGCGCTTCCATGCGCGCAATGCGTTTGCATCCGGCGGTGTCTACGAAGATCCTGCCACCGGTGCGGCAGCGGCAGCACTGGCCGGTTATCTGCGCGACCTCGACTGGCCGCATGGCGGCCATATCGAGATCGAGCAGGGCGTCGATATGGGCTCGCCCTGCCATCTGCAGGTGAGTATTTCCGATCAGCCCGGCGCTAGCATACGCGTCGCCGGGCGCTCGCGCATGATGGGCGAGTAGGCACGCAGGGACCTGAGGACCGTGGGACAGTCCGGCGACTGTCGGCCATTTTGACAGTGGCGCGCGCAGCGCCGCAGCGTTGCGCGCTAATGTCCTGATTTTAAAGGCAGAGCAGAGTACGGCACGAACCATGCGTAGGGTAGGCGCGTGTCCGCCAGGCGCGGACTAGTGTAGCTCCCCCCGCATCGGAAAGGATATCGTATGCGCACTGCTCCCTCGCTCTTGCTGGCGGCGTTGCTTTTCGCCACCAGTATTCCCTCACAGGCTTTCTGTCCGAAGAATGGCCTGCTGTGTTTTGTTACCGCCAGATCGGCCGGCAGTCTGACCCATCAGGACATTACCCAGCAAAGTATCGAAACGCTGGACAAACGCTATTTCGCAGTACCGAAACTGACCGCCTCGATGCAAAAGGCGCTGGACCAGATCATCGAAGCCAATGCCCGGGTTGATGAAGACCAGACCAGTTCGGCCAAGCACTTCGATGGCGAGAACGCGGCCGGCGCGCAATTGCGTCTGGCCACACTCAAGCAGAATGTGCTGGATGCCTTGCGTAGTGATCCCATGAATACCACGGGTGCGCGCGACAACCTCGGTAGTGCGCTGCATACGATCCAGGATTTCTACTCGCACAGCAACTGGGTCGAACTGGGGTATACCGGCGCCAATCCGGACGTGGGGCGTCCCGTATCACTGGCGTTTGCCGGGCCTGCCATGCCGACCTGCGACGGTCACACGGATACCGGCTTTACCTGCGCGAACTCGTCCAACCTGATCGGCGTATGGCTGACCAGCGGCTATTATGGCGGCGAAGATCGCGTCAAACCGGGCGCGTTCAAATGCAGCCATGGCGGCCCGCTCGACAAGAGCTCGCCATCGAGCGACATCGTCGGCTACTTCCGCGAAGGCATCAACAAGGACACGCGCTACTGCGATATTTCGCCACACAGCAGCTTCCATAATCCGGCTGCGCAGGCCGCCATTGCGGCGACCGAGCAATTCATCGAAGATATCAAGGCCGAGATTACGCCCGCCCAGCTGAAAGCCCTGCTGGGTGCCGGGCCGACGCTGGCGTTTGCCATCGACACCACCGGCAGCATGGGTGGCATCATTGCCGGCGTGCGTGCTTCGGCGATCAGCATCGTCGATGCGCGGCTCGGTACGGAC
The DNA here is from genome assembly GCA_027490725.1 of Oxalobacteraceae bacterium. GTDB lineage: Bacteria > Pseudomonadota > Gammaproteobacteria > Burkholderiales > Burkholderiaceae_D > Rugamonas. Next base: position 30,552 of record JAIXXN010000020.1, read on the forward strand.
GAAGAGGCGCTGCAATACGTGCTAGCACCGTTTAATGATCCCGCCACCGGCCCGACCATCGCTAGCAATGATGCGACGATCTTCAAGAATGCCATCAGCGCTCTGGGCGCGTCTGGCGGCGGCGATTGTCCCGAACTGGCCATGACCGGCATGTACAACGGCCTCTCGCTGGCCGACCCCGGTGGTGATCTGTTCATGTACACCGACGCTACCGCCAAGGATGGCGGACTGGCCGGCGCCGTGATCAGTCTGGCCAAGAGCAAGGATATCCGCATCTATCCGGTGCTGTTTGGTAGTTGTTCGCCCCTGACTCCGGGCTTCCTGCAGGCGGCCGCAGAAACTGGCGGGCAAGTGTTCTTCCTGTTTGGTAGCGAAGCGGGTACCGTGACCGAACTGGCCGATCTGGTGGTGCGCAATAACGTGGTGCAGATACTCTCCGTGCTCGATAGCTTTGCCAGCAGCCGCCAGTTCACGCTGCCCGTCGATAGCAGCATGGCGCGCCTGACGGTGGCCGTGAGTGGCACGCAGCAGGGCATGCAGCCGGTGGTGACGTTGACCCGTCCCGATGGCGTGGTGGTCAGCGCGACCACGGCCAGCAAGTATCTGAGTCTGTCGAGCGGGGTGATTATCTCCATCGATGCACCGATGCGCGGGGCCTGGACGCTGGCCGTTGCTGGCGCTGGCGATACCACCTATGTCAATGTCAGCGGGGTGGCTGATCTGTCGCTGAACAGCTTCCGGCTGGCCCGCTTCGGCGCACAGCCTCCCCACCAGGGTTTGCTGGGTATTGATGGCGAACCATCGCCCGGGCAGTCGCTGTATGCGCTGGCGCAGCTGACGGGGATTGCCAGCGCGCCGCAATTCCAGCTGCGGCGCAAGAATTTCGAGCTGCTGTCGCCACTGACGCTGGAGCAGGATCAGACTGATCATGGCCGTTACTTCGGCCCGCTGACGGTGCCTGGTGAAGCTTTCCTCGCCTACGCCACCGGCACCGATAGTGCCGGCTATCCCTATCAGCGGCTGGTGAGCCTGCTGGTGCAGCCGCAGACCATCAGCGTGCTGCCGCCGGCACGCCAGGATCTGCGCCCCGGCCTGAGCACTACGCTGCAGTATCAGGTGCGCAATGATGGTCCGGCCGGCAGCTTTAACATCAGCGCCACCGACGATCAGCATTACATCCGCGCGGTCACGCCAAGCCGGCTGACGCTAGCGAGCGGCGCGAGCGCGACGCTGACGCTGACCTTGATGCCACCTGCCAGCGCACGCATCGGTAGCTCGGACAGTATCACCGTCTCTGCCCAGAGCGATACCACTGCCAGTCTGCACAACAGTGCGTCGCTGACGGTGTTTGTGACGGGCGCCGCGCAAGTGCCGGGGCGGCCAGATTTTCTGGTCAGCATCGTCGGGCAGGAGATAGTGGCACCGGGCGTGATCGGGCTCGATGTACGCTTCACCAATACCGGTGTGGGCACGGCGCAGAACGCGGTGCTGTCCTCGCTGGGTCTGCGCACGCTGGCCGGCACGGGCAGCGTCACTGTGAATACTGCCTTGTCGCCGAGCTTGCCGTTGATCACACCGAATCTCGATGTCGGGGCGTTTTACACCGTTCGTCTGACCCTGAACGTGCCGTCCACCGTGCAGCGTTTCAGCCTCAGCGAGAACGGCAGTGTCAGCGATCTGGCGGGCGTGAGTTATAGCATGTCCCACGCCCAATCCATCATTCCGAAATAAGCGGGAGCAGCGTTCATGAAACTCAGACATTTTTGTGGCATGGTCATCATGCTGGCGCAGCTGTGTGTAGCGCCGTTGGTGCAGGCAGCGCCTTTCACTTTTACGTTTTCCACTTTGCCGGCCGCTGGCGCCATCAGTGGCAGCCCCGGCACACAGGTGGGCTGGGGCTATCAGCTGGTCAATACCGACAGCAGCAACTGGTTTGTACCGACCCAGCTCAGCGTATCCTCGTTCAGTATCGGCATCCCCGATGCCAGCGTGTTCGACTTCCCCATGCTAGCGCCGGGCGCCACTGTCAGTCAGGCGTTTGACCTGCTCGCGCATACCGGCCTGTACGCGATCGAGATTCTGCCCTTTGCCTTACCCACCATGAGCGATAGCGGCAACTTTACGCTGCAAGGAGCATGGTGGAGTGGTGATCCGCTGGCTGGTGGCACCTTCCTGCAACTGTCCGATGCCGTGCTGACGCCGTATTCTCTGGACGTGGCTGGCGTGGCGGCGATTCCCTTGCCGGGCAGCTTGCCCTTGCTGACGGCGGCACTACTGGTGTGGGGCGTTCAGCGCCGCGCGCAGAAATTCCTGCAGCGCGGCAGCCGAACTGGCTGAAGGTGTGGTGGGGCGCAGGTCTAGATAATAGCCGGGACCGGTGCGCCCCAGTAACTTGAAGGAACGGCCGGTAGTTTCCCGTGGGCGCAGCTGCAGTATGCGCAGCTGCGACTGCTGTACGCCCACCGCGTCGATATGAATCAGGAACTGGCAGGTGTACTGGCGTCCCTCGGCGGGCCAGTAGTAATCGACATCGGGCATCAGTAGCAGGTCATGGCGGCGCTGTTCGGCGGGCAGTGCTAGCCAGGCGCTGACAGCCTTCTCGGCTGGCGGGCGTAGCCAGTCGGCATCGGGCGGGAAGAGTGGGCTGCCGTAGGGGATGGCAAGCCGGTAGCGGCGATAGTCCGGCGCTTGCGGAGCTTGTTGCTGCAGGGCGCTCAGTATAGTCTGCTGAACCTGCGCGGGCAGGTGGTCAACTGTCAGTGCCCCGTGCTGGGCCGCTGCGCTGCTAGCGAACAGCATGGTCAGGAGCAGGGCACCGCCGTGCATGCCGCCGTGCATGCCGCAGTGCATACTAGTCCCACTTGCGGATCAGCCGATCCAGTGTGCCGTTCTTTTCCAGCTGGAACAGCGCGTGCTCGAGTCGCTCGCGTGCGACCGGAGCCAGCTGCCTGCTAACGGCGAAGTGGACGGGGGCGCTGTACATTACCTTGGGCAGGATGCGCACTTTGTCGGTATTGCCGGTGCGCTCCAGTAGTTTTTGCAGGTCGCGACCGCGGTGAAAAAACAGCCGGCCGCGCCCGGCCACCAGTTTTTGCAGATTCAGGACTTGATTAGTGGCACTTTCATCGATCGGGATGCCGCCCTGGTTACGCACTATGTCTGCGGCTGCAAAGCCGCGATTGATCAGGACGATGTTGTCGGGCGCTAGCTCGCGCAAGTCTTCCCACTGGTTAATTTTGACGGGATCCTGTATGCGTGCCAGAAAGTAGTAGTCATTGCGGTAGAGTGCCGGGCCGATGAACTGGAAGCGGCGCTCGCGTTCACTGCCGCGCTGGACTCCACAGGCAACGTCGAGTAGACCATGCTCCAATTCGGAGTAGGCGCGGATCAGCGGCTTCCAGATCTGATCACCCTTGAAGGTGAGCGATGGCTCTAGCTGTTCGATGGCGCGCAGCAGGTCGATACACAGGCCGCCGACGCGGCCCTTGCCGTTGGCGATAAACTTGGGTTCGGTGCCTTCCTGTGCCGCTGTGCGCAGTACATAGACTTGCGCAGGCAGCGCATAGGCTTGAGCGGGCAGCACGATTGCTAGCAGCGCAGCCGCGCACGCGTAGCCTAAGCATTGCATCTGCCTGTTACACCATCCCCTCATTGATGCTCCGTATTCGTCATGCTGCTGTATAGCTTACACCAGTATGGGGGGCGAGATTGAACGATGATGCATGGATAGCGCTGCCGTACCTGCAGCAAGGCGTGCGGCGCGAAGATGGTCGCGCGATCTGCTCGGTCAGGGCCCAGACGCAAAAAAGGCCTACGCGCCGGAGCGGGTAAGCCTCATCTGTACTACTAGAATTCGGTGGTAGGCCGTGCGGGATTCGAACCTGCGACCAACGGATTAAAAGTCCGCTGCTCTACCAGCTGAGCTAACGACCCCCGAAAGAGGCCGTATTATATACAGGCTTGCGCAAACCGCAAAGCCTTTTCTGCCTTTTCTGCAATTATTCTGACAATCAGGCTGCACCGGCCTGCATGCCGAGTGCGGCGGTCACTTTCAGCACTTCGTCGGCGCTGGTTTCCCCTTCGATGATTTTCATGGCGCCGGCGATGCGCAGCGGCTTCATGCCGTCCGCAATGCTCTGGCGGCGCAAGGCGCTGATGTCGCTATCGGCGCGTACCTGCGTGCTGAATTCCGGCGTCACGGTGAGTAGTTCGTACAGACCGGTGCGCCCCCGGTAGCCGGTCTGGCGGCACTCTGGGCAGCCCACCGGGCGATACACCGTGGCCGGTTTGGGTAATTCCCAGCTGCCGGTCAGGCTGTGCCAGATGTCGTCGCTGATGCTGCCATCGGCTTGTTTGCAGTCGCTGCACAGGGTGCGTACCAGCCGCTGCGCCATGATGCCGATCAGGGTCGCTTCCAGCAGATAATGGGGCACACCCAGTTCCAGCAGGCGCATCACGGCGGACGGCGCATCGTTGGTGTGCAGGGTCGACAGCACCAGGTGGCCCGTCAGCGCTGCCTGGATCGCCATTTCGGCGGTGGCTAAGTCGCGGATCTCGCCGACCATGATGATGTCCGGATCCTGCCGCATCAGCGCCCGTACGCCATCCGCAAACGACAGGTCGATGCCGGGTTGCACCTGCATCTGGTTAAAGGCCGGTTCCACCATCTCGATCGGGTCTTCCACGGTGCAGACATTGACGGCCGTGGTGGCGAGCGCTTTCAGGGTGGTGTACAGGGTGGTGGTCTTGCCCGAGCCGGTCGGGCCGGTGACCAGGATGATGCCGTGCGGGCGCTGGGTCAGCTGGTCCCAGCGCTGCGCGTCGGCAGGCGGGAAGCCTAGTTCTGGCAGGGTCTTGACCACCACTTCGGGATCGAAAATACGCATCACCAGCTTTTCACCGAAGGCGGTCGGCAGGGTCGACAGGCGCAGTTCGATTTCCTGACCACCGGCGGTGCGGGTCTTGATGCGGCCATCCTGTGGGCGACGCTTTTCAATCACGTCCATGCGCCCCAGCAGTTTGATACGCGCCGTCATGGCAATCATCACCACGGCTGGCACCTGATACACCTGATGCAGCACGCCGTCGATGCGGAAGCGGATCGCCGCCAGTTCGCGTTTCGGCTCCAGATGGATGTCAGAGGCGCGCTGTTCGAAGGCATATTGCCACAGCCAGTCGACGATGTTGATCACGTGCTGATCGTTAGCATCGACCTGCTTGTTACTCTTGCCCATCTCGACCAACTGCTCGAAATTGTTGCGCAGCGTTAGATCGTTGCCGTTATGCCGGTTGGCCTTCTTGATCGACTTGGCGAGACTGAAGAACTGGGTGATGTACTGGGCAATGTCGAGCGGGTTGGCGATCACGCGGCGGATGCTGCGCCGTGACAGCTTGGCGATCTCGGCTTCCCACTCGGTGGCATAGGGATCGGCGGTGGCCACCAGCAAGGTGTCGGCAGTAATTTCCAGCGGCAGAATATTGAAGCGCGCCGCATAACTGGCCGACATCACATCGGCTACCCGGGTGAAGTCGACCTTGAGCGGATCGATGCGGGTGAAGGCCAGACCACAGCGCGCGGCCAGCCATTCGCACAGTAAATCCAGCGTGAGCATTTTATGGGGCGGACGCGCAGACAGGATCTTGCTGTGGGCAATGGCGCACAGCGGATGCATGCTGCCCACCGCGTTTTTCAGAATGCCCTGACTGTGGGCATACATCTCCTTGACCTCGGTCTTGCGGATCATGCCATCGGCCAGCAGCCAGCCATACAGCTGTTGCAGATCGAGTGGCGCCGCAGGCGTGTGAGCTAGGGGAGATGCAGGGGCAGAAGTTGCAGACATCGGGCGCCACTTTCAAAAGTAATCAGGTCGCTGCCAGACCTTTAACCCAGCTTTGGGCTGGCAGTTTGGTGGCCGCCTTGATCTCGGCGGCGCGCGCCTCGAGCGCGGCAATATCGAGCGGTCGCTTGCGCTTGAAGGCAATCGCGATCACGTTACCATCATGCACGGGTGGCAGGCAAATGACTTGCTCGAAGGCGAATTTAATCGCCTTGGTGTTGCGCGCGTAACTAGGGTGGTCACCAAACAGGTTGACGGTCATGATGCCATCGTCTGTCAGGCAGGCTGCGCAGGACTGATAGAACTCGGCCGTGTCCAGCACGGGGCCGCGGGCGGTGGCGTCGTACAGGTCGACTTGCAGCGCGTCCAGCGTGCCGGCATTCCCGGCATCGTTGACGTAGTCCAGCGCATCCATCTCCATGACCTGCAGCCGGGCGTCATTCGGCGGCAGCTTGAACATCGCTTCGCAGATATTGATCACTGCCGGATTCAGTTCGACGGCGGTGACGCGCGCTTGCGGAAAGCTGCTGTAGCAGAATTTGGTCAGGGTGGCCGTCCCCAGACCGAGCTGGGCAACGTGGCGCGGTTCCGGCAGCCACAGCATCCAGGCCATCATCTGCTGGGCATATTCGAGTTCCGGCCAGTTGGGTTTGCGGATGCGCATGGCGCCTTGCACCCACTCCGTGCCGAAGTGCAGATAACGTACGCCATCCTGCTCCGACAAGGTCACCGGCGCATATTTGGGTTTGCGCGCAGGGCGGGAGGATTCTACTTGTTCGATGGATTTACGTTTGATGAGCATGGTGAGGAGGGGATCAGTTGAACTGGTATTATCCCGCGATGCTCTAGATCAAGGCAAGCCTGAATCAAGCGCCGCCTGAAAACAGCACTGCCGGTCAGAGGACCGGCAGTGCTGGGAGGGAGTCGGTGTCAGCTTAGCGCTGGACTGGTTCCAGAATCACGCGCAGACGCACGCGCTCGCCCGGATCGTAGGACATCACAGTGGTGTAGTTGCGGCCACGGTAGTCGTAAGTGACTTCATAACCGGCCGTGCGCGACTCCCAGTGATCGACGGTGCGGCACTGTTTCACTTGCTGTTCCTGTACGCCGCCACTGGAAGGCGTGTTGGCGTTTTCGGTACGGTCACCGACCAGTGCACCAGCGATGGCGCCCGCTGCCGTGGCGACCGAGCGACCGCTGCCGCCACCGATCTGATTGCCGGCCAGACCGCCGATCAGGCCGCCCACAATGGCGCCGCCGACGCCGCGCTGGGGCGCTGGCTGCTGGACCTGCACATATTCGGTGCGGCATTCCTGACGTGGACGGTTAATCTGTTCGACCTGCGGGGTCACCCGAACTACACGGCCGAAATCTTCAAAATCGGCAGCTTGGGCGGTGAAAGGCAGGGCGCCTACGCACAGGATGGATGCGATCAATTTGGCTTGTAAGTTCATTTGCTAACCTCGTTTCATTTGAATGTCTTATCAGGGATTCTGATATTGCATGGTAAGTATGGTACCCCTAGCACAGGGGGACAACTAGTGCAGTTTAGGTATCTATAGCAACAAATTGTAACATCGCCCCAAGGCAGGCAGCGCCGCGCTGGAAAGGGGGAAATGTGCCGAAAGCACTCTAAAACCCCCACAAAATGTTCTGTTTTTAACAAATATTGCGCTGGGAACCACATTCAAGTTGATCTGAATGGAACAACACGTTACCCTAATATCTGGTTGGGATTCGAGAAACACAGGAAGCAGCCGCGGCCAGCGCCGACCCGTTTGCCGTGTACAGTGCACAGGTGCTCAAATTATTTACTCATTAATTCACAAGCTAGGCACTCCCGACAAAAAAGTGGACACACCTTACATGCCAGGTCTACCCGAAGGCCCCGTGAGTTTGTTAATGACCGTGCCGGCCAATCTGGTGCAATCGATACGCGCGTTCCGCGTCACCGAGTTGCAGGAAGAGGCTGCTCGTCTCGAGCAGCATTTCCTGTATGCGCATTGCCTTGCCGGCGCCACCAAACAGCAAGTGCTGGGCATTATTTCCGAATCGTTCCGCTTCCCCAAAGGTGTGGGCAAAAATTTCGATGGTTTGCGGACAACATTGACCGAGACCATGGCCGCTGCCGGTACCCAGAACGGCTTCCTGGTGGTACTCGAGCAATTGCCGAATACCCAGAAATTCGACAAGGAAGCGCGCGAGACCCTGCTCGACGTGTTCCGCGACGCGGCCGACTACTGGGCCGATAAAAAAGTACCATTCCGGGTGTTTTACTCGTTCGAGTAGCCGGAAACGCGCCTGTGGCTGGCCTGTTGGCCCCCTTGCTGGCGCGCTTAGTGGTAGTCCCGAGTGCCTGAACAGGGTACAATGTCGGGCTATGAAAAATATCGTCATCCTGATTTCCGGTCGTGGCAGCAATATGGAAGCCGTGGTACGTGCCGCGCAAGAGCAGCGCTGGCCAGCCCGTATTGCCGCCGTGATCAGCAACCGTGCCGATGCCTCCGGGCTGGCGTTTGCTGCGGCGCAGGGAATCGCGACGGCAGTTGTTGCCAATAAAGACTATGCCACCCGCGCCGAGTTTGATGCTGCCCTGCAGACCGTGATCGATGGCTTCCAGCCCGATCTGGTGGTGCTGGCCGGCTTCATGCGGATTTTGACAGCACCGTTCGTTGAACACTACGCCGGTCGCATGTTGAATATCCACCCGTCGCTGCTGCCACTGTTCCCGGGTCTGGATACCCATGGACAGGCACTGGCCGCCGGGGTGAGCGAGCATGGCGCAACCGTGCACTTTGTCACCGCCGAGCTCGATCATGGCCCGATGGTGTTGCAAGCGTCTGTGCCGGTACTGTCCGACGATACGGTGGCCAGCCTGTCCGCCCGCGTGCTGAGCCAGGAGCATGTGATTTATCCGCAAGCAATCCGCTGGTTTGTCGAAGACCGGCTGACGGTAGCGCAGGGCGCGGTCCAGGTGGACCACAGTAAGACATAACTAACCAAGGAATTCCATGAGATTGCCACCAGCGATACTCGCCAACGCCGAAGAAGTGTTGCGCGAGATTTTGCGCTTTTCCGCGCCGGCCGACACCACCCTGTCGCGCTATTTTAAAGATCACCCACGCCTCGGCGGCCGCGAACGCGGTGCGATTGCCGAATGCATCTACAACGTGCTGCGCAATAAATCGTTCTTCACCGACTTCTCCGAAGCCGGTGGTGGCGCCACCATGCGTCGCCTGACCCTGCTGGGTATGGCGGATGCCGTGGGCGTGGAATCGCTGGGCGGCCTGACGGAAGAAGAAGTGGCGTGGGTCGAGCGGATTTTGCAGATCGATCGCAAGCTGATGCACAAATCGAGCCGCTCGAATATGCCGAAATGGCTGTTCGACAAGCTGGTCGAGCAGATGGGCGAAGAAGAAACCCTGCTGCTGGCCGATGGCATGAATGTGCCAGCGCCGCTGGACCTGCGCGTGAATGCCCTGAAAGCCAACCGTGAAGAGGTTGCTGCCAAGCTGGCCGAAGCGCCGATCCGTAGTACCCCGACGCCTTATGCGCCGCTGGGTCTGCGCGTGCTGCAAAAGCCGGCACTGCAGAACCTGCCATTGTTCAAAGACGGCCATATCGAAGTACAGGACGAAGGCAGTCAGATTCTGTCGGCCATCGTCGGCGCCAAACGTGGCGAAATGGTGGTGGATTTCTGCGCCGGTGCGGGCGGTAAAACGCTGGCGCTGGGCGCCACCATGCGTAATACCGGTCGTCTGTACGCTTTCGACGTGTCGGAAAAACGGCTGGCCAAGCTGAAGCCGCGCCTGGCCCGCAGCGGCCTGTCGAATGTGCATCCGGTGCTGATCGCGCACGAGCGCGACGCCAAGATCAAGCGTCTGGCCGGCAAGATCGACCGCGTGCTGGTCGATGCACCGTGCTCGGGTCTGGGCACTTTGCGCCGTAATCCGGACGTCAAATGGCGTCAGCAGCCAAGCGCGATTGGCGAATTGCAGGAAAAACAGGCCGCGATTCTGGCCGGTGCAGCACGTCTGCTGAAAGGCGGCGGCCGTCTGGTGTATGCCACCTGCAGTTTCCTC
>JAIXXN010000002.1 GCA_027490725.1 Oxalobacteraceae bacterium
GGCGAACCGGCCACGGCGGTGACTTCCGGCATCGCGACGATTTCGCGGATTTTGAAGACGTTAATACCAAACAACTCCGAATGTTCGCCATTGGCATCGGCGCCAAGGCGGAACAATAGCAGTTCGAATTTATTGGAGTTGGTCAGATTACTGCGCTCATCAACTTCCTGCTGAACTGATTTCATAGATTTCGTCTCCGAAGATGGTCCGCTGATCGGCCGCTGCTCTTGTAGGGCAGCACGACCGTTACACCTCAGTATAACGTTTGCCCGTAGGATAAGTCACATTTTGACCAGCAAAGTATTGATTTACAGCACGATTTACAACGCTCGCCTGAGAAATTGCCAAAAAAAAAGAAGCCCGCAGGCTTCTTTTTTGATGTACTACCGAATTCTGGAGCGGGAGAAGAGTCTCGAACTCTCGACCTCAACCTTGGCAAGGTTGCGCTCTACCAACTGAGCTACTCCCGCAGAAGCAAAGATTATGACAGAAGCATGGCAGTTTGACCAGTGCTTACTACCAACATTTTACCGAGGTCCCGCCAACTTTTTTACGCGGCCACGATGGTGTACAGTAAGTATCGTTGTGCAATATTGAAAGTCGTGCCATGGACGCCGTCGAAGTCATACTCATCATGCTGCTGGCCGTGGTGGCCAGTGCCTATCTATCGCGCCTGCTGCCGCGTGCCATCCCCCTGCCGCTGGTACAGATCTGCCTCGGCGCGCTGATCGCCGCCAAATCCAGCCACGGTGTGGAACTCGATCCGGAACTGTTTTTCCTGGCCTTCCTGCCGCCGCTGTTATTTCTTGATGGCTGGCGGATTCCGAAAAGCGGTCTGCTGCGCGACAAAGGCATGATTCTCGAACTGGCACTGGGGCTGGTGATCTTCACCGTGCTCGGTGCCGGCTTCCTGATCCACTGGCTGATACCGGCCATGCCGCTGCCAGTGGCGTTTGCGCTGGCCGCCATCGTCTCGCCCACCGACCCGGTCGCCGTCAGCAGTATTGCCGCCAGCACGCCAATTCCGAAACGCCTGATGCACATACTGGAAGGCGAATCGCTGCTGAACGACGCCAGCGGGCTGGTGTGCTTCCGGTTTGCCGTGGCGGCGGCATTGACCGGCAGCTTTTCACCGACTAGCGCAGCACTGACTTTTCTCTGGCTGGTGCTGGCCGGGATCGCAGCCGGTGTCACGGTGACCTTGCTGGTCACCGGCATCCAGCGCTGGCTGACGCGCCGCTTCGGCGAACCGGTCGGTTCACCGATCCTGGTCAATCTGCTGCTGCCCTTTGGCGCCTATCTGGTGGCCGAACGCCTGCATGGTTCCGGCATTCTGGCCGCCGTGGCAGCCGGCATCACCATGAGCTTTGTAGAACTGAGCGGCCACGCACTGGCCCACACCCGCATTCAGCGCTCGGCCGTCTGGGATACCGTGCAGTTCACGCTGAACGGCGTGATGTTCGTGCTGCTCGGTGAGCAACTGCCGGAAGTATTCCGCGATGCCCGCGCCACCATCGCTGAAAGTGGCCACCTCAATCCGTGGTGGCTGGCCGTGTATGCGCTAGCCATTAATGCCGGTCTACTGCTGCTGCGCATGCTGTGGGTCTGGGCCTCGCTGCGCCTGACCGTTTTCAAGCAGCGCCTGCGCCATCAGCCGCGCCTGAAAGTTAATCCACGCCTGCTGCTGGCGACCACCCTGGCCGGTGCGCGCGGCACCATCACACTGGCCGGCGTACTGACCCTGCCACTGCTGCTGCCTGATGGCCGGCCCTTCCCTGCGCGAGCACTGACCATCTTTCTGGCCTGTTCAGTGATTCTGGTGTCGCTGCTGATCGCCAGTCTAGGCTTGCCGCGCTTGCTGGCGGGCGTGAGCTTCCCTGCCGAAACAGAGGAGCAACGCGAAGAAGATCTGGCGCGCCGCACGGCCGCCAAAGCCGCCATCGCAGCCATCGAGGCAACCCAGATTGTGCGCATGGAGTCGGCATCCTGCGTCGATCCGGAAGTGTATCCGCAAGCAGCGGCGCGGCTGATTGCCTTTTACGAGCACCGCCTGCGCGAAGTGGATCCGGCTACGGAAGCAGCGTGGCGGCGAACCGACCACGCCGAACAGGAATTGCGGATTGCCGCGCTGACGGCAGAACGCCAGAGCATTTTCGATCTGGCCCGCCATGACCATATTTCCGATGCGATCTCGCGCAAGCTGGTGCGCGAGATCGACCTGATGGAGACGCGCTTCCGCTAAGCCTATGCAGAAAACACGCGCCATCGTCAGCATCGCCTGGGTACTGTTCTGGATCCTGATGATTTTCACATCAGTGCAGGAATATCTGCGCGATCACCAGCACGGCTTATGGAAACCCGTGCTGTGGGAAACCACCTCGGCGCTGACGGGCACCATGCTGCTACTTATGCAACGGCGCGCCACCCGCAAATACGATGCATGGATCGCCACGCCGCTACGCTGGTTCCTGCGCCAGCTGGCATGGCTGCCGGCCTACTGGATCCTGTTCGTGCCGCTCGCTTTCGGCATGCGTCACGCAGTCTACCGTCTGATGGGTGAAGTCTATACCCACGATAGCTGGTCGCGCGTCTTTCTGTATGAAGACATCAAGATGACGCTGTTCTTCTCGCTGTTTGCAGCGATCACCTTCGGTGTACTGTCCTTCCACGCCATGCTCGACGAGCGGGTGCGCGTGGAAAGCGCCACGGCATCGCTGCGACAGGCGCAAATACTGCGACTGAGCCAGCAGATGCAGCCGCATTTCCTGTTCAATGCACTCAACACCATCTCGTCGCTAATGCACCGTGATCTGGCGCGCGCGGACAGCATGCTGATGCAATTGTCCGAGGTGCTGCGCGCCACGCTCGAGGTGAACGCGCGCCCTCTGGTGCCACTACAGACCGAACTGCGCATCGTGCGTGGCTATGCCGCGCTGATGGGCGAGCGCTTTGCCGATCGGGTCAGCATTAGCTGGGAGATCGACGATGCCGCGCTGGCCTGCGAAGTGCCGGTCATGAGTATGCAGCCGCTGCTGGAGAACGTCTTCAAGCACACCGTGGAAAGACGCCGCGCGCCGATCGCTATCCATGTCTCGGCCCTGCTCCAGCAGGGCACGCTGCTGCTACGCGTACAGGACAACGGTGGCACGCTGGCGCATGCAGGCGCCGTTCCCGGCACGAGCGCCGCAAGCACCGCTGCAAGCGCTGAGACAGCTGATCGCACTGACACCGCGAAGGCCATGGCGGGCGGCATCAGTTTGCGCAATCTGCACGAGCGTCTGGCAGGACTGTATGGCGGGCGGGCCACCCTTGAATTACGCCAGTTGTCGCCCGCCGGGGTGCTGGCCGAAATCAGACTGCCATGCGCATCCTGATCGTCGACGATGAACTACCGGCACGGGCGAAACTGCGCCACATGCTGGCATCCGAGCCCGGCATCAGCGCGGTCGCCGAAGCACGCGACGGCATCGAAGCACTCGAATGCCTGCCCGCCTTTGCCCCCGACCTGCTCCTGCTGGATATCCAGATGCCGGAGGTCAGCGGCCTCGAGGTCGCCGCCTCGCTGCCGGCACCCGCACCCTGTGTGGTGTTCGTGACGGCCTATGACGCGTACGCGATCCGCGCCTTCGATGCCAACGCCATCGACTACCTGCTCAAGCCCTATGACCAGCCCCGCCTGCAACGCGCGCTGCAGCGCGTGCGCGAACGGCTGGCACAGCGTAACAGCGTTGCAGTGGCTTCTTCCCGGCAGCACGCCGCTCAGCCAGCGCTGCCGGCCATCACCCAGTTACTGGTGCCCGAACGTGGCGCGACGCGCGTGCTGAAGATCGAACAGATCCAGTGGATAGAAACCGCAGACAACTACGTGATCCTGCACACGGCCGATGGCGCGCCCATGCTGCGCCAGACCCTGGCCGGCCTGCTGGAAAAACTTGGCCCGCGCTTCGTGCGCTGCCACCGGCGCGCCGCGATCCGGCTCGACGCCATCGCCAGCATTAGCCATCTCGATAAAGGCGATGGCGAAATCATCCTGCAAGATGGCCGCCGCGCGCCCCTGAGCCGCCACTACCGCGCCGAACTCGAAGCCCGCCTAAGCAGCGGCTGATCCGCTTCGCCCCACACCACACCCGCTTCGCCCCATCGTCGTGGACAGCGGCGCGTACCGACATTAATCTTGCTCCATTCACAAGGAGCAAACGATGCACCACAACCGCCTCTACTTCCTCGACTGGATCCGCATCAGCGCTTTCTGCCTGCTGATCCTGTATCACACCGGCATGTACTACGTGAGCTGGGACTGGCACGTCAAAAGCCCGTTTGCCAGCGATGCCATCGAACCGCTGATGCTTCTATCGTCACCATGGCGACTCGGCCTGCTGTTCATGATTTCCGGGGTTGCCAGCGCGTTCATGCTGCAGAAGCTGCGCATCGGCACCCTGCTCAAGCAGCGCAGCTGGCGTTTGCTGCTGCCACTGGTCTTCGGCATGTTCGTCATCGTGCCGCCGCAAGCGTATTTCGAAGTGGTAGAAAAAGTCGCCTATCAGGGCGGATACGCCGAGTTCATGCGCCTGTATGTCCACGCTTACCACGGCTTTTGCCGTGCTAGCAATTGCCTGCGTCTGCCGACCTGGAACCACCTGTGGTTCCTCGCCTACCTTTGGGCCTATACCATGCTGGGTGGGCTGCTGGTCTGGCTGCTGGGGATGCGCTGGCGCGCAGCGTCGGACGGGCTGGGTCGCCTGCTAAGCGGCTGGCGCATTGTGGCACTACCGGTTGCCGTGCTGGCCGCCGCACGCTTCGCACTGGCCGACAATTACCCCACCACCCATGCGCTGGTGGACGACTGGTACAGCCACGCCCAGTATTTCTTCCTGTTTGCTCTGGGCGCGCTACTGGCCATGCAAGCATCGTTCTGGCGTCAGGTCGAAGCGCTGCGCTGGACCAGTCTGGGGCTATGGTTGACCAGTTGGGCGCTGATCGTCTGCTATTGGTCGATACCGGAAGCGCTGGCTGGCAGCGCCGATGTCCTGCAATGGCGGCCCGTGATGCGCACTGTCTACTGCCTGTGCCAGTGGGCCCCCATCCTGACCTTGTGCGGCTTCGGCCATCGCCACCTGAATTTCGATAGCGCCCAGCGGCGCTACCTGAGCGAAGCCGTGTTCCCCGTGTATATACTGCACCAGACGCTGATCGTCAGCATGGCACACTGGCTCAAGCCGGTTGCTCTGGCGCCCGCCACCGAAGGCCTGATACTGATCGTGCTGACCTTTACCATCAGTTTCGCAGGCTTCGAAGCGGTGCGCCGGATTGCCCTACTGCGCCCACTGTTCGGACTCGGCGCGCCCGCAGCGGCGCTTACTTCACAAACGTCAGCGTGTGCACCGCAGGCCCCGGCAGCAGTGGCGTCGGACGCCCCTGCACCCAGTCCTCGCGACCATCGAGGAAGTATGGCGACAGCGGGTGTCCGCTCTGGCCACCCGGCAGGTTAAAGATGCCCTGCTCTTCATGCCCCGGCGAGACCGACAGCCGCTCGGACTGGCCAAAGTTAGGACCCGACACGCGCGGCATGTGCTGGTCGCCGGGCAGCATGTCGGGCGCCACTTTCAGGAAGCGCCCCAGCAAGGGCACGGCGGACGCAAACGGGTGGGCGCTGGTGGCAGTATTGCGTTCGCCCCAGCTGGCACTGGCCAGCGACTTGCCATCCTTGGTCAGGCTGGCAATCACGCGGTCGATGGCGGCCAGATGCAGCGCCTGCCAGCTCGCATATTGTGGCGGCAGCCATGCCGCAGGTTGCTGATCCAGCACCCGCGCCACCACCACCGGCCAGCGCGAGGTGATCGACGCCATGCTGGCTTTCGGATCAATCGCCGCCAGTTGCTCATTGGCGCTTTCGAACAGCAGATCATATAGCGCGTACATATAGCCACGGCTAATACGGTAGCCGACCGAATCCACGCTAGCCTTGCCGGTCCAGCTGTCCTTGAGCAGTCGCAGCACTTCGGCACGCTGCGGCTGGTTGGCCAGCGCTTTGGCATCCAGTGCAGCCATCGCCCGGTCACGCCAGCCAGCCATAAAGATGGCACGATCATCCAGACCGATCTCGTAGACTTTCTTCACATCGGTCTTTGCACCCAGCGCCGTCAGGTCTTGGCGCACCTGATGGGTACGTGCGCCCAGATCGAAACCGCCATCACCGAGTTTTTCCGAACCGGCATTCAGCAACTGGCGGCTATTCGCCGTGTACAGTTGTCCGGAGGCCGGATTCACCACTTTCGGATAGTCTTCCGGCGCCAGCCAGCCATTCCACACGCCAGCCGTTTCGCTGACCGACATCGGGTAGGTGGTGACGTTGCCGGTCGCGGCGCGGCGCGGCAACGGGCCGGCAACCGTCCAGCCGATATTACCCTTGTCATCACCGCCAACGAAGTTCTGCGCCGGTATGCCCAGCGTCGGCGCGATCGCCAGCGCCTGATCCAGCGTGTCAGCCCATTCCAGTTTCTGCGCGTTGACGTTGACTGCACGCGCGGTATGGGCTACCCAGTGCACCGCGTAGCTGCGGCCACGCGACTCGCGGATAGGACCCAGCGTGGTCTCGCGCACCGCCAGTTTTTCGGCCGCTGCACCTTTGACCAGAATGGTTTCTTCATGCAGCACCGGGGTTTCCCAGCCAGCCTGGGTGCGCACCTGCCCCGGCTTGCCGGCATCGGTATCGAGTGCGATCAGGTCAGCGTAGTCGCCATAGCTATTGGTGAAGCCCCAGGCCACGTGGCCGTTACTGCCGACCACCACCACTGGTGCACCGGGCAACGTCACGCCGACGATGCGGCGCTGGCCGCCTTTGGCGTCGGGGAATTGCAGCGCAGCGCGGTACCAGATCGCTGGCAGCGAAATACCGAGGTGCATATCATCGGCCACGATGGCGGCGCCGGTGTCGCTGCGGCTACCGGCCACCGCCCAGTTATTGCTACCGACCGTATTCAGGAAATCGGCACTCGCCACTTTGCTATCGAACAGCGCGCGCACGCTGGCCGCTTTCGGATCGGTCAGAGCCGGCACGCCGGCCGCTTTGGGCTTGCCCCACCAGACTGGCGGCGCATCGGGAATGGTCGAAGTGCCGGCAATCGGCGAAACGTCGTCAAGCGGTGCATCCCAGTGGGTCGCTTCAGGCGCCAGGAATACCCGCTGGGCCGCACTGGCGTTCTCCGCCAGCCAGCCGCGGGCCAGTTCGCGCGCTTCCTGACCGCCCTGCAGATCGAAGTACATGGCCCAGATCACCAGCAGCGAATCATCGGCCGTCCATGGACGCGGCGCCATTCCCACCAGTGCATATTCGAAGGGCCGGCTGCGCAGTTGGGTCAGCCCGGCATTCACCCCCTCGGCATAGCGCTCTAGCAGGGTGCGATCGGCTGCCGGCAAGTCCTTCAGTGCCTGTGCGGCACGGGCGCGGAAACGGTGCAGACGGTGCGATTTATCCACCGACAGAGCACGTTCGCCGAACAGCTCGGACAGTTCGCCCGCCGCCACGCGGCGCAGCAGGTCCATCTGGAAGTAGCGTTCCTGCGCGTGCACGTAGCCGGTGGCATACGCCACATCGAGGCGGCTGCCACCACTAATCAGGGGGACACCGTGGGCATCCCGCGCTACGCTGACATTTGCGTCCAGTCCTGCGACCTGCTGACTGCCGTCCAGTTGCGCCAGACTGCCACGCAGGTACAGCCATCCGCCTGTGACGGACAGCGCCAGCACGCCTGTTACACCCACTGCAAGCCGTTTGGACCAGCGTGCCACTTTGCTTCGATTCATGGTAATCCCGTCGTTGTCTACATTACATGACGGGGAGTGTGCCAGAACAGGCTGGCATGGCGCAAGCAAGCAGTTTCAGGAAATCGCGCAGCCGTCGGCGACTAGAGTAACTCGCGCGCCACTTCGCGGACCGACTTCAGTAACAGCGTGGCACCCGGCGACATGATGTGGCCATCGACGGTGATGATGCCGTAAGCATCCATGCGGCATGGCAGCTCGATCGGCAGAATCTTCAGCACACCCTGTGATTCGTAGTATTTGGCGACTGCCACCGGCATCACGTTGAGTGCGTCGGTTTGCTGCAACAACGGTGTAATCAGCAGCACGGCGGTGGTATCAATCACGTTGACCGGCACTTCCAGACCGGCGCGGCGGAACATCAGTTCGCAGCGGGCGCGCAGAATACTGCCCTGTGGCGGCAGGATCCAAGGCTGGCTGGCCAGATCGCGCAAACTCAGTTTGCGGGTGCTCAGCAAAGGGTGCTCGGGACGCACCACCGCACATGCCGGTTCGTCGCCCAGTTCTTCGTAGCTCAAACCCTGGGCACTCTGGCGCTCGGGAATCCGGCCGATCATGAAATCCAGCCGGCCACGCTGCAACTGCTCGAGCAGGATGTTGGACTGCTCCATCTCGACACCGATGCGCAGGCGCGGCGCCTGCTGCTTGGTGCGGGTGATCGCCTTGGGCAGCAGTTCGATACCCGGCGTCATGATGGTGCCGATATCCACCTGCCCTGCCAGACCAGCCTTGATGGCGACGATGTCTTCGTGCGCCAGCGACAGGCTGGTCAGGGCCATGCGCGCATGGCGGATCATGGTCTCGCCATAAATGGTCGGTTCCATGCCGCGCGGCAGACGGTCGAACAACTGCACACCCAGCATCTCCTCCAGATCCTTGAGCTGCTTGGAGGCGGCCGGTTGCGTCATGTGCAGCTCTTCCGAGGCACGGTGAATATTGCGTTGTTCGTCCAGCGCGATCAGCAACAGCAGCTGGCGCGTTTTCAGGCGCGCACGCAGAAACCAGTTCGGGTTAGTATCCATGGAAAAATGATATCACAATCGGTATTGCAGCAGGCGCGCTACTGACAGTTCGGATATCACTTACAGGCAGCCGACGGATTCGCAACCGGCCCCTGTGCCGTTTGCGGAATAAAGGGAATGGTGCCATCCGCGTTGTAGCGGAATTCCTCGACTGCGACCGAACGGCGGTACTCGCTGCCGCCGGGCAGTTTGGCATTGTGGTAGAAGATGTAGGACTTGCCGTTAAAGTCGATGATCGCCTGGTGGATGGTCTTTACCTTGGCATTCTTCGACATGATCACGCCGCGATAGTGCCAGGGACCGGTCGCCGTTGGCCCCGTCATATAGGCGGTCTCCTCGGGGAACTGGCGCGAGTAGGACAGATAGTAGGTGCCATTGTGCTTGTGCAGATAGGACGCCTCGGTAAACATATCCATACCCACGGTCTGGATCGGGCCATCGAATTCGATCATGTTCGGTTTCAGCTTGGCGTACTTGAGTACCGTATTCCCCCAGTACAGATAGGCCTGACCGTCATCGTCCTGAAACACCGCCGGGTCGATATCGTCCCAGGCAATCGGCGCCTGCAGCGTCATATCGTTGGTGACCAGCGCCGAGCCGCGGGCGTCCACGAACGGGCCTTCCGGACGGTCTGCGACCGCAACACCAATCGCGTGACCGGGGATGCTGGCGTGATCCACTGTCGAATAGAAGTAGTATTTGCCGTCACGCTTGGTGATGTCGGCCGCCCACGCGTGCCCCTTGGCCCATTTGAAGGTGGCCGCCTGCACTGGCGAGCCACGGTCAGTCCAGTTCTTCATATCGCAACTGGTGTACAGACGCCATTCGTTCATCACATAGTCCGGGCTCTTCGGGGTAGCCTCATCATGACCGACGTACAGATACACGGTGCCGTTTTCCACGTAGGCGGACGGGTCGGCCGTGAACAGTTTCGGGAACAGCGGATTGGCCGCCTGCGCCGTCGACAGGCCGGCGCTGCTGACAAACAGGGCTGCCAGCGCAAGGGGTTGCAGATATTTTTTCAAAGTAGTCTCCTAATAATGAATCGTCTAATTTCTATCGTCGTGCGCCAAGGGTCAGCAAGCGTTGTACCACGCAGAAGATGAACAGCAGCGCGCCGATCACGATCTTGGTCCACCACGAACTGAGCGTGCCGTCAAAGGCAATCAGGGTCTGGATGGTGCCCAGCACCAGAACGCCCGAGAGCGCCCCTGCCACGTAGCCGTAACCACCACTGAGCAGCGTGCCGCCGATGACCACCGCAGCAATTGCATCGAGCTCGGTGCCCTGGGCATGCAGGCCATAACCGGACAGCATGTAGAACGAGAACAGCAGGCCGGACAGCGCCGCGCAGAAGCCGCTGATAGCGTAGATCAGCACCTTGGTGCGGGCCACCCGTAAGCCCATCATCTGCGCCGACTGCTCGTTACCACCCACCGCATAGATGGCCCGTCCGAACGGCGTGCAGTGTGCAACGTAGATGGCAGCGGCCAGCGTCAGCAAGGCGATCAGCGCCGAGGGTGACAGATAGCCCTCCAGCACCGGTAACTGCGCTTGCGACATGCTGACAAACAGCGGCTGGTCGATGGTGATCGAGTTAATGCTAATCAGATAGCACAGCCCGCGCGCCAGAAACATGCCGGCCAGCGTCACGATGAAGGGCTGCAGCTTGAAGTAATGAATCAGCGCACCCATGGCAGCACCGAAGCCGGCACCAACCAGCAGCACCACGCCGATGGCCAGCAGCGGCGGCCAGTGCCAGACCTGCAGCATCCATGCGGCCAGCATGGTGCTCAGCGCTAGCACCGAGCCTACCGACAGGTCGATGCCGCCAGAGATAATCACGAAGCTCATCCCCACCGCGATCACCAGCAGGAAGGCGTTATCGATCAGCAGATTCAATAGCACCTGCAGGGACAGGAAGCCGGGATAGGCGGCGCCACCGGCACCCAGCAAAACGATCAGCAGGCCGAGCGTGGCCAGCGAAGTGAAATACGGCGAAGCCATTGAGGCGCGTGCGCGCGCAGTCAAGCTACTCATGCTACTCATGCTACTCATGCTGCATCACCTTGTACCCGGACGCGCAGTGCGCGCCACATCGTTTTGAACTCTGCCGACTGCGACAGGCAGACCAGGAACACCACCACCGACTTGACCACCATATTGATCTCCGGCGGCAGGCCGAGCGAATAGATGGTGTAGGTCAGCGTCTGGATGATCAAGGCGCCGATCACGCTGCCAAACAGGCTGAATTTGCCGCCCGCGAGCGAGGTTCCACCCAGCGTTACTGCCAGAATTGCATCCAGTTCCAGCAGCAGCCCGGCGTTATTCGCGTCGGCACTCTTGATATTGGCACTGATAATCAGACCGGCCAGACCGGCGCAGGCACTGCAGAAAACGTACACGAAGAAAATCAGCAGCGCCGTGCGCAAGCCGGCGAGGCGCGCCGCAACCGGATTGATGCCGACCGTCTGGATGAACAGGCCGAGCGCGGTTTTCCGCATCAGCAGCGCGGTCAGCACGAACACGGCGGCCACCAGATACAGGGAAAACGGCAGACCGAATAGATAGCCACTACCGAGGAAGAAGAAAGGCTGGTAGTAGACGGTCACGATCTGGCCGTCCGTGAACAGCTGCGCCAGTCCGCGCCCCGCCACCATCAGAATCAGCGTAGCGACGATGGGCTGCAAGCCCAGCCCCGCCACTAGCAAGCCATTCCACGCGCCGCACAGTAGCGCTGCGCCCATGGCGGCGCACAGCGCCCACAGCATCGGCGTATTCGCGACATAGGATGGCACGCCATCCTGCATCACC
Source organism: Oxalobacteraceae bacterium (assembly GCA_027490725.1). Classification (GTDB taxonomy): domain Bacteria; phylum Pseudomonadota; class Gammaproteobacteria; order Burkholderiales; family Burkholderiaceae_D; genus Rugamonas. Next base: position 11,658 of record JAIXXN010000002.1, read on the forward strand.
ATGGTGCCACCGATCAGCATGGACGCCACCGTGGCGCTGATCGCCACCACCGCCCCCACCGAAATATCGATGCCGCGCGTGGCAATCACCAGCGTCATGCCCAGCGCCGCCAGTATCAGTGGTGCGGCGCGGTTGAGGATATCAATCAGACTGCCATACAGATGACCGTCCTTGACTTCCAGATGGAAGAAGCCTGGCACCAGCAGCAGGTCAAGCAGCAGCAGTATCGCCAGCGCCGCCAGCGGGCGGAACAAAGGATGCTGCAAAGGCGCGTACAAATAAGCGTACAAATTCATGGAGCGACTCATATGGTTCGGGGTAGCACTGCCCCCCTTGATGGACAGGCTAGACATGCGCTTCTCCCGCCGCAATCACCTGTAGCACCGAGCTTTCATCGAGCGCATTACGGGGATATTCACCGGCAGTTTTACGATCGCGCATCACCACGATACGGTCGCTCACGCGCAGCACTTCCGCGAGTTCGGAAGAGATGAACAGAATCGACATGCCTTGGCGGCACAGCGTGGCGACGTAATCCATGATCTCCTGCTTGGCGCGGACGTCAATGCCCCGGGTAGGTTCGTCGAGTATCATCATTTGCGGCTGGGTTACCAGCCAGCGTGCCAGCAGTACCTTCTGCTGGTTGCCACCGGAGAGTGAGCCGATCGGGGTTTCGATGCTGGCGGTCTTGATGCCGAGCGCCTTGACATACTCGTGCGCCAGTTCCTGCTGGCGTTTCAGCGGGATCGCCCGCAGGATGCCCATGCGCGCCTGCAGCGCCAGCATCATATTTTCGCGCACTGACAGGTCGAGCACCGCACCTTCATGCTTGCGGTCTTCCGAGCAGAAGCCGATGCCCGCAGCAATGGCGTCACGCGGGCTAGCAAACTGGCGCCGCGCACCGTCTACCGTAATGCTGCCACTATCGGCCTTGTCGGCACCGAACAGCAGACGTGCCAGTTCGGTACGCCCGGCGCCCAGCAGACCGGCCAGCCCTAGCAGCTCGCCCTTGCGTACTTCGATATCGATCGGGGTGAGCGAACCGCGCCGCCCCAGTCCCAGGGCTCGCAGGAAGGCGGGCAGTTTTCCCGCCTCCGGTTGGGTAGACGCGCGTAGCGCGCTCGGCGGAGTTTGCGGATGGCTTTCGGCGCCAGCCGCTGCCCCCACCATCCTGTTTACCAGCTCGATACGCGATAACTCGCTACAGGCATACTCGCCTTCGCGCTCGCCGTTACGCATCACCGTGATGCGATCCGAGATCGCATAGGTCTGGTCGAGGAAGTGGGTCACAAACAGAATCGCCATACCCTGCTGGCGCAGATCGCGCAGCACGGCAAACAGCAGGTCGACTTCTTTTTCATCCAGGCTGGAAGTAGGCTCGTCGAGTATCAGCACCTTGGCGGAACCGAGCAGCGCGCGCGAAATCGCCACCATCTGCTGCACCGCCAGCGGGTAGCTGGCCAGCGGGCGCGTGACGTCGATGCGTACCTGCAGGCGTTCCAGTAGCAGCGTCGCCTGTGCCGTCATGCTGGCCCAGTCGATTCGCCCGGCCTTGTGCGGATAACGTCCGATAAAGATATTCTCGGCCACCGACAGGTTCGGGCAGAGATTGACTTCCTGATAGACAGTGCTGATACCGAGCTTCTGCGCAGCCAGCGTGGAGCTTGGCCGGATCGCCCGGCCTTCCAGCAGAATCTGCCCCTGATCCGGCACATACACGCCAGTCAGCACCTTGATCAGGGTCGATTTTCCGGCGCCGTTCTGGCCCATCAGCGTATGAACTTCGCCGGGATACAGCTTGAGCGAGACTGCGTTCAGAGCCTGCACCCCCGTAAACGCTTTACTGATGCCGCGCAGCTCCAGCACCGGCGCTAGCGCTGGCGCAGAATTGAATGTGCTCATGGTGTCAGTATTTGCGGTTCGGGAATTCTTTGGCGGCGACTTCGGCCGGGAAGACCGCTTCCACCGTCGTGATACGGCGCGGTACCGGCTTACCGGCCACGATATCGCGCGCCAGTTGCATCAGCTGCGGGCCAAGCAGCGGACTGCATTCCACCGTGACGTTGAGCTTACCGGCGATCATGGCTTCAAAAGCGCCCTTCACCCCGTCGATCGAGATCACCACGATATCCTTGCCCGGTTTCAGCCCTGCCTCTTCGATTGCCTGAATCGCGCCGATCGCCATGTCGTCGTTGTGCGCATACAGCACGTTGATTTTTTTTCCCTCGGCTTTCAGGAAGGCTTCCATCACTTCCTTACCCTTGGCGCGCGTGAAGTCGCCGGTCTGCGAGCGGATCACCTTCAGCCTGGCATTCCCGGCGATGACTTCCTCGAAGCCCTTCTTGCGGTCCAGCGCCGGTGCCGAACCAACGGTACCTTGCAATTCCACGATGTTGAGCGTGGCATTCGGCGTTTTGGCAGCACGCTCGAGCAACCAGCGCCCAGCGCGCCGGCCTTCTTCAACGAAGTCGGAGCCGATGAAGCTCACGTAGAGCGAGGGATCGCTGACATTGACGGCACGGTCAGTCAGCACCACAGGAATCTTGGCAGCCTTCGCTTCGCGCAACACGGTATCCCAGCCCGATTCCACCACCGGCGAGAAAGCGATCAGGTCAACGCGCTGGGCGATGAAGGAACGAATCGCCTTGACCTGGTTTTCCTGCTTCTGCTGGGCGTCAGCAAATTTCAGGGTGACGCCGTCTTTTCTGGCGGCGTCCTTGATCGAGACGGTATTGGCGGTGCGCCATTCGCTCTCGGCGCCGACCTGCGAGAAGCCGATCACCAGCGGTTTGGCGGCGAAGGCCGCAGGACTTGCACCGATCGCGGCCAGGCCGGCGCTCAGAACAAGGGACAGACTGGCTGCTGCCAGCAGGGTTCTGCGATTGCATTGCATAGCAAAGTCTCCAGATAGTTTTTTATGGTTCTTCTGGCACCCATACTATGAGAAACACAAATATCTATCCAATCACATTTTAGGATACTTCGATACCAAAACAGATATCAGCGCAGCAGTCGTACCCCATACAAACCACCCGCCAGCGACCCTGCGCGCGCCTCGAAGCGCAGGGTCAGGTGCTGGCCCGTCAGCCACTCTGCCGGAATCTCGTAATCGGTGCTGTAGAACGCTGGCTGCATGGCCGTCGCGCCGCCATCCAGCGTCACTTCCGCCAGCAAACGGCCATTGATGCGGATATCGAAGCGCCGACCAGCATCCTGGCGCGCATAGGTCAGTCGCAGAGTACGCGCTTCCTGTTTCGCATCCTTCAGCACATAGCTGAACCAGCCCGTCGCATGGCGCCAGTGGCGTCCCTGATTCAGACCGGCATCCGCCCCCTCGCCACGGAAAGCATGATCGGACTCCGGCTGCTGTTCGCCCGGCGCCACCTGATCGATGGTGCGCGCATCCAGCGCCAGCCGCGCCGCCTCGTTCTGGCCGGCCTGTGCCTGCAAGACAGCCAGATTCGCCGGGGTGGCGTACTGCCAGTACATCATGTAACGAGCGTCATGCAGGCGGAAAAACGGGATAAACTCCGGATCGCCGCCCGCCCCGCCCTGCACCAGACCGGGTGCAGTAAAGGTCAGCGGCCGCCCCGCGACGGGACGGAAGCGCTGCATAAAGTCTTTGGTATCGCTCACCAGCATCGGCGCCGCCTCCAGCGGACAGACCGGTCCCTGCGCCACATGCCCCATGCGCGAATCATCGGCAAGGAAATTCAGCTGCTCGTTGGCGTAAGGCCGGGTTTTGGCGGCCAGTACCACCGGGCCGTGTAGCACCGCATAGTAGTTGGACTTATCGGGCATCTGCTCGAGACGCGTCGTCATCGGCAGACGTATTTCCACCTGATCGCCATCGCGCCACTGGCGCGACAGGCTGACGTAATGCTTGGCGTCGATCCGGACAGCGACCGGTTTGCCGTTGACGCGCAGCGCCAGTGCGCCGGCCGCCACCCATGCCGGATAACGCACCCGCAGCGTGAACTTCGCCGTGCCGCCGATGCGCAGTGTAGTGCGCCCCTCATCCGGAAAAGCGCCGGACTGGGTGATGCTCACGCCTTTCTGGCGCCATAGCAGTGTGGACGGGATAAACAGATTGACGTACAGGCTGTCGCCGCGATGGGCGTAAATGAATTCGCCGTACTTGGCGTGGCTCTCGATGCCGGAACCGACACAGCACCACATGCCTTTATCCGCCTGCGAATACACGCGGTAGTGATTCGGGCGCATCGGCGTGAAGTACACAAAACCGCCGCTCTCCGGTCGCTGCGAGGACAATATATGGTTGTACAGCGCGCGCTCGTAGTAATCAGCATAGCTGGCGCGGCCATCGCGCTGGAACAGCAAGCCGGTGAGCTTGAGCATATTGTAGGTATTGCAGGTCTCCGGCCCTTCCACCTCGTTGATCATCGGTGAGAAATCCTGATCGGCGTGGAAGTGCTCTTTGACGCTATTCCCGCCTATGGCGACGGTGCGATGGTCATGCACGGTTTGCCAGAAGAAGCGTGCGGCACGTTGCCAGTCCTCGCGCCCCGTCATTTCGCCGATGCGCTGGAAGCCGATGACCTTGGGAATCTGCGTGTTGGCATGCAGACCAGTGAGCTGGTCGCGCCCCTGAGCCAGCGGCTGCACCAGCGACGGCTGCGAAAAACGCACTGCCAGATCGAGATATTTGCGCTCGCCGGTGATCTGCGCAACATCGGCCAGCACTTCGTTCATGCCGCCGTGCTCACTGCGCAGCATGGCCTGCATCTGCGCTTCGCTCAGATGGCTGGTCAGCTCCAGCGCCCAGTCGGATAAGGCAATCAGCATGTCGCGCGCATCGCTATTGCCGCCATACTGGTAGGCGTCACGCAGACCGGCATAGACCTTGTGCAGGTTATACCAGGGTACCCATTTGCCGTTGACGGAAAAATTATCGGCGTGTAGTTCGCCGCGTGCAATGCCCTGCCATGCACTGCTGCCTTCCGGGATACCACCGATATAGCCATTGCCGTTCTGCTGCTGGCAGCGTTTGAGTTCGGCCACAAAATAGTTCAGGCGACGCAGCACTTCCGCATCGCCGGTCGAAGCAAACATCAGCGCCAGCGCCGACAGGTAATGGCCACCAAGGTGGCCATCGAGCCCGCTCGACTCCCAGTTGCCATAACCGGGCTGCTTGGATGGAAGACCCGCCTCACGCAGGAATGGTGCTAGCAGCCGGTCCGGCTCCATCTCCAGCATATAGCGTAAATCGGTACGCTGGGCGTCCAGAAACGGACTCTCGCCCAGCCGCACATCGGCCAGCGGGAACAGCCGGATCGGCTGCTCCAGCGCTGCTGCAGCGGTAGCGGTGGTAGCGGCGGCAGCCATGCTTGGCATCAGCGCTAGCAGGGGCAACAGCATCAGGGGCAAACACAGCACCTGCTCCAGACGGCGCGCCAACTGCTTCATTTCGGCGCCACTACGCTGCTCTGGTAACGATCGAGATCCGCCGCATCCACCACCGGCCAGCCTTGCGCATCCCAGCGCATCTCCATGACCTTCAGCTTTTGCAGGAAATTATCCGCCGTTTCGTAGGCATGCAGGACCAGATAGTCCTTGCCGTCGAAGCTGTAGGCACTGTTGTGCCCCAGCCCGCGCCATGCCGCGTTACCGCGTATCAGGGTGCTGCCGCCGCCTTGTTGCATGTCGATGCCATCTTTGTCGAGATATGGTCCGGTGACACTGCGCGAACGGCCGACGGCAAGGTAATAGGTACTATCGCCCTTGCGGCAGCAATAACCGAACGATACGAACAGATAGTAGTAATCGCCTTTGCGGAAGATGAACGGGGCTTCGATATCGTCCTTGCCGGCAGCCTGCGTTGCCGCGCCGGGCACTGCGGAACGGCTGGCAATGGCATGCCATTCCTGCGGCTCGGCTAGGGCGGTTCTGTCCTGATTGAGCTTGACCAGCTTCAAGCCACTCCAGAAGGAACCGAACGCCATCCACGCTGCGCCCTGGCCATCTTCGACGATATTCGGGTCGATGGCATTCCAGTTATCGCGCAGCGGCACCGACTGCAGTACCAGCCCGCGATCCACCCAGCGATAGTCCGGTGAACCGGGGTTGAGTGTCTTATTCACCGTCACACCGATACCGGACGTGTTCTTGCCGAAGCCGGAGACGGAGTAATACAGGTAGTACAGCCCCTTGTGAAAGTGCACATCGGGTGCCCAGACATGGCCATCAAAGGTGGGCGCAACACTGCGCGCCCACTCCGGTTGCTGCGTGAAGACCTGCCCTTCCGGGGTCCAGTCGCGCATGTTTTTCGAACTGTAGAAGGTGATCCCCGGCCCGGTACTGAACAGGTACCAGGTATCGCCCTCTTTGGTCATCACCGGGTCATGCACGCTGACCTGTGTGGCACTGCAGGCCAGCATGGTGCTCAGACCCAGTGCGAGCACGCCCAGTTTGGCTATCGCCTGTGCTCTGGCCAGCAAGGCGGTCTTGATTTCTTTGATCATCTTGTTTCCCTGACTTTCTAGCTGCCGGTCCGCGCGCCCCAGATGGACACGCCTTCCACGGATTGTGCCGTCCACGTTACGACAAAGGCGCTGGCATTGCTATTCCACTGGCGCGACAGCACGCCCGTAAAACTGCCTGTCGTGCCGAACGAAATCGTCATCCTGTTGCCACCATTATGCGTCCACGTGCCACTGGCTGCCCCGGAAACCGAGCCATCGGCTGCCAGCCGGATGTTCTGCGACGCTTTGATGCTCGCCGAAATATCCTTACCGTGATTGATCATCTTGTAGGCGCCCACGGCATCTGCCGCGCTCACTTCGGCCGACAGGATTGTCGCGCTCTTGCTCAGCGGCGCGTAGCGGAATGGCGCCACCACCAGCCAGCCATCGGCGTTAATGAACATTTCATGCACACGGATCTGGTGCAACTCCCCGGTGCCCGGGAAGCGCGTATGGAAGATCAGGAAGTACTGGCCGGTGGCGCTATCGTAATAGGCCGAGTTGTGGCCCGGCGAGACATAGCCCAGCGGCGTACCCGATTCGCCCTCGGCCAGCGCGAACTGGTGATTCCCCATGATCTTCTGGCCATACGGCGCAATGCTGACATCGTCGAACAGCGGCAAGGCCGGATTCGATTTGACGCTGGCCATGTCATTGCCTTTGGCATCCAGATACGGGCCATCCGGGTTCAGCGAACGTGCCACCCGCATATTGTAAGCACCATTGGCATCGAGCCCGCCGAACGAGGTGAACAGGTAGTAGTACTTCGACTGCGGGCTATACATGACATAAGCGCCTTCGATGCGACTGTGATTACCGCCTATCAGACGCTTGCCATAGCCCTGCCCCGGCTTCTGCAGACCGGTGGCCGGATCCAGTGCCAGAATGAAGATGCCGCCCGAATAGGAACCGTAGACCATCCACAGCTTGCCATCCTTATCGAAGAAGGTCGCCGGGTCCACCGCATTGGGCATGGTCAGCGCATCATAGACGTTTACCCCGTCTTCGCTGGTCTGGCCCCACATGCCGGATTTCAGCATGATCTGCTGATTCACGTAAGGGCCTTCGATTCTGTCGGCGACGGCAAGCCCGAGCGCCGAGCGCGGCGAGTCGCCTTTGCAGGCGTCATAGTAGAAGTAGTACTTGCCATCGGCCAGCCTGATCACGTCCGGCGCCCACAGATCAGTCACCTGGGCCCAGGCGAAGGTGTCGCCCAGCGCCGTCAGCACATTATTAAACAGCGGATTGGTCGAACTGACACCATCGGCGATCCTGGTCCAGTTCATCAGGTCGGTCGACTTGGCGGCCGCCAGATGAGAACCGAAGACGTAATAGCTGCCGTCGACGCGGATCACGGCAGGATCATGCACCGAGGCGTCGGCGAAAGTGATACTGGTCGGCGTGGGCGTGGGCGTGGGCGTCGGCGTCGGCGTCGGCGTCGGCGTCGGCGTCGGCGTCGGCGTCGGCGTCGGCGTCGGCGTCGGCGTCGGCGTCGGCGTTGGCGTTGGCGTTGGCGTTGGCGTTGGCGTTGGCGCTGGAGCTGGAGCCGGCGCCGGCGTACTAGCACCACCGCCGCCACCGCAACCAGTCAACAGCAGGGCTACGCCACCGGCAATCGCCTTGCGGCGCGAAATCAAGCGTTCTATTTCGTTCATCGCATCACTCCACGGCTACCACAACAACGGCCTTGGCCGGAATTTGCACACTGACCTTGCCATCCACGCCAGTCGCGCTAAACGCTGCAGGCTTGATCGCCTGTGGCGCAGCAAAGGTATTGTGGGCATCCATGGTATTCGCGGTCAGTACGCGGCCGCGCAAGGCTTTAATCGCCACACCCGGCACGCTAACGGCAACCTCGGCCGCCGCGCGCGGATTGGTATTGACCAGCGCCAGATACAGCTTGCCGTCCGCAGCGCGTGCGGCCGAGGCGCTAATACCGGGGATGCTGGCACCATCGAGCGTGTATTGCTGATTGTTGGCCAGCGTCAGCGGCAACGAAGTCGCACCCTGGAACGGCACATACATTTCAAAGGCATGATAGGTGGGCGTCAGCAGCATCTTGTCCTTGTCGGTGATGATCATCGACTGCAGCACATTGACCATCTGGGCGATATTGGTCATGCGCACGCGATCAGCGTGGGCGTGGAAGATGTTGAAGTTAAGCGCCGCAACAACTGCATCGCGCAGGGTATTCTGCTGAAACAGGAAACCGGCATTGGTGCCCTTCTCGACGTCATACCAGGTACCCCATTCATCAACGAACAGGCCCAGCTTCTTCTCCGGATCATGCTTGTCCAGGACCGCAGAGTTCTTGCGCATATGCTCTTCCATGCGCAGGGTGTTCGACAGCGTCGAGATCCACTCCTGCTCGGCGAAGCCGGTGGCGGCGCCCTTGACTTCCCATTTACCGGTCGGGATGGTGTAGTAGTGGAAGCTGATGCCGTCGGTCTGCTGCTTGAGGCGCTTGCTGAGCACATCCGACCATGTCAGGTCGTTGTCGTTGCCGCCGCTGGCGATCATTTTCGGACGATACTGTGCGGGTGCGCGCAGGAAGGTTTCGACATTGCGATACAGATCGGCGTAGTGATCCGGGCTCATATTGCCGCCGCATCCCCAGGCCTCGTTACCGATGGCGAAGTAAGCGACTTTGTAAGGCTGCTCGCGGCCGTTTTTGCGGCGCAGATTGGCCAGCGTCGATTTGCTGTCCGAGGTCATGTACTCGATCCACTCCGACATCTCCTGTGCGCTGCCGGTACCGAGATTGCCGTTGACGTAGGCGTCCGCGCCGAGCAGTTCCACCAGATCGAAGAATTCGTGGGTGCCCACGGCATTCGATTCTTCCACGCCACCCCAGTTGGCATTCACCTTAACCGGACGCTTCTCGCGCGCGCCGATGCCGTCTTTCCAGTGATATTCGTCGGCAAAGCAGCCGCCCGGCCAGCGCACCAGCGGCACGTGCATGGCTTTGAGCGCGCCAACCACGTCGTTACGCCAGCCTTTGGTATTCGGGATTTTCGACTTCGGACCGACCCACAGGCCGCCGTAGATGCCGGTGCCGAGGTGCTCGGCAAACTGGCCGTAGATGTCTTTATTGATGACGGCACCGGGTTTGGCGGCATCGATAGTCAGCGTCACCGGTTCGCCAGCCAGCGCACTGCCCGCCAGCGGCAGCGAGAGCGCGAACGACAGCGCGAACGAGAGGGTGCCACGTGGGATATGGTTCATTTCTGTCTCCTGTTTATTAGTGTGTTGGATGGACTGTATTTCTGCTCAGAGCAAGATGACGAAACCGCCGTGCGGCTTGATCGTCACCACAACTTTTCTACCTGCTGCGATGGGGGTCTGTTGGAAACTGCGTGCGGCCTGCCCGTCAGTAATCAGCACACCCTGCGCTGTACCGGCAAAAGACAGGTCGAGCGTGATGCGCTTTTCCACATCGGTGGCGTTGATGCCAGCGATATACCAGTGCTTGCCGGCGCGGCGTGCCATCACTACGTGCTGACCGGGATAGCCATCCAGCAGGCGGCTGTCGTCCCAGCTGCGTGGCAATTCCTGCAGCAGCGCCTTGACGTATGCGGGGACACTCGCCATGCCTTCCGGGGTTTCGGCAAAATGCTGGATGCCGGACAAGTACAGCACCGAGGTCGCAAGTTCGAAGCCATTGCTGGCGCTACGCCGGATATTGGGAATCTTGCCAAACACCATCGGTGTGAAATCCATCGGATCGAACAGGTTGCGGGTGAACGGCAGCATGGCCGCGTGAGCCGGCATTCTGTCCTCGTCGACCTGCTCGAAAGTGGTGAATTCCATGCCGCGTATCGCTTCCACGGTCATCAGATTCGGCCAGGTGCGGCTCCAGCCACGTGGCAGCGTGGCGCCGTGGAAGTTCACCAGCAGTCCAGCGTCGGCCGCATCGCGCAGGATCTCGACGTAATAGGCGATCATCGACTGACCATCACCACCGAAGAAATCGATCTTGACGCCTTTCACGCCCATCGCGCGCAAGCGGGCGAATTCTGCCACCCGCTGCTGGTGTGTCAGGAGCTGGCTTTTGGGCGAATATTCGGTGCTATTCCATGCGCCGGACGAGTTGTACCAGAGCAGAATGCCGACTTTCTTCGAGGCGGCATAGTCCACCAGTTCGCGCACCTTGTCGTAACCGATTTTGCGATCCCAGTCGGCGTCGATCAGGGTGTAATCCCAGTGCATATCGGCGGCGTAGTCGATAAACTTTTTCTGTACATCGTAGACCGTGGCATCGTCCTTGAGCAGCGCCCAGCTCCACGCGGCATGGCCGGGGCGCACCAGTGCGGCATCAAACGGCTGGGCCGGTGCGGCAAGGTCAGTGCCCAGCGTCGATTCGGTGAGCGTTTTCAGGGAGCCCAGTGCCAGCAAACGCCACGGCGTCGTGAGGGGGGCGCTACCGGTAACGTCGGCCAGCAAGCCACCGCCCGGGTAGACTTCTGCGGGCATCGGATTCGCGATGCGATACACCGCACCATCCGCTTGCGGCGCCAGACGCGAGGCCTGGAAGCTGCCGTCCATGCCCGCTTCCGAGAGTGCTAGCCAGGTATCGCCCGTCCTAAACAGCGCCGGGAAGACCCAGCCTGCCGGCGAGGGTGACGCGCTGCCCGCCGCAATATCCATCTGGTAGTGTTCCTCGTACGAGGGATTTGTGCCGTTCCAGCCAGTCTGCGCGACTGACATGGGCTGCAACCATGCACGACTGGCAGCGGGCAGCGCGAAGCTGGTGTGCTCCTGCAGCAGTTTTTTGCGCGCCAGCGTGGCATCGGTAACCCGATAGCGGAACGCCACGCCATCGTTCGAGACGCGGAAGGTCACCTCCATGGTCTGCTGCTGCGCATTGCGCACGGTGGTCGTCTGTTCGTTGGCGCGATAGCTAATGCTGCGCCGTTTGCCGGTGGCCATCTCGTAATGCTCGCGGATCGGGCGTGGCTGGCTGCGCGCCACCACGCTCAGGCCGCTGGAGAGTTGCGCCCCTTCCAGCTGCAAACCGAGCTGCGAGGCCAGTAACACCGGCTTACCGTCGCGCGTCACCGTGTACTGCAGGCGCCCACCCTGGTCCGTGCTGACAGCAACCCGGATATGCCGATCGGGACTGCCTAAGTCAGCTGCGTTGGTCGTCGCTGCAGCCATCACATTTGCACAGACGGCCAGAGTCAGCACGGAGAATCCTGTCTTCACCATGTTCTCACCTTGAATTGGAGTGATACCACCCGCCGCCAGTGGCGCTGCAGGTGGCGATCAGTACTACGGAAGTGGCTAAATCAGCGCGTGAGGCAGCGGCTTAGACCCAGCCGGCATCAACGATGAATTCCTGCGCGGTACACATGGCACCATCATCGGCGGCGAGGAATAGAATCATCGACGCGATATGCTGCGGCATCAGCTTGGTGGGCAGGCACTGGTTGCGTTTGATGTCCTCCTCGCCCGCCTGGTCCAGCCACAGATCGATCTGACGCTGCGTCATCACCCAGCCCGGCGTGACGGTATTCACGCGTATCCCGTGGGCACCGAACTCGCGCGCCAGCCCGCGCGTCAGGCCGTGTACGGCCGCCTTGGAGGTGGCGTACACCGGATAGCCGGCGTTCTTCACGTGCCACGAAATCGAGCCGACGTTAATGATCGAGCCGGCGCCCTTTTTCTTCATCCCCTCCAGCACTGCCTGGCAGGTAAAGAACATCGGACGCTGGTTGATGGCGATGCGCTCGTTCCAGTAGTCCAGCGTAACCGACGCGGTGTCGTGACGCTGGTCGTTGGCGGCGTTATTCACCAGAATATCGAAGTCGCCGATGGCTGCTGCCATTTCGGCCATGCTGGCCTGCAGTGCCGGAATATCGGTGATATCACACTGACGGAACAGCGGCTCCGGATAACCGGCGTCTTTTACGCGGCGCACCAGCGCCAGACTGGCATCGCTGGCGATATCGACAAACGCCACCTGCGCGCCCTGCTCGGCGAAGGAAATCACCATCGCCTCGCCGATGCCGGTACCGCCACCGGTGATGAATACACGCTTGCCGCGCAAGCTGCCAAATTTGGCCAATTGGGTCATACAGTCTCCGTTAAAGCTGATATGTTTTTGTTGTTTGATCGAAAACGGCACCTTGCGGCGCCGTGGCAGTTCAGTTGCAGCTCAGTTGCGAGTCAGTTCGCCGTCACGACGGCGCCATGCTGCTGCGCCATTGTCGCGCAACACCGCTGGTAACAGCGCCTGCGCCAGATTCTGGTAGGCCACCGGACGCAGGAAGCGCGCAATCGCACCCGTGCCGACCGAGGTACTGCGACCGTCCGAGGTCGACGGGAACGGGCCGCCGTGCACCATCGCACTGCACACTTCCACGCCGGTCGGAAAGCCGTTGGCCAGTATCCGTCCGGCTTTGCGCTCTAGCAACGGCAGCAAGGCCTGCGCCACCGCCAGATCGCCGTCATCGAGTTGCAGGGTGGCGGTCAGCTGACCTTCCAGACTTTCGGCCACCTGATGCAATTCTGCCAGATCGCGGCAGGCCACTACCAGCGAGGCCGGGCCAAACACTTCTTCCGACAGCGCATGCTGGCTCAGGAAAGCTGCCGCGGTGGTGCGGAACAGCGCCGGTGCGCCCTTGCCTTGCTCCTGCGGCGCCAGTGCCAGCGTCGCCACATCGGCATGCTCAGCCAGTTGCGTGATGCCGCGCTGATAACTGCCGGCGATACCGGGCGACAGCATCGGACAGGCTGCGCCGCCGGTCAGTGCCTGCGCTGCGCTGCTGGCGAAGCGCTCCAGATCAGCGCCTTCGATAGCGATCACCAGGCCGGGGTTGGTGCACATTTGCCCCACACCCAGCACCAGCGAGCCGGCAAAGCCCTGCCCGATTGCTTCGGCGCGCGCCGCCAGTGCCTGCGGCAGCAGGAACACCGGATTAATCGAACTCATTTCCGCATACACGGGGATCGGTACCGGACGCGCTGCTGCGACGGCCATCAGGGCCATGCCGCCACTGCGCGAACCGGTAAAGCCGACCGCCTTGATGGCCGGATGACGCACCAGTTCCTGACCAATGCCGTTGCCGCTGCCGGTCAGCAGCGCGAACACGCCGGCCGGCAGGCCGCACAGTTCGACCGCCTTGACGATGGCACGCCCCACCAGCTCGGAAGTGCCCGGATGGGCCGAGTGGGCTTTCAGCAGCACCGGACAACCGGCTGCCAGTGCCGAGGCAGTATCGCCGCCGGCCACCGAGAACGCCAGCGGGAAATTACTGGCCGCGAACACGGCCACCGGACCCAGAGCTATCATGCGCATGCGCAGGTCAGGACGCGGCGGCGTGCGTTCCGGCAGTGCCTGATCGATCCGTACGTCATGCCACGAACCTTCGCGCAGCAGGGTCGCGAACAGTTTCAGCTGGCCGACGGTACGACCACGTTCGCCTTCGACACGGGCGCGAGGCAGGCCACTCTCGGCCATCACGCGTTCGACCAGCGTCTCGCCCAGCGCCATGATCTGCTCGCCGATGGTTTCGAGGAACACTGCGCGCGCTTCATCACCCAGCGCACGGAAGGCGTCGAACGCAGCATCGGCCAGACGGCAGGCCTGATCGATCTGCTGTGCATCGACCGCATAAAACGCTGGCTCCATGGATTCCTGCAGGGCAGGATTGTAGGCGCGAATCGGCGTACCTGTGCCTTGCACTGCCACGCCGCCAATCAGCGCTTCGCCGGTAATCATCATAATGCGGTCACTTTCGCTACGTCGGTTTTATACACGGCCAGTTTGTTGCGCAGCGCCGGACCGAACTGGGGCGCGTCAATTTCAAAGCTCTCGCCCGGTTTGACGACGATATTATCGGCCACGCTCAGAGTCGCCGTACCGAAGAAGTGGATGTGCACATCGCCGGGCCGCTTGAACAGCGGGTATTTGAAATGGTGGTGTTCCAGATTCGCCAGCGTGTGCGACATATTCTGTTCGCCGCTGTAGAAGGCCTTCTCCCAGCGCAGTTTGCCATCCACGTCGTAGATGCGCGAGGTACCGACGATATGCGCCGGTGCTTCACCAACCAGCAGCGCCGGGCCAAGGCTGCAGGCACGCAGTTTGGAATGCGCCAGATACAGGTAGTTCTGACGCTCGGTGACGTGATCGGAGAACTCGTTACCGATGGCATAGCCGACGCGGTAAGGCTGGCCATCATCACCGATCACATACAGCCCTGCCACTTCCGGCTCTTCGCCGCCATCGAGGGCAAAGTCGGGCATATTCAGATCCTGACCGGCGGCAGCCACGATCGAGCCATCACCTTTGTAGAACCATTCGGGCTGCACGCCCGCCGCACCGGCCGCTGGCTTGCCGCCTTCCACACCCATGCGGAACATCTTCATGGAGTCGCTCAGCGACGCGACATCGCCACCGATTTTCTTGTGCATGGCATCGCGGGTATCGGCGCTACCCAGATGGGTCAGCCCGGTACCGGTCACGTAGCAGTGCGCGTCGTCGGCATGGTCGAGTGGCGCCAGCAGACGGCCGGAAGTGGCCACCGCGTCATACGCCAGCACGGCATTGCCTTGCGCCTGCTTTGCCAGTACCGCCAGACCGACCTTCTGACGGATCGCCGCTTGCGCCAGCGCATAGGTCGTGTCATAGCCTTCGATGACGCGAATCGCGTTCTGTTCCAGCACGCCGATCTGGCGGCCTCCCTGTTCATTCTTGAATTGCACGAGCAACATGGTATCTCCGGATTTCTATAGTTAGTGCGAGTGGCGTGGCACAGCAGAACCGCGATTTCCGACCAGGAAATCAAAGTCGCAGCCTTCGTCCGCTTGCAGTACGTGTTCGATATACAGTTTCTGGTAGCCGGTCTTCGGCCCCGGCGCACTGCCAGCCACGCGGGCGGCCTGACGCTGCGCCATTTCCTCGTCGGAGATTTCCAGATTCAGCACCCCGCCTGCGCAGTCGAGGGTGATCCAGTCGCCATCCTTGACGATGCCCAGCGGACCGCCCGCCATGGCTTCCGGTGCCACGTGCAGCACCACGGTGCCGTAAGCAGTACCACTCATGCGGGCATCGGAAATGCGCACCATGTCTTTGACGCCAGCGGCCAGCAGCTTCGGTGGCAAGCCCATATTGCCCACCTCCGCCATGCCCGGATAACCTTTCGGGCCGCAGTTTTTCATCACCAGAATCGAGCTGGCATCGACTTCCAGATCGGGATCGATGATGCTCTTCTTGTAGTGTTCGAAGTCTTCGAACACTACGGCACGGCCACGGTGCTGCATCAGTTCCGGGGTGGCTGCCGACGGTTTCAGTACCGCGCCGCGTGGTGCCAGATTGCCGCGCAGGATGCAGATGCCGCCATCCTTGAGCAGCGGTTTTTCCAGCGGACGAATGACTTCGTCATCGTAGATCGGTGCGGACTGGCAGTTTTCCCACAGAGTCTTGCCGTTCACGGTCAGGGCATCGGGATGTGGCACCAGATTGCCTTCGCCCAGACGGCGGATGGCCGCTGGCAGACCACCGGCGTAATAGAACTCTTCCATCAGGAAGCGGCCGGATGGCAGCAGGTCGACGATGGTCGGCGTGCCGCGACCGACACGGGTCCAGTCTTCCAGTTCCAGATCCACACCAATCCGGCCAGCGATGGCTTTCAGGTGTATCACAGCATTGGTCGATCCACCGATGGCGGCGTTGACGCGGATGGCGTTTTCGAAGTTCTCGCGCTTGAGAATTTTCGACAGCTTCAAGTCTTCGCGCACCATTTCCACGGCGCGGATCCCGGACATGTGGGCCAGTATGTAGCGGCGCGAATCAACTGCAGGAATCGCGGCATTGTGCGGCAGCGTGGTGCCCAGTGCTTCGGCCATGCAGGCCATGGTGGAGGCGGTGCCCATGGTGTTGCAGGTACCGGCCGAGCGCGAGTGACCCGATTCGGCCGACATGAATTCGTGCATGGTGATTTCGCCGGCTTTCACCTGCTCGTGCAACTGCCAGACGGCAGTGCCGGAGCCGATGTTCTTGCCGTTGAGCTTACCGTTCAGCATCGGGCCGCCGCTGACCACGATGGTCGGGATATCGACCGAGGCTGCACCCATCAGCAGAGCCGGCGTGGTCTTGTCGCAA
This sequence comes from Oxalobacteraceae bacterium, assembly GCA_027490725.1. Classification (GTDB taxonomy): domain Bacteria; phylum Pseudomonadota; class Gammaproteobacteria; order Burkholderiales; family Burkholderiaceae_D; genus Rugamonas. The sequence continues at coordinate 28,245 of JAIXXN010000002.1, forward strand.
CCGACCAGCAGCACGACGCCATCCATCGGATTGCCGCGAATCGATTCTTCCACATCCATACTGGCCAGATTGCGGGTCAGCATGGCGGTCGGACGCAGATTCGATTCGCCGTTGGAGAACACCGGGAATTCTACGGGGAAGCCACCCGCTTCCAGAATGCCGCGCTTGACGTGTTCGGCCAGTTTGCGGAAATGTGCATTGCAAGGGGTCAGCTCCGACCAGGTGTTGCAGATGCCGATGATCGGTTTGCCCTGGAATTCATGATCAGGGATGCCCTGATTTTTCATCCAGCTGCGGTACATGAAACCGTTCTTGTCCTGCGTGCCAAACCATTCAGCAGAGCGAAGCTTGACCTTCTTGTCATTCTCAGACATGCATATCTCCTCAGTATGTTCTTGTACAGGGGCCTGCTTGTCATGCCCCTGCATCGATAAGCCATACTAAGTTGTACTGAGATATCTTTCCAATAAATTATTATTCGACTTCGATACCAAAAACAGTATCACAGACATCCTCGATCACCGCATCAATCAGCAACGCTGAAGCGGTAAGCCATGGCCGTGCTGTAGCGCGTGCCGGGGCGCAGAATGGTGCTGGCAAAGTGGGCGTGATTCGGCGCATCGGGGAAATGCTGAGGTTCGAGGCAGAAGCCAGTACGGAAATCGTAGCAGCGCCCTTTGCCGCGCACCGTCTCCGAGAGGAAGTTACCGCTGTAAAACTGCACGCCCGGCTCCTGCGTCCACACTTCCAGCACCCGTCCGGAGACCGGCTCATGGACGCGCGCCGCCAGTGCCAGCGCGCCGTCCTGTGGCCGGTTGAGCACAAAATTATGGTCGTAGCCGCTGCCGTAGCCCAGTTGCTCGTCAAGCACACCGATACGGGCGCCGATCGCATGCGGGGTGCGGAAGTCGAAGGGGGTATTTTGTACGGCACGTAATTCGCCGGTGGGAATCAGGCCGGCATCCACCGGCGTGTAGGCATCTGCGGGAATGGTCAGCTGATGGGACAGAATGTCGGCAGGCCCCGCCTCGCCCTGCCCCGCCAGATTGAAATAGGCGTGATTGGTCAGGTTGACGGGGCTGGCCTGGTCCGTGCTGGCGTGGAAAGTGATCTCTAAACCGTTATCGTTAGTCAGTTCATAGCGCACCGTGACGTCGAGATTGCCGGGATAGCCCTGCTCGCCATCCGGACTCAGATAACGCAGTATCAATCCGGCCGAGGTGGGCGTGGTGAACGTCTCGGCGCGCCACAGTTTGCGGTGGAAACCCTGCGTGCCGCCATGCAGGTGATTGATACCATTGTTGACATCAAGCTGATAGCGCTTGCCATCGAGCTCGAACTGGCCGCGTGCGATACGGTTGCCATAACGGCCGATTAGCGCGCCAAAATAATGCGATTCGCCCATATAGGCGGCTGCATTGTCGAAACCGAGGCAGACATCGGCCAGCTTGCCATCCCGATCCGGCACATGCACCTCTGTGATCACGCCACCCAGATCGCTGATACGCACCAGCATCCCGTTCGCGTTGCTCAGCGTGTAGAGCGTGGCTTCCCGGCCGTCAGGCAAGGCTCCAAACGGTGCCGAAACGATTGCCGGCAGCTTCGCCTGATTTTCTTGATTTAACTGGTTTGACTGGTTTAACTGGTTTGACTGGTTTGCATGCATTACTAGGTTCCTCGATGATTGCGATCCGTAGAAGCTGACCATGGCAGCAGCCTCAGTCGATATCTTCCAGCAGGTCGGTGAGCCGCCGGTCTTTCGGCGTACGCCGTTCCAGCACTGTAGTTGTTTGGTGATCGACATGTTCGATCAGCGTCACGGCCGCCGTAAGCGCCTGCCCCATCGCTCTGGCGGCGCTAGTGAGCGCATCGGCCGCAGAAGGCGGCGGCGTATTGACGCGTTCCGTGGCTCTGGCGCGCAGCCGTTTGGCATTGACCCAGTCACGCTCGCCCGGCAAGCGTAACCACAGGTCGCGCCAGGCCTTGCGTCCATCCCCAGCGATCGTCAAGGTCATCGCACGCGGCGACACCGAAGCCCCGCCATAAATTAGCTGATCGCCGACCACCCGCGCAAAATAGGAGCGCTCGAGATACTCCATACGCACGCGCGTGCCATCTGGCAAAAACAACTGCTTCCATTGATAGCCGTGCAGCACTTCCGCCCCGGCCTTTTCCTGAGCAATCCACGCCTTGATGGCCGCATCAAGCGCCTCGGTTTCCGACACCGTGCTAGCGCTCATACGGAGATAGTCCTGCAGCAACTGCAGCGAGTGCGGTGCCAGTGGATTCGTGTGTGGCGCATTCATACTCGTTCCCCTGTCTCGTTTGTACTCGTTTGTGCTGGTTCTGTCTCGTTTGAGCGGCGATAGCGGCTTAGGTTCAAACGAGACAAAACGAGTACAAACGAGACGAAACCAGACATCAAAACGAGACAGTTTGCGCCACAGTGGCCTGCGCGCGTACCCCAATATATACCCATCGGAGTGCCACAAAAAACCGCAAAAAAATCCTGTTTAAACCAGCGAAGGCTTGCCAAACACCGGCATGCCCTGCGCATCCCACTGCAGCGCTTTCACATAAGTGTGACGATCCGGATTCCACAGCGGGTCACCGACAATTTCCGTGTAGGTACGGGCGTGATAGACCAGCAGCACCGTGGCGCCATCTTCGGACACGGTAAAACTATTATGCCCGGGACCATACACCCCGTGCTCGAAGCAGGTTTGCAGCACCGGCTGTGGCGACTTGGTCCATGCTGCAGGGTCGAGCAGATTCGCGTTCTCGTCGGCCCACAGCAGCCCCATGGCATAGTTTTCGTCGGTCGCACTGGCCGAATAACTGATAAAAATCTTGCCATGCTTTTTCAGCACGGACGGACCTTCATTGACCCAGAAACCGCGGATTTCCCAGTCAAACTCGGGCTTACTGAGCATCACGGGCGGACCGCCAAGCTGCCACGGCGTTTTCATCGGCGCGATATACAGATTCGAATTACCTTCGATTGCCACATCCTTCTGCGCCCACAGGTAGTACAGCTGCCCCTTGTGGGTGAAGGTGGTCGCATCCAGACAGAAGGTATCGATGCCGGTATCGATCTGCCCCATGAACTCCCACTCGCCTTCCAGCGGATTCGCGTGAGAGTTACGGATCGCATACATCCGGTGCTGGAACAGCCTGTTTTTTATCTCGCGGCTGGGCGCCGCCGCAAAATACACATACCACGCACCGTCATTGAAGTGCAGCTCCGGGGCCCACAGCAACTCGCTATAAGGCCCCGTTTCCGGCTTATGCCAGACATCGACTTTCTGCGCATCCACCAGCCCGGCCAGCGTACTGGCGCGACGCAGTTCGACACGATCATACTGCGGCACCGATGCCGTGAAGTAGTAATAGCCGTCCGTGTGACGGTAGATATGGGGATCGGCGCGCTGTTCGATCAGCGGCTTGAGAACTTGTACAGTTTCCATGCTCTTCGCAACTCTCGATTAATTGTAAATTTATTGACTTTTTAATGACTGGCGTAGCCCAGCTTCCGCATTTCCTGTTTCACCTGCGCATAATAATCATCGCTAATCCGGTACTTAAACATCAGCAAGCCCATAATCAGGTGGAAGCAGCCCGGAATCACCGTCAGCATCAGCGCAATCCCGCTCATGGACAGCGCCGACTGAGCCTGATTCGGCACGTACTGGAAATAGGTCAGCAACACACCCACCATGCCACCGGCCACCGCCATCCCGGCCTTCTGGCAGATCGAAATTCCGCCGAACGCCAGACCGGACACGCGCTTACCGCTTTGCACTTGACCATAATCGATGGTCTCCGCTATCGAGGACCAGAACACCGGCGCATGCAGATCGACCACGAAGGACAGCGTGAAATACAGCACATAGGCCAGCATGATGTCACCAGGCTTGACCAGATAATAGATCGCGATACTCAGCGCAAACACCAGCAACTGGGTATTGCGGAACAGCTTGACCTTGCAATAGGTTTTGGTAATCCAGGTCGAGGCGATCATCGACAGTATCGCTGCCACCACCCCCAGCGACAGAAAAGTCGACTGGACCGACACGCCACCACCCAGATAGTATTTGGCGTAATACAGTGCCACCGAGCCGCGGATCACATAGCCTACCGTGCCGGTCACGCAGGCACCGGCCAGCAGCAGCCACTGGTCATTTTTCATCAGTAATTTGAACTGGGCCAGCAGCGAAGTACGCTCGACTTTGTGCACCACCCGTTCGGTGGTGCCGAATACGCAGAACAGGAACAGCAGCACACCCATCGCCGCCATAACACCCATGGCAGCCTGATAGCCGGCGGCAGCTTTGCCCTCGCCCCAGTATTCGGCCAGCACTGGCACCACGATGGTGACCATGAAGGCGCCAATTTTGGCGAAGAACAGCCGGTAGCCATTGGCCGACAGACGCTCCTGCGGATCGCTGGTCAGGCCGCTAATGAGGGAGATATACGGCACGCCCACCCCGGACGTCATCACCGTCATCAGGATATAGGTGGCATACGCCCAGATCAGCTTGGCGCTATAGGCCCAGTCCGGCGTCGTGAACACGAAAAACACACTGATTCCGTAAGGCAGCGCCAGCAGCAGCAACCACGGACGGTAGCGTCCCATGGCAGTGGCAAAGCGGTCAGTCAGCTGGCCCACCGCCAGATCCGATAAGGCGCCGGCAAATTTCACCAGCACAAACAGCAAGGCCAGATCCTGGGTGTGCAAGCCGTAAATGTCGGTGTAGAAGAAGGTAATAATCAGCATCATCGACGAGATGACGACATTGAGCGCCATATCGCCAGCACCAAAGGCGACTTTTTCAAGCGTGGTAAGTTTCGGGTTTTGCATGGCCTCAATCCAGTAAAAAAACAGGGGTGCCGTCCGACTCTCGGCACAGCACCCCATCAGACTACTCAGTCCCGCTACAGCTTACTGTAAGGACACAGTGCACGCTCATGCACTATCAAACTGATGCACAGTCAAGCTGATGCACGGTCAAGCTGATGCTTAGTTTCTCCAGCGCAGCGACACACCGACCACACGGTCATAGCGACGCACATCACGTGGTGCAGCGGGCGTACCGTGGTAATCGTGGTAGGCGAAGTTCAGCAGATTATTCGCATCAACACTGATGGTCAGATCTTTGCCCAGTTTGTACGACACGGAAGCGTCCAGGAACTTGATCGGGTCGACTACCAGATCGCAGCAATTGCGGTAGTTGTACTCGGCCACGAACTTGTCGCGCCAGCTGTAGGCCAGACGGGCCGACAGTTTATCGTTTTCATACAGACCGACCAGATTGTACGAGTTCTTCGACATGCCAGGGAAAGTCGGCGTGCTCGCGCTGCCATCTTCGTTCTGCAAGCCACCTTTCATATAGGTGTAGTTGGCTTGCATGCCCAGACCACTCATCCAGCCCGGCAGCATGGTGAAGAACTGCTGATACGAGATCTCGCCACCTTGCAGCTTGGCTTTACCGACGTTGTACGGACGGTTCACCAGATAAGTCTTGCCGTTGATGGTTTCGTTACGCTGCTTCCACATCTCGTAGTCAGTGAAGCGGTGTTCGAATACGGTCGCGGTCAGCGAACTGGCTGGTGCGAAATACCATTCCAGCGAGACATCGACGTTGGTACTCTGGGTCGGACGCAGGTTCGGGTTGCCGGCGCTACCAGTGGCCAGCGTGGTGGCGGTCGAATCATGCAGCACCAGACCCGGATTGAAGTCACCGAAGTTGGCACGCTGGATGGCCTTACCGGCGACCAGACGCGATTGCAGATTATCGGCCCACTTGGCACGCAGGGAAGCACTTGGCAGGACGTTGTTGGTGGTGCTATCGCTGTAAGCCGGAGTAATCGTGCTAGCGCCGGTGGCCGAGGTCACCTGGGTATAGCCCGCCACTTTCTGGTTCGTCTGGACGTAACGCACACCGGCACTACCGTCGACCGGAATACTGCCCACATCAAAGCCGAATTTCCCCTTCAGGTACAGCGCGCTGGTGGTTTCCGTATCCGAGTAGTAGGACAGCGGATCGTCCAGACTGCGACCTTTCAGACCCAGCGCGGTACGCAGTTCCTGGGTGTTATTCAGCAGATAGCTCTGGCACGGTGCATAGAACTGGTTCATGCCGTAGTTGCCACCAGTGGACTGGGTCACGCAGTTGAGCGAGCTCGACAGCGAAGTGACAGGAATTGCCGCCACTTTATTGAAGTTGTTCAGCTCGTGCACATAGGTCGCGAAACGCTTGGCAACGCGCACGCCGCCGGCCAGTTCTTTCAGGAAGCCATGGTTTTCCGGTTCCCAGATCACGTCGCTACGCCAGTCGGTCGCACGACCGGACGAAGCATTGTGGTTATCCCAGAACACATCGGTAACCCATTTGTTCGGGCTGGTCATATCGACGCCCGGATATTGCAGGAAACCGCCACCGTCACGCACCGCCGCCGAAATGTTGAGCGGACCTGGCAGCACGGCATCGAGAATCGGGTTTTCCTGGCTGTAGTTACTGACGGTACGCGCCAGTTCCGTGGTGACCCGCAGCGTCGGCGTCAGGTTGTAACGGCCGCCGATGGCGCCCTGATGGCCGGTCGACTCGTCGCGACGTCCCTGCGTCGAGCTCAGCGTGAACAGATCGGTCGCGCCGTTTTTGCTGATCGAATCCAGATACTTGGTGCCGGACTGGTTAGTCACGGTGGAACCGGTCTGGAACCATGGCAGCACGCCGACAAAGAACACGCTCGACGAATCATGATCGATCTTGGTGCTAAAGCCTTCCGCATACAGTTCCAGATCCGAGTTCGGACGCCATTGTGCCGAGACATTACCGGCCCAGCGTTTGCGGTCGCCCTGCCCCATCACGCGGCCCATCGAATCGGCGCCCTGGGTGTTGCCATACAGGGGCCAGCTGATCGGTGGCGCAACCCACGCCGTTTCATCGTGGTAACGACCACGCTGATAGGAAACACCCGCCAGCAGACCCACGTCGCCATAAGCGGTTTTCCAGCGGTCCGAAATCATGCCGGACAGATTCGGATCGGTCGAACCGGCTTTATCGCGGTGCTCGACGCGCGCATTGACGGCCGTCTGCTGGCCCTTGAAATCGAATGGACGGTTGGTGCGCACGTCGATCACGCCGGCCACGCCGCCTTCGTTCATGTCGGCGCCCTGCGATTTATAGACATCCACGCGCTGCAGCATGGCCACTGGCACATCGGCCAGGAACAGGCTACGACCGGCGGCGGTGAACATTTCACGGCCGTTCAGGGTGGTCACGATGCCGCCCAGACCGCGAATGATGACCTGACCGGCTTCGCCGTTGTCACGGATGATCTGCACGCCCGGTACCCGGCCCAGAATTTCGGCGACGTTTTTATCGGGGAATTTGCCGATATCGTCGGCCACGATGGAGTCGATCACCTGCTCGGCGTTCTGTTTGATGTACTGGGCGCTCTGCGCCGCTTTACGCACGCCGCTGACGTTCACCACCGGGCTACCGTCGGCACCCAGGGTTTCCTGCGCCAGCACGGGGAAAGCGCTCATCAGGCCGGCAGCGGCGAGTACCGCCACGCCGGTTTTCAGGGCAAAGCGGTGCTTATTCTGGGACATGGAAGTCCCGACTGTGTAGTCGTTCATACGTCTCCTGTGTTATCTGTTTTATAGTGTTTTTGCAGCTACCTCGGAAATCATCTTAGGGTCTGAGCAAAAAACAAACCAATCAATTTTTTCCGGTTTTCGATACCAAAAAAGATATCAACACAGGATCGCTATTTATAAAAAAAGCCCGCGCAGGGCGGGCTGGAATTGTAGTGTGCGCGCAGCCTTATTGGAAGGCAACCTCCGTAAAACTGCGCAGTTTGCGGCTATGCAGCTTGTCTACCCCCAGTTCCCGCAACAGATCGAGCGCGCGCATGCCGATACGCAGATGCTGATCGACCCGTTCGCGATAAAACTGGTTAGCCATGCCCGGTAACTTAATCTCACCGTGCATGGGTTTGTCGCTCACGCACAACAAGGTGCCATACGGCACCCGGAAGCGGAAGCCGTTGGCGGCGATGGTGGCGCTCTCCATATCCAGCGCAATTGCGCGGCTCTGGCTGAAACGACGCTCCGGGGTGCGCTGCGGCAGCAATTCCCAGTTGCGATTATCCGTGCTGGCCACGGTGCCGGTGCGCATCACCCGCTTGAGGTCGTGGCCGGTCAGCTGGGTAACCTCGGCAACCGCGGCCTCGATCGCCACCTGCACCTCGGCCAGCGGCGGAATCGGCACCCACAGCGGCAAGTCCTCGTCCAGCACATGGTCCTCGCGCACATAGCCGTGCGCCAGCACGTAGTCGCCCAGTTCCTGGGTATTGCGCAAACCGGCACAATGGCCCAGCATCAGCCAGGCATGCGGGCGCAACACGGCGATATGGTCGGTGATGGTCTTGGCATTGGCCGGGCCGACGCCGATATTGACCATGGAAATGCCGCTACCATCGGCGCGGATCAGGTGATAACCGGGCATTTGCGGCAGACGCGGCGGTGCCGCGCCCAGTGCATCGGTGGCCTGCACGGCCTGGCCGACCCGGCGCGTCACCAGATTACCGGGCTCGACGAACGCAATATAGTCGTCGCTGCCCTCGCTGGCAGGCTGGGCCATCATCTGCTGCCCCAGCTTGACGAATTCGTCGATGTAGAACTGGTAATTGGTAAACAGTACGAATTTCTGGAAGTGCTCGCAGGAGGTGCCCGTGTAGTGACGCAGCCGCAACAGCGAGTAATCGACCCGTGGCGCGGTAAACAGTGACAGCGGCTGGGCCTCGCCGGGGCGCGGCTCGTGGGTGCCGTTGGCGATGCCGTCATCCATGGCCGCCAGATCCGGCAAATCGAACACATCGCGCATCAATAAGCGCCGTTCTGCGCTCATGCTGCCTTCAATGTGCTCGTGCTCGGCAAACGAAAAGTGGATCGGAATCGGCTGCGAACTGGTGCCAACTTCCAGCTTCAGGTGATGCTCGCCATGGTTTTTCAAGAGCAAACGGAATTGCTGCTCGTAATAGCGGGCAAACAGGTCGGGCCGGGTCAGGGTGGTTTCATAGGTGCCGGGGCCGGCCACAAAACCGAAGGCCAGCGTGGAATCGGCGCGCGCCACCGTATCGGTATGCACCCGCACGAAAGGATAGCAGGCCCGCACATGCTCGCCCACCTCTTCGCCGGCCACGAAGCGCTTCATTGCCTCACGCAGGTAGCTGATATTGGCAGTATAGATCGCTAGTACCTGCTGGTAGGCCGCCAGCGGGTCATCAAATTGCATCGGCGCGATAAACGGACGGCTCATAAACATACAACTCCTCGAAAAGCGAACCTGCAGTAGAAAAATCCGGATCAGCCCATTGTAAGGGCTGACAGCGGAGTTTGCATACGCGAAACGCGTGCCGGACTAGAGCAGGCCTCGGGCGTACCGTACAATGACTGGGTTCACGCAAAATAAAGTTTCACCATGACCGTACCCGCATCGCCGCAGCTCCCGCCAGCCCATCCGGACATCCTGTACGGCGCGGCGCAACCCGGACTGTTGCGGGAGGAAATTCTGGCCGATCTGCTCGAAGCGAGCGCCGCCCGTCAGCCCGACCATCCGGCGCTGATTGGCGGCGCGCGCACGCTCAGCTACGGCGAGCTGAATGCGCAGGCTGATCTGGTAGCGGCGCGGCTGATCGCTGCGGGCGTCGGCCCCGGCCAGATTGTCGGGCTGTGGCTGCCGCGCGGCATCGAGCTACTGATTCTGCAGGCCGGTATCGCTAAAGCCGGGGCAGCGTGGCTGCCAGTTGACGAAGATACCCCGGTCGAGCGCCTGCAGGTCTGCCTCGACGACGCCAGCGCCAGCGGCGTGCTGACCTGTGCAGCGTTTGCGCCCCGTCTGAGCGCCGCTGCCAGCGCCACCCCAACGCCGGCGACAGCAGCGCAGCCGACGCCTGCCGCGCCGGCGCTCACGCCGACCGGACGCGCCATCTGGACGGCGGAAGCGCTACTGGCACCTGCCGCGCCGGACGCCGTACTGGCGCGCCGTGGCGCTGTCTCGCCCGATGCGCCGGCCTACGTGATCTACACCTCTGGCTCGACCGGCAAGCCGAAAGGCATCCTGATCAGCCAGCGCAGCATCTGCCACTTCCTGCGCAGCGAAAACGCGGTGCTCGGCGTGCAGGCCAGCGACAAGGTCTATCAGGGCTTTTCCGTCGCCTTCGACATGTCCTTCGAAGAAATCTGGATCGCCTATCTGGCCGGCGCCACGCTCTGGCTGGGCCCGAAAGACATCAGCGCCGACCCGGAAACCCTGCCGCGCATGCTGGCCGAACAGCAGGTCACCGTGTTGCACGCCGTACCGACCCTGCTGGCCCTGTTCAATCAGGAGGTGCCCAGCCTGCGCCTGATCAATCTGGGTGGCGAGATGTGTCCGGAAGCACTGGTGGAACGCTGGTCACGCCCGGGCCGCCAGATGTTCAACACCTACGGCCCCACCGAAGCGACCGTGTCGGCCAGTCTGGCGCGTCTGCAGCCTGGCCAGCCCGTCACCATCGGCAGCCCGCTGCCCAACTATGGCTTGCTGGTGATCGCGACCGAGGAGATGGCGCTTGCGGCCAGCGCCATGGCGAGCGACGCGGCTAGCGATATGCGCAGCAAGGCCGCACCACTGCGGCTACTGGCGCGCGGCGAAACGGGGGAACTGTGCATCACCGGGCCCGGACTGGCCGATGGCTATCTGGGCCGCCCCGACCTGACGGCCGAGAAATTCCTCGCCAATCCGTGGCGCAGCGGTGCTCATGATGCGCGCCTGTACCGCACCGGCGATCTGGCGCGCATCGGCGCGGACGGCGAAGTGCTCTGTCTCGGACGCGCCGACGATCAGGTCAAGATCCGCGGCTTCCGCGTCGAACTGGGCGAAATCGAAGCCGTGCTGGCGCAACAGCCGGGTGTCGGCACGGTCGCCGTGCTACTGCGCCAGGATGACGGCATCGACCAGTTGGTGGCCTATCTGGTGGCCGAAGCGGGCGCGGCGCCGGACACTGCGTTGGACACTAAGCGGGATACTAAGCTGGACACTAAGCTGGACACCAAGGCCTTGCGCGCTACGCTGGCCGGCGTGCTGCCGCCGTATATGGTACCGGGACGCTACCAGCTACTGGATGCCATGCCGCGTCTGACCTCGGGAAAAATCGATCGCAAAGCCCTGAAAGCGCTGCCCTTGCAGGCTGCAGCGGCAGGCAGTGTGGCCGATTCCGATCTGGCCGAGACGCCCGCCGAACAGGCCCTGTTTGCCGCACTGGCCACGCTATTTCCCGGCCAGCCCATCCTGCGGCAAGCCGATTTCTTCAGCGACCTTGGCGGTCACTCCTTCTTCGCCGCGCGGCTAGCTTCGGCCTTGCGGGCCGACCCGCGCTTTGCCCACATTACGGTGCGCGACATCTATCAGCAGCGCCAGATCGGCAAGATCGCCGCGATTCTGGACTGTGCCCCGGCCAGCGGCGTTGCAGAAGCGCCATGGACACCGCCCACGGCCCTGAAACGCTGGACCTGCGGGCTGGCGCAGGCCGCCGCCATGCCGGCGCTGGTCGCCCTGCGCATGGCGCAGTGGCTGGCGCCGTTCTTCACTTATCACTTCTTCACGGGCGATCCGGGCGACTCGGTGAGCCGCGCAATTGCCGCCTCGGTCGGGGTATTCCTGCTCGCCACCATGATGGAATTTGCCATCGCCATCGCCGGCAAATGGCTGATCGCCGGCCGCCTGCAGGCTGGCTCCTACCCGCTGTGGGGCTGGACCTACTACCGCTGGTGGCTGGCCGACCGGCTGGTGGAAGCGGCACCGGCCTACCTGCTGAGTGGCTCCTCGCTGGCCACCTGGTGGTTGCGCGCCCTCGGCGCCAAGGTAGGGCACGACGTCATCATCGGTTCGATGACGCTGCGCGCCCCTGACCTGCTGCAGATCGATGACCACGTCAGCATCGGCAACGCCGTCAATTTCGAAAACGCCCGCGTCTATCGTGGCCGTCTGCTGCTCGGCCAGATCACACTGGAACACGACGCCTGCGTCAGTTCCTTTGCCGTCCTGGAAGGCAATACCCGCGTCGAAGCCTACGGCCATCTGGAAGGCCAGTCGGCACTCGGCGACGGCCAGCGCGTCAGCGCAGGCCGCATCTGGTCTGGCGCACCAGCGCGTGATTGCGGCGCATTCGACCCGCAGCGCCTGCCGCCACGCCCCACGGTCAGCAGCGCGCGCCGGCTAGCTGAAACCCTGTACTTCATCTTTGGCATCCTGCTGATCGTGACGCTATTCTTCATGCCGGTATTCCCCAGCTTCGTGCTGATCGACTGGTTCGACGAAGCGGGCTGGCTGCCATGGATACAGGGCGAGGACATGCGGGTGCGCCTGCTGCGCTACTTCCTGCTGGCCTTCCCCGCCAGCACCGTACTGATCATTCTCACCGCACTCCTATCGGCCGGGATACGCTGGACTGTCCTGCCACGCTTGCAACCGGGCCGCTTCGCCGTCCACAGCAAGACCTATTGCGCGAAATGGCTGGTCAGCCAGATCCAGGAATCGAGCCTGAATGTGCTGCACGGGATTTACGCCACCGTGTTCGCCCCCAACTGGTATCGCCTGCTGGGCGCCAAGGTCGGCAAAGATGCCGAAATTTCCACCGCCCTCGGGGTGGTGCCGGACATGCTGACGCTGGGCGATGAAACCTTTATCGCCGATGCCGTGATGCTGGGCGACGAAGAGATCGACGGCGGCTGGATGACTATGCAGCCTACCGTCATTTCGCAGCGCAGCTTTGTCGGCAATGGCGCTTACATCCCGGACGGCACCATCCTGCCCGAGCATGTGCTGATCGGCGTGCATTCGCGCGCCCCCGACAACGCCCGCATGCACAGTGGCGATACCTGGCTCGGTTCACCGCCCATCAATCTGCCTGCCCGCGAGCAGACCAGCGGCTACCCGGAATGGCTGACCTTCCATCCCAGCCCGCTGCGCCGGCTGGGTCGCGGCCTGATCGAAGCATTCCGCATCGTCGCCCCGCACGCGCTGGTGATTGCCGTTGGCTACACGCTGGTGCTGGCCGTGATGCCGGCCGCCGGTGCCGGGCGCTGGGCCGAAGTCACCTGGGATCTGACGCTGGCCGGTCTGGTCTACGGCATCGGTAATTATGTCTTTGTGGTGCTGCTCAAATGGCTGCTGATCGGGCGCTACCGCAAACAGTCCGAGCCGATGTGGACGCCGTTTGTGTGGCTCTCCGAAGGCGTCACCAATCTGTATGAAGGCATCGCCGTGCCGAACTTCATGCGCTATCTGCGCGGCACCCCGTGGCTGCCGCTGGCCTTCAATCTGCTCGGCTGCCGCATCGGCAAAGGCGTGTATTTGGACACCACCGATATCACCGAATTCGATTGCGTGCACATTGGCGACCACAGCGAACTGAATGCGCTGACCTGCCCGCAGACCCACTTATTCGAAGACCGCGTGATGAAAATCGACCATGTCCACATCGGCAGCAAGGTGTATATGGGACCACGCAGCTCGGTGCTGTACAGCGCCGTGGTGGGCGACCATGCGCGCCTCGGCGCACTCACGCTGGTGATGAAAGGTGAACAGATTCCGGAACGCAGTTACTGGTCCGGTTGCCCGGCAGCGCCGGCACAATGAGCTGCGCCACGCCATGCAGCAACTGACAGTGTGCCGCTGGCCGGGCCGCGTGGTCCCTGTCGCACCCGGCCTGTACGTGATAGTCGTCGCGACTGCGCCGCAGCGCGAGATAGCACGCCAGCAGGTGCGTCTGGCCCTGCGCGAGTTACTGGCGCAGGTCTCGGGGTGCGCGCTGTCCAGCATTAGCATTGATAACCGGCGCGGCCACGCGCCGCAGCTCAGCATCGCCGGCTTGGCGCAATCCTACGGATGTTCGTTCAGCTATGCGGGCAACTCGGCACTGGCGGCACTCTATCTGCACGGTACGGTCGGCGTCGATATGATGCTGCCGTCCGAGATGCCGGATTGGCAGGTGGTCGCGCGCGACTATCTTGGTCCGGCCGTGGCGGCCACGCTGGCCGCCACGCCACCTGCGCAGCGCGCCCGCGCCTTCAGCAAGGCCTGGTGTGCGCTGGAAGCCGGACTGAAATGCCGCGGCGAAGCACTCGGCGAATGGCGCGCCGGGCGCAGTCCAGCAGCGCTGCAGGCCAGCCTGGCGATCCCGCCCTACTCCACCCTCACCTCCGCCCACCTGCCGCCCGCCTCACCCTCGGTTTCAGCGGCGTTCACAAGCGACACTCCGAGTGGCCATCTGGTGTGGCAGGCTAGAATTTGAAGGCTGCCACCGCGATGCGGGTCGCTTCGGCGATCAGCTCGCTGCGCGCTTTATCATCTTTGCCCGGCTGGGTGAAATACACCGCCAGCACGATCGGTGCCCGTCCCGGCGGCCAGATGATTGCAATATCGTTGGTACTGCCATACTCACCGGTACCGGTCTTGTCGGCGACCTGCCAGCCACTCGGCACGCCGGCACGGATCCGCGTGTCGCCGGTGGTATTACCCAGCAACCAGTCCTTCAGATGTTTGCGGGCGGCCGGCGGCAGGGCTGCGCCCAGCACCAGTTGCTGCAGCGAGCCGGCCATCGCCGCAGGCGTGGTGGTATCGCGCAGATCACCGGGAATGGCGCTATTCAGCTGGGTTTCCATGCGATCGAGGCGGAACTGGTGATCGCCGATCGACCGCGCAAACGCCGTCACGGCAGCCGTCCCACCGAGTCGCTGGATCAGCAGATTGGCCGCGCCGTTATCGGAGTACTGGATGGTCGCCGCACACAGCGCCGCCACCGTCATCCCTCTCCCCACATGTTTGCTGGTGACGGGCGAATAGCTCACCAGATCACTGGCCTGATACCTGATATGCTGCGCCAGCAGCGCCGGACCACGCGCCAGCACCGCTGCAGCCAGCATCATCTTGAAGGTGCTACAGAACGGGAAGCGCTCATCGCCGCGCCAATGTATATGGCGGCCATCGGCAGTATCCAGGGCAAACAGGCCGAGTCGCCCGCCGGACTCGCTCTCCAGACGCGCCAGCAAAGCCTCGGCGGAAGAAGGCAGGCCTACCGCGACGCCATCCAGCAATTCAGCCGCGCGGCATAGCGGCGCAGCGGCCAGTGACAGTAACAGGGAACGACGGAGCGATAACACAGCCATAAAAACCAGTATTCTTTAAACAATATCGTGACATCATAACAGCCGAATCTTAAGATATTTTCAGCACCGCCGTGCCGCCGGCATGGCCGCCAGCGAGGCAATGGATTGACAGCGCGCCAAGCACAGGCTAAGTTCTGCCTCGCGCTATCTGCAGCCTGCACGCCCGCACCCACGCCTACACCTATCCGCCAGCCCCACTCAAGGAAGCCATGAACTCACTGCCCGCCCGTCTGTCCCGCCGCGAACTGATGCTCTCTGCCTTATCGGCCACGGTACTGGGCGCCCTGCCCGGCGCCGCGCTGGCGCACAGCGCAGGCGATAGCGCTTTCAGCGGACTACTGAATAACTTTGCCGACGAAATTCTGCGTCTGAGCCCGACCCTCGCCACCGCCCTCGGTCTGGACCGCGATGCGCGTGCCGGCCTCAAGGCACAACTCGACGATGCGACGCCGGCAGGCGAAGCCGCATGGGCCGCACAGGTCGGCAGTATGCTGAAGCGCCTCGACGCACTCGATCGCAGCAGCCTGGGCGCCGATGCGCAGATCCGTTTCGACACCGTGCGCTATGCCGCCGCCGAAGGCGTGGCCGGCACCCGTTTCAGCGTCGGCGGCGCAGCCAGCGGCTTCTTTGGCGGTACCGCCCCGTACCCGGTATCGCAGCAGGATGGCGCCATCGTGCGGATTCCCGACTTCCTCGATAGCCAGCACCAGATCGCCAACGCCGCCGATGCGGAAGCCTATCTGGAACGGGTGGCAGGCATGGCCCGCCTGCTCGATCAGGAAACTGCCCGCATCGCGGCGCAGGCCAGTCAGGGCATCATGCCGCCCAACTTCATCGCCCGCAGCGCACTCGCCCAGTTGCGCGACTACCGCAAAACCGCCAGCGCGCAGCAAACGCTGGTCACCTCGCTGACCAGCCGCACCGCCAAACTGGGCATCGCCGGCGACTGGCAGCAGCGCGCCACCAAACTGGTCGAGAGCGCCGTGTACCCGGCCCTCGAGCGCCAGATTGCCGCCTTCGCCAAAGCCACTGCCAAGGCCACCGATGTGGCTGGCGTACACCGTCTACCCGATGGCACCGCCTATTACGAGTGGGCCCTGAAACTGGGTACCACCACCACCCAGAGCGCGCGCGAGATTCACGCCATCGGGCTGGAACAGACCCGCCAGATACAAGGACGCATCGACGCCATCCTGAAAACCCAGGGCATGACGCACGGCAGTGTCGGTGCACGTCTGCAAAGCCTGTCCAAAGATCCCCAGCGCTGCTACCCCGACAACGATCAGGGCCGCGCCCAGTTGATCGCCTACTGTAACGAGCGCGTCGAAGCGATCCGTGCGCTGATGCCCAAAGTCTCCCATCTGGGCCTGAACGTCGCGCTGCAGATCAAGCGCGTACCGACCGATATCGAAGCCGGCGCAGCACTTGGTTATATGAATGCCGCTTCGCTGGACGGCGTCCGCCCAGCCATCTACTACATCAACCTGAAATCTACCCGTCTGTGGCCCAAGCACGAACTGACCACCCTGACGGCGCATGAAGGGCTGCCCGGTCACGCTTTCCAGGGCGCCTATCTGGCCGAACGCCAGAGCGAGAATCCACTGATTGCCTCGATGATGGGCTTTAATGCCTTCGTCGAAGGCTGGGCGCTGTATTCGGAACAGATGGTCGACGAATTCGGCCTGTACGCCAACGACCCATTCAGCCAGGTCGGGTATCTGCAGGCGCAACTATTCCGCGCTTGCCGTCTGGTCGTCGACACCGGCATCCACGCCATGCACTGGACGCGCCCGCAGGCGATCCGCTTCCTGGTCGACAACACCGGACGCGGTGTGCAGGCCATGACCAGCGAAATCGACCGTTATGTGGCCTCGCCCGGACAGGCCTGCGGCTACAAAATGGGGCATAACGAAATCCTGCGCCAGCGCGAACGTGCCCGCACAGCGCTGGGTAGCCGCTTCGATCTGGCCAGCTTCAACGATGCGCTGGTAAAGAGCTGCGGCGTACCACTGACGGTGCTGCCAACCGTGGTCGATCGCTACATCGCCGGCGCCCGCGCCTAATTTTATGGGCTCTCGCCGCAGCGCGGCCCGGGCCAAGGCTCGCGGCCCTTGCGGCGCCTACACCGTCTGATGAATATGCAGGAAAAACTACCACTCCCCGAGCTTGATCGCCTGCCGCCGCGCGTGCTGGAAGCCGAAGCAGCTGCGCCGGAAACGGCCGCAGCACGCCAGCAGGCACGTGCCCAGCGCGATGCAGCAGTACGCGGCGTAAGTTCGATCGCAGCCCTGCGCGCCGCCGTCCAGCGCGCCACCAGCAAGCTGCCGGCTATCAGCGCCGTGGCGCGACATGGCGTGCTCGATGCGGCGCAGTTCCGCGCGCTGGCAGCCCGGGGCCAGCCGTTTCTGATGACCGGCCTGGTCAGCCGCTGGCCACTCTGCCAGCTCACCCCACAGGTCCTGCGCGCGCAGTACAGTCAGATGCCGGTACGGGCCCGCGTCGGCGATTACATCAACACCGCCTTCGCACCGGATCGCGCCATGCAGGATATGCGCATGGGCGAGTATCTGGACCTGATCGATGCTGGCGACTACCAACTGCCGCCATATCTGGGCAATCTGGAACTGCGCGAATTGAACCGGCTGTGCCACTGGCCCGTCTACTTCGACAAAATGGGCCCGCCGCGTTTCTGGATCGGCCCGGCCGGCACCATCACCCCGCTGCACGCCGACTACGACGACAATATCTTCGCGCAGATCTGGGGCCGCAAGCGCATCATGCTGGCGCCGCCCCACCACGAACCCTACCTGTATCCGAAGCCCGCCAACGAGATCCTGATCGGTTCACCGTTCGATGCCGAAGCACCCGACTACCAGCGCTACCCGCTGGCGCGTCAGGCTAGCCTGATCGAGTGCCTGGTCGAAGCCGGCGAGCTACTGTACATCCCGGCCGGCTGGTACCACCAGGTGCATGCGCTATCGTTCTCGCTATCGTCGAACCGCTGGGCGCGTGCCATGCCGCTGGTGCTCAGTCAGGATGATCAGGGCCTGCGTGCCGGAACGGTGTGACGGCACCGCAGCGCGCCAGCACAACGCTGGCACAGATGCTGTTTTTATTGTAAGCTGCGCTCTTTGCAAGCTGGCCAAAAGCCAAGGCCGTATCGGGAGAGCCTGTAGCGACCCCGTATTCCTACAGCGCCGAAGGAGCAACCGCCCCGGAAACTCTCAGGCAAAAGGACCGATACCGCATTTCAAACTCTGAAGAGCAGCCGGGCTAGCCGTCGCCCGCTGCACCGAAGGAGCAAGCGACGTCGCTATCCGTGGCCGTTGTGAATCTCTCAGGTCCCGAACAGAGGGGGTGTCGATCCGCATGTTGCGTGTCGATCCTACCCTTTGACGTGTCTGGAGTTCAGCATGAAAAGTATCGCCATCATCGGCGCCGGCATTACCGGCGTGACCACCGCTTACGCCCTAGCCCGTCGCGGCTTCAAAGTCACCGTACTGGAACGTCACCGCTACGCCGCCATGGAAACCTCGTATGCCAACGGCGGCCAGCTATCGGCCTCGAACGCGGAAGTCTGGAACCATACCAGCACCATTCTGAAGGGCTTGAAATGGATGCTGAAGAGCGACGCACCGCTGCTGGTCAACCCGAAACCAAGCTGGCACAAACTGTCATGGTTTGGCGAATTCATCGCCGCCATTCCCCGCTACGAAGCCAACACCATCGCCACGGCAAAACTGGCGGTGGCAGCGCGCCAGCACCTGTTTAGCTGGGCCGAACAGGAAGGTATCGCGTTCGACCTGAAGCGGCAAGGCATCCTGCACATCTACCGCGACAAGGCCGGCTTCGAGCATGCTGGTGCCGTCAGCCGTTTGCTGGCACAGGGCGGACTGCCGCGCCGCGCCGTCACGCCCGACGAAATGCGCGCCATCGAGCCGACGCTGGCCGGCCAGTACTATGGCGGCTATTACACTGACAGCGACAGCAGCGGCGACATCCACCAGTTCACCACCGGACTGGCGCAGGCAGCCAGCCGTCTGGGCGTGACACTGCGCTACGACCAGCAGATCAGTGCCGTACAGGCCGACGGCAACGGTGCCACCATCCGCATCGAGCACGCTGGCCACAGCAGCAGCGAACATTTTGACGCCGTAGTGGTATGCGCCGGGGTCGCCAGCCGCGCACTGGCAGCCACGCTGGGCGACCGGGTCAACGTCTATCCTGTCAAAGGCTATTCGATCACCGTCCACCTGAATGACGACGCCAGCCGCGCTGCGGCACCGACTGTCAGCCTGCTGGATGACGCCACCAAACTGGTCAGCAGCCGCTTTGGCGCCGACCGTTTCCGCGTCGCTGGCACCGCCGAATTCAATGGCTACAACCGCGACATCCGCGCCGACCGGATCGCTCCGCTGGTGGACTGGGTGCAGCAATGCTTCCCGGGCGTCAGCACCCGCAATATCACGCCGTGGGCCGGCCTGCGCCCGATGATGCCGGACCTGATGCCACGCGTCGGGCGCGGCAAAATCCCTACCGTGTTCTACAACACCGGCCATGGCCATCTGGGCTGGACCCTGTCCGCTGCCACGGCCGATATGATTGCCGACACCGTGATGGCCGCACTGGGTAAGCCGCCCGCCACAATTGCCACGACCGGGGCCTTGAAATTGGCGTAAACTGCCACCAACTGAGGGCTATTGCTAACTGGAGAACTAACATGACGGCAAAATCTTACGCACGCTCGACCTTGCTGGTGAGCGCTCTGGCCAGCGCGCTGGCATTGTCTGTGCCTGCCTACGCGGCTGAACCGACTATCCACGACGTGTATGTGGCTGCCGAGGCCGGCAAATTCACGGAAGCCCAGGCCATGATGGATCAGGTCCTGAAAGCCCACCCGAACAGCGCTACAGCCCACTTTGTGGAAGCGGAACTGCTGGCCAAACAGGGTAAGTTCGTCCAGGCACAGGCCGAACTGGCGGTGGCCGAGCGCATCGCTCCGGGGCTGCCCAAAGTCGACCCGCAAGCGTTGAGCAAACTGCGTACCTTACTGGTCGAAGGCCAGAAGCCGCGCAGCAGCTACGCCCAGACCCCGGCGCGCACTGACAGCCGCAGTGACAACAATTACAGCAACAGCAACTACGGCGCGCCCAAAAGCAGCGGCATCCCCTGGGGCACAGTGCTGATCATGGGCGCCGGCCTGCTCGGCTTTATCTGGCTGGCGACGCGCTTCATGGCACGCCGCAATCAAGCAGCGCAAGGCATCCAGCCTGCCGGTCAGTACACCCCCGGCGGCGCCGTTCACGACAATGCGCCCGGCTACGCTCCGGGCGGCGCCTATCCGCAGCAAGGCTATCCACAGCAAGGCTACCCGCAACCGGGCTATGGCCAGCCCGGCTACGGTCAGCCGCAAGCCGGCCCCACCATGGGCTCGCGCATCATGGGTGGTCTGGCGACCGGTGCCGCAGTCGGTGCCGGCATAGTTGCCGGCGAAGCGCTGGCACGCCAGTTCACCGGTGGTAGCCACGACAGCGGCAGCAGCCACGATGCCGGCAGCAGCCAGCCACGTAACGACATCGTCTACGACGACCCGGGCCGTGACGAACTGCTGCGCCGCGACGACATGGGCGGCAACGACTTCGGCGTCAGCGGCGGCTGGGACGACGGCGGCAGTGGCGGCGGCGATAGTGGTGGTGGCGACTGGGATTAATCCCCCGCAGCGCGCACCCAGCGACACCAGCAAGAGCGGCCATGGGCCGCTCTTTTTTTTGCGCCAACGCTGGTCCGCTGCACGCCTCTGTAGCAGCGCCCCGGACATTCCCCCTCAGCGAGTCCCGCGCTAAAACTGGATTCATAAGCCATGCCACTCTGACTTGTTGCGCGGCCATTTGTGTAGCATTCACGTCAGCTGTTCCGGTAATTCTTGTGCTGCAACGCGGGACTTGGGCATAATCGTTGCGGCTGAAACGATCCCGACAACCTGTGGTTCCTGACGCCATCGCAGTCTCCGTCGCCCGGCGCGCTATTACGCGCCAGGCATGCCGTCTGCTACGCCTATTTCACCTTGCCGCGCAGCCTAGCGGCGCAATTCCGGACTAGCCTGTCAATGTCAAAGATCTTCCAGCGTAGCGCCATCGCCACCCTGTTACTGCTCGGCGGCAGCACCGCAGCCCTGATGCTGCACCCACCCGAACTCATCCGCGTTGGCGCCAGTTACGGCGCCAAGATGGTGTGTTCGAATGTCTTCATCGCCGGGCGCGACCCGCAAGCGGTGCTGGCCGACGATGTGCAGGCGCCCGGTCATCCTGTGCTGAAACTGCTACGCGTACAGGTCGACCGTGCCCAGCAAACCGTGCATGCAGATCTGCTCGGTCTGTTTGGCAAGGGGCTGGCCGTGTACCGTCCTGGCACCGGTTGTGCCGTGGTGGCCGATGGCGACATCGTCCGCGCGCGCCAGTACCAGTTTCCTCCGGCGCCGCTGAAGCCGCCGCCTGTGGATGCCAGCTTCCCGGACGGTGATGAACGCTCGGTAGAACGGCCACCCTTGCCACTCCTGTCGCAAGCCCAGCTGACCGGCCCCGGCATGCGCGCCGTGGTGGTGCTACACCAGGGCAAACTGGTGGGCGAAGCGTATGGCGCGGGCTTTGACCACCGGACTCCACTACTAGGCTGGTCGATGACCAAGACGGTCACCGCGGCGCTGATCGGTATCCAGATCGCCGATGGCAAACTGGCCATGAGCCAGAGCGGCTTCTGGACTGAGCCCGGCGATCCGCGCGCGGCCATCACGCTGGCCCAGCTGATGGCGATGAGTAGCGGCCTGCAATATAACGAGGGCTATGGCGACGTCTCCGATGTCACCCGCATGCTGTATCTGGAACCGGACATGGCGCTTTTCACGGCAGCCAAACCGCTGGCACGCACCCCGGGGAGTGCATGGAATTACTCCAGCGGCACCACCGTGCTGCTGTCGCGCATCTGGCAGCGCGCAGCCGCTGGCCAGAACACGCCCACCAGTGCCGAGGTGCTGTCGCTGGCGCGACGCCGCCTGTTCGCGCCGCTCGGCATGCGCAGCGCGGTACTGGAAGCCGATGCGCGCGGCAATATGGTCGGTTCGAGCTATATGTATGCCAGCGCCTATGACTGGGCACGCTTCGGCCAGTTCCTGCTGCAGGAAGGGGTCTGGGACGGCAAGCGCCTGCTGCCGGAAGGTTTTGTCAGCCAGATGCAGCAAGTCGCCGCGGCCTCGGGCGGACAGTATGGTCAGGGCCAGGTATGGCGCTGGGGCCCCACCGGTGCTAGCGACGACCAGCGTGATCCCGACGCCGCCTTCGATCTGCCACCCGACACCTACTGGCTGGAAGGCCATGATGGCCAGAGCATCGCTATCGTGCCGTCACGTCAGCTGGTGGTGGTGCGTCTGGGACTGACACCGCACCGTCTCAACTACCAGCCGCAGCCACTTCTGGCGGCACTCCTGAAGGCTTTACCCTGATGGCCGCGTCCGTCAAGCACGGGATTCCCTATGGTTTGCTGCGCTATCAGGGGCCGATGCTGCGCGCCAGCGGCCACATGCTGTGGCAGGCGGCGCTGCGCGGCTTATTTCCACGCAAAACTAGTCTACCGCAAGCCACAACTTTTGCGCCGGTGCGACGCCTGATTGCTGCGCCGCCGCAGGCGCTGATCGACCACTATCTGGCCTGGTGCCAGCGGCCGGATAGCTCGCCCGCCAGCCTGCCGCCCGACATGGTCGGGCAATGGAGTTTGCCGCTGGTGAGCCAGTTGCTGCTGGAATTACCGTTCAGTCTGACCCGCATCATCAATCAGGGTGTGAGTATGAAACTGCATGCCGACCTGCCGCGCGGTGTAGCGCTACAGGTGCAGGCACAGTTCGAAGAAATCGCCAGCGCCGGTGGCTGGATTCGCCTCTGCGTGCTGATCCGGACTGGCACGCAGGCACAGGAAAATCTGCTGGAAACCCGCTTGCACATGCGCATCCGCGAGAGTGAACAGCGCACCGTTAGGAACACTCCGGCGGCACGCCCGGCGCCGCACTGGCAAGGCCTCGGCAGCTGGCACACCGAGGCCGATGACGGCCTGCGCTTTGCTCTGCTGACGGGGGATTTCAACCCCATCCACTGGTGCGCACCAGTGGCACGACGCTCGGTATTTCGCGGCAAAGTGCTGCATGGCTTTGGCAGTCTGGCACGCAGTTATGCCATGCTGGCGAACACCGGCATGCGCGAACTCGAACTGCGTTTCCTGCGTCCGGTACCCCTGCCCTGCGCAGCGATCGCGCTCGAACAGAGCGCCACCACGGACGCCGATGGTTGGCGTGAGGTAAGGCTATGCAGTTCGGATGCTGCAGTGCACATGGTTGGCCGCATCAGATAACTTGCATCAGGCATGCGTAAATGTTGCATCGACTGCCAAGCAGGTGTATCTTTTATCAACGATAACACTAACAGGGGACGCAGATGGAATTTCTGATTCTGGGCTTGATGATGTTTCTTGGCCTACACTCCACCCGCATCTTTGCCGACGAATGGCGCTCTTCTTTGCGCAGCAATATCGGCGAACCACGCTGGAAGTGCGTCTACGCACTCGGCTCGATTGCCGGCTTCGCGACGTTCCTGCGCGGCTTCGGCGAGGCTGGCAACGATCCTGAAGTACTGTGGGTACCGCCTGCTTATATGCACCATGTCGCGGCCGCGCTGATGATGCTGTCCTTCATCCTGCTGACCGCCGCCTACATTCCCCACAACAGCATCAAAGCCCGCCTGCATCATCCAATGACGCTGGGCATCAAGGTGTGGGCACTGGCGCACTTGCTGACCAATGGCCAGCTGCATGAAGTGATCCTGTTCGGCAGCTTCCTGTTGTGGTCGGTCATGCTGTTCCGCTCGGCACGTCAGCGCGATGCCGCCGCCGGCACCACCTATGCTCCCGGCACCACCGGCGCCACCGTCCTGACGGTGCTGCTGGGCGGCTTCCTGGCACTGGCCTTTGCCCACTGGCTGCACCAGCCACTGATCGGTGTGAAACCGTTCTAGGCGCTGCGAGACGGCTGCGCCGTATCACCGACATTTTTCACAGACATTTCTCACAGACACTTGCCACGTAACGCTGCCGCCACCAGCCACGGCAGCGAAAACGGCCCCACCACTCTGACCGGCCCGATCTGGGCCGGTTGCAATTTCAACGCATCATCATGCAGGCAATCCGGCACTTTGCCCTGATTGAATGCCTGCGTCAGCCGATCCCGCGCAGTCAGCGTCGCAGCACCATACACCGCGGCATTGCGCGCCGTCGTCTCAAGCGGATGGGGATCTTCGGCCAGCGTCGCGCGCACCGCTTTGCGGATTAGCTCATCGCTGAGCGCCGGTGCCGCGTGCAGGTCGGCCACCAGCGGTTCCGCCGCTGCTGTTTCAGTTTGCGCCTGCGTGCTGCCTAAGCTAGCGGACAGCAGCAATGCCAGCAGCCAGCCCCGCTGCCAGACGCTCATACCGGTTCTCCATGCTGTGCTACCCGTACGGTATTGCGCCCTTCCTGTTTGGCGAGGTAGAGCATTTTATCGGCCTGTGCCAGCCACTCTGCCGGCGATGAAGATTTATCCATCAGCGCCACACCGATCGACACCGTGACGGGACGCTGCTCCAGCAAGGCCGCACTGGCCACCGCGGCGCGCAGATTTTCCGCCAGCCGCCCGGCCGCTTCCGGCTCGGCACCGCTGGCGATGACAGCGAATTCTTCACCGCCATAGCGGAAAATCCGGTCCGAGGCGCGCGTATGCTGACGCAGCACCTGGCACAGGCGCACCAGCACGGCATCACCGGCTGCATGGCCATAGACATCGTTGATGGATTTAAAATGGTCGAGATCGAGCAACAGCAGGCAGGACGCCAGATGGGGACGGCGCTCGTCGGCATAGTCGCCCAGCTTGCGGTCGAGGGCACGACGGTTCAGCACGCCGGTGAGAAAATCACGCTCGGCCTGGGTATGCAGGGCGCGCGTCTGGATCCCCGTGCGGTAGGCAAAAATATAGGCAAACAGATTCACCAGCGCCGCCGTCATCAGGATGGTGAACAGGTTGAGCGTGGCCAGTTGCACACTGAGGATGGCCACCAGACCCAGCAAGGCAGCGCTATTGATGGCCAGCGCCGTGCGGGGCTGCAAAATGAAATACGCGGCGATGGCGGTCGGATACACCCAGTACACCAGCGCCACACCACCCAGATACACGGTCGCCAGCATCCCGCCAGTGTAGAACAGCGCGACGAAAATACCGGCCACCCGGTGCCGTCCAGTGCGCAGCACATGCACGATCACCACCGCAAACGCCATCACCAGCGCCAGATCGACCGCCGCCGAAACCCAGTGTTGCTGCCACAGCCGGAACAGACCAAACGGCAGTACGCTGGCAATACTGACTAGGCACAGCAGTACCAGTATCACCTCTTCCTGACTACGTTCGCTACGCCCGGCGAGCCAGCCAAACAGACCGGCTGCCGTTTTTTTCTGTTCAACCATCGTCACTTTCAAATTACGTCATCGACTCCACTGCAGGGGCAGGTGGTGCGGCATGAGGGGCACGCTGCGGGTCCAGTTTATGCTGACCGGACAGGAACAGATACATGGCCGGCACCACGAACAGCGTAAACAGTGTGCCGATCGACAGACCGGTGAAGATTACCAGACCCATGGCGTGCCGGCCAGCAGCACCGGCACCGGAGGCGATGACCAGCGGTACCACACCGAACACCATCGCCGCAGTGGTCATCAGAATCGGCCGCAAGCGCGTCGCGGCCGCTTCTTCGATGGCTTCGCGCTTGCTCTTGCCGGCAGCGCGCAAATGGTTGGCCACTTCGACAATCAGAATCCCGTGTTTGGAAATCAGCCCCATCAGCGTCACCAGCCCCACCTGCGTATAAATATTAATCGACGCAAAGCCGAGGAAAATAAACGTCATCGCCCCGAACAGCGCCATCGGCACGGAGAACAGGATCACCACCGGATCGCGGAAGCTCTCGAACTGGGCGGCCAGCGCGAGGAATACGATGATCACGGCAAACGCCATGGTCATCACGAAGCCGCCCGACTCACTCATGTACTGCCGCGAGGAACCCGCGTAATCCACCGTATAACCGGAAGGTGCCACCTGTTTCACGGTATTGCGCAAGTATTCCAGAATCTCGCCTTGCGAGGCGCCCGTCACACCGGAGATGGTCGCCGAGTTCAATTGCTGGAAGCGCGTCACCGATTCCGGCTGCACCGAATACTTGATGGTGGCCACGGTACTGGCCGGAATCATGGCGCCACTCGGGGTCTTGATCTGGAAGTCCAGCACATCGGATGGATTCAAGCGGTCGACCTGCTGCACTTGCGGAATCACCTTGTAGGAACGGCCCGCAATCGAGAAGTAGTTGACATAGCCGCCACCGAGCGCGGCGCCCATGGCATTCCCGAAGTCCTGCTGGGTCAGACCCAGGGTGGCCAGTTTCTCCCGATCCACCTCGACACGCGCTTGCGGCGCATCGATTTTCAGATCGACGTCGGCGAAGTAGAACTTGTTGTCCTGCTGGGCTTTCGCCAGCACCGCCTGCGCCACCGTGTTCAGATTTTCGAACGGCTCGGTGGTGGTAATGACGAACTGCACCGGCAGACCCGAGCTACCGGGCAGCGGCGGGAACTGGAAGGCGGCAACCCGGCCACCAGCCACCTGATTCCATTTCTGCTGCAGTTCCTGCTGGATTTCTGCAGCCGAGCGCTGGCGTTTTTCCCAGGACTTGAACAGCACCCCGCCGATGCCCGAATTGGTGGTCGGCACGCCGGTAATCTGGAACATCTGCTCGTATTCCGGCAAAGCGTGGGCAATCTCGAAGATCTGCTTGGCATAGGCCTGCATCTGGTCCGAGGTCGCGGTGGGCGCACCCACCACTTGCGACAGCACGATGCCCTGATCTTCTTCCGGCGCCAGTTCCGATTGCGACATCTTGAACATCAGCGCCAGCAACAGACTCAGAATCAGGCCCAATACGATCAGCACGGGCCAGGTATTGAGCAGATTATGCAGCAGGCGCAGATAGCCGTGATGGACTTTATCGAACACCCGGTCGATGGCTTTGACGAATTTGCCTTCATCCTGTTTCGGGTCGAAGAAATGGCCGCACATCATCGGCGACAGGGTCAGCGCGACAATGCCTGAAACGGCCACCGCACCGGCCAGCGTAAACGCGAACTCGGTAAACAGCGCGCCCGTCAGACCACCCTGGAAACCGATCGGCACATATACCGCCACCAGCACTACCGTCATCGCCAGAATCGGGCTGCCCAGTTCGCGTGCTGCCACAATCGCCGCATCATACGGCTTCATCCCCTGTTTCATATGGCGGTCGACATTCTCGACCACGATGATGGCATCATCAACCACCAGACCGATGGCCAGCACGATCGCCAGCAGTGTCAGCAGGTTGATCGAATAGCCGAGCATCAGCATTACGAAGAACGTCCCCACCAGCGATAGCGGCATGGCAATCACCGGCACGATCACCGCGCGCAGGCTGCCGAGGAACAGGTAGATCACAATCGTCACAATCACCAGCGCTTCGAGCAGGGTTTTCACCACTTCGTCGATCGAGGTATTGATGAACTCGGTCGAATCGTAGACGATTTCCCCCGTCAGGCCGTTCGGCAACTGTTCCTTGATCGCGGGGAAGGCCTGCCGCACGCGTTTCGCGACATCGAGAATATTCGCTTCCGGCGCCACTTTGATACCGATGAACACCGAACGCACGCCGCTAAAGGCGACGTTGAAATCATAGTTCTCCGAGCCCAGTGTGACGGTAGCGATGTCTTCCAGATGCACGATCGCCCCGCCCGCCTGCTTGATGGCGAGCGCCTTGAATTCATCCACCGTGTGCAAGTCGGTACCGGCGGTGAGCGGCACAGTCACCATCTGTCCCTTGGTCGCGCCCAGCCCCGTCAGATAATTATTCTGCGCCAGCGCCGTGCTCACTTCGGCTGCCGTCACGCCATGGGCCGCCATCTTGCTGGCGTCCAGCCAGGCGCGCAGCGCGAACTGGCGGGCCCCCAGCAACTCGGCCGTCTGCACGCCCTGGATCGAATCGAGCTTGGGCTTGACGACCCGCGCCAGAAAGTCCGTAACGTTATTGGTCGGCAGCGTGTCGCTGTAGAAGCCCATATACATGGCATCGGTGGTCTGGCCGGTCTGCACCGTCAGAACCGGTTGCTGCGCCTGCTGCGGCAACTGGTTGCGCACCGAATTCACCTGGGTGGTAATTTCCGTCAGCGCCCGGTTCGAATCGTAGTTCAGACGCAAGGTGGCAGTAATCACCGACACCCCGCTATTACTGGACGAGGACAGATAATCGATGCCCTGTGCCTGCGCAATCGCGCCCTCCAGCGGCTGAGTGATAAAACCCGCCACGGTAGCGGCATCGGCACCGTAATAGGTGGTCGAAATCGTCACCACCGCATTCTGGGTCTTCGGATACTGATTGATCGGCAGACTGAATAGCGAACGCAAGCCCAGCACCACAATCAGCAGGCTCACCACGCTGGCCAGTACCGGCCGCTTAATGAAGATGTCGGTAAAATTCATGGCGCGGCTTTCCTTAGTGTTCCTGCGGCGTCGGATGCGGATTATTAGACGGCTGCACCTTGTTGTCGATCACGGCTGGCGTACCATTTTTCAGCTTTAGCTGGCCGCTGGTGACCACCAGCTGTCCCGCCTTCACGCCCGTCAGCACTGCCACCTGATCGCCCCGGGTCGGGCCGGTGGTCACGAAGACCTGCTGGGCCACCAGCTGGAGATTGCCCTTGTCATCCTTGGGCGCATCTTTGGCGGTCGATGGCGCCAGCACGAACACGGTCGCACCGTAAGGGTTGTAGGTAATCGCCGTCTGCGGCAGGGTCAGGTATTCCTTCTGCTCGCCCTGATCCAGACTGACATTGGCAAACATGCCCGGCAGCAGTTGTCGTTTGCCGTTCGGCACGGTCGCCTGCACTTGCACATTGCGGGTGGCCGCATCGACTTTCGGGCTAATAGACGTGACCTTGCCGGCGAAGCTCACGCCCGGATAGGCATCCGCCGTCAGGACCAGCTTCTGGCCCAGCGACAGACTGGCCAGCTGGCGTTGCGGCACAAAGAAGTCAACATACACGGTATCGATGGTCTGCAGCGTCACCAGCTTGTCGCCGGCATTCACATACTGACCGGGATTGATGGCGCTAATTCCCAGCTTGCCCGCAAACGGGGCGCGGATGGTTTTTTTGTCGACCAGCGCCTGCTGCTGGGCCACCTGCGCCTTGCGGCTTTTCAGGTCAGCTTCATCATTGTCGAGCTGGGCCTGACTGATGGCTTGCGCGGCAAATTGCAGGCGGTCACGCTTGAGCACCGAGGCCGACAGGTCGGCAGCAGCCTGCAGGGCTTGCAGCTGTGCCACATCGGCTTCCGCGTTCAAGCTGAACAGCACCTGACCAGCGCGCACTTCATCGCCGGAACGGAAGTGCACCTGCCGCACCATGCCGGCCAGTTCGGTGCTGATGTCCACGCCACGCACCGGCACCAGCGTACCCACCGACGTCAACTGCGGCTGCCATGCCGAACGTTCGGCTTTCAGCGCCGTCACCGTCTCGGCGCCGGGCTTGGGGGCCGAAGCGATCATTTTCTGGATCTGCAGATATTTGCCGAACGCCAGCACGGCGATCAGTACGATGACACCACCTATCATGATGAACATACGCTTGGTCATGAATCAGTCTCCTGCCTGAGGATGTAAAAATAAGAAGAAATAGTCGCTGCAGCGCACGGCCTGCAGCCGCCTAGCGCTGACTACCGAATACGGGCGCGGCCGATACTCTGGTCGCCGCCGGGGCACCGTCATTGCGGTTCCACCAGCCGCCACCGAGGGCCTGGAACAGCGCCGCCGTATCGGCGAAGCGCGCCGCCTGCGCCTGCACCAGCGCCACATGGGCTTGCTGATAGCTGCGCTGGGCGTCCAGCAAGGCCAGATAGCTGATGCCACCCAGTTTGTACTGCTGGGTCGCCAGTGCCAGTGCTTCGGCTGCCAGCGCATCGGACTCGGCCTGCGCTTTCAGGGCCGTGGCATCGCTCTCCAGTGCCCGCAGACTGTCCGCCACGTTCTGGAACGCGCCCAGCACGGTGGCACGGTACTGCGCCGCTGCGCCGTCATAGGCCGCCTCGGCCGCACGGCGCTTGGCGCTCAGCGCACCGCCATTAAAGATTGGCGCCGTGAGATTGCTGGCCAGACTCCAGGCCGTCGTCTCGGCATCGAACAGCTTGCCGAAGTTGGCGGCCGAAGAACCATAGCTGCCACTCAGCGTCAGCTGGGGATACTGGGCCGCGGTGGCCACCCCGATCGCGGCACTGGCCGCCTGCAACTGGGCTTCGCTGGCACGGATATCGGGCCGCTGGCGCACCAGTGCAGAAGGCAGCGAGACGGGGAGATTTTGCGGCAGGGTCAGCGCGTCGAGCGTGAAATCGGGCAAGCCGCCCTCACCCGGCAATTTTCCGACCAGCACAGATAACTGGTGCTGGTTCTGCGCCAGCGCTTTTTCCAGCGGCGGCAGGCTGACTTTCAGCTGCGCCACCTGGTTGCGCTGACTGAGCAAGGTGCTACGTGCAATCGCGCCCAGCGCGAACTGCTGTTCGATGACGACTAGCTGGCGCGACAGGGCATCCAGCACTTCCTGCGTCGCCTGCAATTGCGCCCGCAGCGCGGCGCTACGGATCGCCGTGGTCACCACATTCGCGCTCAGGGTCAGATAGGTTGCCTCAACCTGGTAGCGCTGATAGTCAAGCTGGGCTTGCGCACCTTCCAGGGTGCGCCGGCTGGCACCGAACACATCGGGGGTATACGAGACATTGACGGAAGCGTTGTAGAGCGTGTACACCCCGGCGCCATTACCGGCACTGGCGGCCGGTTTTTTTTCGCGCGCCACGCCCAGCTGGCCATTAACGGCCGGATAACTGAGGCTTCCGGACTGTGCGTTATAGGATTCCTGGGCCTGCCGCAAACTCGCTTCCGCTGCGGCCATGCTAGGGTTCTGCGCCAGCGCAGCACGGATCAGCTGATCGAGTGCGGCTGAGCCGAAGACTTGCCACCACTGGGCCGGCAGTTCCTGCCCCGCCACAAACTGCTGTGCCGCACCGCCCACCACCCCGGCCGCCTCGGCAGTCCGCGCCGCCAGTGGCGTCGGCGTATAACTGGCGCCGTCGGTGACGGGCGCGGCCGGTGTCTGGAAATTCGGTCCCAGCGCACAGCCGCCCAATCCGCTCAAGCCACTCACCAGCAGCAACGCCAGTCCAGTTCGCTGTTTGATGTTCTTTTTTCTCACAAAAAGCCCCCACAAAAAGGTCGCCCCCGAGCTCTGGCGAACCGAACAGATCCGTAGTTTCGCATATTCGCATTTTTTATCCCGGATGTGTGCTTTTTATACGGACTTCTGCGGGGCGGTCGGTCCGCCTAGCCACTCAGCAGTTGCAGCAGCCGGCCACCGACGGGACTGCCCCAGCCGCTACCGGCATCCCAGCCCGGTACACCCAGCATGGCGCCATTATTCCCCTGTACCACGTCGCGCGTCCCGCCATGGCCGCGCAGACCGCCATACAGCAAAGGCTGCAAAAATCCCACCGGATAGCCCAGCTGCTGATTAATCCGTGCCAGCAAACCGGCCCACAGCGGAGCAACCGCGCTGGTGCCACCGACGATCTGTTCCTGCCCGTTGACGCGGATGGCATACCCGCTGGCAGGATCGGCATGGCCGGTCACATCGGGCAGACCACGGAACCAGCCCTGTTCCACCAGCTGCGCCTGGTAGCCGGGGCGGCTGAAATACCGGCTAAAGCCCCCCCCGCTGGCCATCGCGGGGCCGCTATTCCACACCACTTCGCACAGCGGGCAGTCCGGATAGACCACGATGCGGGTGCCGCCGCAGGCCAGCGCATGCGGTGCCGAGGCGGGAAAATCCACGTGCAGCTGGCCGTCGCTGACGCCATCCGTGGCGCCGTTGTCGCCCGCCGCACAGAGTATCGTCACGCCCATGCTGGCTGCCAGACTGAAGGCCTGCTCGATGGCGCTCATGGCCTGTTCGGTCCAGGCCGACTCCGGCGCGCCCCAGCTAATCGAAATCACACTGGGCCGGTTGACGTCATCATGCACCGCCGCCGTCACGGCATCCAGAAAGCCGCGCTCGTTGTTGGGCGCAAAATAGACGGCGATCAGCGCCCCCGGCGCCAGTGCACCGGCAATTTCGATATCCAGCATCACCTCGGTGTCGGCACTGGCATCCTGGCCGGGACGATTCGCCGCGTGATCAATGGCGATGCTGCGCACCCGCGGCGGCTTGAGGCCTAGCGTTTTGAAATAGGCGCGCAGATCCGCCGCGCGGCTACCGCCACCCAGTTCGATCAGCGCGATACACTGGCCGCTGCCATCGAGTCCGGACGGGAACTGGTAGAGCTGCGCCAGTTGCAGCGGCGTGTAGGCCGTGACGACCCCGCTATCCCCGGCTTGCGCGGCGCGCTGGCGGAAGCGTGGCGTGGCAAT
Organism: Oxalobacteraceae bacterium; assembly: GCA_027490725.1. Classification (GTDB taxonomy): domain Bacteria; phylum Pseudomonadota; class Gammaproteobacteria; order Burkholderiales; family Burkholderiaceae_D; genus Rugamonas. Next base: position 61,053 of record JAIXXN010000002.1, read on the forward strand.
CGGCCGGTCATCGAGGCCGAACACGCCTTCCACCACATCGGCCAGTTCGGCAGGCACACTCAGCGCGCCAGTACGTCCCCGGAAACTGCCATCGGCCGACTGATACTGCTGCAATTGTGCGCCGAACGCCAATGCCATCTGCTGCGCCGTGCCGGCGAGCACCACGCGCCGTTCGGCGCTGCTCCTGCTCAGCACATGCATGCCGTAGCGCGCCGCAAACGCCCCCACCCGCGCCATATCGGCCTCGCTGGCACCATGCGCGGCGGCGCACTGGCTGCGGCTCAGATAGCTGCGCTGCCGCGGCAATTGCTCGCCCGTGGCGGCAGCCTCGTCCGCTACATCACTTGCGGCGCGCAGGCGCACGGTAATTTCCAGCATCAGCGCGGCATCGACCGGCCCCAGTGCACGCGCACCGGGCAAGGCTAGCTGCTGGCTACCCGGCAAGATCCGGGGCTGGCTAAACGGGATTTGAGGCTGTGGCATGGCAGGCTCCCGAGACAATGCGACTCGGGCAAACGATACTGCCCAGCCGTACCCTGCGCTTGAGGCAGCACAGAGGTGTCCGCAATACCCTGCGGCGCCGCATGCCTGCGGGGCCGCGGCGCGCTAGCGTACCGGGCTGTCACGCTGTCGTCATATGCAAACGCTAACATCAGCGCCGCAACGTGGTACGCTATACGCCGCAGCAACTTTACAACCCGAATCGATACCCCATGATCAAGAAACTGTCCCTGCCCGCCCTCCTCGTTGCCAGCACCCTGCTGGCACAGCCCGTCGCCGCCGCGAATGCTAGCCCGGCCAACCCTGCCACCGGCAGCACAGCTGCCCAGCCGAAACTGGTGGTGGTACTAGTGGTTGACGGCTTGCCGAACGAGCAGGTGCTGCGCTACCGCGCGCAATTCGGTCAGGGCGGTCTGCGCCGCATGCTCGATCAGGGCGCCTCCTTCAATAACGCCCACCAGGCGCACGGCATCACCGTTACCGCGATCGGCCACAGTGCCGTGCTGACGGGCGCCTACCCTTATGTGCACGGCATCATCGGCAATAACTGGATCGATCCGCAGACCGGCAAATCGGTCTACTGCACGGAAGACACCAATTACCATTACCTCAACGAAGAGACCAAGCCCAGCGATGGCACCGCGCCGACCCGTCTGAAGGTCGATACGCTGGGCGACCAGCTGCGCTACGCCACCGGTGGCCAGAGTAAGGTGCTGGCTGTGTCCGGCAAAGACCGTGGCGCAATTCTGCTGGCAGGGAAAACCGGTACCGCCTATATGTACATGGACAAGACCGGCAACTTCGCCAGCAGCAGCTACTATATGCAGCAGCATCCGGCCTGGGTGCAGCAATATCAGGCGGGCAAGCCACAGGACCGCTACTACGGCAAAAGCTGGGCCCCCTTGCTGCCGCCAGCGGCCTACGCCGGTGATGCCAGCGAAGAGCTGAATCAGGTCAAGGCCGGCAGCCACAACCGCCTGCCCTTCAGCTACTACAGCGAAAGCGGCAACATCGACGCCGAGTACTACAACCTGCTGAAGACCGGCCCCTATCTCGACCAGCTGACGCTGGACTTCGCGCGCGCCGCCATCGAAGGCGAAAACCTCGGTCGCAACCCGGCCGGTGTGCCGGATCTGCTGGGTGTCAGTCTGTCGGCCCACGACTACGTCAACCACGCGTTCGGCCCCGAAAGCAAGCTGTCGCATGACCACCTGCAACGGGTCGACCGCATGCTAGCCGAGTTCTTCAGCTACCTCGACAAGCGGGTCGGCATGGACAATGTGCTGGTGGTACTGACGGCCGACCATGGTTTCCCGAACACCCCGGAATTTTCGCGCACCCAGCACATCGACGCCCAGCGCATCGACGGCGGCAAACTGATGGCGGCGCTCGATCAGCACCTGCGCGGCAAATTCGGCGGCGCCAAGCTGCTCAGCGCCTGGTCGCTGCCCAACATCCACCTCGACTACCAGCAGATCGAGAAAAGCGGCCTGAGGCGCGAAGAAGTCGAAACCGCCGCCGCCCGCTTCCTGCTGGCGCAGAACGGCATCGTCGAAGCCTACACCCGCACCCAGCTGGAAAGTGGTGCCGTCAACACCACCCGCATGGCGATCCTGATGCGGCGCGCCTGGAACCGCGAAGCATCCGGTGACCTGATGATCGTCGCCAAACCGTACTGGTATTTCGGCACGGGCGTGAGCGGTACTTCGCACGGTTCGCCCTACGCCTACGATACCAATGTTCCCCTGCTGATTATGGGCAAACGCTGGATCAAACCGGGTGCCTATGGCCAGTATGCCGAGGTGATGGACATTGCCCCGACGCTGGCCCACCTGCTGCGTGTGCGCCCGCCGGCGGGTGCAGAGGGTCGCATTTTGACGGAAATACTACAGTAAAAAAATATCATTTAGTTATTTCAAAAAATTAATTGATATGAAAATAATGTAATGATAATTTGTCACTTCTTACACCACAAATGGGGAAGTGATGAAAAAAATTGCATTCGCAGTACTCGCTCTGGCAGCCGGTTTCAGCAACGCTGCCGAGCTGTATAACAACGGTCCTGTGGTAGAAAGCAACGGCTTATCCGTGATTGCTCAGGATGCGACCACCTTTGGCTTCGGCGCCCAAAGCACCGCCGGCAATAAAGTCGCGGACGACTTCATCATTACCGCCGGTAAAACCTGGAATGTGTCCAGCCTGAGCTTCTTCGGCTACCAGACCGGTGCCGGCAAATTCACCTTCACCAGTGCCGACTGGAGCATCATCGCCGGCGATACCCTGAGCACCGGCACGCTGGTCGCTTCGGGCAGCACCAGCGTCTCCAGTGGCGGCCTGGTCGGCTATCGTGTCACCGACTCCACCCTGACCAGTACCCAGCGCGGTATCTATCAGGTCAATGCCGACATCACCGATATCACGCTGGGCAGCGGTCACTACTGGCTGACCTGGGGCCTGGCTGGCACTGCGGCCTCCGGCCCATGGCAGCCACCGACGTCCGATGCGCGCACAGGCAATGCCATGCAAGCCACCGGCGGCACCAACAATTTCCTCGAAATTAGCGAAGCTGGCAGCGGCCTGTCGGTAGAACTGCCGTTCGCCGTCAATGGTACGGTGAGCGCCGTACCGGAACCATCGACCTACGCGATGCTGCTGGGCGGCCTGAGTCTGCTGGGTCTGGCACGTCGCCGCGCCCAGCGCCGCGGCTAAACCCGGCACTTCCCCGCAGCAGCGGCAGCAGCAAGTCGCTGCTGTGGGGCACCCACCACTTAGTTTGTATTTTATTGTATCTGCCAGTTAATCTTGGAAAGATTGCTATACACTAGCTTTTTTTCTTTGGGTTAATTAAGGAAACGCAAACTATGCGCAAGACTTTTGGCTTTATAGCCCTGTGCCTGACGGTATCCGCCAACGCTGCCGAACCGTTCGACGACAAATTCCGTCAGCTCGACGAAGTCCTCCCTACCGCCAATACTTACCGCACCGCTTCCGGCGCACCGGGCACCGCCTACTGGCAGCAACGTGCCGACTACACCATCCGCGCCACGCTCGATGAAAGCAAACGGGCCATCAGTGGCAGCGAACAGATTCGCTACCACAACAACTCACCGGATACGCTCAGCTATCTGTGGGTGCAACTGGACCAGAACGTCTATAAAAAAGATTCCGACACGCGCAAAATGCTGACCCAGCCTTCGCGCGAAGCGTGGGCCAAGCCGCGCACCCCGGAGGATGGTTATAAATTCGAAGGCATGCGCGGCATTCTCGCCGCCGGCGAATTTGACGGCGGCTTTAACATCAAAGCCGTTAGCGCCGGCGGTCAGCCGCTGCGCTACGTGATCAACCGCACCATGATGCGCATCGACCTGCCGACCCCGCTCAAGCCGGGCCAGAGCTATGCCTTCAATATCGACTGGTCGTATAACATCAACGAACAGAAGGTGCTCGGTGGCCGCGCCGGCTTCGAGCATTTTGACGAAGACAAGAACGACCTGTTCGAAATCGCCCAGTGGTTCCCGCGCATGGCCGCCTATTACGATGTGATGGGCTGGCAGCACAAGCAGTTCCTCGGTTCCGGCGAATTCACGCTGGAATTCGGCGACTACGACGTGCAGCTGACGGTACCGGCCGACCACGTGGTGGCCTCCACTGGCGAACTGCTGAACGCCAGCGAAGTGCTGAGCGCGACCCAGCGCGAGCGTCTGAACAAGGCCAGAACGGCCAGCACCCCGGTGCTGATCGTCACCCAGGAAGAAGCGGAGAAAGCCGAGAAGTCGGTCAGCAAGGCGCAGAAAACCTGGCACTTCAAAGCCGCCAATGTGCGCGATTTTGCCTGGGCCTCCAGCCGTAAATTCATCTGGGATGCGCAGGGCTACCAGAAAGATGGCAGCAAGCTGATGGCGATGTCCTACTATCCGAAGGAAGGCAATCCGCTGTGGGGTCAGTACAGCACCCAGGCCATCATCCACACCATCGAGCAGTACAACAAGTTCAGCTTCGACTACCCTTACCCGACGGCGATTTCCGTCAACGGTCCGGTGGGCGGCATGGAATACCCGATGATTTCCTTCAACGGTCCACGCCCGAGCAAAGATAAAAAGACCGGCGAACTGACCTGGTCGCAGCAGACCAAATACGGTCTGATCGGCGTAATCATTCACGAAGTGGGCCACAACTACTATCCGATGATTATCAACTCGGATGAACGTCAGTGGACCTGGATGGATGAAGGCCTGAACACCTTCGTCCAGTATCTGGCCGAACAGGCGTGGGAAGATAACTACCCGTCGCGCCGTGGCGAGCCGCGCAACATCGTCGATTACATGCGCAGCCAGAATCAGGTACCGATCATGACCAATTCGGAATCGCTGCTGCAATTCGGTAATAACGCTTACGCCAAGCCGGCTACCGGCCTGAACATTCTGCGCGAAACCATCCTCGGTCGCGAGCTGTTCGACTACGCCTTCCGCGAATACGCGCAGCGCTGGAAGTTCAAGCGCCCGACCCCGGCCGACTTCTTCCGCACCATGGAAGATGCCTCAGGTACCGATCTGGACTGGTTCTGGCGCGGCTGGTTCTACACCACCGATCCGGTCGACATCAGCATCGACGGCATCAGCGAATACGGTGTGAACACCAAGGATCCGGAAAAGGAAAAAGCCTGGAAGAAGGCCCAGAAGGAAGCCCAGCCGATCTCCATTTCCGAACAGCGCAACAAGGAAATCCCGAAGCGTCTGGACAGCCATCCGGAACTGAAAGATTTCTACAACGAGCATGACGAGTTCACCGTCACCAACAAGGATCGCAACACCTACGCCGAAGCCATCGAAAAGCTCGAGCCTTGGGAAAAAGCCTTGCTGGATCAGGGCAAGCACCTGTATCTGGTGGACTTCTCGAATCTCGGTGGGCTGGTGATGCCACTGATACTGGAAATCGAACTCAAGGGCGGCAAGAAATACCTCGAGCGCATTCCGGCCGAAGTCTGGCGCTACTCGCCGAAGAAGATCACCAAACTGATCATCACTGATGAGCCGATGGTGGGTCTGACTCAGGATCCGTTCTGGGAAACCGCCGACATCGACACCAGCAACAATAGCTGGCCGCGCAAAGTCACCCAGTCGCGTGTGGAACTGTTCAAGACCGAACGTGACCGCAACAATCTGATGCGCGACTTCAAAACCCCGCTCAAGAGCAAGGATGACAAAGCCGGCAAGAGCGACAAAGAAGCTGCCGCCGAATGATCTGGCAGCAACTGGCTTGCGGCGTAGCGATGCTGTGTGCATCGGCCTGCGCCGCAGCCCATAATTTCCATATGGGTCTGGCCGATATCCGTTTCAACCCGCGCAGTGGCAACACCGAAATCGTGCACACCTACACGACGCACGATGTCGGCGCCCTGCTCGGCAATCTGTACGGCCGCAATCTCGATCTGGGCAATCCGGACAGCGAAGCGCCCTTGCGGCACTACGTGGAACGCCAGTTCTATCTGAGCGATGCCAGCCAGCGCCGTCTACCGCTGCCGTGGCTGGGCATCAAGGCCGACGCCGACAGCGTCAGCATTTATCAGGAACTCGAAGGTCGCCAGCTCGCCCCGGGAACCCGCATCCACAACACCGTGCTGATCGACTTCCAGCCGGCGCAGAAGAATACCGTCAATGTGCAATCCGATGGCCCCGTCCAGACTTTCATCTTCGACCAGCAACATCCCGAGCTGGAACTCCGCTAGCACGCAGCCAAGGCATGCCAAGCACGCAGTGCGCAGCCGCGCCGCACAGGCAGTGCGCCACGCCCTGCTGCTCGGCGCACTCGGCGCCGCAACCAGCGTGCAGGCCGACGACCTGCTGATGCAACAGGTGCTGGTAGGCGGGTCGCGCAGCAATCCGCTAGGCGTGGCCGACGCCGCCAGCGCCGGCAGCATCGGCCAGCAGGAACTGGCCGCCCGCACCGTCTACCGTCCCGGCGAAATGCTGGAAGCCACACCCGGACTGATCGTCAGTCAGCACAGCGGTGAAGGCAAGGCCAACCAGTTCTACCTGCGCGGGTTCAACCTCGATCACGGCACCGACCTGCGCACCACGGTCGACGAGATGCCGGTCAACCAGCGCAGCCATGCCCATGGTCAGGGCTGGACCGATCTGAATTTCCTGATTCCCGAACTGGCAGTACGGCTCGATTACCGCAAAGGCCCCTACTCGGCCGAACAAGGCGACTTTGCTTCGGCCGGTACGACCTCGGTGCTGTATGCCAGCCGCTTGCTGCAGGGGCTGGCCAGTGTCAGCGGCGGGCAGAACGGCTATCTGCGCACGCTGCTGGCCGATAGCGTGGCCGTCGAACGGGGAAGCCAGCAAGGCAGCCTGCTGTATGCACTGGAATTGCTGCACAATGATGGCCCGTATACGCGTCCGGACGACTACCAGAAAGTCAATGCCGTGCTGCGCTACAGCGAAGGCTACGCCAATAATGGCTACCATCTGAGCCTGATGGCTTACCGCGCCAACTGGCAGGCGACTGACCAGATTCCGCGACGTGCCGTGCAGGCTGGCACGCTGGGACGCTACGATGGTATCGACGCCACCGATGGCGGCGCTGCACAGCGCAGCAGCCTGTCCGCCGGCTGGCGCCGCAGCACGGACGACAGTGCCACGCGCCTGCACGCCTACCTGATCGCCAACCAGCTGGACCTGTATTCCAACTTCAGCTATTTCATGGATGACCCGCTGCATGGCGACCAGTTCGCACAGCCGGATCGGCGCGTCAGCAGTGGCCTGCAGGCCAGCCACAGCTGGCATCAGCATGGCGCAACGCTGAGTAGTAGCACCACCATCGGCGTGCAGCTACAGAACGACAACATCCACAACAGCCTGCTGCGCACGCAGGCGCGCCAGACCCTGTCCGTGACGCGCCAGGATCACATCGTTGAGTCCAGCGCTGCTCTGTATCTGGAAAACAGCACGCGCTGGAGCGACAGCCTGCGCAGTGTCGCGGGGGCACGCTTCGACCACTACCGCTTCGACGTGCGCAGCGACCGCGCCGTCAATAGCGGCAAGGTCAGCGACCAACTGCTCAGCCCCAGCCTGAGCCTGATTTACAGCCCGTGGCGGCACAGCGAGTTCTACGCGAATCTCGGCAATGGCTTCCACAGCAATGACGCGCGCGGCGCCACCCTGCACATCGATCCGGCCAGCGGCAGCAAAGCCGAACCGGTCACGCCGCTGGTGCGTTCGCATGGCATGGAACTGGGCGCGCGCAGCAACTGGCTGCCCGGCCTGCAAACCGTGCTGGCCCTGTACCGGCTCGACTTCGATTCGGAACTGAGCTACATCGGTGACGCCGGTGGCACGCAGGCGGGCCGCCCCAGCCGCCGCTACGGCATCGAAGTTTCGAACTACTACCAGGCCTTGAAGTGGCTCGCCATCGATCTGGATCTGGCATATGCCCACGCACGGTCGCGCGACATCGCAGCGGAAGGCCAGTATCTGGCCGGCGCAGTGGAAGGCACCGGCCAGCTAGCCGTCACACTGGATCGCGGCGGGCCCTACTCGGCCGCGCTCAAATTGCGCTACTTTGGCCCGCGCCCGCTTACCGAAGACAACCGCGTGCGCTCGGCGGCCAGCCTGACACTGAATGCCCGTCTGGGCTGGAAGCTGCGCAAACACCTGCAACTGGAACTGGAAGCCTTCAACCTCACCAACCGGCGCGATTCCGCCATCGATTACTACTATGCCTCGCAGCTGAAGGGCGAAACGCAGGCTGTCAGCGATGTGCACTTCCACCCCATCGAAGCGCGCTCGCTACGACTCAGTGTAAGCCAGCGCTTCTAGCAGTCCGAGCGGCGCCTAAGCGCCCACATAACAACTACCGGCGCGCCTTTCCACGGCACTCCGATCGAGCACCACCAGCGTGCCGCGCCGGTATTCGATCAGCCCGTCGTCCTGTAGTTTCCCCGCGCAGCCGGTGATGCTCTCGCGCCGCACCCCCAGCAGCCGCGCGATCATCTCCTGCGTCACTTTCAGTTCATTGGAAATCGAGCGGTCCAGCCGCTCCAGCAACCAGCGACACAAACGCTGTTCGATGCTGCCGTGGCGCACCCCGGCCACGGTCTGCGCCAGCTGGGCGAACAGCGCGCTGGCATGGCGCATCAACTGCTGGGCCAGCGTGCCGCCGTCCAGGAAGGCCGTGCGCAAGACAGTGCAGCCGATCCGATAACCATAGCCGGCAGTCTGCACCACGGCACGACAGTTGGCACAGGCCCCCGCATACATGGCCACACCGACCACGCCGTCTCGCCCGACCACGGCAATTTCGCTGGCCCCACCATCCTCGTCCAGGTATTGCAGCGAAACGATGGCATTGGTGGGGAAATAAGCCTTATCGAGCAGCGCGCCCACTTCGAATAGATGGGTGCCGGCTGCCAGCGGCACCAGTTCCAGATGACAGAACAGACTCAGCAGCTCTTCGCGCGAAAGCGCACGCAACAAGGCATTTTGCTGGGCACCTAGCAGGCTAATGGGTGCAGAGGTAGAAGCGGTCGGAGCTTTCATGACTATCCTTATCGGGGTGACCGGTCGAGGTGACCAGCTGAACCCAACTATAGCCATGCGCTGTGCAACAGCTTATCGGCGCACGACACCGCCAGATGTAGGCGCGCAGCATGCAGTCATGTCGGCCCACGCCTACAGGGCCCCACCGACTCAGACCTTGTACTTGTAGCGGGAGGCGGTTTCCAGCAACCGTTCGTCGCGGCATCGCAGCCGCCCCGGACTGCGCCGCTGCTCGGGCGCAGTCAGCACCCGGTCGATCACGGTGGCCGGCACACCGCGCAGACGCAGATAGGCAGCGGCACTGTCAGCGCCCTGCCGGTCTGCGACCTCGATACCGGCTTCAACAATTTCAGCACCGGCATCGTCAGGCCGGAAGGTATGGATGGTAGACATGGCGAAGCTCCCAGTCAGATGTGCAGTGATCTGCATGTCTCCTGATTGTAGGGCAGTCTGCGCAAGGCGCAAGGACAGTTCACCACACTGCGCGCCGGGCAGTCTGCGCTAGCGCTGCGGCAGCTGCTGGGTCAGGAATGCCAGCGTGGCGTCGAGCGTCGGCTGAAGCCAGGGATCGAATAGCCAGAAGGAATGTGGCGTATCGGGTAACACCTGCACCGCAGTGGCAACACCGAGCGCCTGCATGCGCGCCACCATCTCGGCCCGGCCCACCGAGAAACGTGGCTGGCTGCTACCGATAAACAGCATCGGCGGCATGCCGGCGCGCACATATTGCAGTGGCGATGCTTCGCTCCAGCGCGCCGTCTGTTCCGCGTATCGGCCACCGAACCAGGCACCGGCTGACGAGGGTTGCTTGGCCGGATCATCTTCGTAGCGGCGTGCCTCGGCAGAAGTAAAATCGGACAGTCCGTCGAGATTGACGATGGCCTGCACCGTACTGGCCACTGCGCTGCCGGCTGCACCGGGATCAAACCCCGACAGATGGCCGGTGACGCCCGCCAGACTGGCAATCTGCCCGCCAGCCGAACCACCGGCCAGGGCAAAGCGCTGCGCATCAAGCTGGTAGTCGCTGGCGTGGCTGCGCAGCCAGCGCACCGCTGCGCGCACGTCATGGATGGCCGCCGGATAACCTGCCTCACCGGACAGACGATAACTGACTGTGGCTGCCGCCCAGCCCTGCCGGGCCAGACGCACGGCCATGGGCGCGAATTCATCACGGAAGCCGGCCCGCCAGCCGCCACCGTGCACCAGTATCACGAGTGGCCGCAGCGCGGCCGGTCCTGCGCCGTTGTGCGGCGCCGCTGGCAGGTACAGATCGAGTTGCAGACAACGACTGCCGTATTGCACGTAGGTCAGGTTGTCGAGTTTGCGCACACCGTCCGGCAGGGCGGCGCTGGCAATCCGTATTTGCGGGTAGGATTTGTGCAGCTTGGCGTACGTATGTTCGGCGTCGTAGGTGTTGGACGGATCGGGCGCAGGCGCTACGCAAGGCAACTCCGCGGCTGTTGCGGCAGCCGCTGTGGCCAGTGCGGTGGCGACCGCGGTGACCAGCGTAGTGGCAACCGTGGTGGCAACCGTCGTGGCAACAAGGTTTAGCCAGCCACCACACACCACCCGCAAGCGACTGCACCAGACCAAGCACTGCATAAATATTCCTCGCCAGAAATAGGCCGGCCAGTATGCCATATGCCTCAATCGAAGGCTGTGATTTTTGATCCAGATCAATCAAATCAAAGCGCGAACTCCCTACGATGGCTGTACAGAACAACACAGGAGTCCTCCATGTCGTACAAGACCATACTCGTTCACGTTGACCAGTCCCGCCATGCGGCGCAACGCATCGCCCTCGCTGCCGAAGTCGCTCGCACCTTCGACGCCCACCTGATCGGCGCGGCCAGCAGCGGCTTCACGCGCGAGTTCTACCGCAACAGCAGTGTCATGTACGCCGGACCGATTCCCCTGCCGGAGCTGGATGTACTCACCAGCGCCGCCCAGCAAGCGCTGGAAGGCTACGAACAGCAAGTGCAAGCGGCTGGCGTCACGTCCTACGAGCGGCGCCTGAGCGACGATGAAACGGAAGTCACACTGCTGCAACAGGCGCGCTACACCGATCTGGTGGTGCTGAGCCAGAACGATCCGTCCGATGACGCCGCGCGGCTGGTGCGCGGCCTGCCGGAAAGCATCATCCTGAACAGCGGCCGTCCGGTCCTGATGGTGCCGTATGCCGGCGAGTTCAGCAACATCGGCCAGCGCGCACTGGTGGCCTGGGACGGCAGTCGCGCCGCCACCCGCGCGATCACCGATGCCCTGCCGCTGCTACGCCGCAGCAGTGCCGTCACACTGGTGGTGTACAACGCCGATCAGCAGACCGGTGTGCATGGCGAACAGCCGGGTGCCGACATGGCGCTGTATCTGGCACGTCATGGCGTGAAGATCGAAGTGATGGCGCAAAAAACCCCGGCCGGTCTGGATGTGGGCAATGCACTGCTGTCCCTGGCTGCCGATCTGGGCAGTGACCTGATCGTGATGGGTGGTTATGGCCACATGCGCTGGCGCGAAATGATCATGGGTGGCGTCACCCGTACGCTGCTGCAAACCATGACCGTTCCGCTTCTGATGTCGCACTAAGGACCTGTATGACTTATCGCACCATCCTGTTGCATGCCGACACGGCACACCATGCGGCCGACCGCTACACGCTGGGCTGCCGACTGGCGGCCATGCTGGACGCCCATCTGATCGGTGCTGCGGCCACCGGCATTTCGCGCTTCGCCCCGGTGGCGGTGGCAGCAGGCATCTGGCCGCTCACGGCCGAACACATGACGCAGATGAGCGGCAACGCCCGCGCCGCGCTGGCCGCCTGTGCCGCCAGCGCACGCCAGCACGGTGTGAATTCGTATGAGGAACGCCTGCTGAGCGACGACGCCGCCAGCGCCTTGCTGCTGCAAGCGAACAGCGCCGATCTGCTGGTACTCAGTCAGGACGACGGCAATGAAACGCTGGCCGACCGCGCCAGCGCGCTGGTGCCCTCGCTCCTGCTGCATGGCGCGCGACCGCTGCTGGTGGTGCCGAAACATAGCCGTATCCAACTCGACACCCAGCCCTGTCAGCGCCCCTTGCTGGCATGGGACGGCAGCAACCAGAGCGCACGCGCCCTGCTCGACGCGCTCCCCTTGCTGCAACTAGCCCGCCGCGCCACGCTGCTGGTCTTGAATCCCGCAGACCAGCATGGTCTGCATGGCGCCACGCCGGGTGCCGACATGGCGCTGTTCCTGGCGCGTCACGGCGTGCAGCTGGAGGTGCTTTGCATCGACACCGAGCTGCCGATCGCCCAGGCGATCCTGTCGCAAGCACAGGCACTGGGCAGCGACCTGCTGGTCATGGGCGGCTATGGCCACACCCGCTGGAGCGAAGCCGTGCTGGGCGGCGTAACCAGCAGCATCCTCGACACCATGGATATTCCCGTGCTGCTGGCACACTGAAGCACTGCAAGCCCGCCGCCAACGGCGCTCGGGCTTGCCAGCCGGATCCGCTACACGGACACGCAAACGGCGCAGCAATGCAAAAAGGCAGCCCGCAGGCTGCCTTTTCAAATTCTGGAGCGGGAGAAGAGTCTCGAACTCTCGACCTCAACCTTGGCAAGGTTGCGCTCTACCAACTGAGCTACTCCCGCTTGGAGTGTTGTGCTTCACATCTCGTAAAGCGGGGCGAATTATAGCAGAGCCATAGAATTGGTCAAGGGTGAAGTGCAGCATCAATTCACTACCCTTGCCAGCGCTGGCATGCCGGCCTACGCCGCCCATCCACCCGAGCAGTCCGTCGCCAACTTTGTCTGAACATCCAGGCAGAGCCCCGTAACGACCGGCCAGCGCGCCAAAATGGCGTTAAAAAAGTTTCATAAAAGCATGTCAGTTGTTTTTATGAAAAATAAGTTGCAAAACTTACCCGACTTGAATACACTTAAACTTATAAATTAATGAAGACGTTTTTCCTGATGGAAATAACTTCTTGCAGACTTTGTAGCGCCTTAACCTTAACGAGATAACAGGAAACCCATGAACTTCAAATCCACCATTCTGGCAGCGGCGCTACTGGTAGCGTCCGCAGTTGCTTCGGCAAACACCACCATCGTCCTGAACGCAACGGCGAAGCCGAATTCCTACGCAGCCACCTTTACTGGTAACGACGCCATCAATACCTTTGACCTGGACCTGAGCAATTTCACCAGCGCTGGCAAATTCGTCGGCCAGGTTTCCGCCAACTTCACCGGCGGTGCTGGCTACAACGTCACCAGTGTCAAGCTGGATGGCATCAACTTCCTCCCGCTGGTTAATTATCAGCTGGACGACAGCGGCGCCGACTACTGGGTACTGCGTCTGCCAACGCTGACCAGCACGCTGCACCACATCGTCGTGACCGGTACGCCACTGGAGAGCAGCGAGGGTTTCACCGGCTCGCTGTCGCTGGTCGCAGCCCCAGTACCTGAACCAGAAACCTACGCGATGATGATCGCTGGTCTGGGTCTGGTCGGCTTCATGGCACGTCGCCGCAAGGCATAATATTAGGCCGACGCCGGCACTAGTAGGCACATCAGATCACTGAATCAGTGCTTCCCAAGGCACCGCAAGTTGACAAGCAACTTGCGGTGCTTTTTTTATGGCCAGGCCTGATGAGTACTTGCTGCACTCGCTAGCGCATCAAACTCCCCTCCCCTCCCCACCATCGGGCGCCCTGGCGCTAGCGCAGTTGATATGGTGATAATATCCCGCACTATTGACCTGTCACAGGGCAGATAGCCACTGCAGATTTCGTCGCCCTTATTTTCAAAGCCTGTTTTATTGTTGATCCTCTATGCCCCAGAACACGCCGCCAGCAGCAAAGCACCAAGCGTTTGAAGCACTCAACATTCCCGGCTTCCCGATCTTTGTAGCCACTTTTGTGCTGACGATGATGGCGGACAACATCGAGCACGTCATCAGTTACTGGGTCGCCTTCGAGAAATTCCAGTCGCCGACACTCGGCGGTTTTGCAGTGATTTCGCACTGGTTGCCCTTCCTGCTGTTTTCCGTGGGGGTGGGCGCGCTGAACGACCGTTTTGATTCGCGTCGTCTGATACAGATCGGTGCCAGCCTGTTTGCGCTGGTATCACTGGGCTGGGGCTATTTCTTTCTCACCGACAGCTTGACGATTCCCTGGGCGATGGCCTTGCTGGTTCTACATGGCGTTGCGGGCGTGTTCTGGATGACGTCCAGCCAGGTCTTGCTGTACGACATAGTCGGTGTTGAAAAGCTCGCTAGCGCGGTACGCCTGAATGCCACGGCGCGCTATTTCGGCGTACTGGTGGGGCCGGGTGTGGGGAGCTTGATCATGGCCACGCTGGGTCCCGCCAAAGGCATCCTGTTGAATGCGGCGTTATACCTGCCGCTGCTGCTCTGGTTAATCAAGGCCAGAACACCGCACCGTGGCAAGCGTTTGGAACAGTCGGCTGCGCGGCGCGTGCATGGTCTGGCGGATATCTGGCAGACCATCCAGACGGTAAAAAATATTCCGACACTGGGCGTCATGATTCTGCTGTCGGGAGCAGCCTCTTTCTTTGTCGGTAATAGCTATCAAGCGCAGATGCCGGGCTTTGCGAGCGATCTGGGCGGCATCTCTCCAGGGCTGGCGTATTCCATGCTGCTCGCAGCCGATGCTGCCGGGGCGCTGTTTGCAGGGGTGACACTGGAAGCGGGTTTCAGATTCACACGGATTACCCCGACGGCCGCCATGGGTTTTGCGATGGCGTGGGCGGTGGCACTGGGCAGCTTTGCGAGCACGAGCAATTACCATGTGGCGCTGGTGTGCCTGTTCGCGGCCGGCTTCTGTGAACTATCCTTCAGCAGCATGAATCAAACCATCGTCCAGATGAAAGCACCGGATGCGATTCGCGGCAAAGTACTCGGCCTGTTCGGCATGTCGTCGGCAGGCTTGCGCCTGTTCAGCGGTATTTTTGTCGGACTGATGGGCAGCAAAGTCGGGATTCATCTATCGATGCTAGGCGCAACGATGGTGTTCTTCTCGGTCACCTTAGGCTTGATGTATCTGAATCGTGCAAGCACAACGCAAGCCAAACATCCTGAGTGAGTCAGAGCCACTCCGCAGCGCCGAATTCGACAGGAAAACCACATAATGGAAAAGAAACCAACTGACTTCCTGACCGGCTGCATCGTCATCGCCGTATTGATCGCGCTCTCCACCTACGCCGGTGGAACGCGCGCCCTGCTCTACATTGGCGGCGCCCTCATCGCAGCGCTACTGGTGCTAATTCTGCTGAAGTACAAGTCCAGGCGGAACTCCGGCGAGACCGACAAACCATCCTGAGCCTCCGTGAGATTGTGTGCACTTTCACTTTTTTCAAAAATGCTATCCTTTGATCCATCACTACGATGTCGATAAAAGGACGCTCTATGACTTTCCGCTGTATCGCACTGAGTGTTCTCTTCGCTGCAAGCACTGGGTTGGCTCAGGCGGCTAGCGAGCATACCCGGCAAAACCCCGCGTCGATACGCTGGGTCCTGCATTATGACGGCAAGTCGACCGATCAATTCATGTGGGATACACGCGCCAAAAAGTTGCTGAACACCCGTGTGCCCGCCATGCTGGCCGATAGCCTTTTGATGGCGCTGGGTGGAACACCGGATCCCGTTGTGGTGGTCAAAGGCCGCTATATCAGCATGTCCGGGTGTCGCTACCAGAGTTGCTCGGAAAAAGGGTTTCTATGGCTAGACACGCAAACAGGCATCGGTGTGGGCGCATTTCATGCTTCAGACACCTTGCACCTCGGCTCCAACAGTCTCTCGGCAAATCATCTGCCCACTGAGGCAAAGCTGGCGCTGTGGTCGTGGCTCTACGAGCAGAGTTTGCGCACAGCGTCCGCCGAATTCATCGATCGCTCGAATAGACAGCATGCGCTCGATATCGCGAACTTCAACGTGCAGGAGCATTTTCACGAGCACCTCCACACAGCCCCGCGCCGGCCTCAATAAGGTGACGACCGCTAATCAGGAGCCTACCGCATGACACAACGCTTTACACGCATTCTCGCCTTGCTGATGGTGAGCCTCGCGTTGCCACTGATCAGTACCGCGACCGAAACCAACGCGCAAGCGAAATTTGCCAGTGCCGCAGCATTGTTACAGGCGCACAAAGCCGCAGAGGCACTGCCAATTCTCGAGGAACTGGGACGCAGCAACCCAAGCCCATCGGTGTTCTGGAACTTGGGACTAAGCGCAGCAGAGGTCGGCAACCACGCCGTGGCATTGCAGGCATGGCGCGCCTATCGCGCGCTAGATGCCAGCAACTGGCAGGTGCGCGCCAAGCTGATCCAGACCTATCAGGCGCTCGGCGATCTACAAGCACGCGATCAGGAGCGCACCGACCTGATCGCACTGTGGCAAGCAGGCACGGACAAGTCGCTCAGCGCACAGCCCATCTTTTGCAGGGAGCAGTTTATCCACGCTGGCCGCAAGGTGATGGTGCTTGAATACTTCCGCCCGTCCGGCCCGAACGCCTTGGTGTATTCCTTCATGGTACTCAACGAATCCGGCCAGCAAGACTTCAAAATCTCGCTGGGCAGCTATGAGCAAATCAATCAGATTGCACTGGAACTGGGGCAGCGACCTAAAGACCAGCGGCTCTACCATCTGGATCTGTATCGGCCTGCTGTGCATGAAACACACGGCATGTATCTGGGCCAGCCGGGTTACGATGTGATTCGCCCTACAGTGCTCGAGGTCCTCGCCGGCAAGCACCAGCAGACACCTAAGGTACCAGCACCAGCACCAGCAGAGGAGCTGACCCGCATTAACCTACCACTACAAAAAACCTTACTCAATTTGCGACAGATCGATCAATCATCCCTGCGCGAGAAAAAACTGAGTCCCGAGCAGCTGGCCGAGATATTCCGCATGAATCAGTCACAGTTAAGCGAACTGGTGAAGCAACATGGCTGGCCGACTCTGACAGCGGTCGGCAATGATGCGGCACAAGGTGCGTGGCTGATCGTTCAGCATGCAGATCATGATCGCAACTGGCAGCGCGAAATGCTGGGACTGATGGAAGCACTGATTGCGCAAGGAGAAGTGCGCAAGTCTGACGTTGCCTACTTGCGTGACCGACTCGATGTCGCCGATAAACAGCGCCAACGGTTCGGCACGCAGGGAAAGTGTATCGGCAAAAATATCTGGCAGCCATTCGAACTTGCCGACGCTAGCCAAGTGGACGATTGGCGGAAGTCGATGGAAATGACGTCATTGAAAGCCTATGTCGATCGCGCCAGCACTATCCTTTGCGGTAAATTTGAAGGTGCTCAGTAGTGCTGAGGTGGCTGCAGTGCCCTGAGTGCTCAGTCGCCCCCGTATCTGTGGAGAATCTTTGTATAAATTAATGTTGCCATTTTGGGTATATAATTTATCTATTCAGAGAAAGCGATTGCGCTGACCGGCTCTTAAAGAAAGACCACAATGATCGAGGCAGTAGGACTTAAAAAGGACTTCAAAGCAACCGCCAAAGGTGCCAAAGGGCAGCTGGTACAGGCAGTTAAATCCGTATCCTTCACGTGCAAGCCGGGTCAGGTGCTGGGCCTGATTGGCCCTAACGGCGCCGGCAAAACCACCACCTTACGGATGCTATCCAGCGCGATCGCCCCGAGCGCTGGCGAAGTGCTGGTACAAGGCGAGCGCCTGACACAGGACCAGATGGCGGCACGCCGCCAGATCGGTTTCCTATCCGGCCACACGGGCTTGTATCAGCGCCTATCCGTGCGTGAAAACATCGAATATTTCGGCCGCGCCTATGGTCTGCAGGGCGCTGTACTCAAGACCAGAACCGCGCAGCTGATCGACCAGTTCGGCCTGCAGCAGTATGCCGATCAGCAGGTGGATAAACTCTCTTTCGGCAACAAGCAACGCGCCGCGATTGCCCGCACGGTGGTGCATACGCCGGCCATCCTGATCCTCGACGAACCGACTACCGGCCTGGATATTCTCGGCGCCAAACTGGTCAATGATTTCGTCCGCGCCTATCAAAGCAGTGGCGCCGCCGTGATTTTCTCGACCCATCACATGCACGAAGTGGAAGACCTGTGTGACGAGGTCTGCATCATTAACCACGGCGTGAGCGTGTATCAGGGCAAGTTACCAGCCCTGCTCAGCGATACCGGCACTACCTCGCTGCACGACGCTTATCTGCACACCATCACCGCTACCCGGCATCCAGCTTAAAGGCACCATCGATGTGGAATGTATTTTATAAAGAAGTACTCGAGGTCCTGCGTGACAAGCGCACCCTGATTTTCATGCTGGTGATGCCTGCCGTGGTATTCCCCATGCTCATCTTCGGCTACGCCAAGCTGGCGACCAACAAGGCGCAGCAGGAAGGCACGCGCGAGTTGCGCTATGCGCTGGTGGCCTCCGATGGCGCACCGCTGCTGCGTACGGTACTTGAAGCAACACCGCTACTGCGCGCCGTTCCGGCCACGTCGACGGCAGCAGCCGAGGCCGCTATCCGCACCGGACAGATCGATTTTGCCCTGATCTTCGGCGCTGGCGGCGAGCGTGCGATCCTGACCGGCCAGCAGCCGCCACTGGCGCTGATGTATAACACCGCCACGGTTTTCGATAGCGTTGGCAAGCGCGTCAAACCCCTGTTATATGCGGCCTACACCGACAAACTGCGCGGCGAACGGCTGACGATGCTCGGAGTTGCCGCTAACGTCGCCGCCTCGATGAACACCCCGTTTGTGCTGAGCGTATCGAGTACTGCCAGCGACCGCCAGGAACAGGGCGAGAAACTCGGCGCCATGATCCCCTACTTCCTGTTCATGATGGGGCTGATATCGTCGATTGCAGTGGCCATCGACATGGGTGCTGGTGAGAAAGAACGCGGCACCCTCGAATCCCTGCTGCTATTGCCTATTTCGCGTGCGAGTCTGGTGGTTGCCAAATTCCTCGTGATCCTGTGCGCTGCAGTGGTCTCCGGCGTCATCGGCATTACGTCCATGGGTCTGTGCGCGCTGTACATTCTTGGCCAGCAAGGCGGCGAACTGCAAACCATTACGCAATACATCCACGCCCCGGAACTACTCATGCTGGGTTTGCTGATCGTGCCAGCCTATGCCATGGTATCGGCGCTGTTGCTGGCGGTTTCCTTCTTCGCCCGCAGCCATAAGGAAGCAGCGAGCTATTCGCAACAGATGATGATAATCATATTTTTACCCATCATGGCCTCGATGCTGCCCGGGATGAAACTGAGCGATGGCTGGTCTCTGGTACCGATCATCAATACTTCGCTGGCCATTAAAGAAGTCGTCAAGGGGACAATTGCGATCGCCGACTATGGCACCGTATTCGCTTCGACGGCACTGGTCTCGTGCTTGCTACTCGCGCTGTGTGTGCATTGGTGCAAGCGTGAAGAAGTATTGTTCCGCTCGTAACGCAAAACGCGCCCTATGACCGTCATTGGATCAGCACAGTGAAGACCGGACTCATTGGGGCGTTCAGCATCATCCTCAGCACCCTCTCGGCATCTCTCGTCTACATGGTTTTCGAAGCTTACCCGGGGTGGGTGAAGTTGCTGGCGATTGTCTTCTGTGCGCTGCTAATTGGCGCGCTTCAAGGTTTTTTCATAAGACCATCACACCATAAGGTGGTCGGCATCGCTAGCTTCATCGGGATAGTGATCTTGTGGCTCCCTGTCGTATTGGCGACATACGGCTTCGCCCTACTCGCACTGCCCTTGCTGGCAGCCTTTGCGAGACTCGTTTTAGCTGGCGCCACCCTTGGGTCTAAATTGCGGGCAAACCTTGCTACGCCCGAAGCAACACCGCCCTATTAAGGAATGCTTCGCTCAGCGTGTACTGTAGCGGCCAGCAATGACAATCTGATCCTCACCGCACAAATGTCCTGTTATGCTACTTGCACTTTGCGGCCGATCCGGCCATCACCAGACACGCCTATTTCGTGAGGCTTCAACATGCAAATTGGTACGATGCTCAGTCTTGTTTGTGCGCCGCTTGCGACAATCGGATTCGCCTGGCAGAAACAGTGGTTGCTGGCATGGGCTTTGTTCTTCTCGCTATGCTACACAGTTTTCGACAAGATACTTCCAGGCGTGTTAGCCGTGTATCTGGTGGATGGATTCTCCTTCATATCTCTGGGCTTAGCGCTCATTTATTGCTGGCGAATTTATCGTGCAAGAAAATCTACACCTGGCCAATAACTGCAGCTGGCTAGTCGGGCTAATCTGGCCACGCCGATCTCGACGCTCGCCGGCCCCATACAACTAAAGAGGAAGGAATAGATATGACCGTTGGAAAAAAACCGGATGCCGCGCGGCTCGATAAAATTGTGGCTGACGCACGCCGTGCAGCCGACCAGCGCGAACTGGGCTATCGCGAGCGCTCGCTGAAAATGTATCCTTGGGTGTGTGGGCGTTGCATGCGCGAATTCACGCATAGCAATGTGTCGCAACTGACCGTGCACCATCGCGACCACAACCACGACAACAATCCGCCCGATGGCAGCAACTGGGAACTGCTCTGCCTTTACTGCCACGATAATGAACACTCGCGGTACCTTGAAGCCGATCGGGGACATGGTCTGAAGTCGGCCGAGGTCGCGCCAGCAACCCATAATCCGTTTGCCGCATTGGCCGGTCTGATGAAAAAGAAAGAGTAAAGCCCGGGATTGAAGCGTCGGTGCCCGACTGATGCTATGCCAAGGCATCCGTTCAGCAGGCTGCGCAAAAAGGGGAGCCGAACATCGACGCAGGATCTAGAAATTTAGTTCTAGAAAAATAGTTCTAGAACTGCTATTCTAGATACCATGACAATTTCCACAGCAACTCCTCACCCGACTGCGGCCGAACTCGACCTGCTGCGCATCCTGTGGCACCTCGGCCCTGCCGACGCCAAACAAGTGTTCGAAGCGCTACGCCTTGAACGTGCCGATGCCAGCTATGCCACCGTCTTGCGTCAGCTCCAGCTGATGCACGGTAAAGGCATGTTGACCCGCGACGAAAGTCAGCGCCCCCAGCGCTACGCCCCAGCCTTAGCGCAGGAAAAACTACAGACCAGCTTGCTCAAAGAGCTGATCTCTAAAGTGTTTTCAGGTTCGGGAAAAGCCCTGGTACTGACTGCGCTCAAAGAGCATGTCAGCGCCGACGAGCGCTCGGAGATCGAAAAGATACTGCGTCGTAAAGACAAGGCGCAACCATGAGCCCGATTTCGCTTGCGTTGCTCGTCCCCGCGGTAGGCTGGTCGCTTCTGCATTTCGTCTGGCAGGGGCTGGTGGTCGGCGCCATCGCCGCCTTACTGCTGAGACTCTTGCGCGACGCCAGTCCACGCTGGCGTTATGCGGTCTGCGCCATGGCCCTGTTGATTTGTCTGTGTATCCCGCTGGTTTATCTGATGTGGTCGCTGGCTCAGGCGGAGACGATACTCGCCGAATTACAGACCACGCAAGTGCCAGTCTGGCGACATGCGCTACAGGCACGGATGCCCGCCCTGGTGGTGGCCTGGTCCCTGGGTGTCGGCCTGATGATGTTGCGCCTGGGCCTGGGACTGGTCTGGGTCAGGCAGTTGCGCCGTCATGCCGTTTTTGCGCCGGCCATCTGGCAAGCGCGCCTCGACGCCATGGCGCAGCGTATGGGTCTGCACCGCCGCGTGCAGCTCAAATTACATGCGTCGCTGTCTGGCCCTGTCACGCTGGGTTTCTGGAAGCCGGTGGTACTTCTGCCGGCCGCTTTGCTGAGCGGTATGCCGGTCGCCTTGCTGGAAGCGCTGCTTGCCCATGAACTGGCGCACGTCCAACGCTGGGACTATCTAGTCAATCTGCTGCAAAGCCTGGTTGAAGGGCTGCTGTTTTTCCACCCGGTGATCTGGTGGCTATCGCGGCGTATGCGGGTGGAACGCGAACAGGTTGCCGATGAACTGGGTGCACTGCTGCTGCACGATCCGGGCCACATGGCGTTGGCGCTTAACGAACTTTCCCTGCAAGCGCCCTCCCGCCAGCCGGGATTGATCATGTCGGCCCGCGGCGGTCAATTATTCCAGCGCATTGAAAGACTGATGGCACCGCCGCCCGAGACCGCGGGCTGGAAGCTCGCCTTGCCGGCCTTGCTGGTGGCGTGCGTGAGTTTGCCGATGCAGGCATCAGGCCCGGACACAAGCCACCCAGCTAGCGCTGCCAGCCTGCTGCAGTTGCCCGTGAACGCAAGGCACGTACTGGTGCTCGACGAAGCGGGCGGCAAGGTCTTGCTGGCCAAGGATGCCAATACTGTGGTGCCGATTGCATCCCTGACCAAACTGATGACCGCCATGGTCGTGCTAGACGCCAGACTTGCTCCGGACGAGAAATTGCGCATCACCCGCGAGGACATGGGGTCCGCGATACAGGACAATAGCTTGCTCAGCGCAGGCTCGCAGATCCCGCGTGCCACGGCGCTGCAGATGGCGCTGATGTCGTCCGAGAATCGCGCTGCCATCCTGCTCGCACGCACCTTCCCGGGCGGAAACGAGGCGTTCGTGCACGCTGTCCGGGCCAAGATCCGCAGTCTGGGTTTGACACGCACCACCATCACCGATCCCACCGGGGCGACGCCAGCCAATACATCGACTGCCACGGAGCTGGCCACGATTGTGGCAGCAGCAGCGCGCTATCCGGAAATTGCCGAGATCACCAGTCACCAGCGCGCCGAAGTCGCCGTCGACGGCCGGACGCGCGCGCTGCACAACAGCAATCCTCTGGTCGGTGGCAAGGGCTGGGATATCCGTTTATCCAAGACCGGCTACAGCGCCGAAGCCGGGCGTTGCCTGACCATGCGCCTCCGCAGCGGCGACAAGGACTTCACGGTCGTGCTGCTGCATGCCGATGACTCGGAACAACGCTCACGCGATGCTAGCAGAATCCGCGATTCGCTCGCCCATTCTGGCGCCACCCGGATGCCATCGCATTTCTTTTAAACTAGGAGACAAACTTTGAAGATGGCAGCTAAAGTATTGCTGGCAATGGCCAGCGTAATGGGCAGCACAGTGGGCAGCGCGCAGGCACACGACGTACCGGTCAACTGCGACAATTGTGTGCAATGGAATAAACCAGTCAAACCGTTTAATGTGTACGGCAACACCTGGTACGTTGGCGTCGATGGTCTGTCAGCGATTCTGGTGACCGGGCCTCAAGGGCATATCCTGCTGGATGGCGGGCTACCGCAATCGGCGCCGGTGATAGAGGCCAACATCAAAGCGCTCGGCTTCCGGATACAGGACGTGAAACTGATCGTCAACTCCCACGCGCACTGGGATCATGCTGGCGGTATCGCAGCGCTGCAACGTGCCAGTGGCGCCGTGGTGGCGGCCAGCCCCTCGGCCGCACTGGCACTCCAGAGTGGCACCAACGGCGCGGACGACCCGCAGTATCAGGCTGATCCCGTGGTGCACGTCGCCAAGGTAAGCAAGGTCAAAGTGGTACACGAGGGCGAAATCCTGAAGCTTGGCCCAATTGGCGTCACCGCGCACATGACCCCTGGCCATACGCCGGGCGGCACCACCTGGACCTGGACTTCCTGCGAGGGTAACAGCTGCCTGAATGTGGTGTACGCCGACAGCCTCAATCCTTACGCCAGCGGTGATTTCAAGTTTTCCGGCAAAGGTAAGACACCGGATATCTCGGCGTCATTCGCAGCGAGCATTGCCAAGCTTGCGGCACTGAAATGCGACATCATTATCTCGGTACACCCGGGTTTCACAGATGTCATAGAGAAAGCGGCTGCACGCACAGCGGCGCACAATCCCTTCATCGATGCCAATGGCTGCCGCGCCTATGCGGCCGATGCCAGCGAACGCCTGACCAAACGTCTTGCGCAGGAACGCAGTCAATAGGCGCTGATCAAGGCATTCTGGCAAACGCATGGCTCATAACGGTCAGCAGCGAGACTGAGTGCCATTTTTAAACGCAAAATTAGGGAATTTATGCCCGCAGCCCTTTCAATCGACGACTACCTCCCAGTCTACCAATTTAAGGAACGGCACGAAGTTTTCGTTGATAAAACTCCTGCAGCGCTTCTGGACGTGGTGATGGATCCTGAGGTGGCTACCGACCCTTGGATGCGCACCTTTATCAAGATGCGAGAGTTTCCGGCGCGTTTATTGGATAAATTCGGAATAAGCGGTGCATTGAAAAATCAAGCGCCTTTTGGTATCGATAACTTTCTCATGCTGGGCCGTAACGCCGACCACGAAATAGTTTTCGGCCTTCTCGGCAAGTTCTGGAGACCAGACTACGGGATTGTATCGGTGCCTAGTCCCGCTGAATTTCATGGTTTTAACCAAGCTGGTGTAGCAAAACTTGTACTTAATTTTAGCGCGAAAGTAATGGATGATGGACGAACAAAATTGACGACGGAAACCCGTATATTTTGCAACGACAGGCAATCAACGATATATCTGACGCTGTACTGGTGCCTAATTCGCCCTATAAGCGGTCTGATTCGCCGACGCCTACTCGCCAGAATTTGCAAGTTTGCGAGTCCTGTTGATACTGTCCTATAGTCTGTATTCGGCAAGAAGCCGCCACCTCTCGGTATCACCATACGCTTTTAGAAAAATATACGCATATACATGAAAATATCCGGCTCGACGAGTTGGTACAAGGGAGTGTGATTGATCACCAGTGGGCGGCAAGAAACCGCGCTTCAGGCCTTGCCAAAGTAATTTTTTATTTATAAAATTTACAATTTTTTCGAAGGTGTTGAGCAAAAGCCCATTTAGGAGCGTCTTCCAGCCAAGCACGTGTCGAAATTTACTTAAGGTATTTAGTGAACGCTATATTCTTTTTGCTTGGACTTTTTTTAATTCTGCTCTGTGCCAGTGCCTTGGTAAAATTTTCCGGTTTCCTTGTGAAGAAATCCAGGATTTCTTGGAAGCATAGTTTGATATTTGCGGCTATGCTTTTTTTCGCAACAATTGTGCTTGGAATTTTGAGAAAAATCATTCCCTTAGAAATTCCACTTTTCCTAAATATCGTAATTACGGTTTTCCTGGAAGCGTTCCTCGCAAGTATGTACTTTAGAAGTCGAGCGCTGGACCAGAGCGGGACGACGGTCGGTCGCCGCCGCGCAGCGCTCATCGGGGTGGCAGTTTTCGCTCTTGGTATGGCATTGATGATAATAGTTCTGACAATCGAGACCATCCTTCCGATGCATTGACCTCGAGGTCAGCTTGGCCATTGATGACCTAGGCAAAAATAATAATCAGACGCTGATGCTGCACGAATCAGGTCATTCAATTTATTTCCGCAACTGGCCAATAAAAGATCTGGCGACTTCTGCTGCTTAAAATTAAATTGTTAAGATTTTTTACTCTAAAATTAGCTTGATTTACTGAAAATTTCATTAAAAAAGTGAATTCCACAATGTCAAATAGCACCGAAATTCTTCACGAAGATGCGGATATTTATGATGGTGTACCTCAAATGACCATGTTTTATGTGGTCTCCATTCGGAAATTCACAATACTCTATATTGCGACGCTAGGCCTATATGGGTTTTACTGGTTCTATAAGAATTGGGCTTGTTATAAAGAAAAATGGCAAGTCACGCACACAGACCGCATGGATATTTGGCCGGTTGCCCGTGCTTTCTTTTCCATATTTTTTGTGCATGCTCTTCTTCGGGAGATTAAAGCTTTAGCGCACAACCATCCAATTATGCAGAATTGGAGAAATGGCCGGCAAGCCACACAGATCGTTCTGTTGCTAATTTTAGCAAACGTTCTGGATCGATTATCATACCGCTCATTGGGATCACCTTATATAGACATTTTATCGCTAGTTATACTTGCACCGCTTCTTTCGCAGTTCCTAATCGTGCAGGAAAAAATCAACGTTAGTTGCAATGACCCACAAGGAAAAAGCAACAGCGTTTTAACTAAATACAACTTTGCATGGATCGTGGTAGGTATTATTTTCTGGATCTTGACACTGATCGGAATGCTCATATCTGGCGAATAAACACAATCGACCAGTTGCTCGCAGGATTGGTGCGAAAGCCGCAGAAGAAATATTCGTACTGTTGACCGGACTTTCATAGTGAGCTTCTAGCATGGCATGGAGCGACGCTGCAAATAAGAACGTCCTTATCTATAAATTCCGATAATTAATTCACTTGAGCATTTTTACACTTTCTATGCCACTAATCTATGCCATTATCATTGCAATATTTTCAGCAAATTACGTCGATGCTGCAGAGATAGGTCACTCATCAAACCCAATGCCTCCAGCGAAAATTAATGATGCGGAACCTTGCAGTCTCGCGCGGCCGAGTGCATTTCCGAATAAAATACCGCGACTTGTTGAAATGCAGTTGCTTATTCGCGCAGATGGCAGTGTGGGAGATGGGAAAATAACACGGCCAACGGATAGCCAGGCACTCGACAATGCTACTTTAAACGGAGCAACAGATTGTAAATTTATCCCAGCAACGCACGAGGGGACTGCGGTCGATGCTTGGTTTTCATTTATATATGATTGGAGAATAAATTATCCTTATATTGCCCCTACCCTCCAAATGAAAACTTGTGAAATGCCACGCTATCCGCAGGATGCATTACGCAACAATAATACCGGAACCGTGAAGGTGGCTTTTCTAATCGACGTAAATGGCGATGTACGCGATTCACGATTAGTCAGGTCAAGTGGGTTCCCATTATTGGATTCCGCCGCTAAAGATGGAATCGAAAAATGTAAATTTTCCCCTGCCACTGACGATGGGAAGCGGATAGAGGCGTGGTCGATTATTCAATATAAATGGACGATGGACTAGACCGAAGGAACTTTTTTCTGCCACTAGCAGAGCTAACGCATCTGGTGTGCCGGCCGACGCTATGCGCGATGCCTACGCGCGGCATGGGGCATCGATGGTTAGTTGAATGGCGGCAAGGTCATTGCAAGTCAACTTAATGCCGAACCCGGTGTTGATGCCAAATACCAAGCCAAGCGTCTGGCTTGACGCCGAGATTGAGGTTAGAGTGTTGCGATCACCGATTGATTCCGCAGCCAACAGCAGTCACGCCCATTTTTGACCACTTCGAGGATGAAATAGATTGAAACGTGCTTTGTTCCTCTGCTCCCAGAATCGTCTGAGAAGTCCGACAGCCGAGCAGATTTTCGCTGGCTGGCCAGATGTCGAAACAGACTCTGCAGGGCTTGGTGGTGATGCAACAGTGCCGCTTTCCACTGAACAGATTGAATGGGCGAACATCATATTTGTAATGGAGAAGGCTCATCGAAGTCGTCTGTCGGCCAAATTTCGCTCTCATCTGAATGGGAAGCGCATCATCTGCCTGGATATTCCTGATGACTATGAGTTTATGCAGCCCGAGCTTATTAAGCTGCTTGAAGTAAAAGCAGGCAAGTTCTTACGTTAGTCTTTTGTCAGCCAAGCGCAGCCTTTATTGCACGTGTAGGGTAAAAACAGAATTGAATGGCAGGAGCATATGAACGAATACATCCTATTTATGCACGACGATGTAATTGAGTCGACCATTGCAAATGACGACACCCGATGGGAGCTATACATGGAGGAACTTCGAGCATCCGGACAATTCGATGGCGGAAGCAGCATTGGAGCAGGGGCAGTCTTTAAGAAGCACTGCGTCAGTCAGCCCGCGCCGTTGACGGTAAGCGGCTTTATCCGCGTTCGCGCGGAAAATATGGACGCGGCTAGGAAGTTTCTGAACGGGAATCCAATTTTTGACGCTGGTGGCACCGTGGAAATTCGAGAATTGCCACGCACCTAGTGCTTCGTTGCGGCCATGGGCCCGTGGCATTGGGGGCGATGCAAGAAGGAACTACTGTGTGGGACGAGCAAAGATATTTCTGCATACGCTGAACGCGCAGATCGAACTCTGCGACAATACAAGCTAGACCAATAGCAATCTATTGCAGTTCCCTCAAAAATTCGCCATTGGTGGCTCTTCTCCAATGAACTAACGTGTACGAAAAATATGTCAGTTGCGGATTTCAAAATACCAACATTGCGCCTCTGGCCATTGCTATTGGCCACCACCCTAGTCTTCACGGGCGCAAGCGTCCAGGCGACAACGATCACCTTTCCAGCGCCAGAAAGCGTTGATGATCACAGCTACAACGACTATGCGGTCGCGCTCCTCAAGCTGGCACTGTCCAAAACGAACACCCGCTACGTGGTCAAGGTTGCCACGCAGACGATGAAACAAAGCAGGGCTGCGCTCGAAATTGTCTCGGAAAGCGGCATGATAGACATCATGGCAACCATGACAACTAGCGAGCGCGAAGCGCAGCTCTTGCCGATTCGCATACCGATTACCAAAGGCCTGATGGGTTGGCGCATCAGCCTGCTCAGCGCCAAGCACCCATCCCAGTTTGCGCAGGTGAGAACCTTGGGGGACCTGAAACCCTTCCAAGCAGGCCAAGGCCACGACTGGCCCGATATCGACATCATGCGCGCGAATGGCCTTGCGGTGCGCGGCGTCGCGACCTACGAGGGCATGTTCAACATGCTGGCAGCGCAGCGGATCGACTATTTTCCTCGACCAATCATCACGGTCTGGCATGAGGCAAAGGTGCACGACAAGCTCATCGTCGACCCCTATATCGTGATGCGTTTTCCGACTGCAGACTACTTTTTCGTCGGTCGGCGCAATGTCCGGCTCGCTGAGAACGTGCGACGCGGCCTGGAACTGGCGATTGCCGACGGCTCGTTTGACCGCCTGTTCTACGCCCACTATCGGGACGCCATCGCACTGGCCGATCTGCCGCACCGACGGATTATTGAACTGAGCAATCCTTTGCTCAGCCCATCAACCCCGCTGGCGCGCGCGGAGCTATGGTTCAAGATGGAAGACATCAACCTTGAATATTCCGCGTCAACGCGCAAAAAGCGGGCCGCTCCGGAAAAGCCACATTGAACGCTGACGTAGCTTCGATTGGAATCGGAGACGGTCCGCCGAATCTCGCTTCTGGCGCTGCTGATGCCTGTGAGCTGGTGAAAATCTGGCGATAGGAATCGGTCTTCCCTACACTAAGGCGTGCCTCATTGACCGGGCATCGGCTGCCATAACTCGACCTTGTTACCTTCCGGATCGAGCAACCAGGCGAACTTGCCAAATTCCGACGGCTCGCCCACTTCGAGCACCTGACAACCCTCTTCACGCAAGGCTGCCAGCAAGGCATCGAGATCTTCAACGCGGTAATTGATCATGAATGGGCTATTGCCGGGCGCGTATTCCTGCGCATGCTGCGCGGAGATGGTCCACGCCGTGGCGCCAGTGACCGGATTGCCTTCGGCATCCGCCCAGTCAAACACGGCGCCGCCCCAGGGTTGCACATCGATCCCCAGGTGCCGGGCATACCATGCCCGCATCGCGACAGGATCCTTTGCCTGAAAGAAAATCCCGCCAATTCCTGTGACCCGCTTCATAGCTGCTCCGTGCAATGGATAGTGCGCCCTAGTCTACACCGGCATGCGCACCCAGCGGGATTTTCGTGATATTCCTGACATGTTTGCAACGCAAGCGGCCCGTCCGGCAGGCTCAAACTGCCGGACTACCCAGGAGCAGATATTGACGCAGCGCCTCGCAGCACGCTTGCGATAGCCGGGTCTGCTGCTCGATCGACAAGGCGCGCTCCACATCGGTCTGGCTACTCCATACAACACTTTTCATTTTGACGTCCAGCAAGCGCAGCGTGACGCGCAAGGTGCCACTATCGGCGCGCAGCGTACCGGATAATTTATGGGTGGCGCCCCAGCCCTCAGGTAAGTCCTGCGCTGCCGAGTCCTGCCCTAGCACGAACTCCATGCCCGGCAACTGATGCAACTGATAGCTCAGTTCTTCGTTCAAGCCGCGATTGAAACTGGCCACCTCGGCCTCCTCCCCCAGATAGCTGAGCCGATCCACGGCAATCCGGGGCATCTCGCCCTCGCTCCGGTGCAACACCACTTCGGGCACATAGCCGCGTGCCGGAATCGAAATGTGGATCGGGCTAGAGCGTCCTGCGGTGGCGTAATACTCACCGAGCTTGCGGCGCAAACGTCCCACTTGCACACGCACCACCGGATCATCGGTGGTTGAATAAGTAGCAACATCACGCCGGAACACGGAAAGCCCAATCGCATATTCCTGTAAATCGCGCACCGCGCCCGATTGGTAACGCTCAACCATATATTCGAGCAGCAAGCGGGTGCGGGGCGCGTGGCTGAAGCCCGGACTCGATAGCACACGATGTAATTCCGCGCGGATTTGCTCCGCTGCCACCGGCAGGCCCGACGCCAACGTTGCCGGATTAGCTGATATATAGTTGTTAATGATATTCTCCTTATAAAATCGCAACCTTGCTCATGGCTGCAGACAGAGCCACTCTAGGAGAATCCGGCCGGATTAACCTTCCGTTAACCTTCCGGCCGCTAAGTCATTGTTTTTTATGAACAAAAAAGAAAACGAACCAAGCACCAGAAGGTTGCGGGATTTTCAATTTGGCGAGTGGAAGGTCGAAACCGGCAGCAACTCGCTGCTGCGCGGCGAAGAACGCCAGCCACTAGAACCGCGCGCGATGGATGTTTTGTTATTTTTATGCAAACAGAACGGCGCCGTGGTTTCCAGCGAAGCCATCCTCGAAGCGTGCTGGGGTAGCAGCCTGAGTGGCGACAATCCCGTCCATAAAACCATTGCCCAGTTGCGCCGCGCGCTCGGCGACGACAGCAAAACGCCGCGCTATATCGAGACCATCCGCAAGCGTGGCTATCGCGCCGTCGCCACCGTACGGGAAGACCATGCCGCTGCCAGCGGTGCTTGGATGGAAGGTTCGCCGTTCCGCGGACTGGAAGCATTCGAAGAACAGCACGCTGGCATTTTCTTCGGGCGCCAGCGCGTCACCAGCCAGCTATGGCAAACTTTGCAGGCACAGCGCCGTGCCGCGTGCGCCATGGTGCTGGTACTCGGCCCGTCCGGATCGGGCAAAACTTCGCTGATCCGGGCCGGTCTGCTGCCGCGTCTGATGACGATACAGCCGGGCGATACCGAAGCTGCCATCCACGACCACTTGATGCTGGACTGCGCCGATCTGGGCCAACTCAGCGCCCTGCAAGGGCTGGCCAGCCTGCTGCTCGATGGCGAGAACGCCCAGCAGGAATCATGGTTCCCTGAGGAAAGTGCCGACACACTGGCGCAGCGTCTGGACGCCGATCCGGCCGGCGTGGTGGCGCAACTGATCAACTGCGCTGCCGGGCGCCGCACGGCCCTGTTCATCGATCGCTTCGAAGCCCTGTTCCGCCTGCCGCACATCAGTGGTCAGCAGCGCCAGCAGATGCTGCTGAGCCTCGATCTGCTGGCGCGCAGCGGTGCCATCACCGTGATTCTGGCTTGCCGCAACGACTTCTATCCGGCGCTGGTGGCCTCGCCCCAGCTGATGGCGCTCAAGGAACAGGGCGGACATTTCGACCTGTTGCCGCCCAGTGTCACCGAGCTCGGCGACATCATCCGCCAGCCCGCCCGGGCAGCCCAGCTGCACTTCGAACGCACCGACAGCGGCGCCCAGCTCGACGATGTACTGAGCGATGCCGCTGCCAGCAGCCCGGATGCACTGCCGCTATTGCAATACTGTCTGCACGAACTCTACCGTCAACGCAGTGCCGATGGCGCCCTGCGCTTCGAGGTTTTTCAGGCGCTGGGCGGGCTGGAGGGCGCCATTGGCCGGCGTGCCGAGCAGTTGATCGTGGGACTCTCGCCTGCCCAGGTCAACGCCCTGCCCCACGTGCTATCGCAACTGGTGCAGATTGCCGAAGGCGATATGGCGGTGACTTCGCGCCACGTGCCATGGTCGGCCCTGCATAGCCCGGCGGAACGGGAACTGGTGCAGGAACTGGTGGATGCGCGCCTGTTCGTCAGCGATCTGTCGAGCGGTGCGGCGGCGTTTGCCGTCGCACACGAGGCTTTGCTGCGCCGCTGGCCGCGCGTGACCGACTGGATCGAAAACCACCGCCTCGCCCTGCAGACACGCAGCCGCGTGCGCCAGCAGGCGATCCGCTGGAAAGACAGCGGTGACTCGCGCGATCTGCTGTTGCCAGCCGGTCTACAGGCCGATCAGGCCAGTGACCTGCTAGCGGTGCCGGGCTTTGTGCTGACGGCGCTGGAACGCGACTTCATCGACGCGTCGCGACGGCGCGTCACCGCTCGCGAACGGGTCCGCATTGCGGTACTCAGTGTCGGTGTGGCACTGGCCTTGCTCGCGGGCGTACTGGGCTTAATGGCGCGCTCGGCGCAGCAGCAATCCGAACGTCTGCGCGGCGAAGCGGAAGGTCTGATGGGCTTTATGCTGGGCGAATTCGTCGACAAACTGCGTCCACTAGGCCGCCTCGACCTGCTCGATACCGTCAGCGCGCGGGCGCTGGGCTACCTGTCCAGCGAGCCGGCGCAGTCACTCAAGCCCAGCGATCTGGCCTTCCGCGCCAAGGCCTTGCAGGTCATTTCCGAAGTCGACATTGCCCGCGCCGATTCGGCCTCGGCCGAAAAAGCACTGACGCTGGCCCACCACATCCTGCAACAGCAGCGCCGGACTGATCCGGACAACCGTACCCTCATCAAGGATATGGGCAACAATGCCTTCTGGCTGGGGCAGATCCAGCTTGACCGCAAAGATTATCCGGCGGCCACCCGCCACTTCACCGAGTACCAGCAACTCAGTGATCAGCTGGCCGCGCTGGCGCCGGGCGATGTGGATGCGTGGATGGAGCAATCCTATGCGCACAGCAATCTCGGCACGGTGGCGCTGAAACAGGGCGATATCCGTCGCGCGGCCGACCAGTTCCAGCAGTCAGTGGCGCTCAAATCGCGGGTACTGGCCAGCCGCCCGGATGACCAGAAAATCGTCATGGATCTGGCCAATAGCGTGTCCTGGCAAGCCAGCGCCAGCGGCAAGCTAGGCCAGCTCGATGCTGCGCTGGCCCTGCATGAACGGGAACTGGCGCTGCTGCAGAAGCTGCATGACAGCGTGCCCAGCAACGCAGTCTGGAGCAACCGGCTCGCGCTGGCGTATTCCCACCGTGGCGAATTGCGGCAGGCGCTGGGGCAGGAAGCAACCGCCAATAGCGACTTTGCCCAGGCCCGCACCCTGCTGCAAAGCATCATCCGTCAGGATCCGAGCAACCGCGACTGGCAACTCGATTTGTGCAGTATCGAACTGCGCTGGCTGGATACCCATCCGGCAGGCGTGAGCAACGCACAGCTCGCCACCACCCTGACATCGCTGAACGAGCGTCTGCATACGCTGAGCCAGCTGGAGCCGCGCAAGGGCAGCTTGCACCGGCTACTCTCGGTGGTGCAGCAGCGCAGCGCGCAACTGCAGCGTACTGACCGCGCGCAGGCGAGCAGCCTGCTCGAGCAGGCACAGCGCACCCTGGAAGCCCAGCTCGAACGCAGCCCGAAAGACCAGTCGATGCGCATCACGCTGGCCGACAACTTCCTGCTGCAGGCCGAGCTGGTGGCGCGCGAACCGGCAGACGCCGATCGCGCCTGCAAGGCCGCGCAGGACTTGCTGAGCAATGTGGTGCGCGACACGCAGGATTTCCGCCTGCTAACGCCGTGGGTAAAACTCCACTATTGTCTGCGCGCAGCGGGCAGCGTTAGCAGCGAAAAAGCCCGGCTCGACGCGATGCAGTATCGCGAGCCGTCCTACCTTGGCTACATTGCTAGCCACTCTCACTAAGCGAGGAAATTCATGTCCACCATTGCAAGCCGCAGCGTCGTGCCACAAACCACCATCGTGCAGGTCGTCGCCGTCAAGAAACCGGACGGCAACGGCTACGATATCCGTAGCTTCCCGAACCGCATCGTGGTGGACAGCAATGATGCCGTCCTGATTTTCCAGCTGGTGGATCCGACCAGTGCCGACGTGGTGTTCCTGCCACCTACCGTCACGCCGGTCGGCCAGGACCAGCTCAGCACGCTGGCGATTAGCCGCGATGGCAAGCGTCTGTTGATGAGCGACCTCGATTCCGTCTCCGGCATCTACCACCTGATCCTGCGGGTGAAAGACGCTAGCGGCGCGATCTACACGCACGATCCGGAAGTGGTGAACCGCCCCGACACGACGCGCTAAAGCGCCGCGCCGCTGGTCTGAGGCGCCGCAAGGCACTGCACGTACTGCGGCCGTGACGGGCGTGGTACGCGATGCCGCTCCCTCGCTGTTTTGTCCCTGTTACGACACTGTTACTTTGCTGTTACTTTGCTGCTACTTTGCTGCTACTGCGGCGATACATTACCCCGACCTCCCTGTTACGTAGCGGTTACTTTAGGCCGCCAGCTGTTACGTCCTGCTACTACGCAGGGGCGCCGAATCTCCCTATTCTGATGCCAGTGACATCTGACACTAGGCGCTCCGAAACCCGAGCGCCGGCGCGGTCACGTACGCCTGCAGCGGGAGAACAGCTTGAAATTGCTCTACATGAACCAGGGTGGTGCCGGCAACTGGGCCGCCATTCCCTACCGCGACTACAACCTGCTGATGCTGGCCGAGTCCGCCATCGTCAAAGACGGATTCCACGTCGCATGGACTTCACGCAAAGGCATCTGGCCAGTGCTGTCTATCCAGAGTGCCGACGCCAACCTGTCGATCGACCAGCCCTGCGATCTGGACTATGTAGCCCAGCATGTGCGGCCACTGGTAACCTTCACCATCAATCCGGCCGATCCCGTGCGCATCGTCTTCATGCACCTGAAAGCGGGCGATGAAGCGGGCGCCACCCGCGCCCTGCAATCGGCAGTGGACGCAGTGGCCAGAGAGCAATTCGAACGTAGCGAAAAAGTACTGTGGATCGGCGACTTCAACCGCGCCCGCGTCGACTGTCTACGCGAGCAGTTTGCCGATCTGGAAGTACTGGTGATGGCTGGCGGCCAGAGCCAGCGCGAGTTGGACTGCGCCTACCTGTCCGGCAACTGGCAAGGCTACTCCCTGACGGCTGGTATCGTGCCTGTCCCGGGCGACCAGAGTCATACCGGCATCGCCATCGAATATCAGCGTAACGGCGCGTCCGCCCGTCTCCAGCAGTCCACCGCCCAGCCATGATAATCACCCTGACGCGACTCGAAGGGGCTGACAAAGAAGGCCAGCGGCGCAGCTTTACGAGCTTTCAGGAAGCCGACAAAACCTTGCGCAACTGGTCGATGACGGCTCCCGGCGACGGCAGCTACCACCGCTGCGAGTACCTGATCGAAGACAGGCGCCAGCACCTCACCCTCAAAGGCCAATACGACCTCAAACACTGGCGCGTGGAATGCGCCAACTTGCGCGCCCATATTGTTGGCAGCCTGGAATTTCTAGCCGAAGCCGACCAGCCAGCAGCAGCGCACACCAGCCGCTATGCCGCCCTGGTGCAGCAATATTCCGACGCCGTGCGCAACAATGCCCGCAGGCTGGCCGAACTGTTTCAGCGCGTCCATTAATCTCTGCGGCGCAGGGCAACGATGGTCTAGCGGATCGCCAACGCTCACGTGTAAAGTTTGCTTGACATTCGGATTCTGCCTGCCTAATATGTAAAGCATACTTTACAACCTGAGGGAGGAAGTCATGCACCATGCCGCCGAACCACGCTATAGTGCCGCCGAACGCCGCAAGCAATGGCAGTATCTGCGCGAACTGGGAGCTAGTATTGCCATCTACATCGCACTGCTGGTACCGTCGCTGATGTACGGACCAGCGCTAACTGACAGCCTGCTGCGAACTGCCGTCCTGACCTGTCCAATGCTGGGCTTCTTCCTGATGATCTGGGCCATCGCGCGGCAAGTGCAGCGGATGGACGAATACCAGCGCCGCCTGACACTGGAAAGCCTGAGTCTGGCAGCCGCAATCACCGCCGCGATCACCTTCACCTACGGCTTTCTGGAGAATGCCGGCTACCCGCGGCTGAGCATGTTCGTCGTCTGGGGCATCATGGGCAGCGCCTGGGGCGTGGCAGGCGTACTGCGCTGCTGGGCGGCCAAGCGATGAACAACAACATCCGTGCCTTGCGGGCCGAGCGCGGCTGGAGCCAGGCGCATCTGGCCGATCAGCTAGCCGTCTCGCGCCAGACCGTCAACGCCATCGAAACCGGCCGCTACGACCCCAGCCTGCCGCTAGCGTTCGCCATCGCCCGCCTGTTCGCACTGCGCATCGAAGACATCTTCAGCGCCTAAAAACCGGGGTCAGATCCGACATCCGGACACGTGCTCTTCCGTTGTCGCGCTCCTGTTTGCTACCCGCAACGCATCGAAGCAGCGGACGGACCGCAATTCACCTCGCTCGCTAGCAGCGCACCAGACGCGCTTCTAGCGCCCAGGAACTTGCAGGTTTGGAGCGATCGTCAGAATGTACAGTGCGACAATCCAGCCATCGGCTAGCAGCGGAAAATAGCGCGGTAGGTCGAGCTCGTGTCCGGATGTCGGATCTGACCCCGGTTCTGGCTAGCCTGAATAAGCATATAGACATTGCGTCGTTGATAAAATGAATTCACTGCTCGTATGATCTTATTTCGGCTTTTACTCAGTAAGGATTTCGTCATGCAGCACGCCCGCTCCATTCTTCCGCCACCTTTGCCGCTGCGCTGCAGTGCGCTCGCCGTTGCACTGCTGCTGACTACGCAAGCGCAGGCACAACAGGAAACCAGCGCTCATGCTGCGACCAGTACGGCAGCCATCGATCAGGTTACCGTGGTCGGTTCGCGCGCGCGTAACCGCACCGTGTTCGATAGCGCGGTGCCGATCGACCGCTTCGGCCTGCGCGAGGTAGAGAACGCGCTGGCCAGTGGCGACCTGGGTGCGGCGCTGCAGAATCTGTCGCCATCGATTAATTTTCCGCGCATCGAATCGAGCGGTGCCTCCGACTCGGTACGCGGCATCCAGCTGCGCGGGCTGGCACCGGATCAGGTGTTGGTGCTGATCAACGGCAAGCGCCGCCATGCCAGTGCGGTACTCGATACGGAAAGCAGTTTCGCCGGCACGGTGCCGGTCGACATTAATGCGATACCACCCGGCGCTATCGACCATATCGAAATTCTGCGTGACGGCGCCGGTGCCCAGTACGGCAGTGATGCGGTGGCCGGGGTCATCAATATCGTGTTGAAAAGCGCGCGCAGCGGTGGTTCGGCGGCGCTCGGTTACGGCGCTAACCATACGGATTTCCAGCCGACCCGCGAAACCAAGACTGACGGACAGACCAAAACCGCTAGCGCAGATTACGGTATCCCGCTCGGCGATGCAGGCTTTGTGCGCTTCGGCGCCGAAACGCGCAGCCGCTCACCAACCCAGCGCGCCGGATTCAGCGACGCCGGCTGGACTTCGTGGAATGCCACGCCGGCCGATCTGGCCCTCGATGGTAAGGTTGTCTTCAAATCGGGCGACTCCCAGAACAATAACAACTATCTGTTCTACAACGCTTTGTTACCGCTCGAAAATGGTGTCGACACCTATTCCTTCGCCACCCTGAACCAGCGCAAAGCCACCGGTAGCGCCTACTTCCGCTATCCCGGCGATCCTAGCAACGTGGCCACCCTGTATCCGAACGGCTTCCGTCCACAGACCAATGGCGATCTGCGTGACGTCAGCGTGGTGGCTGGAGCACGCTTCACGGCACAAGGCTGGAACTGGGATCTGAGCGCCCGGCAAGGCAGCAATCTGTTCAAGTATGACCTAAGCAACTCCGTGAATGCCTCGCTCGGCACCAACAGTCCGACCAGTTTCCATCTAGCCAGCTTCGACTTCCGCCAGAGTGCCCTCAACGCCGACCTGACGCGCGAGTTTGACTTCGGCATCGGCGCGCCCGTGATGCTGGCCGTGGGCGCCGAGTTCATGCGCGAGACTTATCAGAGCTCGCCCGGCGATGCCGCCTCCTACGCCGCCGGTCCGATCACCGACGCGCCGCCGGGCGCACAGGCCGGCCCCGGCTTGCGTCCGCAGGATGCCTTCGATGGTAGCCGCAATGTGCGCGCAGTATATGCCGATGCCGAAAGCAGCCTGACCAGCCGTGTATTGCTGCAAGCGGCCGTGCGCTATGCCGACTACAGCGACTTCGGTACGGCCAGCACCGGCAAGCTAGCCGCGCGCTACAAACTGAGCGATGGCTTACTGTTGCGCGGCTCGCTGTCCAACAGCTTCCGTGCCCCAGCGCTGGTGCAGACCGGTTTCCGATTCTCCACCCTCAACTTCAACGCCGATGGCAGCGGTCTGCAAACTGCCTCGCTGCTACCAGCCAGCGATGCACTGGCGCGTAGCTTCGGTGCGCAAGCCTTGAAACCGGAAAAATCGACCAATCTGTCACTGGGACTGGCATGGCGGCCGCAACGTCAGACCAGTTTCACCCTCGACGCCTACCGCATCAAGATCCGCGACCGCATCACCCGCAGCAGCGACTTGCAGAGTGACGCCGCCACCGCCTATCTGTCCAGTATCGGCCGAAGCGACATCCAGTCGGTGGCCTATCTGGCCAATCTGCTCGACACCAGCACCACCGGTCTGGACGCCGTACTCAACCACGATCTGCCGCTGGCTGGCGGCACGCTCAACCTGAATGCGGCGCTGAATCTGAACCAAACCCGTATCGATCAGGTGCATCAAGGCTCGGCTGCACTGGCGAAAATCGATCCGGCGCTAACGCTGCTGACCGATAACAACCTGTTCCGCATCCGCAATGCTTCGCCGAACAATAAACTGGTGCTGAGCGCCGATTGGCAGGCCAGCCGCTGGAACCTGCAAGCCCGCGCGACCCGCTTTGGCGCCTTACAGGATTTCTCGTATGATGAAGACGCACCGCTGGTTGATGGCGTACACGCCCAGTCGTTTGCGGCAGTCTGGTCTGTGGATCTGGAAGCCCAGTACAAACTGAACCGTCAATTGACGCTGAGTGTGGGCGCCGACAATGTACTGGACCGTTATCCGCAACGGGTGCGCGAAACCAATAACGCCACCTACGGCGGTGCCCTGCCCTACAACTTCATCAATCCGATCGGCGTCAACGGTGCCTACTTCTACGGCCGCGTACGCTACACCTTCTAAATCAAGGACATCATGAAACTCCGCCGACTCACCCAACTGTTCGCCGCCGCCTGCCTGAGCACCCTGCTGGCTGCGCAGGCGCAGGCCAGCAATGCGCTGGTCTTGCTGACCGACTTCGGCACCTCCGACGGTGCCGTGTCGGCCATGCACGGCGTCGCCTTCGGCGTCGATCCGAAACTCAATGTCTCCGACCTGACCCACAACATTCCCGACTACGACATCTGGCTGGGCGCCTACCGCCTGTATCAGACCGCCAACTACTGGCCGCAGGGCAGCGTATTCGTCGCTGTGGTCGATCCCGGCGTCGGCACGGCACGCAAATCGGTGGTGCTAAAAACCCGCGAAGGACGCTACTTCGTCGGCCCGAACAACGGCCTGTTCACCCTGATTGCCGAGCGTGATGGCGTGGCCGAATTGCGCGAAATCGACGAACAACTCAACCGCCTGGCAGGCTCTGCCGAGTCCTACACCTTCCATGGCCGCGACGTCTACGCCTACGTCGGCGCGCGTCTCGCTTCGGGCGCGATCAGCTTCGAACAGGTCGGTCCCGTCCTCGACAGCGCCTCCGTCGAAAAAATCCCCTACCAGAAAGCAGTACGTCAGGGCAACGTCATCCGCGGCATCATCCCGGTGCTGGACATCAAGTACGGTAATGTCTGGACCAACGTCCCGAAAGCCCTGTTCGACGAATTAAAGATTGGCGTGCACGACCGGGTCCAGATCCGCATCCTCCACAAAGGCAAGCAGGTTGATAAAGTGATTGCACCGTTCGAACACACCTTTGGTGGCGTCGCTGCCGGCAAGCCGCTGGTCTACCTGAACAGCCTGCTCGACGTCGCACTCGCCATCAGCCAGGGCAACTATGCCAAGCAGCACCGCATCGACTCCGGCGTCGACTGGGAAGTAGAAATCAGCAAATCCGCCAAATAGCAAACCGGGGTCAGATCCGACATCCGGACACGTGCTCAGCTATAGAACGCCGCCAGAAGAGCGCTCAGCCCGTCACGAGCCGGCGCGCTGCAGGGCGACAGTTGGATCAGCGGGCGCGCAGTCCCGCCTGCGCAGGGTGTTACGCGTCGATGGAATATAGAGGTATCGGGCTAGGCCCGCATATACACCCCGGCATGCTCCGGCGCAATGCCGACGATTGCCGAGGTCGTGTCCGGATGTCGGATCTGACCCCGGTTTTCTGCCGAGGTCGTGTCCGGATGTCGGATCTGACCCCGGTTTTAAGGTGGCTTAGTGGACGCGGGCCTGCATCAGGCGCTGCACCAGGCCTTTGTTGACGCGGTCGATTTCGGTGCTGCTGTTCAGGCTGTCGACGGGCTGGCGCACGGTGACGATGATTTCACCGGTCGCGATTTCTTTCAAGGTCGCAGTCAGGTCGCATAGGCCGTCAACAAACAGTA
This sequence comes from Oxalobacteraceae bacterium, assembly GCA_027490725.1. GTDB lineage: Bacteria > Pseudomonadota > Gammaproteobacteria > Burkholderiales > Burkholderiaceae_D > Rugamonas. The sequence continues at coordinate 101,546 of JAIXXN010000002.1, forward strand.
GTTCTACTTCCAGCACGAAACGGGCGGCTTTGTTGAGTGAATCGAACTCGACATCACTGCCCGTGTTGCGCTTGTCCGAGGCCAGCTTACGCTGCAGATATACGCCGTCGAGCATGCGGATGTCCTGCTTCTTCAAGCTCTGGCTCAGCGACTGTTCGAATAGTTTCGCTGCCTGACTCTTGAGTCGCACTTGCGCCGCCGTGTTGTACTGAACGCCCAGCGTGACGGTGCGGCTGTCCTCCTGCTTGCCATATTTCGCCACATCCTCGATCTGCAAGCGGCTCACGCCCTGCCAGCCAGGCGGCATCTGATCGAGCTGACGATCAAAATACAGCACTACCGGCGGGCGCTTCTGCTGTCCGTACCATTGCTGGAAACTGTCGCCACTCTGCGGCTCCACCATCATCGGCGTCTCGGGCGGATCAGCGCGCCGCGTCGGCTCGATGTTGCCGCGCTGGATGCGTTCAGGCAGATCCAGCTGTTGCGCTTGTGCCAGCGACGCCAGCGCCAGCATGACCCCGGACAAGAGCAGTTTCATTAGTTGGTCTCCTTGATCTCGATGTAGTAATGCGCCACCGATTGCGCTGCCATCGACGATTCTTCATAGGTGGCAATGCCGTTCGGATCAAGGAACACCCGGCTCCACGCCGAGGTCTTTTCAGTCGGCGCAAAGCCGCTGTCGAAGAAACTCACACGCGCTTCCAGTACTTGCGGGAAGTCGGTGCGGTTGCGGATGGTGGCAATCACTTTCAGGGTGCCGGTCTCGGTGCGGCGCGCGCCCTGCTGCTCGACGGCGATTTTGCCCTTCTTGCTGTTCTGTAGTGCTTTATCCAGAATCACCACCTGGTCAAACTGGATGCGCGCATTCGGCGCCTGAGCATCATTGACCCGCACCCCCATCTGCGCACCTTCCTGATACGGGGTCTGGCAAGCAGCCAGCAAGCTCAGCAACAGAACACCAGCAATCTTCGATTTCATATCATTCCTTTAGAGTTTAGTTACGGCTCTTGATCCACACCAGCATATTGCCGTGCTTGTCTAACCATTTGGTGACCACCAGCTTCTCGGCCGGCACCGGCGCACCGGCTTTATCTTTCAGACTGACCTGGATCGAGGCCGGCAAGCCGCTGGCGCGCAAGGCCGTGACATGCAGCGTTTCCGGCAGATTGTTCCAGTAGCGCACATCGGCACGCGGCTGCACATTGGCCGAGATGATCGACGAGATCGCCCCGATCGCCGCCAGTCCGCCCAGCGCCCGGCCACCACTGCCACTACCGGCCGCCGAAATCAGACTGCCCTGACTGGCGATCTCGGCAGTGACCTGACCGATCTTGTCGGTGGTGGTCTTGAGCGACAACTTACCGGCAATCACCCGGTCAATCTCCCGACCGCCACGAGTGGAGGCCTGGAAAAACACATCCTCAACCAGCAAGGGGCGATACACCACCCCGTCGAGCGTCACCTCGACCTGCGTTTCCGGGGTGCGTTTGGGACGCCGGTAGACGATCTCCTCGTTGTGAATGCCGTCACCAAGCTTGCGCGGACTGCCGCCCAGTTCGGCAATGATCAGCAGATTGGCACCGGCCGGCGGGGCCTGCCAGTCCGGCTGATAGCGCCGCGCTTCGGCATACGATTCGCTCGCCTGGCTCTGATCACCGAGCAGCTGATTGGTCCAGCCTTCCAGCGCCATCAGGCTGGCAAAATCGGACCGGTACTGCTGCTCCTCGGCGAACGCATCCTGCAAAATGCCGGAGCGGAATACCGCGCGGGCATTTTCGTAGTCGCCTTCCGCCAGATAGAGCAGACCACGGTAGTAATACGCCATGGCCCGCTCATACGGCTCGCCCTTAAAATCCTTGGCGCCTTCCGCATACCAGACCGAACGCGCCTTGGCGGCATTTTCATTGTCGGCAAACATGCCTTCAATCACGTTCAGTGCGTTATCCAGATAGAACTTCGTTTCAGGTAGGCGCCCTTCCGACCAGGCGGCCAGCCCGGTCTGCAGGGTATTCAGCGTCACATCATTGGGCGCGGCCGCCTTCAGCTTGGCGCTTTCCGCAGCGTAATCGGCGTGTGCCGCACCGGTCATGCATAGCGCCGCACACAGCACACCCGCCTTAGCGATAGAGCACGTCATCCTTGGCTTCTTTCTTGAATTCGTAGATGCCGCTCCATGGGATGGAACCGAGCTCCAGCTCCACCAGTTCAAAGGTAATCATGTGATAGCGCGACACTGCACCGTTCGTGGTCGAGACGGCGTCCGACGAGGTAATCCGTCCACCCAGCCGGTAATCCGGGGCGCCCTGGGCTTTGGTGGCGCGGATCGTGCCGCCATCGGTCTGCCCGGTGCGCTTGGCTTCGCGCGCCTTGTCGACCATGTCGCCGTAGTGCTGCGCGATAAACACCAGTCGCCCGCGCGCAGCACGGTTCAACTCGATGCGCAGGCGATCGGTGATCATGTTCTTATTGATGCGTGAAGAACTATCGTTGGAAAAATAGGCCGAATCGACCACGATGCGGGGCGGCGTCGCGCGGCCGGAAATATCCGGATTGGACAGAATATCGCGCACCATCTTGTCCGTCATCGAAGCGATGTCCTGCGATTCGATGCCGACCCCGGCCACCGTTGCCGACGGCGCGGTCACGTCCTGATACATGGTCTTGCGACCGGCAGTGTTATCCAGCGTCGGCGCGGTGGCGCAGCCGCTCAGCAGGACCGCCAGACCAGCGGCCCCCAGCAGAGAGATTGAAGATTTCATAGGTATCCGATGCAATTAATGGGATGCGGCAGCGATGGCCGGGAAGTAAGCGGTTTTCAACTCGGGATAGATTTCCTGGGTCAGTTTCAGGGCTTCCGCATAATCCTTGTGCGAAGAATTTTTCGCATACATATACACCGCCAGTTCCTGCACGGTATTAAACGACATATCGGAATTAGCACGGATAAACTCTTCGCCACCAACCATCTTCAGCGCGATGGCCCGGCCGGCCGACTCGCCGAGCGACTGACCCAGCATGCCGCCGATGAAAGGAATCTGTTCGGCCATCTTCTGCCCTGCCTGCGCACCCACGAAGCCGCCCAGCGAGGAACCGGCACTGGCCGATTTGCCCTTCTCCACCCAGGCTGCGACGGTCCCGTCTTCGGTGAACGGCGACATGAATTTCCCGCTATTGCCCATGATAGGCTGCGGCGCCCGGATGGTCGCTGGCGCGGCGAATTTAGGCACATAGGCTGGGCTGGCGCACCCGGTGAGGATCAATGCGAGGGCAACTGCGGCGGCTGTTTTCATGCGGGCTCCTGAGTGGTTGTGGTGGCAATAGCGCAACCAATTCTAGACCGCGATCCGCACGAAAGATATTCCTTCCGCAAGGGTAGTTTCGTATTTGCAACGTTTTATAGGCCCCACAACAACATTGAGGAACGGTCATGTTTGTATTCCAGACAGTCAACAATCCAATCGAGCAACGACATTTCACCTCAAAAAACCGGGGTCAGATCCGACATCCGGACACGTGCACATCCGTCGCAGCGTTCCCCTCCCTCACCACCATCGGACCAGGCTGGGACCTGCCTTGATGCAGCGTCGGACACGTGGCGCGCCGGTGCGCGAATCGGCTGAGCCGCGGAGCATGCGCAAATCGGCTCAGCTCGTGTCCGGATGTCGGATCTGACCCCGGTTCGATTGAAGGCGGTATATCCATCATGACGTCAGGAATCAGGTACTATTTGTCACAACATTGCTTGTTCTAACAACCAGATTGCAGTACCTACGGGAATCCCGCCCTCCATGCCAATACCGCGACATCATTCAGGCTGGCCGGGCGATAAGCGTCGTGCGGCCAGGCCGTCCAGCCACCATGAGTAACAAACTCGACTCCGCCGCGCCAGACAGCGCCCCTGACTTTAGCGTGGTGGCCATTGGTGCCTCGGCGGGCGGACTGGAAGCCTTCGAGGCTTTCTTGCGCGCCTGCCCGGACGACACCGGCATGGCGTTCGTGTTCATCTCGCATCTGGCGCCCGATCATGAGAGTCTGCTCGCGGAAATTCTCCAGCGCGCCACCCGCATGCCCGTCACCGAGGCCACCCAGCAGCTGGCCGTGCGACCCGACCACGTCTACATCATTCCGCCGAATCAGGAGATGACCATCCGCCAGCGCCAGCTGCAACTGGCGCCGCCGCAACTAGCGCACGCCCAGCGCATGCCCATCGATACTTTTCTGCTGTCGCTGGCCGACGATCTGGCGCAACGCTCGGTGGCAATCATCCTGTCCGGTACCGCCAACGATGGCACGCTGGGTCTGCAAGCCGTGCTCGCTGCAGGTGGGGTTTCGCTGGTGCAGGATCCGGCCAGCGCCAAGTTCGACGGGATGCCGCAAAGCGCCATCGCCAGTGGCGCTGCCAGCCATTTCCTGCCCGTTGCCCGCATGCCAGCCATGCTGCAGCAACTGAGCAAGCAAGCGACTCTGCCGCAGCGCTTACTAGGCAAAGCAGGCCACCACTCCAGCGCGGACATCGATCAGGTGCTGTTGCAATTACGTAGTGTCACTGGGCATGACTTTTCCCGCTACAAGAAGAGCACCATCGGTCGCCGTATTGCACGGCGGATGGAATTGCACCAGATCGAACAAGCCACGCTCTATGTGCGCTACATCAAGGAGCATCCCGACGAAGCCAAGCTGCTGTTTAACGAGTTGCTCATTAACGTCACCTGTTTCTTTCGCGATGCCGAAGCCTTCCTTACCCTGAAAAACACCATCCTGCCGCAACTGCTGGCGGACAAGCCTAGCGACAGTGTGTTCCGGGTCTGGGTGGCGGGTTGTTCGACCGGCGAGGAGGCGTATTCGATTGCGATGCTGCTGGCCGAGCTGCAAGACGAGCGCAGTGCACAGCATCAGCCGGCCTTGCCTATTCAGATCTACGCTACCGATCTCGACGATGACGCGATCCTGACTGCACGCGCCGGCCGCTATCCGGCCAGCATCACCAGCGATGTCAGCGCGCCGCGACTCGCGCGCTTTTTCATCAAGGAAGAATCCGGCTACCGGGTCAGCAAAACGCTACGCGACATGGTGATATTTGCCGTCCAGAGCGTCATCAAAGACCCGCCCTTTACGCGACTGGATCTGCTCAGCTGCCGCAACCTGCTGATCTATCTGGAAGCCGAACAGCAAAAGCGTCTGATCCCGATATTTCACTACGCCCTCAACCGCGGCGGTGTGCTGTTTCTGTCCAGCTCGGAAAACATCGCCAGTACCCCGAATTTATTCACCGCGCTGGATCGCAAGTGGAAATTTTACCGCGCCGTTCATGCCGTCGTCAGCGTCCCGCATCCCGCGCCGCACTATACGACGCCGGTCACGGAACGCCAGCACAAGCTGCAAGAGAAAGTCCTCAAAAATATGTTCACTGAAACCAATCTGGGCGAGCTGGCGCGCAATACGCTGTTACAAGCCTACGCCCCCGCATCGGTCATCACCGATAGCATTGGCAACATCCTGTATGTCTACGGCGATACGGGGAATTTTTTGCGTCCGGCACCGGGACAGGCCAGCCTGAATGTGGTGGACATGGCCCGCGAAGGTCTCGAGCATAAACTACGGGAAATTTTCGCAACGGCCGCCACCCAGTTGCCTGACTCGGCCGCACAGGAAGTCGCCATTAAAACCAGTCACGGCTTTTTGCGGGCAAGCCTGCGGGTGCGTCAGCTCCCCGCCCAGACCGTCATCGCCCAGGCCGACAAAGATAGCCAGGTGCTGCTGCTGAGTTTTCAGGAACTACCCGATCTGCCGTCAGCTGGCCAGAGCGGGCTGGCCGGCACTGCCGATGCCCAGTCCGCCAGCGCGGCCAGCGCCGCGCGCATCACCTATCTGGAACGCGAGCTGGCCTATGCCAAGGAAAACGAACGGGTGACGGTCGAGAAACACCAGCTATTCAATCTGGAACTTAAGGCCACCAATGAGGATCTACAGTCGACCAATGAGGAACTGCAATCGTCCAATGAAGAGCTGATGACTTCCAAGGAAGAACTGCAATCGCTGAACGAAGAGATGATCAATATCAACTCCGAGCTCAACAGCAAGATCGAGCAGCTCAGCGATATGCAGAACGACATGAAGAACCTGCTCGACAGCATCTATACCGGCACCGTGTTTCTCGATCACCAGTCGCAGATTCGCCGCTTTACGCCGCAGGCGCTGCGGGTCTTCCGCCTGATGCCCTCCGACATCGGCCGTCCACTGGCCGACATCAAGTCAAAGCTCGCTGGCGACGATCTACAGCCGGACCTGCAGCAAGTACTCGATACGCTGATCCCGATCGAACGGGAAGTCCGGGCGCTCGACGGCGAATGGTATCTGGCCCGCATGCAACCCTACCGGACGCTGGATAACGTGATCGCCGGTGTGGTGCTGACCCTGACGGCCGTCACCCGCTTCAAGCGCACCAGCGAGGCGGCGCAACTGGCCCAGGAACTGGCCGAAGGCATCGTCAATACGGTGCGCGAACCGCTGCTGGTACTCGATGCCGCGCTACAGGTGGTCTCGGCGGGGCGCGCCTTCTACGACTATTTCGGCGTCATCGAAGCGGACACGGTAGGCCGCAAAATCTATGACCTCGGTGCCGGCCAGTGGAATATTCCGTCGCTGCGGCAATTGCTGGAAGACATACTGCCGCAGGACCATGTGTTCGATGGCTATGCCGTCGAACACGACTTCCCCGGCATCGGCCGGCGCCGCTTAATCCTCAATGCACGCCGGATCGTCACCGTCGGCGGTCAGGTCAGACTAATCCTGCTGGCCATGGTTGGCATCGAAACCCTGGATCCCTGATGATCCCCGATCCCGCCCACCAGTCTGACGAACAGCGCCTGCGCAGCGCTGCCGAACAAAAGCTGGATGAAAGCCCGCTGAGCACGCCTGCGGTGACGCATCAGGAACTGGTGCATGAATTGCGGGTACATCAGATCGAACTGGAGATGCAGAACGAAACGCTGCGCAGTGCCCAGAATGCGCTGGAAGAAGCGCGTGACCGCTATGTCGATCTGTATGAATTTGCCCCGGTCGGCTATCTCACCATCAGTCAGGCCGGCCTGATCGAAGACATCAATCTGACCGGTAGCGCCTTATTCGGCTGCGAACGCAGTCAGCTCATCCACAAGCGCTTCGCCGCATCGATACTGCCCTGCGACCAGGATCGCTGGACCCAGTTTTTTCTGGGGATGAAACAGTACCAGCAGCAAGGCCGCATGGAACTGCAGTTGCAGCGGTGCGATGGCAGCCACTTCTGCGCGCAGATAGACTGCACCACCGAGCAGGTCGCGCCCGTCGATAATGCGCTGGCCGCCGCGGCTGGCCGACCCGGCAAGGTGATACGCGCAGTGCTGGTCGACATCACCCAGCGCAAGCGCGCCGAGGAAGAAATCTACCAGCTGGGGTTTTTTGATCCGCTCACCGGCCTGCCCAATCGCCGGCTGCTGTATGACCGCTTGAAAAAATACCAGGCTGTCAGCAACCGCAACCAGCAGTACGGCGCGATCCTGATGCTCGACCTCGATCATTTTAAAACCCTCAACGACACCCATGGCCACGACGTCGGCGACCAGCTCCTGTGCAAAGTGGCGGCAGAACTGCTGACCGGGCTGCGCGACGGCGACACCATCGCGCGGCTGGGCGGGGACGAATTTGTGGTACTGCTGGAAAACCTGAGTGTAGACCGTCAGGAAGCGGCGGCGCTTACCGAGCGTGTTGCCCAGCACGTGCTGATGGTGCTCGGTAGGGCCCAGCAGCTCGACACCATCGAATACCACAATACCGCCAGCGTCGGCGCCACCCTGTTCATGGGCATGCAGATGTCCATCGAAGAGCTGATGAAGCAGGCCGATCTGGCCATGTACAAGGCCAAGGAGATGGGCCGTAACCGCCTGCGTTTTTTCGACGCGGCAATGCAGATCCAGATCCTCGAGCATGCCGCGCTGGAAGCCGCGCTGGCTAGTGCTATCGAGCGCGAGCAACTGCAACTATATTACCAGCCGCAGATCGATGCCGCGGGGCGGATGGTAGGCGCCGAAGCCCTGCTGCGCTGGCAGCACCCGGAGCGCGGTCTGGTGTCGCCACTGGATTTCATCCCACTGGCCGAAGAAAGCCACCTGATCCTCACACTGGGCACCTGGGTGCTGGATACAGCCTGCCGGCAATTGGCCGTCTGGGCCCGGCAGCCCGGCTTCGAACATCTGACGCTGGCCATCAACGTCAGTACCCGACAGTTTTCCGAAGCCGATTTTGTGGCCGACGTCAAAGCGATCATCGCGCGCACGCAGATCGCGCCACAGCGGCTCAAACTGGAACTAACAGAAAGCATCCTGATTAACAACGTCGAAGACATCATCGCCAAGATGGCGCTCTTGAAAGCCGAAGGCGTACGCTTTGCGCTCGACGACTTCGGCACCGGCTACTCCTCGCTGTCCTACCTGAAGCGCCTGCCACTCGACCAGCTGAAAATCGACCGTTCCTTCGTCAAAACCATCCACCAGAATAGCAATGATGCCGCGATCGCCAGCATGATCATCGTACTGGCGAAAACGCTCGGCCTGGGCGTAATCGCCGAAGGCGTCGAAACCAGCGCGCAAAAAGACTTCCTCAGCGGGCTAGGCTGCCACAACTACCAGGGCTACTGGTTCAGCCCGCCCCTCCCCCTGTACGAATTCGAGCTGCTGGTTCAACCCGGGGTCAGATCCGACATCCGGACACGCTCTCATCCCTAGCAGGCGCTTGCCGCCACCTTTTGCCAGACGGAGCGGCGAAGCAAGAACGCTAACAGCAGAGTTCGTGTCCGGATGTCGGATCTGACCCCGGTTGTTCGCTACTAACAGCAGAGTTCGTGTCCGGATGTCGGATCTGACCCCGGTTGTTTGACCCCGGTTGTTTGCTAGTCCTGGCGCGGGCAGGTGCGGAATCCGAACGGCAGATATGCCGGGCAGAAACGGAAAATCCCGGTCAGTACCGGTACCACGCCGAGCCAGCCCCAGGCACCGATAGCGCCACTAACCGTGGCAGCAATCAAGCCTGCACCAGCGGCAATGCGGATCACGCGATCTATTGTTCCAACGTTTGCGTTCATGTTCATTTCCTCTTCAGTCAAAGTTTAATGCAGAAATTTCAAGCAGCCGGCGCACGCCAGTGCGGCCAGACAGCTCCAGCCGGAAAATATCCAGCGCCACACCGGCAGCACTGGCACAAATCCGACGCCGCGCACAAACCCGGCACTCATGGCCGCGAACAACGCTGCCGCCAGCCCATGATCGACCGTGCCAGCGGCGCTTAAATACAGGGGCGGATACAGCGTCGAGACCAGCATCACCACCAGTGCCGCAGCGAGGCTGGGCAGATGCAGGTGCGAGTCGGGTGGCGCGGCGTCGGGGTGGGCCATCACGACGACTCACCTTCATCACCACCGTTCGCGCGGGCCGCTTCGTTCTCGCCCCACATGGCGTTCAGAATCGCCAGTGACAAGGCGAAACCGACTCCTAATATCCAGGCAAAATACCACATGCTAATGACTCCTTTTGAGTTGTTCTGACCGTTAATAGGCCGAATGCTGGTTAGCCTTGACATGCGCCGCAGTGACCTTGCCGCGCATCACGCGGTAGGCCCACGAGGTGTACAGAATAATCAGCGGCATAAAGATCACGGCAGCCCAGAACATGATGGCCAGACTCAGATGGCTGGACACGCTATCCCACACCGTCAGGCTGGCATTCGGCATCGACGAAGAAGGCATGACGAAGGGGAACATAGATGCCCCGGCCGTGCCGATCACGCCGGTAACGGCCAGCGACGACAGTACGAAAGCCGACAAGGTGCGTCGCTTCAACAACAGCAGTGCTGCCAGCAAGGCGCCCACCAGTGCCATCGCAGGCAGCAGCCACAGCAATGGCTGGCGTGCATAGTTGGCCATCCATGCGCCAGCTTCGCGCACCACCGATTTACCCAGTACGTCAGGCAGCGCGCCCGTATCCACCACGGATACGATGCGATAACCATCGATAGTCTGCAGCCAGACGCCAGCGGCAATAAAGCTGCAGAACAGCACTAGCGCCGCGCCCACGGCGCTGCGGATGGCACGCTGCTGGATCACGCCTTCGGTGCGGTGCGCCAGATAGCTGCCGCCTTGCAGCGTCAACATCGCGCTACTGACGACACCGGTCAGCAGTGCAAAGGGATTCAGCAACTGCCAGAAACTGCCGGTATAGGTCGACACCAGATAGTCGTCGAACTGGAATGGTACGCCCTGCAGCAGATTGCCGAAGGCAATCCCGAATACCAGCGGTGGAACGGCACCGCCCACAAACAGGCCCCAGTCCCAGGTACTGCGCCAGGCCGCGTTGTGGATCTTGCTGCGATAATCAAAGCCCACCGGACGGAAGAACAGTGCCCATAGCACCAGCATCATGGCCCAGTAGAAACCGCTGAAAGCAGTGGCATACACCACTGGCCAGGCGGCAAACAGCGCGCCGCCGCCCGTGATGAACCACACCTGATTGCCGTCCCAGTGCGGGCCGACGGTGTTGATCACCACGCGCCGTTCGATGTCATTGCGGCCGACGAATGGCAACAAGGTGCCGACGCCCATATCGTGACCATCCATGATGGCGAAACCGATCAGCAGCACGCCAACCAGCAACCACCAGATAATTTTCAGTGTGGTGTAATCAAGCATGATGCAGCTCCTTCATGGTCAGATCGTAGTCATAGCGGCCGGTACCCAGACTACCCGGGCCCTGGCGAGCGAACTTCACCATCAGGAACATCTCCACCGCCAGCAGCACGGTATAGAAAGCCACAAAGCCGATCAGCGAGCCATACAGATTGCCAACACTCAGGGTCGAGACACTCATATGGGTCGGCAGCACGCCGTAGATGGTCCACGGCTGACGACCGTATTCCGCGACGAACCAGCCCAGTTCACAGGCAATCCACGGCGCCGGTAACATCCAGAGGGCCCAGCGCAGCAGCCACGGACGTTGCGTACAGGCCGACTTCAGGGTGCTCCAGAAGGCCAGCGCGAACAACAGCAGCATCGCCATCCCCAGTCCGACCATGATGCGGAAGGCCCAGAACATCGGCGTCACCCGTGGCACCGTATCGTTGACGGCACGCTCGATGATGGCGGGGGTGGCCTGATTCACATCGGCCAGGTATTTTTTCAGCAGCAGCCCGAAGCCCAGATCGGCTTTATAGTCATTGAAAGTGGCCAATGCCACGGTATCCGTACGCTGCTTGCGCAGAGCTTCCAGCGCATTCACCGCCACGATGCCACGCACGATGCGGGCACGATTCTTTTCCTTGATCGCATGGATGCCGGGAATCTGCTTGCTCACCGAGCGCGTGCCGATCAAACCCATCACCCAGGGAATCTCGATTTCCCAGTCATTTTTCGAGGCGGCCTCGTTAATGCCAGCCACCAGCGTCAATCCGGCCGGCGCTGGCTTGGTTTCCCACATCGCCTCCATCGCCGCCAGCTTGGTTTCCTGCGCCTCGCCAACCGTGTAGCCGGATTCGTCGCCGAGTACGATCACACTCAGTGCCGACGCCAGACCGAAGGCGGCCGCCACGCGGAAACTGCGTTTGGCGAACTCGACATCACGCTTGCGCAGCAAATACCAGCTGGAGATCGATAGCACGAACATCGAGCCCGTCAGATACCCGGCCGACACCGTGTGCACAAACTTGGCCTGGGCCACCGGATTGAACACCACGGCCCAGAAGTCCACCATCTCCATGCGCATGGTCAGGAAGCTGAATTCGGAACCCACCGGATTCTGCATCCAGCCATTGGCAATCAGAATCCACAGCGCCGACAGATTGGTGCCGATCGCCATCAGCAGCGTGACCAGCAGGTGGTGCTGCTTGCGCAGACGCTCCCAGCCAAAGAAGAACAGCCCGATCATGGTCGACTCGAGGAAGAAGGCCATCATCCCCTCGATCGCCAGCGGTGCGCCGAAAATATCGCCGACATAGTGGGAGTAATACGCCCAGTTGGTGCCGAACTGGAATTCCAGCGTGATCCCGGTGGTGACCCCGAGCGCAAAGTTAATCCCGAATAGCTTGCCCCAGAAACGTGTCATGTCTTTCCAGATGACTTTGCCGGTCATCACATACACGCTCTCCATAATGACGAGCAGCCACACCATCCCGACGGTGAGGGGGACAAATAGAAAATGGTACATGGCTGTCGCGGCAAATTGCAGCCGCGACAAATCCACTAATTGGTCTGAAATCACTGTTTTTCTCCTGAAGTCTGGACCGGCCCGCCAAGCCGACTGGCAATGGCCGCCGCGTCGACGTCGACACGGGCATCCCGAATGAATAGCCACCACAGACCGGCCAGCAAGACCAGCTTGACCAGCACAGCGATCAGCAGGTGACGCACTAAACGTTTATCGGAATTTCTCATGCCTATGCTTTTGCAGTTTCCATGCCAGCACGACAAGAATGAAAAAAATGATTTAGATCAAACACTTACAAAATTTCACGTGGCAGCTAGACACTGCCACTCCCTACGCCACACTGCCACTGTGGCAGCGTGGCAGTGTGGCAGTCCTGTCACTTCAGTCGAGACCGAGATCTTTCAGCTTGCGGTACAGCGTACGTTCACTCAGGCCCAGGTAGGCGGCTAATTCCTTGCGCGTCCCGCTAAAACTTGCATGGACCTCCGCCAGGCTTGCCCCTGCAGCACGGGCCGGCAAGCGGGTGATGCTGGCGGGCGCCACGGGTGTGGCGGGCAAATGTTCGACGCGAATCACGCCGTCATCCGCAAACAGACTGGCACGTTCGAGCACATTGCGCAATTGGCGAACATTGCCCGGCCAGACACAACGCTGCAATACCGCAAGTGCCGCAGCATCGACCGACAGCTTGCGTTGCGGATTTTTAATTCTTGTCAGAATGGAGTTCACCAATAACCCAATGTCTTCCGTACGTTCCCGTAAAGGGGGCAATACGATCGGGAAAGCATTGATGCGATAGAACAGATCCTGCCGGAACTCGCCGTTCGCCACCATCGCTTCCAGTGGTTTGTGGGTCGCTGCCACCAGACGGAAGTTGGCATACTGGGTTTCCACGCTTCCTACCCGCCGATAGGTGCCGGACTCGATCAGGCGTAACAGCTTGACCTGCATTGACAGCGGCACGTCGCCAATTTCGTCCAGAAACATGGTGCCGCCTTGCGCCGTTTCCACCAGCCCGGGCTTGCGCGAACTTGCGCCGGTAAAGGCGCCCTTCTCGTGCCCGAACAGCTCACTTTCAAACAGCGTTTCCGTCAATCCGGAACAATCGACCACGACAAACGGCCCCCCCGCCCGTTCACTGTTTTCATGTACGGCACGGGCGAACAATTCCTTACCGGTGCCAGACTCGCCCAGCAGTAGTACCGGCAACATGGATGGCGCGACACGGCGCAGAGCCCCCAGCGCCTGGTTGAACGCCGGCGATCGCCCCACCAGGCCTTCGCCGCTAGGCCGCGCCGAAGCACTGCGTACCACTTCAAGTCGCTCGACGTAAGCGGTAATCGCTCCGGCGTCGTCAAAGATGGGACGCAGTTCGACGGCCACATGTTCAGGTCCACGCGGCGTATGGTGTATATGCAAAATACGATCGGGCCCGCGAAGCTCCTGTGCCCGCTTCATCGGACAATGTTCTCCGGCCTGATCACAGGGCACATCGTAATGATGCGAAACCCGGTAACACTTATGGCCAATAATCGCCTGATCGACATTGCCGAACTGTCGCTGGTAGGCAATGTTCGCGGCAAGGATGTTGTAATCAGGGTCCAGCACGATCATCGGCTGGGCTTCGTGCTCGAGAAACGAAATCAGGGATTGCACCGCTGGCCCAGAAGGTGTCTGTGGCGACAATGTAACGGGTGCGGTAACGGCTGCGGTAGGCATATTCACTCCTTATCGGTTTGCCATGCTGCCGCCAAACTGCCAAACCGTCAAGTGGCAGTGCCACACACTGCCAAAACTATCCATCGCACGCCACACTGCGTAGCGACTCAACGAGCACCTTGAATAAAATCAATTACTTAGCATCAGAATATGCGATAGATCAATTCTGGCACAGCTTTTGCTGATATAGCAGGGAAAGCGCCAATGTGAGCGCCAAGAGGAGAATTCGATGACCATTACCCCCCTGCATGTCGAAGGTTTTTTCGACGCCGCCACCAGCACCGTCAGCTATCTGGTGCTGGATCCCGCCAGCCGTGATTGCGCCCTGATCGACAGCGTGCTCGACTATGACCCCAAATCAGGTCGTACCAGCACTGCCTCGGCCGATCGCTTGATTGCGCGCGTCGCCGAGTTGGGTGCCCGGGTTGCCTGGATACTGGAGACCCATGTCCATGCCGATCATCTGACGGCCGCCCCTTACCTGAAAGACAAGCTTGGTGGCAAGATCGGCATTGGGCAGCACATCGCGACCGTGCAGCAAGTATTCGGCAAACTCTTCAATGCCGAAGCGGCCATGGCGCGTGACGGTAGCCAGTTTGACCACCTGTTCGCCAATGACGAAGTGTTTTCCATCGGCACCCTGGCATGCCGGGCACTGCATACCCCGGGACATACCCCCGCCTGCATGACCTATGTGGTCAGCAACGATACTCAGAGCGCTGCCTTTGTGGGTGACACACTGTTCATGCCGGACTATGGCACGGCCCGCTGCGACTTCCCCGGCGGCGACGCCCGAATCCTGTTCCATTCAATAAATAAAGTACTCAGCCTGCCGGAAGACACTGTGCTCTACATGTGTCATGACTACCAGCCGGGTGGGCGCGACGTCTGTTATGTGAGCACGGTAGGCGAAGAGCGAAGCGCGAATATCCATGTACGTAACGGCATCACCGAAGAAGAATTCGTCTCGATGCGTTCCAAGCGCGATGCCACGCTGGACATGCCGACCTTGTTACTGCCTTCGGTACAGGTGAATATGCGCGCAGGTCATTTCCCCCCACCGGAAGCCAACGGCACTTGCTATATCAAGATTCCGCTGAACGCCGTCTAACAATAATACCGAGGAGACCACCATGGAATTACATCACCTGAGCCCGGAACTATCGGTATCCGCCCAGATCTTGCCGGGCGAGCTAGTCGAACTACGCGCCGCCGGCTTCCAGTCGCTTATCTGCAACCGGCCCGATGGCGAGGCCGGCGATCAGCCATTGTTTGCCGAAATCGAACGCGCCGCTCAGGCGCTGGGCATGCGCACCTATTACTTGCCCGCCGTGTCGGGCAAGGTCACTGACGAGCAAGGCCTACTGTTTGCCCAGATCATGGCCGAACTGCCCAAGCCCGTCCTCGCCTATTGCCGAACGGGCATGCGCTCGACCACGATGTGGGCACTGGCCGAGGCACGCCGCCAATCATTACCGGAGATCATCGCGGTCGCGCAACGCGCCGGCTATGACATGAAAGGTGTGGTGCGGCGCATCATCAATCAGGGCCGCACCCCGCTCGATGATGCCGAAGTGAGTCACACCGTGGTCATCGTCGGCGGTGGTGCGGCCGGCATTGCAACCGCCTCCAGCCTGCTGGCGCGCGATCCGATGCTGGACGTTGCCATCATCGATCCGGCCGACGTGCACTACTACCAGCCCGGCTGGACGCTGGTGGGCGGTGGGGTATTTGATGCTGCCGACACGGCGCACACCATGGCGCGCACCATCCCGGAAGGCGTGCACTGGATTAAAGCCGCGGTGGCTGCCTTCGAGCCGGAACGCAACGCGCTGGTGCTGGATGGCTGCCGTGTCATTAAGTATCAGCAACTGGTGGTCTGCCCGGGACTGAAGCTGGACTGGCATGCTATCGAAGGTCTGTCCGATACACTGGGACGCAACGGCGTCACCTCGAACTACCTCTATCACCTCGCGCCTTACACCTGGGAACTGGTACAGGGGCTGCGTAGCGGCCGGGCGATTTTTACCCAGCCACCGATGCCCATCAAATGCGCTGGCGCGCCGCAGAAAGCGATGTACCTCTCGGCCGATCAATGGAAGCGTGCGCAGGTGCTAGACCAGATCAACATCGAATTCTGCAGTGCTGGCGCGGTGCTGTTCGGCGTCAGCGACTACGTTCCCGCCCTGATGGAATATGTAGAAGCCTACGGGATTGATCTGAACTTCGGCAATACGCTGGTGCGGGTCGATGGTCCGGCAAAGATTGCCACCTTCCGGCGCACTGCGGCCGATGGTCGTGAAGAATTCGTCGACCGGCCGTTTGATATGCTGCACGTGGTTCCGCCGCAGGTCGCCCCGGACTTCATCCGGGTCAGCCCGCTGGCGGATGCCGCCGGATGGCTGGATGTCGATCCGGCCACCTTGCGCCATAAAAGCTGGAGCAATGTCTATGGTCTGGGCGATGCTGCCAATGCGCCCAACGCGAAAACAGCGGCTGCGGCCCGCAAACAAGCGCCCGTTGTCGCCCACAACCTGCTGGCCGCACTGGGTAAGCTTCAGGGCAGCGCCCAGTATGACGGTTACGGTTCCTGCCCGCTGACAGTCGAGCGGGGCAAGATCGTGCTGGCCGAGTTTACCTATGGCGGTAAAGTCGCGCCCAGCTTCCCGCGCTGGCTGATTGACGGCACCCGCCCTTCGCGACTGGCCTGGCTACTTAAAGAACGGATCCTGCCGCCTCTGTACTGGAAGGCGATGCTGAAAGGTCGCGAATGGATGGCCAAACCGGAATTGGCGGACGTATGAACGGCCCCCATCCAATGGAGACGAGACGATGACGGTGGTTGTCCTGCTGGGATTCACGGTGGGGATTATCCTCGCCTTGACGGGCGCCGGCGGCGGCATACTGGCTGTGCCGCTACTGGTGTTTGGCGCTGGATTGAGCATGGCGCAGGCCGGCCCTATCGGCTTGCTGGCCGTCGCACTGGCGGCGGCACTGGGCGCCATCATGGGGCTGAAAAGCGGCACGGTGCGCTACAAGGCCGCCATGCTGATCGCCAGCGCAGGGATCCTCTGCTCGCCGCTCGGACTATGGTTGGCCCAGCGCACACCCAACCGGCCGCTGACCATCGTGTTCGCGCTGGTACTGTTGTTTGTGGCGTGGCGCGTCTACCAGCGTGCCGCTGCCACGGGCACGCCGGCAAGCGAGCACGAAAACCGGCCCGCACCGCCTTGCCGGATCGACGTTCAGCGTGGCAAGTTGAACTGGACCGCGCCGTGCGCCCGGGCACTGGCACTATCGGGGGTGGTCGCCGGTGGTTTGTCCGGCTTGCTTGGGGTTGGTGGCGGATTCGTCATGGTGCCTGCATTGCAGCGCTATACGGACCTTAGCACGCAATCGATTCTTGCTACCTCGCTGGCAGTGATAGCGCTGGTGTCCTTTTCGGGTGTTGCCGCCAGTGCCGCGACCGGCCACTTGCAATGGGCCATCGCCCTGCCCTTTTCTGCCGGTGCGCTGCTCGGCATGACTAGCGGCAGACTGGTCGCTTCCCGACTGGCGGGAGCCCACCTGCAAAAAGCATTCGCGCTGGTTTCTGCCGGGGTTGCAATCGCCCTGTTCATCCGGGCGATGTGAGAAAATCAGACGATCTACCGTGCGTCGGTGCTGCGTTGCTCTTCTACCGGCAGGCTGCACCGGGCGGGACCTGCACCACCACCATCTCACTGGAGTTTCAGGATGCCGAGTTCACACCTTCCCCCTCACGATGCTGTGCCGGCATCAGTCGCCAACCCAGCCGCTGCGATGTGGGATAGCCGCTACCAGGGTAAGGAATATTTATTTGGCACAGAGCCGAACAGTTGCTTACGCCAGCATGCTGCGCTCTGGCCTGCTGCTAGCCGCATCCTGTGCGTCGCCGATGGTGAGGGACGCAATAGCGTCTGGCTAGCACAGCAGGGCTTGCAGGTCGACGCTTTTGATGTGTCAGCAGTCGGCGTCGCAAAAGCCCGGCAACTGGCGGCGGCACACGGGATCTCGGTGCACTACGCGATCGCCGATTGTGACAGCTGGAACTGGCCAATCGCCAGCTACGATGGCATCGCTGCGATCTTCATTCAGTTCGCCGATCCGGCCATGCGGCAGCGTTTATTCTCGAATATGATGCGCGCGCTGAAACCCGGTGGTACGCTGCTCCTGCATGGCTATACGCCACAACAACTGGCGTTTGGGACCGGTGGTCCCACGGAGTTATCCCACCTGTACACCGCAGAGTTACTCACCGAGGCCTTTGCCGGTATGGAGATCCTCGCGCTGCGGGAATATCAGCAGGAGTTAAACGAAGGGAGCCGACACCAGGGCCGCTCGGCCCTGATCGATCTGATCGCCAGAAAACCAGCGGCCTCGGTATAGCGGGGCCTTGCATGGAAATTGCTGCCTGCCAGGCTGTGCTCCCGCACATCACACCTTTGCTGAAAGCCCTGTCCCATCCCTCGCGACTGCTGTTGCTGATGCATCTGTCGCAACAGGAATACGATGTGACGACACTGGGACTGGCGGCAAACGTCCACCAGCCGACACTGTCACAACAGCTCACCATCCTGCGTCAGGCTGGCCTGATCTGCAGCCGACGCCACGGTAAGAAGATCTATTACCGGGTCGCCGAACCACAGGCCGAACGCCTGATCGGCAATCTTCAGTCGCTGTTCAAGGCACGCTAGGCTGTCACACGCAGTCAGGCTGCGCCGCGTGCAGTTCAGCTGCCATGGCCACTTGCTGACAGCGCACTATCTAGCCATTGCAGTAACTGGGGCGCCGACATTGCCCCCGAAACGCGGCTCACTTCCCTATCCCCCAGCAACAGGATAATGGTAGGAATACTGCGCACCCGGTGGCGCATACTGGCCTGTGGCGCAGCATCGCTGTCCACTTTGACAAAGCGCACGCCGGGGCGTTGCGTAGCGGCCTGCGCAAACTGCGGTGCAAAAGCCTTGCAGGGGCCGCACCAGTCAGCCCAGAAATCAAGCAGCACCGGACTCTCGCTGCGCGCCAGATAATTCGGCAACTGGGCATCACCGAGCGCTATCGGTGCAGCGGGCGCCAGCTCCGCACCACACCGGCCACACACTGCTTGCTGCATGAGACGTTCCGCTGGCACGCGGTTGGTGGTATTGCAAGCCGGGCAGACAAAATGCATGGCGGCTCCTTTCAAGCGTCCGCCGGGAAACCCAGCTTGCGCAGAATGCGTTCCATCAAGCACCAGCGGGTTACGCCGCTCTGTAACAGATTGATGCCGACAAAGGCAGTGAACCATAGCCAGTAGTCGCTCTGGAACCACGGGCTGGCGGCACTCCCCAGCGCCAGCGAGATCAGGATAAAGCTTCCCGCGATCACGCGGGTCAACTGCCATGAGGTCATACAAATCCTTTCAAAGTAGCCGCCCTGCCCGGTTATGGCTGGCGGTAAGTACGGTAATACAGCAAGGGAATTACCACCAGCGTCAGCACGGTGGATACCAGAATCCCGAAAATCAGCGAGATGGCCAGGCCATTGAAAATCGGATCATCGAGAATGAAAAAAGCACCTGCCATCGCGGCCAGCGCCGTTAGCGCAATAGGCTGGGCGCGCGTCGCGGCGGAGTGCACCACCGCCTCGCTCAATGCCACGCCTTCACGCACCTGCAGTTCGATAAAGTCCACCAGCAGAATCGAGTTACGCACAATGATGCCAGCCAGTGCGATCATGCCGATCATCGAGGTTGCCGTGAACTGGGCGCCCAGCAAAGCGTGGCCGGGCATGACACCGATGATGGTCAAGGGAATCGGCGCCATGATCACCAGCGGCGTGCGGTAGGAACCGAACTGCGCCACAACCAGCAGATAAATCAGGATCAGCCCGACGCCATAGGCCGCGCCCATGTCGCGGAAAGTTTCATAGGTAATCTGTGACTCGCCATCCCATTTCAGGGAGACGGCGCGATACGGATCACTCGGCGCGTGGATAAAAAACTCCTGCAAGCGACCACCCGCCACCTGCAGCCCGGCGATGGCACTACGCATGCTGGCCAGACCGTACAGTGGGCTGTCGAGTCCTGTCAACTGGCCCGAAGCGCCCTCTGGCACAGCCGCCATGTCGGCAAACACCATCGTCACCGGCAGCAGATCTTTATGCCAGATTGGCTGTTCCTGGCTGCTCTGGACACTGTGGACCAGTTCCGAAATCGGCAGCAAAGCCCCGTGGTTGCTACGCACTGCCAGTTGCAAGATGGCGCGCGTGTCGCCCTGGCTACTATCAGGCAAGGCCAGATGCAGTGGCACGGGATATTTCGCATGGTTATGCAGATAGGCGACGTCCTCGCCGGCCAGACCGGCGCGCAAGGTGCTCACAATCAGCGCTTGCGGCACACCAGCCATCGCTGCCTTTTCACGATCGACCAGCAACAGCTGGCGTGGTGCGGTCGCGATATCGGTCGAATCAATGTCGACGATGCCACGCGTGTGTTCGAATACGCTGCGTACCGCGCGTGCCGCAGCCAGACGGCTGGCATCATCCGGGCCATACACTTCCGCCACCAGCGGTGCCAGCACGGGTGGTCCCGGCGGCACTTCCACCACTTTTACCCGACCGCCATTGCGTTGCGCAATCTGCTGCAGAGCCGGACGGACGCGGGTGGCGATGGCATGGCTTTGCAGACTACGCTGATGCTTATCGACCAGATTAACCTGGATGTCGCCCACCTCACCACCGCTGCGCAAATCGTACTGACGTACCAGACCATTAAAATTGATCGGCGCCGCCGTGCCGACATACACCTGCCAGTCCTGCACTTCCGGCACCCGTGCCAGCAGCGCCGACATTTCCTGCAGCACGCTGCTGGTACGTTCCAGCGGCGTACCGGCCGGCATGTCGAGTATCACCTGGAATTCCGATTTATTATCGAAGGGAAGCATTTTCAGCACTACCAGTTGGCTAATCGGCAGTAGCAGCGACAAGCCGATCAGCGCCAGTATCCCCAGCCACAGCTTGATGCGGTTAGCATGGCCGCGCTGGCGGTCGAGGAAGGGACGGAACAAGCTGGCAAAGATGGGCTGCAACTTGCCCGTCAGCCCGCTACTGCCCGCGTCGCCATGGGCTGCGCCAGGCTTGAGCAAGTGATACGCCAGCCACGGTGTCAGAACAAAAGCGATGCTCAGCGAAATCAGCATCCCCATCGACGCATTGATGGGGATCGGGCTCATATACGGCCCCATCAGGCCGCTCACGAAGGCCATCGGCAGCAGTGCCGCGATCACGGTCAGTGTCGCCAGTATGGTCGGCCCGCCCACTTCGTCGACCGCCAGCGGAATAATCTCGCGCAGGCTGACGCCGGGCTTGAGGGCGCGGTGACGGTGGATGTTTTCCACCACCACAATCGCATCATCGACCAGAATCCCGATCGAGAAAATCAGCGCAAACAGGGATACGCGGTTCAGGGTAAATCCCCAGGCCCAGGACGCGAACAGGGTCGCGGTCAGGGTCAATGCTACCGCGATGCCGACAATGATCGCCTCGCGCCGCCCCAGCGCCAGAAACACCAGCGCCACCACCGAGGCAGTGGCGAACAGCAGCTTCTGGATCAGCTTGCGTGCTTTGTCGTTCGCCGTTTCACCGTAGTTCCGACTGACGCTGACTTCCACCGCCGCCGGCACCACCGTATTGCGCAACTCCGCCACGCGGGCTAGCACGGCTTGCGCCACATCGACGGCATTTTCGCCAGCTTTCTTGGTAATGGCGAGGGTCACGGCATCGACTTCCAGCGGCTGCTGGCTGGCGCCACGCTGGCCATACCAGACCTGCCGGCTAGCGGGCAATGCGCCATCGCGCACGACGGCCACATCGCGCAGATAGACCGGGCGGCCACCCCGCGCGGCCACTACCAGACTTGCAACCTCGTCCGCACCGGAGAGGAAGGGGCCGGCGGCGATTTCGACCGACTGGTTATTGGCCACGGTACTACCGAGCGGCAATCCCAGATTAGCCGACTGCAACACCGCGCGGACCTCGGCAACCGTTACGCCGGATGAACGCATCCTGCCGGCATCGAGCTCGATCCGGATCGCACGTCCAGGACCGCCGATGGTGCTGACATCGCGGGTCCCCGGCACCCGCTTGAGTTCCGCTTCCATCGCATGCGCGACCTGCTCGAGCTCGGCGCCGGTCGGTGCCGTTGCTCCACTCTGGGCGGCACCATGCAGGGTCAGGGTGACGATCGGGACATCGTCGATGCCTTTGGTGCGAATTACCGGCTCCCCCACCCCCAACTGGGGCGGCAGCCAGTTCCGGTGCGCAGCAACCGTATCGTGCAGGCGCACGATGGCGTCATTGCGCGCTACCCCCACCTTGAACTGAATCGTCAGCATCGCCATGCCGGTGCGCGAGACCGACACCACATGTTCGACGCCGGGCATGCGCGCAAACACCTGCTCGGCCGGGCCTGCCACGGATTGTTCCACCTGTTTCGGGCTGGCGCCGGGAAATGGCACCAGCACGCTCGCCATGGTGACATCGATCTGCGGCTCTTCTTCGCGCGGCGTGACCAGCACGGCAAATACGCCGAGCAGCAAGGCGACCAGCGCCAGCAAAGGAGTAATGCTGGCATTCAGAAAAAATTGCGCAATCCGTCCGGATACGCCCAGCGGCGCCCGGTTGGCTGGCACACTGTGACTTTCACGCGTTGGGGTCATGGCGCTCTCCTCACCGCTCAGTGTTTGCCAGCCTGGGCCGCCGCGACGGGATCCAGTGCGACCTGCTCGCCGCCCTGCAGGCCGGACAGAATCTCCACCTGTTCTCCCGTACTGTTGCCGACCCTTACCTGACGCAAGCGCACCTGATTCTGAGCATGCACGACATACACAGCCGACAGTTCGCCACGCACCACCAGGGCAGCGCGCGGTACCATCAGTGCCCCCGCCACCTGCACGCCGGAGGGCGTCAGCGGCAGGCTGATGCGGGCGAACTGGCCCGGTACCACGCCGGCCATATTGGGCGCCAGATCGACGCGCACGGTGGCGCTATGGGTGGCAGCATCGAGCGCCGGCACCAGGGTGGTACGCACGCCCGTCAGCGTGCGTCCGGCCAGATCGATGCTCGCGGCTTGCTGCACAGCCAGTCGTGCCGCCAGCGATTCGGGTACTTGCGCCACCAGCCTGAGTGCTGTCGGATCGTAGACAGACAGCAAAGGCTGGCCGGGGCTGGCCAGATCACCGAGACTCACGTTTAACTGCGCCACCCAGCCGGCAAAGGGAGCCCTTACCGTGTAGTAATCGGCCTGTACCGTGCTGCTACTGGCCTGGGCACTGAGTGCCCGTACCTGTGCTTCCACCGACTGGAAATCGGCGCGGGCCCGCTCATACGCTGCTTTGCTCAGGAAATTCTGCTGATACAGACGCTGTGCCCGCTCGTGATCACCTCGTGCCGACGTCAGCAGCGCCTGCGCCTGTGCTAACTGTGCCTGACTGCTAGCGACCTGCTGGGTGGCCGCACTCTGATCGAGGCGCAGTAGCACTTGCCCGGCCTGCACGTAATCGCCGGCCTTGACTGACAAAGCCACCACCCGGCCCTGTACTTGCGCAGCGAGTCGCGCATCGCGCACTGCCTCAACCGTCGCATCCGCACGGTAGGTATTGCTCGCGACACCGGGGCGCACCGTGACGACGGCCAGATTGGCCGCCTGTGCCGCCCCCGCATGCGCCAGCAGCGCGCCCGCCACCCACAATCCGAGCCAGACCTTGTTACCCCATGCAGCCATCAGAGCACTCCTCACGTATATTTACGAAAATAGTATATAACTATATGGTTATGAACGCAAGGAAGAATTTTGTGCTATGATGAATTGGTAGACTACGGAACGGACCTCACGTGGAAGCACTCGACACTCAAGCACTGGAACAGGTTGCCGACTATTTTCGGGCCCTGTCGGAACCCTTGCGCCTGAAATTACTGAACGCCCTGCGCGAAGGCCCGCTCAATGTCAGTGAGCTGACCGCTCTGGTGGGCTCCAGTCAGGCCAATGTCTCGAAACATCTGGCACTACTGACCAAACTCGGGCTTGTCACACGGGAATCGCGCGGCACCAGTGCCTATTACCAGATTGGCGATATCCGCACTTACCAGTTATGCGATCTGGTATGCGGACAGATTGCGCAGCGTCTGCTGGAGCAGGCGCGCGGCATGGCCGGCTATCGGCCAGACTAGCTTGATTCGTCGCTAGCCGCTGGCGCGCCGGGCCTCCACTGCTGACAACTAACACAGGGCTGCGCGATCCAGCCCAGCCGGACCATGCCCTGATACAGCAGGCAGCCGGCACAGATCCCAAGCACCGCCTCGAGCCACATAAAACTCACGCAGATCGTCACCAGCACGATCGGAAGCCAGCCCGGCAGAAAATTATAGGACGTCGGTAGCAGTGCGCTCGCCGTCAGCGTGTTCACGGCACGGGCAAAGCTGTCCGGATTGAAGAACACCAGACACAGGAAGATCATGATGGCGCCAAAACTCCACGCGAAACGCTTGGGCGCCAGCGGCTTCCAGAGCTGCGGGCGGCGCAGCGCCAGCCGCCGTGCCAGTTGTATTGTCGGAGAGAATCTGGCACTGCCGGCAAACATACCGGCCAGCATTTCAAACAGGCCATAACAGAGTACGCCTGTTTGCAGTGAATAATCATAGGTCCTGCGCACGGCTTCAAGCTGATACAGGATGCGGCCGTAAGCATCGGTTTCAAAAGTGTCGACGATGCTGTGCCCGGTAACGATCCATGCTGAACCCTGCAATGTGTGCAGCAGCGTGTACGCCATCAGCAAGGGCAGCCATAGCAAGATGCCAGCCCGGATCCGCACAGCCGTATCGTTAATCATGGTCTGCGGCGCATCCGGATCGTACAGCCAGCCTGACAGGCGATGGCGGGATATCGACGTATCATCCATCTGCGTGCTCCCCTTTCAAGGCTAGTCTGATGAAGCGGTTTAATTGAGTGGCACTGCACCGCTCAGGGGATTTTTTTCCATGGTCCATTCATGCAGCGAACCGTCATACAATCGGGCAGCAGGATTGGCCAGCAGTTCCGACAGGATAAACCAGGGACCTGCGGAAAGATGACCGCTGTTACAGTAACTGATGGCCGGCGCACTGGCATCGATGCCCTGCCCCTGGAATAGAGCCCGGTAAGTCGTCGCGCTCATGAACTTGAGTGCGCCACCGTCCGACTTCAGCAGCAGTTCGGTCGGAAACAGCTTGGCGCCCTCGATATGCCCGTAGGCCGCAACGTAATCGCGCTTGACCAGACCATGATAGCTCTTCAGATCGCGCGCATCGATCAGATTGACCGAGCGCTGGGCAATCGCCTGACGCACCTCGCCAGACCCCGCAAAGTAACGTGCCGAGCGATCGGCCATGGCGCGCCAGTTACCGGTCTGCTTGGTCGCCGGCTCCGTGCTGAAAGCCCGCCCTTCCAGCAACCAGCTAGCCATACCGCCGTCGAGCACGGCGACCTGATCTTCGCCATAGACTTTCAGCTGCCAATACATGCGCAGTGCATCATTGACTTCGGCAACATCGGTCGCCGGGGACATCAGTACTATCGGTTTGCCCTGCTGCACGCCCAGACTTTGCATCAGCTTCTCGAACTCGGCCTTTTCGGGAATCATATACTTGATCTTCAAACCGTCGATCATCCGTTCAGTACGCATCAACTTGGCATCCAGCAGACGCGCACCGGCGATATGACCTCCGAGTTCGCTCAGGGTTTTCTTGCCAGTCTTGGGGTCCGACTCGATTTCCGGCTGAGCCGTAAACGAGGCGACGTTGCTGCGCACATCGACCAGTTGCACCGCATCGAGATGGGTGGCCAGCCAACTGCTGCTGACCAAGGGTCCCGGCAATGCTTCGGCCTGGACCAGCGCCGCCAGCAGCATGCCCAGTCCCAGCGCGGTAATCTGTTGTAAGGTTTTCATTGTGCCTCCCTCGGCGCGTTAATAGTGAGATTAAAAAATTCCGGTGAAGCCCAGCGCGTTGCAAGCGCCGCGTCACACTGCGTGATCACATCCAGTCCCCGATCCTCGAACTGGCTGGCCAGTGGCTGCCCGGCGGCACGCTGCGTCAATACGGCATCACGCTGACTCAGCAAGCCTGCAATGTCGGTTTGAAACAGCGTCACCATCGCCGTCAGCCAGCGCGCCACCGGTGCCAGCCGCCCGCCACTGTGCCAGCGCAACCCGGGCAACAGGGCTTGCAACTGCGCGGCGCCATACCAGTGCTCCCCCGTCACCCAGCGATTGGTGGTGAACCAGCGCAAAGGCTGACCACGGCTGTCGAGTGAAAGCCCCACCAGATGCGAGTAGCGCGGCCCCCCCGCCGCTTCCTGTTCGCCGTGCTCGACAAACAAATGGAAATGGCCATGCTCCTCCCGAGGCACGCGCAGCGCACTGTGACCATGATAGAAGAAACGCGTACCGTGCTGCCTGGCCACCACATCATGCTGCGGATAATGACGGTAAGGTTCGAAGCGAGCAGCCCCCGCCAGTGCCGCGCTGGTCAGCGTGCTTCCCGCCTCCAGATAGGCGAGCGGCACATCCAGTGCCAGCTGGAGTGCCGCGTGCTGTGCCGGTGCCAGAATTACTTCTTCGGAGCGCATGGATTGGCGGGGGCGCAGGGAGCTTCCGCCGTCTTTTTCTTCTTTTTCTTGGCGGGGCCACAAGGATTGGACGGTCCACAAGGGTTGTCCTGCTTGGTTTTTGCGGTGTCGCTAGCAAGCGGCTTACTGGCCGCCGCTTTGCTGGCAGGCTCCTGTGCCATCAGTGCAGGCGCGGCGGCGGCCAAGGCCGTGGCCATCATCAGTCGGGATAATTTCTGGGCAAGTTGTTGGGACATAAGCGTCCTCCTTTCGTGAATAAATTAATTACCGGCACCGGCAACCGCCTGCGCGGCGCTCACCGGCCCCTCACCGCGCCGTTCGAAACGGCCCGCAAGTTTGAAAATCAGAACCAGCATCAGCAGCATTGCCAGCACCGCGAACCAAGGAGAAAAGCCCCAGATATCGCTGATACTGTCACCACTTTCCAGTTCGCCAGCTGCCATCAGCGATTCCAGAGCCGGACCGAAACTGAAGACAAAGATGACGGTACCGAGCACAATGCCCAGCAAGAACACCAGTGCATCGAGGCGTCCGGAAAACATGCCGACGACCGACGTGCCGGGGCAATACCCACCCACGGCAAACCCGACACCGACCAGTACGCCACCCACACTTGCGGCCACCAGTAGCGAGGCCGGCACAAACACGCTAGCCATATCCACCCAGCCCATGCGCTGCAAGAGCAGCAAACCGGCGGCGGCCACCACAATTGCCGTGAACATGACTTTCAGCACGGACCAGTCAGTAAACCGGAATTGCGCGGTGAGTTTGCACGGGCTACCAAAGCCGGCATTTTCAAGAACATAGCCAAATAGCACGCCGCACAGCAGGCCTGAGACGGGTGCCGAGAGTTCGATAGGAAACATGTCAAACGCCTTTCACTAAACGGTGAGCCACGATCCCCGCAAGGAAAAAGGCGGCGAGAAAAACGAAGGCCGACAAGGCCAGAGTCGCCGCGCCGGACAAGCCGAGACCACTGGTACAGCCGGCCGCCACACGTGCCCCGAAGCCGGCGCAGATACCGCCCGCCAGCGCCGCCAGCAGGCGTCGGCCGCGTCCGACACTGGCCGCCCCGTCAAGCTGAAGGCGGAAGCGCCCTGCCAGCGCGGCGGCCAGCAACGCGCCGCATGCCACGCCTAGCACCTGCCAGCTGATCCATGATGGCAAAGGATTACCTTGCGCAATCATCGGCCCCAGATAGCCGTTAGCATGGGTGGCGGCCGGCAGCGCCTGCCATCCCAGATAGGCGGTCATCCGGGTGGTCGCGCCCGTCGCGCCCAAACCATGTCCGGTCAGCACAAAGGTCAGTAGTAGTACCAGCCCCAGCGCAATGCCGGCGACCAGCGGATGCCAGAATGGCTTGATGTGCCGCGCGGTTGCGGGATGCCTGTCCATATAATCCTCCGTAACAATAAAAAAACTGTGCACTAGGGCGCTTTGAAATCGGCAGCTGGCTGCTCGACGGGGGCCGCCGCTAAACGCGCGGGATGGGCGTGATCGACCAGCCGATCCGTGATGCCTGCCCCCAGCCACATCCCGATCAGCGCCAGCCAGGCTGTCAGAGCAAAAATCGCACCGCCAGTTAAGCCCGCGCCAACCGCGCAACCACCGGCCAGCATGGCGCCGAATCCCATCAGGATCGCGCCGATGATGTAGCGCCCCATGCTGTAACCATCATTAAACCCCTCCAGCTTCAGGTCCTTGCCCAGCCAGGCACCGAGGAAGGAGCCGACAAACACGCTGGGCAGCATGCCGAAATCGAAATTCAGCGGGGTCGACGGTGCCGACAGAATGCGCATCAGCCACTCGGCAGACGGGCCACTGAAAGTCAGGCCCTGCAGCGCGACGATTTCGAAGGAGTTACTGGCCACCGTATAGGTGAACCACCAGGCCAGCGCGACGGCCAGACCGGCGCCTATCCCGCCCAGCCATTTCCAGATCGTGCCACCACTCCGCAGCGAAAACACCAGCGCCGCGCACAGCCAGACCAGACCGAACATCAGCCCGCCCCAATGCCCGACACCGACGCTGGCCAGCAGGTCGCGCGCACTGCCACCCGGTACTGTCCAC
The DNA here is from genome assembly GCA_027490725.1 of Oxalobacteraceae bacterium. Taxonomy (GTDB): domain Bacteria; phylum Pseudomonadota; class Gammaproteobacteria; order Burkholderiales; family Burkholderiaceae_D; genus Rugamonas. Next base: position 130,220 of record JAIXXN010000002.1, read on the forward strand.
CAGCCGCTGATGGCAATCCGTAGCGGTGCCAGCGCACCGGACAGCGACGCCTGCGCTGCCACGGCAAACACCAGACCGGACAGTAGGGCCCGCAAATTGCCATTGGCGGACAAAATCAGCAAGCGGCTGGCGCAGCCGCGCGTCAGGATCATGCCGCCCCCGAACATGCAACCACCGATCAGCGCGCCGGACAGACTGCCGGTCGCCGCCAGCTGGCGCGCCGCACTCAGGTCGACATAGTGGCCGAGAATCAGCAGCTGGATCGCCACCACGGCAGTGGAAAATGCCAGCAACCAGACCGATAGTTTTTCACCGAATTTCCGGTGCCAGAATTCGATGACGGCAGCACGCAGGCAAAACCTGGAGCGCTGCGCAGAAAAGCCGAACAGCAGGCCGATGGCGGCACCACCGCTGCTCAGCACAGCGGCTTCACCATAGTGTTCGATCAGGGCGGCAAAATCCAGCATACTTCCTCGTCAGCGGCGCGCAATGAACAGGCTCAGGGCTTCAGGTAGGCATAGCCTTCCTCGATCTGCAAGCGGGCTATTTCAGCCACCCCGGACGGTACGATGCTGGTCTCGGGCAATAGCCGCGACTTGTCGATCTTGCGACCTGTCAGGGTGTTATTGCAGACCCGGAATTCGACTTTACGCGCCGCCAGCTCTTGCACCGCGATGTCGTAGGGATTGCCATTTTTATCCATCGCCCCATCCAGCAGAAAATCAATCCCCGGACCATGGGTCACGAAGACGATTCTGGCGCGCGGGCTCTGATCCAGATGGTTGCGCGCATTGCGCAAAGCCGCTGTCGCATTGCTACTGTCGCTCACATGGTAGATCACCTTCTCGGCACGTTCGGCTGCCAGGCTCAAGGTGGTGACCACGGCGAGCAGCAAGGCCAGAGCAATCTGGTAGATTTTTTTCACGGTGTTTCCTTTCATGCGCATCACTGGATGCGCTGGGTTTGCGCGACACTGGCACTACTGGCCCAGACTTTCCTTTTCCATCAGGATGTAGGTGCCGAAGGCATTCAGCCGATTGGCCGCCTGAAATGCCGGCAACTGCTCGAATTGTGACCAGTCGGTCTGCTGATAGGCTTCTTCGAAACTGATGAGCTCCTGTACGGCCTTGCCCATCTGCAAGCGCAGGTATTCCAGATACGCTTTGGTCAGCTGCATATCCCGTACAGTGTCGCGCGATGCCGCACCATGGCCCGGAATCACCAGCTGCGGCCGGACATCGAGCAAAGTCTCCAGCGTCTTGAGCCAGACCCGGCTATCGGCATTGCCGACAAACGGAATGCGGCCCGAAAAATAGATATCGCCCGCGAATAGCACGCCGTCTTCTTCGACAAACAACAGGATGTCTTCTGCCGAATGGGCGCCACTGCTATCGATAATCTGGAAGTGACTGGTGCCCACCTGAAAGCGCAGCACGCGCCGGGTAGAGAAATCGAGCCAGCGATCGGCCGCCACCACCTGCGTGTCCTGATCTACCCATGGGTACAACTCGGCGCGTCGCTGTGCCAGCCGCTGCTGCGCCAGATCGGAACTCAGGTAGAGCTGCCCGGCCTGATGGGCAATGATCTCGGCGCCGATCTGGCGGAACGCCTGCAAGCCATAGATATGATCGGCATGGTAGTGGCCAACCACGACCATCCGGATCGGCTGCTGCGTGATACGGCGGATCGCGGCGAGCATTGCCTCGCCAAGCGCCGGGGTCGCCAGCGCATCGTAGACCACTACCCCCTGATCCGTGACGACAAACCCGGCATTCGACATAAAGCCCTTGTTGGCGGCGCTGGCCACCCCGGACTCCCCTTTGAAATAATAGACATGCGGACTGACCTGAATGGCCTCCAGCGTCAAACGCTCAGCTGCCATCAGCCCGAACGGCGCCAGCAACGCAGCGCACAGCACCAGCATAGTCCATCGCCACACGCGCATCGCTAGGACTCCTTCCGAAGGCCGGCATGACGCCGACGCAAAGCACTGCTGGCCTGCTGGATGTGCTGCTCCAGATAGGCGCCGTAAAAGCCCGCCTGATCCAGACCACGTAAAGGATCCGTCAGTGGCTGCATGGTTTCATCGAGAAACAGTACGGTCGGGAAAAAATTCACTTTCATCGCCTGTAAAAAATTGCCAACAGCGCGCGGCTGCCCGTCCAGATCACGCAGGGTTTGCACCTGATCCGACTCCAGCTCGCGGAGCAGCAAAGTGGCGGGAGCGCTAGCGCGCGCCAGCGGGAGCAGATAATTATTCCGGACTTCGGCGCAATACGCACAATCACTGCGCGACACCAGTAACAGCATCGGCACCGCGTACTGACGTAACAGCGCAGCATCGGCCTGTAAATTCTCCAGTGCTGTCAGCCCCTTATGCATCCGCTTGATCCATGCTGCTGCCCACTTCAACTCAAATCAATCGCATCCTGCACCGCTGCAATCCCGGCCAGCGCACAGACCTCGTCCAGATCCCCGCCAGGGGCGCCGGAAACTCCAATCCCGCCAATAATGCTGCCCGCCGAGCGCAACACCAGACCGCCACCGATCATCGCCACCTGCGGCAGCGCGCGTATCCCGCTGCTGGCCTGATCATAGGCAGTCGCCTTAACCAGTTCCGTGGTGGCGTTTTTAAAACTGATCGCGCTCCAGGCCTTGCGGGTGGCCGCTTCCGGCGCGTGCATTCCGGCCAGGCCATCGCGCAGCAATACCAGCGGAATCCCTGAACGGTCGAGCACCGCCACCGCTACCAGCGCACCGCGCTGGCGGCAATCAGCCAGCGCCGCCTGCGCTGCCACCAGCGCGGCGTCAAAACTGAGCACGCTCACTTTATCCACCGCATGGAGTTCGGCTGCCTGCGCACCGCAGACCGGCAACAGCAGCGCCACGGACAGGGCTGACCAGGTTTTCCTGAACGCCCGGAGGCGGTTCATGCTGCCATCCCCGGGTTGCCTTCCATACCCAGAATGGTAGGCTGGTTCAGCTGGCGCGGCTTAATTACGCGATGGTGTTTAAAATAGCTTTCCATCACATCCCAGATCGCCTCGCCCTTGACGCCTTCCGCGACCGGCGCCCAGCCAGCAACCTTATAGGTCTTGCCCGCCTCGAGTGGTTTGCCATTCAAGCTCAGGTGATTGATGCGCGCACCGGCTTTGGCATTCGGTGTGCAGGAATACTTCAAGCCGCCGACCCGCACCATATCGCCCCCTTGCTGGAAGTAGGGATCCGGATTGAACAGGTTGTCGCAGACATCTTCCAGGATGGTCTTGATGGTGGCGCCTGTCATCTCCGTGAGAGTGGTCGCAGGATAGGTGATCGCCACCTGATCCATCAGGTGTTCGCGGGTGATGGTTTGCCCCGGCAGGATGGTGGTGCCCCAGCGGAAGCCGGGTGAGAACGCCATCTCGGCACCCTTGACTTCCATGAGCGCATCGACGATCAGCTGGTCCCAGGAACCATTGAAATTACCCCGGCGATACAGCAAGCCTTCACTGACAGCCAGTCCTTCTTCGAGCTTGTTCTGGTAGGGCGCCCGGACGCGCTCGATCAGTGCCTGCATCTCGCGATCGGCCGGCAGCAGATTGGAAAATACCGGCAACAGGCGATACTGATAACCCTGGACTTTCCCGGCCCGCACATCCAGATCGAGTACGCCGAGGAATTTGCCGTTCGAGCCTGCATTGGTGACCAGCGTCTGCCCCTTGGCGTTCTGCACCACCACCGGCACTGGCACACCGTCATGCGTATGACCACCCATGATGGCATCAATGCCGGTCACCCGCGCCGCCATTTTGAGGTCCACATCCATGCCGTTGTGGGACAGCACAATCACCGCCTGAGCGCCCTTCTGACGCGCTTCATCCACCATCAGCTGCATATTCTCGTCCTGTATGCCGAACGACCAGTCCGGCACCATATAGCGCGGATTGGCAATCGGTGTGTACGGAAACGCTTGCCCGATAATCGCCACCGGCACGCCCTGCATTTCGCGAATCACATAGGGCTGGAACACTTGATCACCAAAATCCGTGGTCTTCACGTTCTGCGCGAGGAAGTTAATCTGACCTTTGAAATCGTGCTCGATAATGTGCTTGACCCGCTCGGCACCGAGGGTAAATTCCCAGTGCGGACTCATCAGATTCACACCGAGTAATTTGCAGGCATCCACCATATCCTGGCCATTCGTCCACAAGGCGGTGGCCGAACCCTGCCAGGTATCGCCGCCATCGAGCAGCAAGGCATGCGGACGGCTGGCGCGCACCTGTTTGATCAGCGTTGCAAGGTGTGCAAAGCCGCCAATCTTGCCGTACTGCTGGGCCGCACGTTCGAAATCGAGATAAGTGAAAGCATGCGCCTGCGCCGTGTGGGCGGGAATCTTGAACTGCTTCAGCAATTGCTCGCCCACCAGATGCGGCGCCTTGCCATAGGCCGTGCCCACCCCCAGGTTAACGCTGGGCTCACGGAAATAGATCGGCATCAGCTGGGCATGACAGTCCGTGAAATGCATCACGCTGACATTGCCGAAGGTGGGAAGTTGATACAGCTGCTCGCCGGCACCGGCCTGGGCCGCCAGCACCTGTTTGCTGCCCAAAGCCATGCCACCGGCACTGGCAACAGCCAGCACCTGCAGAAATTCACGACGACTGATGCTCATATGCTTACCCTCTTCCCACTTACTGATTAATCGGCGATTGCGGGTCCAGCAGCAAGGCCATCACGTCTTTCATCTGCTGTTCGCTGAGGATGCCGGCAGCACCGTAACGCGGCATCACGGAACAGGCATTCACGGCATGCGAACTGTAGAGTTTGGTCCAGGTGTAGCGCACCAGCGCTTCGGTCGGGCCGCCACGCAACTTGCCATATGCGGCCAGACTGGGGCCGATATTGCCAAACGCGATTTCAGTGGCCGAGATCTGGTGGCAAGCGTAGCAATTGCCGCCATTGGCGGTCTTCGCATCGTCGGAGAACTGCAAGCCTCGTCCGTTCTGGGCGATCTTCTCGCCCTCCTTCCAGTCGCCTAAGTACTTGCCGTCGGCCGGAAATTTGACGGCTTCCAGCTCCGCCTTCTCGAGTTTGGCACGTAGCTTGGCAGGTAAAGGACGCTGGGCATAGTCAGAACAGGCCTTCTGCAACGCCGACTGATCCAGGCGATCGAGTTTGGCGATGCCTTTCTCGGCAAACGAGGCTTTGAAGTTTGCCAGGTCATCGGCGGCGGCCGGCAAGGCCAGCAGCGCGACGCAGAACGCCAGCAACAGGGGCCGGGCTGGGTGAATCATGTGCGGAGTAGTCATGATGTCTCTCAGTAAAAGGGGTCGCGGGGCGGGGAATCAGCGTTTCAACGCAGGCGCATCCATCGTGCCACCTTGCGCCATGACGCCCAGGAAGGTGATCAGATCGACCGAGGTGAGCGAACCGTATTGCAGATCGGGGAAACGCTGCTGACGGAAGCAGTCATTCATGCGCCACTGCATGGTGCGCACTGCGCCCTGACTCACGCGATAGGCCGGCCAGGTCGCAAACGCTTTCTGCGTCTGGGCCGGATTCTGGAGATTCGGCAAATCCTGCAGACGGATCCGTTTGCCATCGGCGCCATGACAGGAGGCACAGTTAAAATCAAACGGCCCGCCACGATAGTAGAAGGCTTTCTGGCCACGGGCATAGGCAGCTTTTTCTTTGGGATGCGTCTGCGGTACTTTGATCTTGTAACCGCGCGACTCGGCCACCCCATAAGCGGTCAGTGCTTCCAGATCAGTGGCCCGTTCCCCCTGCGCCGAATAGGGTTGACGCACCAGCTCCGAACGCTGGAAACCCTGCAGTGTCACCATGCAGTGCAGCAGTCGCGATTCGAAATCCATCACCTGATCGGTATCCTTGAAGTAGCGCGGCAGCTCCGCATAAGCGCCCTTCAAAACGCCCGGCCCTTTGCCAAAGTCACACCGTTCAAGCGAGACATTATTCGGGCCACGCTTGGTGGTCCACATGGCTTCGCCCTGCCCCTCCACCAGTTCGGCAGGATTGCCATCGGCCAGCATGGCACGGTATTTGGCGATTTCATCAGAAGCACTCTGGGCGCCGGCATTGGTCGCCAGCAGGCCCAGCAGTGCGGCTACGCACGCAGCGAGAGTCAGCTTATTCATGGTGATCCAGTCAAGGTAGTCAGCATGCCGGGAACCGCCCGGCGTCCTAGTCATCTGCCCCAGCGTCAGGCGATGGTGGCTTCGTCGCTGCGGCTTTCGCCTTTGTTATCCAGCCAGCTGACCTGGATCTTCTCGCCCTTCGCACCACCCTTGAATTTAAAGGCCAGGAAAGGATTCTGCGAGACCGACTGGCCCCACAGGCACTGCAGCACCAGCTTACCGCTGCACATGGCTTTCACTTCCTTGATAAAGTGGGCCGGCACCAGTTTGCCTGCACTATCTTTGCGCATACCACCTTCCATCGGGTGGGCCATCAATACTTTTACTTCGGTCGTACCGTTATTGTGATTGGCACGGATTTTCATCGGATCTGGCATGCTGTTCTCCTCTGTTCATTATTCATGGATGCTGTCTTCCCCGCCGCATCGCGCTGGCCGGGCTGTGTTGCAGAAGGCTTGCGCTAGCCGCCGCAACCGCCCAGCGTCACTTTGGTTTCCTTGCTTGCGCTGTACAGTTTGCCGCCGGCTTTCACCACCACCAGCACATTGGTGCTCTGTCCCATCTTGAGGCGGGTCTGCACCATCGGTTCGGTGTCCGCGGGGATCATGAAGACTGCCGCCATCGGGTTAGGATTCTTTTCCACGAATAGGTAGATCTCCGTCGTGCCCGCCAGCGTGCTACTCACCGACACCGGCACCACCGCACCGTTCTCCGCGATGTCGGGCGTGGTGATGGTGATCTCTTTGCTGTCAGCCGCCGTGCCCCCCAGGATGCGCAGCGCATCGACCAGATTCTTGGCATCGAAGCCGCTCTGCACATCGGCTGCCAGCACATCGGCCGCTGAAATCACCCCGGCAGCGATCAATACCCCAAATGCACCAGCCGATTTCAGCAGCGCGCGTCGATTCGTATCCATAATGTCCCCTTTTTAGGCTTGATGATGCAGTGTGTGATTGCTAAATGTGCTACCCGCTTACGGTGCGCCCGACAACAGCCACGCAGCGATGACCTTGAGTTCGCCATCCTGTAACTGGCTCTGCGGCGGCATCGGCACAGCGCCCCATACGCCAGTACCGCCGGATTTGATTTTCCCCATCAGATAAGCCTCAGCATCGGCCATGCCGCGATACTTCGCCGCCACCTGATTGAAGCCCGGACCGACCAGCTTACTTTTCATGCCATGGCAGGCCGTGCAGGAATTTTTGCTGAGCAACGCTTTCAGCTCGCTGCTTGCCGCCGCCACCGGCGGCGGCTTCGGCGCGGTCGCAGCAGGCACTATGGTGCTGGCTTTCAATGGGCGCGCTGGCTGCGTGGTATCAGCACCCCGCACGGCACCGACCCCGCGATTCTGTTCTGCCAGATTGCCATGGGCGTTGCGGGCAAAATCAGGCAGTGCAGAACTGACTTGTTCGCTCGGACAATTCTGCATACAGGCGATATTTTTCACGTCCGGCTTGCCACTGGTCAGCCACAGCCCATCAAAGCGCACCAGTCCGTTGCGGTTCGGCAGTTTATTCTGCACCTCGGCGATATTCTCATTCGACAAGGTGAAGTCCGAAGGCACCACACCGCTCAGGTTCATGATGTAGGCCACCACTGCATAGACTTCATCAGGCTGCAAGGATTTCGGTGCAGTCCATGGCATCGCACGGTTGATGTAGTCCCACATGGTGGAGATCCTGGCCAGTTTCATCATGGTGGTTTTCTGTGCCACGCCCCCCTTGGCATTGGCTGCGACAATCCCGCTCCGGATATCCTCGGCGGTAGTGCCTCCCACAATCGGTGGAAATACTTCATTGAGTTCGCCGAAACTACCGTGACAGCTGGCACATTTGCCTTCCCAGATCTGCTCGCCCTGCAGCACCGTACCGCGCCCCCGTGGCAAGCCCTTGAAGTCGCCTCGCACATCGATATCCCAGGCCTTGACCTCGGCTGGCGTGGCGGGGCGCCCGATCGATTGCCACGGTTTGTCTTCAGCCTGCGCAGTCATCCAGGCGCCCAGCATCAAACTGAACAGCAGCGCGGTTTTCACATAATGCTTATTCATCAGGACACCTGTACGTTGGTCACTTCGCCATTCGGGTGGACTTGCCACGACTGGATAGCATTGTTGTGATAGATCGACTTGGTGCCGCGCACTGCCCTGAGCTGGCTAATTTTGGGCTGGACATAGCCGGTTTCATCAATTGCACGACTTTGCAAGATGGCAGGCGAGCCGTCCCAAACCCAGTCAATATTGAAGCGTGTAAGTGCTTTGGAGAGGAGCGGCGTTTCCAGCCGCGCAGTACGCCAGTTGCGACCGCCATCGGCACTGACATCGACCCGCTTGATTTTGCCGCGCCCGGACCAGGCCAGGCCGGTGACGTTGTAATAGCCCTTGTCGAGCAAGATCTGGCCACCCGAGGGCGCGGTAATCACACTCTTACATTCCTGCACCGAGGTGTACTGGCGGTGCATGCCGTCGGGCATCATGTCGATATAGTGGATGGTTTCGTCTTTGGTGTCATACCGCTGATCGCCAACTTCGATACGACGCAAGTATTTCACCCAGCTGACCCCCTGCACACCGGGCACTACCAGGCGCAGCGGATAACCATTTTCCGGACGCAGCATCTCACCATTCATCGCCCAGGCGACGATCACGTCATCCATGGCGCGATCAATACTGATGGTGCGCGTCATGCTGGAACCATCCGCGCCTTCCGCCAGCACATATTTCGCCGTCCGTTTATCGTAGCCGCACATTTCCAGCAACGTGGACAGCAGCACCCCGGTAAATTCCGAGCAACTCAGCATGCCATGGGTATATTGCACGGTCGGCAAGGCGACATTGCCCCATTCCGCGCCGGTATTGGCACCGCACTCGATAAAATGAATACGCGACACGCTCGGCAGGCGCATCAGATCATCCATGCTGAATACCCGTTCCTGCTTGACCAGCCCATTGATCATCAGGCGGTGCTGGCTGGGATCAATGTCATGCCAGCCTTGATGGTGGCGCTCGAAGTGCAGGCCGCTCGGTGTAATGATGCCGAACAAGCCCTGTAAGGGCGTAAAGCTCACCGAGGCTTGCGACACCCGCGTCAGCCCGGGACTTTCCCGGCGCTGCAGATTTTTTTCCCACTGCGACGGCATGCCGTATCCCAATGCCGCGACCGACTGGCCCAGTGTCTTGCTATGGGTAGGAAGGTTCAGAATCGCAGGCTCGCCATCGCTGCTGGCTGCAGTGCTAGCTGCAGCAGTGCTGGCCGCCACACCGGCGCCCATCGCGAGTGCCTTCCCCATGAAACTACGGCGCGCTTTGCGTGCCTCCTCCAGCGTGGCAGCATCCAGAAAACCTTCAGGCGCCTTGACGATACGACCGATGATCTTTTTCAGTTCTTGAGACACCTGAGCTCTCCCTGTGCGCGGAATTCAATTAAATCCGTATTTAACTACATACGCATATATTCAAGTATCAGGTATTTTTCCACAAGCACTTTCAGTGATGCGTCGCAGCAATTGTGGAGGGATACCGACAGAGAGACCGCACTGCGCAGCAGTTGGCAGCGTGGTGGGTGGCAGGCCCGAAGTCATCGGGCAGGCGCTAGTGAAACAGGAGGGAGCCGTTGTTTCCTGAACGAAACGGAACGGCAGTATCGACCGCTGTTAGGCCAGACTCATAGCTGTGCTGGATGCGTAACCGGGCTGCTCCAGACTGGGGGTCTGCGCCGCCGCAGCCTCGAGGTCCATACCGAGACGCTTGGCGATCTCATTGCAAACGCCCTGGCACATGGCCAGCGTCTTCTGATCTTCAATCCGGTAGAACACTTGCGTGCCCTCTTTACGGCGCGCCAGAATTTTGGCGCGATACAGCATATTAATTTGGCGTGAGACATTCGCCTGGGTCGATTCGACGATCGCGACGATCTCGCCTACAGAATGCTCTTCCTTACAGATCGCATTGATGATTTTAAGACGTGTCGGTTCACACAGCAGGGAAAAATACGCCGCCAGTTCCTCAAACAATACCTCGCGTTGCTCTTTGCTTAAATTTTCGTTCACGCTCAATGACCTGAATCTCGACCTTGGATAAGGCATTATAGTTTGTAAGTGACGGGACCGACAAAGCCTGAGCGCTCCTCCATTCAGCACCGGGCCAGGCGAGCAATGCCAACCAGTACCAGAACGGACCGTAGCCGCTTCACGCACCCTGCAAGCGCTGCGCGCGCTTGCGCTGGTGTGCGCCCCAGGCCACATGGCCAAGCCAGAACACCAGCAACAGCAGAATCAGCAGCGCCGGTACATTGAGCAAGCCGGACTGTCGCAGCCCTTTCGGGAATACCTGCTGCTGACCAAGGAATAGCGAATTCGCAGCGATGAACAAGGCCACCGTCATGCGCCAGAGGTGGCGGGCCAGACGCGTGGCGCCAGTGACACCGCGCTTCAGGATCAATCTCAGATCGCCCACCGCAGCCAGACTGCCGATCAGCATAAACATCACAAAGGCCGCAGCCGGCTGACCATCCAGCATGCCGCGCGGGTTTTGCCCGGCCAGCCAGAAGAAGTAGGCGCCGGCCAGGGTAAGGCTCAGCGAACTCAGTAACAGAGCGTAGTCGAAGCTGCCTATCTGGCCGGGTTGGCGTTTGACGGCCGTCCAGGAACTCAGGACCAGATAGAAGGTCAGTAGACCGGCCACTACGGAAGCCCGCTCGGGCGTGGGCAAGAACGGCGCTACCGCGGCGCCGATGGCCGACATCAGCAACATCGCGACGACAAAAACCTGCCCCGCCCGGCGATGCAGCCGGGAGCCCTTGCGCACCACCATGGCCGCAGCGCCCGACAGGAGCCCGACACTGCCGGCGCCGATATGCAGGTAGAGAATCGCGGCAGCGGCGGCATGCACCAGCGCCGAACTCGCAGGGTCAACGTATAGAACGGTCATTCAAAGTACTCCTGAGTGCTGTGGATAGGCTGGCTTGCCGTGTTTATTTCGACTGACGGGCAAAGAAATCCCAGATCATGGCCGGCCCATTCGGCGCCATGGGGGACGGCCCTAACAGTCGTGGGCGGCGGGCGTAGGGCTGGGGTAAGCCATGTCCGCCGCCGTGTATGGTCACCAGTTCGACCTCGGCCCTGGCCTCGCCGGGGAGCCAGCGCGTGTGCTCGACGCTTACGCCCTCGGCAACGGCGTTCAAGCTGGTCTGCGGCTGACCGGTCAGGTGCGCCCAATCGGCCAGATACTGCGCCGATGCGCCCGAAGAAATGATCGGACCGCCTTTGTAGAATAGCCCCAGCAGATTGATCTCGCCGCCGGCATACGGCACCAGCGGATCTTCGGTGCCATTCATAATCATTACCGAAGTGGCCTGCGATGCCGGTTTGCATAGAAAATTCTGCGGGGCCGGAATGTTGGCCACCACGGCGGCAACCGCGCGGTAGCGCCCCGGCTGCTCCAGTGCCAGACGCAATGCCATGGATCCGCCACTCGACACCCCGCTTGCAAAGACGCGCGACGCATCGAGCTTGAACTCGCCGACCAGTTGATCGACCATGGCGGCCAGATAGGCGGCGTCGTCGGCTTTGATGCCGTCCAGCGCCTTGTCACCAATGATGCTGCAGTCGTTCCAGTCGGCGCCGTAGGATTTGGGGTAAGCCAGCGCAAAGCCATGCTGATCGGCAAGGCGCTCGAACGCATAACCTGTCTCCTTGCGGATGGCCTGCGGTCCCTCGCCCGAACCGTGCATCACCAGTACCAGCGGCGCGCCGCGCGGCAAATCCTTGGGGATATAAGTGCGGTAGCTACGCTTTAGCCCTGCGACTTCGATGCTCGCCTTGCCGAGCGTGCCGGAAAGTTGCGGACGCTCAGGCTCAGGCGTGTAGATGAAGTAGCCCAGCAGGACGGCGAACAAGCCCGCCAGACTGAGCAGACCTAGGAGTCCCAGTTTCAGAAAACGCATGATTTTTTTCATGGCAGTGGCTACGCTCGTATCGAAAGTTGCACCTTACCAGCTTGCGGGGCCGGCAACACAATACAGTGGATAGCCCACGCCAATGGCATGACCAGTGACGGTCTGGCGCGATGAGTGACGCTGGCGCCCGACTTTCGGGGTACAGCGTGGTTGGCAGCGCACTAGCGTCGCTGAGGAGCACGCTGGCGTGACTCGTCGCAATCTGTTTCTGCGGGACGGCAAGCTGGCGCACACTTGCCCTGTCTTTTACACATATGAACAACCCAGCCGCTTTTGCGCCACCTCAACCAGCCCTGATCCGAGAACTCCCTCATGACTATCCCCTTCCTGCCCGTTCGCGGCAGCCGCTCCCTGTTCAACACCATGGCCGCCCTGACATTACTGGGTACGCTAGGCACGGCCCATGCCGCCATGTTCAAAGATCCACAGCTGGAGTCGCTGCAGGACGCGGCTAAATATAGCGAGCTGGAGCAACTTGCCCAGACGCGCTTACGCCTCAATCCCGGCGATGCCGAATCCAGCGCTGCTCTGTCGCTGGCACTCACTCTTGTCGACACCAGCGATGCCAAACGGCTCGAGGCCGGTGCCCGACAAGCCAGGCTGTGCGTTGAGCAGCACGCCCTGGTGGCGGCCTGCCACGTGGCCGCGGCCCAGAATCTGGGGATGCAGATGCTGAATATGGGAATGGCCAAGGCCATGCGCAGTGCGGGGACTTTAAAGGAGACCTGGATCCGCGCACTGGAGCTGGATCCGGGCAGCTTTACGGCCCGGGTGCAGTTGGCCAAGCTGTATGTCACGCTGCCCGGCATGATGGGTGGCAGCATTTCAAAGGCCAAAGATCTGGAGGCCGCCGTACGCAGCAGCCAGCCCGAGACGGCACGCATCATCCGCGTCTTCATTGCCGCCGAGGACAAGAAATGGGCGGAGATGGAGAGCGAGTTGCTGGCACTGAAGCCGGCCAAGGATGGCGCCATGCGCAGCGAGGTGCGCGAAGCGAGCCAGCAGCTGGCGAAGGTATATCTGAAGGACAGCAAGGATCTGGCCAAAGCCAGAAGTCTCTACGAGCGCCTGCAGCGCGATCAGCCTACGTCGGCGATTGGCTTCTATGGCATGAGCCGGGTCTGCGCCGCACAGGGCCAAACGGACGAAACGATTCGTTATCTGGAGCGAGCCCGTGCACTGAGCGACGCCGACGACTACCCGATCGACCACCGGCTGGGCGATGCCTATCTGGTCAAGGGGGACAAAGTGCAGGCCAGAGCAGCTTATGAGCGCTTCCTCGCCAGCAAACGCGCCAATCCCGCCAATCTGGACAGCGCTCGCAAGAGCCTGAATCAAATCAACTAGGAAGCTCACCATGCAAACCGATCACTCCTTCTCTCAAGCACCTGCACCAAGCCCATTCACGATGAGCGACCATGCGGTCCCCCTGTGGCGCCTATACCTGTTGCGCGCAATGTACTTACTCGTTGCGGTGGGGCTGGCACTGTCATTCTGGCCGGCGCTGCTGCAGCACAGCGACCTCTGGGCGCAGCGCCGCGGCGAGATGGCGGCCATGCTGGTGGGCTTATCATTTTTGTGCGCGTGGGGCTTGCGCTACCCGCTGCAAATGCTGCCATTACTGATCTTCGAACTGGTCTGGAAGACCGTGTGGATTGTGGCGTTTGCCTATCCCCTGTGGCAGCGCGGGGCCATGACGCCGGGTGTCGAGGAGTCCTTCTACGCCTGTCTGGCCGGTGTCGTGATCACGCCGCTGGTCCTGCCATGGCGTTATATCGCGCACCACTATTTCAGCAAACCGGGCCAGCGCTGGCGCAGTTGAGTAAGCCTGGACATTCCCGCCCTGTTCTCACGTCGCATGTATCGGAGTATCCTGTCGCCATGCTATCTATTACCATCCCTAGAGTCGCTGCGCTGGCGCGGTCTTTCCGCTGGCAGACCATGTTTACCTGGCGGCGCCTGTGCACGGTCGCCATCATCTGCGCCGTGCTATATGGCTTGCTGAGCCTCACCTATGATACGCACGACTTCCGATTGCCTCTCAGAGTGTTTTGCACAGGCCTGGTAGTGCTGCTGGCCTTTGGCCTGCTCGAGCAGTGGCCACGCCGGCTGCCCAGCTGGTTGGCGCGCTGGGTACTGCAGGTGCTTGCGGTGGGCTTGCTGGTACCCATCACGGTCTTCCTGTTCTACAAACTGGGCACTGCCAAAGGTGCGCCGGAATTCTGGGACGAACCGAAACGCATGACGGGTTTCATGCTGATGACGTTTTTAGGTGCGCTGGTGGCCCCCTGGACGGCACTGACCGCTTTGTTGCGTCAGCGCGAAGCCAAGGTGGAGAAACAGGCCATCGAATTCGAGCTAGAGCGCACCGAGATGGCCCGTCAGGCACTGGATGCCCAGATGCGTTTGCTGACCGCCCAGGCGCAGCCACATTTCCTGTTCAACACGCTGGCCAATGTCCAGGCGCTGGTCGAGGCAGGCTCGCCACGTGCGCCGCGGCTCCTGCAAACCCTGACAGAATATTTGCGGGCAGCTGTGCCGCGTCTGGATGGCTCGGCCAACACCCTGAGTCAGGAGCTGGAGCTGGTGCGCGCCTATCTGGAATTGATGCAAATGCGCATGCCCGACCGCCTGTCCTTCGATCTGCAGATTGGCGCCGGCGTCCACCTGTTGCGCTGCCCGCCGATGACGCTGCTGACACTGGTCGAAAATGCCGTCCAGCACGGCATCGATCCCAGCGAAGAAGGCGGTGCCATCCTCGTGCGGGCCGATCTGCTGGGCGACGGGCGCTGCCGCCTGAGTGTCAGCGACACCGGTGTCGGCCTGCAGGCGACCGGACGCGGCCTGGGCACCGGGCTAGCAGCGCTGCGCACCCGTCTGCACTGGGCCTATGGCGCCAGCGCGACGCTGGACTTGAGCGAAGTGGAGCCCCATGGCGTGCAAGCCGTGATTGAATTTACTATACAGCCGACATGACCCTCACCGCCCCTATCACGGCCCTGATTGCCGACGACGAACCGTTGCTGCGCGAGATACTCGAGGCGCGTCTGGCTGCCGCCTGGCCCGAACTGACCATCGTCGCGCAGGCGCGCAATGGCCGGCAAGCCATCGAATTGTTCGAGCAGCATCAGCCGACGATCTGCTTTCTGGACGTGCACATGCCTGGTCTCAGCGGAATCGAGGTGGCGCGCCAGATAGGCCGGCGTTCGCATCTGGTGTTTGTGACCGCTTTTGGCGAGTACGCGCTGGATGCATTCGAGCATGGCGTGCTGGACTACCTCGTCAAGCCGGTCACCGCTGCACGTCTGGCCGAGACGGTGGCCCGGCTGAAGGCCCGCCTGCAAACGGCACAGCCAGCCGTGCATACCGAAGCCCTGCTGGCGCAACTGGCGGAGCGACTCAAGCTCGACCAGCCGGAGCCGCTGGGCTGGGTGCGCGCCACCGTGGGTGGTTCGCTGCGCATGATCGCGGTGGATGACATCGACTTCCTCAAGAGCGACACCAAGTACACGCTGGTGGCCTACCGCGACGAAGGTCAGGCTGCCGAGGCGCTGATACGGATGTCGATCAAGGAACTGATCGCGCAACTCAATCCCAAGCACTTTGCTCAGGTGCATCGCTCGGTGGTCGTCAATCTGCGTTCGATCCGCCGCGTCACACGTGGCGAGAACGAGACCGCCGATATCGAGCTCAAAGGCCGTAGCGAGCGGCTCCCGGTGAGTCGCAGCTATTTGCAGGTTTTCAAAGAGATGTAGTGCAGCGCCCACCGCTGAATGCGGGGGCCAGAACGACAAAAGCCCGCATCGTTGCGGGCTCAGTCAGTATTCACAGCAGTGTTCTGGAGGCGAGGATCGGAGTCGAACCGACCTAGACGGCTTTGCAGGCCGTCTACCCCTAGCAGAATCAATAACTTAACTTGCCACCGCATTTTTTACCGCTTTCGGCCCACAATTTGCGCATTTTCGGGGTCCCGCAACTGATCAAAACACAACAAATTCTACGACTTTAGAGTAATTGAGGAGCGCGGAATGAATCGCCACGAGTTCTGTAGACACTTCTGAGCCATAATTATGGGCAAAATGATCCGCTTGGATTTGATGGACACTTTGTTGCCGAGAATTCGGTCGGTCAATGGCCTATTTCAGGTCCTCCAGAAAGCGCACTCCGAGCGAAAGCAGCCGGGGTTTGGTCTTTGAGAGCCATGTGAGGCCGAATCTCATTGTAGTCCACGCGCCATGCCTCCACAATGGCCTGAACCTCGGCCAACGAGGTGAACCAGTGGACGTTGAGGCATTCATCACGCAGCGATCCGTTAAACGTCTCGATGAAACAGTTGTCGGTCGGCTTTCCCGGCCGGCTGAAATCGATCTTGGTGTGGTGGTGGTAAGCCCAGAGATCCAGCATTTGCCCGGAAAATTCGCTGCCGTTGTCGACGAACAGGCATTTCGGCGCCGTCCGTTTTGCAATGATGCGGTTCAGTGCCGCCACGACATCCTCACCACGCAGACGATGACCGGCGACATTGGCCAAGGACTCCCGGCTGTAGATATCGATGATCGTTAGCAGCCGTATCTTGGTTCCATCGGCGAGTTGGTCCGCCACAAAATCCATGCTCCACGCGTCGTTTGCCTGACGGGGCTGCATGCGAGCCGCGCGGGCGACGGCACTCTTGCGTCGCTTTTTACGCCAAGCACGCAACTGCAGCTGCTCCAGGCAATACCACCGATAAGTCTGGCTGATACCCAGCTGAAAGCCTTCACGCTTGAGCAGCACATGCAACCGCCGATAGCCCCAGCGCACGCGCACCTGAGCCAGCTCGCGCAAACGTTGTCGCAGCGCTAGCTTGGGATCCTTCTTGCTCGCTAGATACTGTGTGCTCCGCACTTGCTTGATCAGACGACAGGCCCGCGCCAGATTCAATCCATAGTGGTCGATAATGTAATCGACCACCTCAAGTTTCAGCGCGGGCCGCCCCACTTTTTTGACGCGACGTCCTGCAATATCGCCTTGTCCAGACTCAGTTCGGCCACCAGCTTCTTCAGCCGCGAGTTCTCGTCCTGCAGAATCTTAAGCTCTCGTACGCCTTCGGATTGCATGCCGCCGTACTGCTTCTTCCAGCGATAAAAAGTCTGCTCAGAAATGCCAAGTTGCCGGACAATATCGCCGACCGCCATGCCCAGCTCGGCCTGCTTTAAGACGGATACAATTTGTTCCGCCGGAAAATGTTTGCGCTTCATGGTCAAGCCCTCCCACACAGGAATTATTGACCGAAAACTCGCGCCCGAATGTGTCTAATTTTGCCAATGCAGATCATTGTTGCCGAGATCGACGAATTTAATGCAATAAAGTGTTGAGACCGACGCTAGCGTTAGCATCGTCATTCGTATTTGTGCTTCGAACTACTCACGCCGCAATGCTTCGATAGGATCCATACGCGCAGCGCGTCGCGCCGGAAAATAGCCAAAGATGGCGCCGATGGCAGCGGAAAACAAGAAAGACAGCAAATTGATTGCGGTGTCGAACTCATAGGGAACTTTCATCAACAGAGACAGTCCGTACGAGGCGATGGTCGCGATGACGATGCCAGAGAGTCCCCCCAACGCCGACAAGACCACCGCCTCGATCAAAAATTGCAGAAGTACCTCATTTTCTAGCGCGCCAACAGCGAGTCTCAAGCCGATTTCTCTGGTTCGCTCCGTCACACTCACCAACATGATATTCATGATGCCAATGCCGCCAACCAACAGGCTCACTGCGGCGACTGCGCCGAGTAGCGTGGTCAGTACCTGCGTGGTGCCGGACAAGGTGTCAGCCAACTGTTGGGTATCAAAAATATTGAAATTGTCGTCGTCGTTATCGCCCAGTTTGCGCCGCTCGCGCAGCAATTGCCGTAGGCTGGCTTTGAGTGGCGCGCTGTCGCTGCCTTCATCCATGGATACCAGCAGAGTGCCAACCTTGCTGGTGCCAGTAACGCGGCGTTGCAACGTCGCCAGCGGCAGCACAACCACGTCGTCCTGGTCGCCCATGCCGCCCTGCCCCTTAGCGTCTAGGATGCCGATGATGACACACGAGAACTGTTTGATCCGCAGCGGTTCGCCCAGTCCGGTCAGACCTGCGGTACCACCATAAATCTCACGCCGCACGGTCTCACCGACCACGCATACGGCTGAGCCAGACAGTTGTTCATCCGCCGCGAAAATGCGCCCTTGGGCCAGCCGCCAGTTGCCCGAAGCGAACCAGTCATTGTTGCTGCCGGTGACCGTTGTTGCCCAATTGCGGCCGTTTGCAACGACCGTCACGCTGGTGCTGCCTTGTGGCGCCACAGTGGCTACACCACCTATCTGGGCGCCGATGGCATCGGCATCTGCAGCGGTGAACTGTGGTACTCCGCCGCTGTGTCCGCCGCCGAAGCCGCGCTGGCCCGGGCGGATCATTAATAGATTGGTGCCTAAGCTGGAGATCTGTATCTGTATGGCGCGCGTAGCACCGTTCCCTAGGGTGACCATCGTGATCACTGCGCTCACGCCGATGACGATCCCCAGTATCGTTAGGAACGAACGCAGCGCGTTACGCTGGACTGAGCGCAACGCCAAGAAAAATATGCTCAGCAACATCAGGAACTGTCCTCAGTATTGCTTGCTTTGGGCGCAGCCGTGACTGGATGCGGATTGATGGTGTCCTTGGCAATACCGCCGTCGATGAAATGGATCATGCGGTGCGCGTACGCGGCCATGTCCGGCTCGTGAGTGACCATCACAATAGTGATGCCCTGATCACGGTTCAGCGCTAGTAGCAGGCCCATGATTTCATGGCTGCGCTGCGTGTCAAGATTACCCGTCGGCTCGTCCGCCAACACCAGGGCAGGTGCCGTCACAATGGCACGGGCGATTGCCACGCGCTGCTGCTGACCACCTGAGAGTTCTGCGGGCGTGTGAGCCTCCCAACCGGCCAGTCCTACCGATGACAAGGCCTGCGTCGCAGCTAGGCGCCTTGCCGACGCATTATCACCTCGGTAGAGTAAGGGCAATTCGACATTTTCCTGAGCTGAGGTACGCGAAAGCAGATTAAAGCCCTGAAACACGAAACCAAGATATTGCCGCCGCAGTCTGGCGCGCTGGTCACGAGACAGCGCTTCGACGTGCGTGCCTTTAAACAGGTACTGTCCGCTACTTGGAGTGTCGAGACAGCCAAGGATGTTCATCGCAGTGGACTTTCCCGAGCCGCTGGGTCCCATGATGGCCAAGAATTCTCCTGCATTGATGCTCAGCGTAATGCCCTTTAACGCCTCTAGTTTTACGGCACCGGCGCCGTAAACCTTGGTCACAGCCTGTAACTGGATCAGCGCCGTACTCATTTTGCCGAGCCGAGCTTCTGCGCTGTGATCACTTGCATGCCTTCGCTGAGCTGGCCACCAACGATTTCAGTGACATGTCCGTCACTGATACCCTGTACCACCGTGAGCGCGACAGGGACACCATCCTGAACGACCCAGACCTGCTTCGATGCAGAACTGTTGGCGCCTGAGGCGGGCTTGCGGGGACTGCCCGGCATCCGGGGTATCAGACTCTTCGCAATGCCCGCTTTCGCTGGTGTGACGGGCGCCGATAGGCTGGGCGTAAAGCGTAATGCTGAGTTCGGTACCAACAAAACATTCTGCCTATGCATGGCAATAATGCTTGCGGTCGCGGTCATCCCGGGACGTAGGCTCAAATCGCTGTTATCGACATCCAGGTAGGTGAGGTACGTGACCACGTTATCGGTGATGGTTGAGCCAAACCCGACGCGGGTTACCTTGGCTGGATAATTCCTGGACAAATAGGCGCTGACCGTAAAGCTCGCCGCTTGTCCCAGCATCACTGCGCCGACGTCGGCCTCATCCACATAAACCCATAATCGTAGTCTGGTTAAATTTTCTGCCACAACAAACAATGTCACGGCCTGCAGCGATGCTGCCACTGCATTGCCAGGGTCGACATTGCGGCTCAGTACGACTCCGTCGGCAGGTGTGATAATCGACGCCTTGGACAGATTGATTTGGTCGGTGGACAGGGCCGCCTGAGTGTCTTTGACGCCGGCGCGGGCACTAGCAAGATCGGCGCGTGCCCGGTCTAGGTTGGCGTGTGCCGTGTCGAGCTCCACTTTCGCCGGGATCTTACCGTCCGACAGACGTGCGACATCATCCAGGCGCGTCAGAGTGGCCAGAGTTTCACTGACCGTCGCGCCGGTTTGTAGCACCTTCGACCGAGCGGCGCTCAGCGCTGCTTCAGAGCGCCGAATCTGGTCGCGCAATTTAGCGCTATCCAATACCAATAGCACCTGGCCCCTCTTTATCTGGTCGTTAACATCAACGTTCACTTTGAGCACCGTACCCGATAGCTCGCTGCCGATATTGATGGAGCGGGTAGGCTGCAGCGTGCCGTTGGCGGTGATGGTCAAGGTCAGGTCGCCGCGCGTAACCGCCTGAGTTACGTAGAATGGCAGCGCAGCGGCCGCCCGCCGCTCCAGCCAGATCCACAGCGCGACGCTGGCAAGTGTCACGCTGACCAGCAGCATCCATAGCGCCGGTCGGCGAAACCAGCGCTTCACTTTAATGTCGTCGAGCGGTGCTAGCACCGTTTCGCCGGCCGGGAGCATAGGGCTAGTCACGGGAACCCACCGCTTGCTGGCGCCAGCCACCACCCAAGGCCTGGTATAGTCGAACATGATCCGCGCTGATATCCGTCAATGCAATGGCAACGGCATCCTGGGCGCTGAGCTGTGTGCGCTGTGTCGTCAGCACAACTTGAAAATCAACCAGTCCGCTATCAAATTTCTGGCGTGCCAATGCCGCTGCATGTAATCCTGCGTCGGCCGCGGCTTGTCCAAACTCAAGCCGTCGTTGGTCGTCTCTGATGGCGATCAGCGCGTCTTCGACTTCGCGCAGTGCCTTGAGCACTGCGGCGCGGTAGGACGCTCGGCTTAGGTCTACCTGAGCCTGCTGCTCTCTTACCTGCGCGCGCAACGCACCGCCATGAAAGACTGGGACCGACATGCCGGCCAGCAGGCTGCTGAAAATAGATGTCCCGCCATTGAGCGCGGCAGCGCCCAGAGAGCTAATGCCGATGGTCCCGGCCAGACTAAAGTTGGGTAGGATTGCAGCATCAGCTTGCGCATAGCGCGACAGGGCGGCGCTTAGTTGATACTCGGCCTGGCGCACGTCGGGGCGTTGGCGTAGCGTATCGACCGGAATGCTAAGTGCCAGGTGATCGGTCGAGCTCGGAATCGTGGCCGGATCCGATAGCCGCTTCGAAAGTTCGGTCGGCATATGTCCAGAGAGCACAGCCAAAGCATGTTGTGTTTGTTCGATGCTGAGCTGCAGTGCGGGAACCAAGGCCTGAGTCTGATGGAAATCGGCGCGCGCCTGTTCCACCTCGAGTAAGCTGGCCAAGCCGGCCTGCTGGCGCCATTGAATAATGGCCAGAATTTCCTGTTGCGTGGCCAAATTTGCAGTAGTAATCGCCAAGCGCAATTGACTACCGCGCAACGCGATATAGTCAAGTGCCATTTCGCTGGCAACAGCACGCCGAATCTCCCCCAGTCCGGCACCACTGGCTAGCACATCGGCGCTAGCGGCATCCAGCGCATAGCGATTTTTCCCGAACAAATCGGGGCTCCAGCTTGCATCGAGGTGAACTGTCTTTTCGACGTTGTTGCCAGAACTGTGCTGAAGCGACACAATGCCATCCAGCCACGGCATCAGGCTAGCTGCGGCCACTTCTCTGAGCGCTTGTGCGGCGTGCAAGTTCGCTAGCCCCATCAATACGCTGGTGTTCGACTGCAGTGATTGTCCAATCAGCTCGGCCAGCAAGGGATCATCAAAGAATAGCCACCACCGTTCGAGCGAGGCGTTGCGCACGCTGCCACTGTCATAACTGGTTGACCAATGCGTCGGAAGCTCAGGCAACGCATCGCCGGAAGCTTGCTGGGGCAGTCCTGCGCAGCCGCTCATGCTTCCCAAAATGCAGATCATGGCGATGATATTGATGTGCATTTTCCGCTTAGGGTAAGAGAGCGCAATGCGGAACATCGGCCATTGCGTAAATTGCTGTTGAATACGCCCTTACGGGTGTGTGTTGCCAGCGAAAAATACAAAGTCATACTGACGCATCTAACCTACGTCGTGGCACCGAGGTGCTAAGCGAGGGTCTCGACGTTAGCGTGGGCGAGTACAGAGCGCACTGTATCGGCATCTGCCGCACTGCCATGGACCATCAGGAGGTATTTGTCGGCCTTTAACGCCGTTTCATACTTGATGACTGCATTTTTCGGTAGACCAACTTGGCTTAAAGCGGCACCCAGAGCAGAGACCCCTCCGACCACCAGGGCTCCCTCCAGAGCACTCACCAAAATCGACACGATTGGTCCCGCCATGACCATCAGCCCGAGTCCGGGTACGAGGAACACGGCTGGAGCAAACAACAGCCCCCAAATGCTTCCCCAGAATGCGCCCTGTTTGCCCCAAGATTTAATCCGATCTCCGCTCGTGTAGAAACCCAAGGGATGTTCTTCGCTGTGATAGCCCTTGCCTACCAGCGATAATTTTTTTACGTCAAACCCCATCCTGCTCAGTGAGAGAATTGCATCGTGTGCTTCGACATGGGTATTAAAAATAAAGAAGGGAAGATTTCCGGTATCCATTGTGGAGCCTTTACTGATATGAATTCCTGCATCGACAAAAAAGTCGGGCATCTCAAGCTCTGCCCGCCTCAAAATCAGACTGCAACCGTGAGGTTGTCAACCACGTTGCGTACCCCGCTAGTACCCCATGCGGAGTAACGCACCAGAATTCTGTCTGCCCAGCTAGGTACTTTGCCGCTCAATGTAACGTCAGCTCCTTTAACCGAAACTGCGATTTTTTGTGCTTCATCGTGAGCCCGCCGCTTTAACGCAGCTTCAATATCGGACTTGACCACAGACGAAGAGATCTCCGGTTTCAATGTGATCTGATCACTGACGCCGGTCACCCCCATCAGGTAGCGCACCGCTTTAGCCGCAGCTTCGCGTTGATATTCCCAGTGAACCTCCCCCGTCAGCGTTACGTGGCCGCGTTCGACCAACACCTTGACGGCATTTTGCGGCACGTAGATCGACCATTCCAATGCGCTCTCCACAGCGCGCGCGATATCAGCATCGTGGCGATGGCTAGAGCCAGGCAGATTGACATCCATTTCAATTGCAAGCGCCTTCACCCCCACCACGCGTTGCGCGGCGCGCTCTGCATCCCATTTTTCTGCAAAGCTGTTGACGTGCCCTGCCAGCGTCACGATCCCGTCTTTCACTTCAACACCAATGTTTGCTGCGCTCACAGATGGTTCCCACAGCAGCTCGGCCAGTACGTCTTTTTGAACTTGTTGATCGGTTTTCATGTTGATCTTTCAGTGTGTTTAACGAGCGTCAAGGATGCGCGTGATGCGCAGCAGCTTCGGTGTGTTAAGACACACTAGTTCATGGCAATCAAAATATATGTGGCCTTCCCCTGATCTTGCCCCCGTATAACCGGACACTTCCGATAGGTATGATGCACTATGGGAGGTATTACATAGCAAGTGAAAGACGGTTGTCTTCTGAGTAATTTAAGCGCGAAGCAGTCACGCGGGTAGGCAAGCTTGGCGCAATTGAGCGTGCATGGTCCCTTCGTCCGCATTAATTTGAACCACTGACCTGATTTCAGCAACCACCGCACTAATCCGTAATGGGCGCTCCCTCCAGAACACGCCATAAGCCGCAACCAGCTGCGTCAACTGAAACTCTTCAGCGCTAGCAACACACACGGGGTCGGACAGTAGATAGATCGGTACGCGAGAGCCTATTACATCGCGTATCTCCGCTACAGAATATCTTTTGCAATTGCTATCAATTGGCCAGTCGATAACATATGCATCATATGCAAGACCAACAACACTTCCGGTATCGCATTCAAGAATGTATGCGTCGAGTCCTTCTGCACGAAGCTTTTCGCAAAGTTCACGCGAGAGCTCTGTACTATTGAACTGAACTGCAAGGGGGACGGAATTTGCACGTTGATATTCAGCAATACAGCGGGTAATCAGCCAGGCTTTTCGATCCAGCGTGACGGGCTGTAGTAGAGACGCGGGAACGACGCCCTGCGCGAGTAGCCCCTCGAGTCGACTGGCATAGTCGCGGGCCTGCTTTTCGTCGTCAAACGTAGCCCAGAAGGGTTTAGGAAGTAGCCGGTGCTTAACACAGATCTGTGTGGCGCCGGAAGAAAGCTTTTTGAAGTAGGCCATGAGCTCACCTTGAGAGTGCGAGCTTTAATACTAACGGCAAGTTGGCCGTATCATGGTGCGGTTAACCGCCCAACGTGGGAGGTATACAGCATCTACTGTACAGTCTAGAAAACGCTAAGTGCTTGATTTGATGGAGGCGAGGATCGGAGTCGAACCGACCTAGACGGCTTTGCAGGCCGCTGCATAACCGCTTTGCTACCTCGCCAGAGGGAACTTTTGACAGAGATAACAGCGGGTTACGCACTGTTATCCGGAAATTCTGGAGCGGGAGAAGAGTCTCGAACTCTCGACCTCAACCTTGGCAAGGTTGCGCTCTACCAACTGAGCTACTCCCGCGGGGAGTTTGTTACGGTACTACGCCATTCGTTTCCGGAGAAACTGGAGCGGGAGAAGAGTCTCGA
>JAIXXN010000026.1 GCA_027490725.1 Oxalobacteraceae bacterium
CCCGGCGCAGGAACAGGAAAATCACCATCACCACCAGGAAGATGGTGAGCAGCAGCGTCAGGTTGACGTCATGGATCGCTTCGCGGATCGACACCGAGCGGTCATTGACCAGATTGATGTTGATCGAGGCCGGCAACTGGGTCTTGAAGCGCGGCAGCAAGCGGCGCACCCCGTCGACCACCTGCACGGTATTCGCATCGGGCTGGCGCATCACCAGCAGCACGATGGAGCGCTCGCCGTTATAACTACCAGCCGTCTTGACGGACTGGAAGCTGTCTTCCACGGTCGCCACATCTTTCAGGCGTACCGGCTGACCGTTGCGCTGGGCGACAATCAGTTCGGCAAATTCGGCCGCTTTCATCAGCTGGGCATTGCCCTGTATCGTCAGGGTCTGGCTCGGGCCATCGAGTATCCCCAGCGGGGTATTCGCATTCGCCGATTTGATCGCCTGCTGCAATTCGTCGAGCGTCAGATTGCGGGCATTCATCAACTCGGACTTGGCACGGATCCGCACGGCAAAACGCTTCTGGCCATTCACGGTAACCTGCGCCACGCCGGGCAAGGTGGACAGGCTAGGCGCGATCAGATTTTCCGCATAATCGTTCAGTTCAGCCAGCGTCAGCGACGGCGAATTCATGGTCATGAACAGCACCGGCGCATCGGCCGGATTGACCTTGCGATACGAGGGCAGATCGGTCATCTCGATCGGCAACTGGCGCTGGGCGCGCAGCAGCGCGGCCTGCACATCGACGGCCGCTTCGTTGACGTTGACGCTAGGATCGAACTCCAGCGTCAGCGAAGAATTACCCAGCGTATTGGTCGAGGTAATCAGCGACAGGCCGGCAATGGTCGAGAACTGCTTTTCCAGCGGCAGCGCCACCGAGGACGCCATGGTGTCGGGCGAGGCGCCGGGCAGGTCGGCCGAGACATTGATCACCGGCGTGTTGTAGCTCGGCAGGGCCGCGACGGGAATGTAGAAATAGGCCAGCACACCAGCCAGAATCAGGGTCAGCGACAGCAACACCACCATCACTGGCCGACGGATGCACAACTCGGACAGATTCATCGCTTAACCCTTCTGCTGGTCACTGCTCTGGCCGGCACCAGCGATGCGGACCTTGCCACCGGGTCGCAGATTCTGCTTGCCGTCGACAATGATTTTTTCACTACCATCGAGTCCGCTAACAGCGACGCTTTCACCGAAGGAATGCAGCCGTTTGATATTCACCACCTTGGCATTCTGTTGCGCGTCGACCGTATACACAAAAGTACCGCGGGTATTGCTAATAATCGCATTCTGGGGAATCACCAGCACGTCTTTCAGCACTTGCGCGACCAGCCGCGTGCTGACGTACTGACCGGGCCACAGCCGCGTGTCGCGGTTGCTGAACTGGGCCTTCACGCGGATCACACCGGCCACCGGATCAACCGTGTTATCGATGAAGCTCAGTGCGCCCTCGACTTCCTGTGCACCTTCGGCGCTGATGGCCTTGACGGCGACGCTGCCGGCCCGCTGGGCTTGCAGCAAACTGGTCAGTGCCGATTCCGGCAAGGTAAACGCCACCGTGATCGGATCGAGCTGGGTGATGGTGGTCAGCGAAGTCGCCAGTTGTACCAGACTACCCGGAAACACGTTGATCGCACCGACCCGTCCCGCCATCGGCGCACGGATGCTGTTGTAGCTGGCGTCGACGCCGCTGGAGCGGGCTGCCGCACGGTCGGCATTGAGCAGCGCACGGGCCGATTCGACCTGACTTTTCAGCGTATCGACGGCGCTTTGCGCGATGAATTTCTGCGCCAGTAAATCCTGCGCGCGCTGGTACTGGCGTTCCACATCGGCCAGTGCGGCCTGATCACGCACCACCTGCGCCTGCGCTTTGTCCAGATTGGCACGGGCGCTGCGCTCATCGAGCGAGAACATCAGGTCGCCGGCTTTGACGAACTGGCCTTCCTTGATATGCACGCGCGCAATGGTGCTGGTGATTTGTGCATGCAGATCCACCGTACTCAGTGGCGTCACCGTACCATTGGCCTGCAGCACCACCGGCACATCCTGGCGCTTGGCCATGGTAATCGCCACCGTGGTGGGACCCTGCTGTCCGGGTCCGGCCGGTTTCGCCGGCTCGGCACTGCGGTGGGAGATAGTCCAGCCTGCGGCCGCAGCAGCGACGACGACGGTAATTAAGATGGCGAGCGTAGATTTTTTCATTGGTAGCAGTCGTTTTACACAGTCGGGAAAATGGCCGCCTCAGCAGGGCGGAACATTGTCGCATAGTATTTCTTGGGGCCGCAGAGTTCCTTGGGGAAATCAGCGGCCAAGGTAGTATTCAGGCAGCACCAAGGTCACTTCCAGTCCACCATCGACATGGTTGGAGAGCACCACGCTGCCGCCATGCTGTTCGGCGATATTGCGGGCAATGGTCAGTCCCAGCCCGGTACCACCGGAAGTGCGCGAGCGCGAACTTTCCACCCGGTAGAAGGGCTCGAACACGCGCGCCATCTGGTCCTGATCGATGCCGGGACCGCCATCACGGATGCGGATGCGCCCTGCGCCCATCAGCCGCTCCACCGAGACATGGGCGTAATGGCCATATTTGACGGCGTTATCGATCAGATTGCCCAGACAGCGGCGCAGCGCCAGTGGCCGCCCCATCAGTGCCATGGCAGTATGACCGCGCAGCTCGACCACCTGACCGGCATCGGTGGCATCGCTGCAGACGCTATCGAGCAAGGCATCCAGATCGAGGGGCTGCATAATTTCCGTGGAATCCATGCTGCGCGCCAGATCCAGCCCTTCTTTGACCATCTGCTGCATGGCCGACAGATCATCGACCAGGCGCTGCTGCAATTCAGTATCGTGCACTTTTTCCAGCCGCAAGCGCATGCGCGTCAGCGGTGTCTGCAGATCATGGGTAATCGCGGCCAGCATTTCGGTGCGCTGCTGGATGTGCTGACGGATGCGTGCCTGCATGGCATTGAAGGCCGCACTGGCCTGACGGATTTCCGCTGCGCCGCTCAGCACCACCGGCGGGTGATTGATGTCATTGCCCAGATCCTTGGCTGCCTGCGCCAGTTGCTTCAGAGGCCGCACCGTCATGCGCGTCACCAGATAGGCCAGCGCCGCAATACTCAGCAGAAAAGGCAGCATGGCCAGCAGTTCACTATGCTGGGCCGCTGGCGCGGTACGCGGTGGCAGCACTGACAGCTTCATCACCGTGCCATCCTGTAACTGCACGGCCATGGTCTCGCAGGCGCCATGCCACTGGCTGGGCGCAAAGAAGTCGCGTCCCTTGCGCGGCAAGTCGCACACGGCGGGCCGCTCGGCCAGCGGGCCAAGGCGGATCTGCTTGCCGACCCGCTGTTGCAGGGCCGCCGAAAATTCCGTGGGTGGCAAAGCCATCGCCATCGCCAGCTCGGTCGCTTCGAGCTTGACGGTACCGCGCCCGGCCACCCGCAGATAAGTGGGACGCGACGCGGGCGGCAGCACATCGGCCGTGGTCACCAGCTGCTCGGCGCGCTCCAGCGCATGGAAATCGCGGTAACGTTCGATGGCGCGGGTGCGTTCGCCCACGGCCAGCCACTGGGTCAGCGCGGCCGAAGCCACAATACCGAGCAACAGCACCACAAACACCCGGCCTGTCATCGATCCGAAAAAGGCCCTCACGCGTGCGGCTCCATGGTCACCTGACCGGCCAGCACATAGCCGCCGTTACGCACGGTTTTGATGATTTGCGGCAGGCGTGCATCTTCACCCAGCTTCTGGCGCAGGCGGCTGATCTGGATGTCGATCGAGCGGTCGAAGGGATCGGCATCACGGCCTTGTGTCAGATTCAGCAGCTGGTCGCGGTTGAGTACCCGGTTGGGGTGTTCGAGGAACACTTTCAGCAGGCGGAATTCGGCGCCCGACAGCATGATCACGATGCCGTCCGGATTGAGCAGGTGACGTGCCGTCAGATCCAGGGTCCAGCCGGCGAAACGCAACAGATGCGCCTTATCGGCCGCGCCGCCACTGGGCATGGCATTGCTGCGCCGCAGCACGCTACGGATACGGGCCAGCAGCTCACGCGGCTCGAACGGCTTCGGCAGGTAATCGTCGGCGCCCATTTCCAGACCGAGGATGCGGTCCAGCGGTTCGTTACGGGCGGTCAGCATGATCACCGGTAGGGTAGACTGGGCACGCAGCTTGCGGCACAGGGTCAGGCCATCGTCGCCGGGCAGGTTCAGATCGAGCACCACCAGATCGGGACGCGCTTCGTCGAGCAACTTCCACATGGCGAGTCCGTCGGCCGCCGCCAGCGTGCGGTAACCGTTCGATTCCAGATAATCGGCCAGCAGCGAACGGATGTCGCGATCGTCGTCGACGATCAAGATAGTAGATGTGGGTTCCATGTGCTCATTATCCCCACTTCGCGTACTGCTGGGCAATCGGCATTTGTATCGTCTTGTATATGCGGGCAGCGGCGAAACATCTGGATACAAAAAGCGCCGTAAAGGAAACTTAGCGGCAACCTTGCACTGCCAAGATGGCTTCAACGCACTGCACTGTGCAATGCGACCGTTCCCATCACTGAAAAAGGAAACACCATGAAAACCTTGCGCACTAGTCTACTGATTGCTCTTACCGTGCTGGGCATGAGCGCCGCCCGGGCACAGGAGAGCGCCCCTGCAGCCGCGCCGCATAGCGGCCCGGAGCGGGCCCAGATGCGGGCCAAAATGGGCGAGATGCACGCCAAACACCAGGCACGTCTGCATGATCTGCTGAAACTGACGGCCCAGCAGGAAGCGGCCTGGAGCACCTATCAGACCGCCATCAAACCCGTCGCCGGTGAACCTCGCCGGCCGGATCGTGCGGCCATCGCGAAAATGACGGCACCGGAACGGCTGAGCCAGATGCTGGAGCAGAGCAAACAGCGGCAAGCGCATCTGGAAGCGCATCTGGCGGCCCTGACCAGCTTCTACGGCCAGCTCAGCGCCGAACAGAAAACCGTGTTTGACACCCATACCCTGGGTGGCGGCCATGCTGGTCAGCACCAGTGGCGCGGGGCCCGCGGCGCGCAACACCCGCATGGCTAAAGCGATGCCGGCAAGGGAACGCGCTGGCAGCCAGCGCGCTCCCGCCGGGCCGCGCCTTGGCCTTGGCCTTGGCCTTGGCCTGGCCTGCGCCAACGGTGCGCGCTGCTAGCGCTTAATTCAGCCGGGACAGCGATGCGCTGAACTTGGCGGCATCCTGGAAGCCGATCACGCGGGAGCCTTCGATTTCCTTGCCGTTGCGGTCGAACAGGATGATGCCCGGCGGGCCGAACAGACCGAAACGTTTCAGCATGGCCTTGTCGTCGGCATCATTGGCCGTAACATCCACCTGCAGCAACACGGTGTTGGCCAGCGCCGCCTGCACGGGCGCGGCGACAAAGGTCAGCTTTTCCATTTCCTTGCAGGACACGCACCAGTCGGCATAGAAGTCCAGCATCACCGTCTTGCCGCCACTACTGGCCAGCACTGCGTCAAGCTGCTGGACCGTCTTGATGCGCTGGAAGCGGAGTGTCTGATGGGTCGGCGTCCCCAGATGAGCCAGCGGCGCCAGCGGATCGCGCCCGCCACTCACCACGCCCACCAGTTGCACCAGCCCCAGCGCAGCGAATACCAGCGCCGCCGATTTCGCCAGCCAGCCGCCACGGTTGAGCAGCAAATACATGCCATAGCCGACCAGCAAGGCCGACCAGCCCAGCATCTGCACGGCAGCCGGCAATACGGGGGCGACCAGCCACCAGCCCATCGCCAACATCAGCACGCCGAAGAAACGTTTCACGCCGTCCATCCAGATACCCGCACGCGGCAACAAAGCACCGGCCGACATGCCCACCAGCAGCAGCGGCACGCTCATGCCGACCGCCATCGCGAACAGCGCACTACCACCGATCAGTACGTCACGGCTCTGGCTGATGTACACCAGCGCGGCAGCCAGCGGCGCGGCCACGCATGGCCCCACGATCAGCGCGGAAATCGCGCCCATCACGAACACCCCGGCCAGCTTGCCGGACGACTGGCGGTTCGACACATCACTGAGCTTCGACTGTAAGGCGGCCGGCACCTGCAGCTCGTAAATGCCGAACATGGACAGCGACAGCAGCGCCATCAGCAACCCGAAGCTGCCCAGCACCCAGGGATTCTGCAAAGCTGCCGCCAGACCTTCACCGGCCAGACCGGCTGCCACACCGAGCGCTGTGTAGACGATGGCCATGCCGAGCGCGTAGGTGAGCGACAGCAGCAGGCCACGCCCACGGCTGGTGTTGGCGCCTTCGCCAACGATGATCGACGACAGAATCGGCACCATCGGCAGCACGCAGGGCGTGAAGGACAGGCCCAGTCCCAGCAAGGCGAACAGCGGCAGTATCACCAGCAGCTTACCGGACTTGAGCGCTGCTTCGAGACGCCCCGCCTCATTGCTGGTAGCACTGGCAGGTGCCGGCACGGTTTGCGGCGCCAGCAGCGTGGTAACGGGCACAGGAATGGCGCGGATGGTCACGCCCGGTGTCACGGCAGCGGCCTTGCCCTCCAGCGCCGCGCCGCCAGTGCTGGCGGCCTGCGCTGGGGTTGTGGCCGGTGCAGCGGCCGTTGCGGCAGTGCTGGCCGCAGGGCTAGTCGCACCCGGTGCTGCTGTCGCGATCGCTGCCGATGCCGGCAACGGTACCGAACCACTCCCTACCAGCACAATCTTGTACTCTTGCGGCGCGTAGCACAGGCCCTTATCGGAACAGCCCTGTCCCGTGCCCAGCAGCGTAAAACTGCCGGCCGCATCAACCGGCAGGGTCATGCTGACCGACTTGCGATAGGTCTCGACATTTTTCTGGAAGGTTTCATCGAAGTGCACGGTCCCCGCCGGTATCGCCAGCGCCCCCAGCTTGGCTCCCTGCGCGCTGAACTTGAAGCGTTCGCGGTACATATAGTAGCCATCGGCAATCTGGAAGGTCACTGCGACGGTATGCCCATCGACCATCCGGGCCGAAAATTTAAAGGCGGCATCGGGCTCCAGAAAAGCGTCATCGGCACGCACTGGCGTAGACAGCAGCAGCGCGAACAGGGTCAGCAGCGGAAGGCAGAATCGGACAAAACGCGACATGGAAATCTTTCGACAAAACGGTTCTTCCGCATACTACACCGAGTCGCTCGAGACCGTCTGATAGCCCCCTTAAAGTGCCTCCTTAAAGCGCCCTCGCAGACAGGAGTTGTGCGACACTGCACTTTTCCATTTCACGGAGTGAACCATGGCGATGTTGCGCCCCCTGCTATGTTCCACCCTGCTGCTGGCCGGCGCGGCCACACAGGCCCAGACCCCGGATGCCGCACTGGCGAGCATCCGCGCCGAGACCCTGTTACAGCATATTAAAGTGCTGGCCTCGGACGAATTCGAAGGTCGTGCGCCGGGCTCGACTGGCGAGACACTGACCGTCAACTATCTGACGGAACAGTTCCGCAAGCTGGGACTGCGTCCCGGCAACCCCAACGGCAGCTGGGTGCAAGCGGTGCCCATGCGCGGCCAGCAACCGGTGCCCAGCTTCCGCTATACGGTCGCGGGCAAGAACGTCAGCCTGAACTTCCCGGATGACTACGTGGCCCACTCGACCACCCCGGGCAACCAGGCCCGCGTGGCCAGCTCCGACATCGTCTTCGTCGGCTACGGCGTGCAGGCGCCGGAATACGGCTGGGATGATTACAAGGGACTTGATGTGCGCGGCAAGACGCTGCTGATGCTGATTAACGACCCGGCCATCCCCGATCCGGCCCATCCCGAGCAGCTCGATCCGGCCATGTTCAAAGGCAAGGCCATGACCTACTACGGGCGCTGGACCTACAAATACGAAATCGCTGCCAAGCTCGGCGCGGCAGCCGCCATCATCATCCACGAAACCAAGCCGGCCGCTTATCCTTGGGACGTGGTGCGTAGTGGTGGCGTCGGCGAGCACTTCAGCCTGCAACGCAAAGGCGCCGATCCCGATGCACCGAGCGTACCGGGCTGGATCCAGCTGGAGCGCGCCAGGGAACTGCTCGCTGCAGCCGGCTACGACTTCGACCAGCTCAAGCAGCAAGCGCTGCGCAAAGACTTCCGCCCGGTGGTGCTCAAAGCCAAAGCCGAGTTCCGTATCGAAAACCGTAGCCGTAGCCTGCAGTCGCACAACGTCGTCGGCATGATCGAAGGCAGCGATCCCAAGCTCAAGCACGAATACGTGATCTACAGCGCCCACTGGGACCACCTGGGCATCGACACCCGCCTGCCGGGCAGCCGTAGCGAACAGATCTATCATGGCGCGCTCGACAATGCTTCCGGCACCGCCGCCCTGCTGGCACTGGCACAAGCTTATCAAGCCCTGCCCGCCGATCAGGCCCCCAAACGCTCGATCCTGTTCCTCGCCACCACCGCCGAGGAACGCGGTCTGCTGGGCGCCAAATACTACGCCGCCCATCCGCTAGTTCCGCTGCGCCAGACGGTCGCCAACATCAATATCGACGGCATCAACGCCTGGGGCAAGACCGCGCAGATCGAAAACGTCACCTCCGGCCACTCCAGCATCGACGATCTGCTGGCGAAATATGCCGCCGCACAAGGGCGCAGCATGACCAGCGACGCCCGCCCCGAACTCGGCAGCTTCTACCGCGCCGACCAGCTCGAATTTGCCCGCGCCGGCGTACCAGTGCTGTACACCAAAGCCCGCAGCGGCTTCCTCGACCGCCCCGACAGCTATGCGCACGAAGTGGTCAACCACTACGTTGCGCACGACTACCACCAGACCAGCGACATCGTGCGCAATGACTGGGACTTCAGCGGCGGGGTGCAGGATATCGGCCTGCTGTTCCAGGTCGGCCTAGAGATCGCCGGCGGCACCACACCGGCATGGCGCGACGGTTCCGAATTCAAAGCTGCAGGAGCGCGCCGCCTACGCTAAATCCTGCGCAATACCCGGCCGGGAAATCGGGGCGCAACGGCCATCTACAGCATGGTGCTTGCGCCCCTAACCTTTATAATCTGTTAAGATCGCACTTGCATGACAGGCAAGTTATCTCAGCACAGGAAAAGGAATAGCGTGGCGTCCGTCCGGTATTTGTTAGCCATCTTGGCGATTACATCGATGCAGACCTGCGACGCCCGCGCCTGCCAGAAGACCGTGCGCTGGTACGACGATGCGCCGTACTCCTACCGCGCCCCCAGCGGCGAGGTAGCCGGCTTCGACGCCGACCTCATGCGTGCCGTACTGAAACGCACCGGCTGCACTGCAGTGTTCGTGAACATGCCCTGGGCGCGCGCCCTCATCGAACTCGAAGCGGGCCGCCTGGATATCCTCTCCGGAACCTTTCGCAACCCGGAGCGGGAACTCTACGCGTATTTCTCGATTCCCGCCTTACAGTCGCGCAACGTGCTGTACTGGGGGCCCGCAGCGCGCACCCGCTATCAGCTGGGCAAGCTGGACGAACTAGTCGGCACCCGTTTCCAGCTAGGGGTCCAGATTGGCGTGTCGTATGGCGACAATTTCGAAGCACTCAAGGCCAATCCCCGCTTCAGGAATAACCTGGTGCCGGTCACCTTGCGCCGCAATGCCTGGAGGATGATGGAACTGGGCCGGATTGACGGCATGATCGTCGACGAGGCCAGCGCCGAAGTGGAGCTGCATCAACTCGGGCTCGATGGCGTACTCAAGCCAAGTGGCATCATCGCGTCCTCCAACACCTCGATGGTTGCCTTCAGCAAGCGTAGCATTTCGCCACAATTCGTGGAGTCCTTCAACAAGGCGCTACAGACCATGATCGACAATGGCGAGTATCGCAGGATCCGCGAGCGCTACCTGCATTGCCCGCAAGATAGCAAAGTGCTGGGCTGCAGCTGAGCGCTGCGCCATTCCCCCTTGCAGTAGCGCCTACGCTGGGCGCCCGGACGAAAAAAAACCAGGCCAGGCCTGGTTTTTTTCACGAGCTAGAACAACAGCGAAGATTACTCTTCGGCGGTTGGTGCGGCGTCGATGTCGGTGACTTCTGGACGGTCCAGCAGCTCAACGTAAGCCATTGGAGCGTTGTCGCCAACACGGAAACCCATTTTCAGAATGCGCAGGTAACCGCCGTTGCGGTTAGCGTAACGTGGGCCCAGTTCTGCGAACAGCTTCAGAACCATTTCACGATCGCGCAGACGGGAGAATGCCAGACGCTTGTTTGCCAGGGTGTCGGTCTTGCCCAGGGTCAGGATAGGCTCAACTACGCGGCGCAGTTCTTTAGCTTTTGGCAGCGTGGTTTTGATGGCTTCATGACGCAGCAGGGAAACGGTCATGTTGCGCAGCATTGCCAGACGGTGGGACGAGGTACGATTCAGCTTACGGAGGCCGTGACGGTGACGCATGGTACTTCCTTTCAGGTGTTTAAATCCGAGTTCTTCGATCGCTCTGTACTGCTACAGGGCGCGGACCGGTTCAAGTGATTTCGTCCGGCACACCATGTGCCGGACGGGTACTACAAAGACGCGTATGACAAATTCGAACGATTACTTTTCCAGGCCAGCAGGCGGCCAATTTTCCAGCTTCATGCCCAGGGTCAGGCCACGCGAAGCCAGTACTTCTTTGATTTCGTTCAGGGACTTGCGGCCCAGATTCGGCGTCTTCAGCAGTTCGTTTTCCGAACGCTGGATCAGGTCGCCGATGTAGTAGATGTTTTCTGCTTTCAGGCAGTTGGCCGAACGCACGGTCAGTTCCAGATCGTCCACTGGACGCAACAGGATAGGATCGACCAGTGGTGCGCGCGAAGGCGCTTCAGCAGCAGCTTCGGTGCCTTCCAGAGCAGCGAACACATTCAGTTGATCAACCAGCACGCGAGCCGATTGACGGATCGCTTCTTCTGGCGAGATCACACCGTTGGTTTCGATGTTGATGATCAGCTTGTCCAGGTCGGTACGCTGTTCCACGCGAGCGGACTCGACGAAGTAGGAAACGCGACGTACTGGCGAGAACGATGCATCCAGAATGATGCGGCCGATGGTTTTGTTGGTGTCTTCGGACAGACGGCGGACGTTACCTGGCACATAGCCACGGCCTTTTTCCACTTTGATCTGCATGTCCAGCTTGCCGCCAGCGGTCAGGTGGGCAATCACGTGGTCCGGATTGATCAGTTCCACATCGTGTGGCAGATCGATGTCCGAAGCCAGCACGGCGCCTTCGCCTTCTTTCTTCAGGGTCAAGGTGACGGAATCGCGGTTATGGACTTTGAAGACCACACCTTTCAGATTCAGCAGCAGATCAACGACGTCTTCCTGCACGCCGTCGAGCGACGAGTATTCGTGTACAACGCCCGCGATCGTCACTTCGGTTGGCGCGTAGCCGACCATCGACGACAGCAGTACGCGGCGCAGCGCATTACCCAATGTATGGCCATAGCCGCGTTCGAACGGCTCCATCACAACTTTTGCGTGGCCGGCGCCGAGCGCCTCAACATCGATAATACGTGGCTTCAACAGACTGTTTTGCATGTAAATGTCCTTTTCAATACCCTCGGCGCGTTAGGCCGATAAGGCTGATGGCATTAGTGAAAACGCCCACTCGAGCGAGTGGGCGGGATTTTGCTACTGAACTACAGATTAACGCGAGTACAGTTCGACGATCAGCGATTCGTTGACGTCGTTAGCGATTTCGTTACGCTCTGGCAGGGACTTGAAAGTACCTTCCATTTTCTTGGCATCCACCGACACCCAAGCTGGCATGCCAACTTGTTCAGCCAGCGACAGCGCTTCAACGATACGTACTTGTTTCTTCGACTTTTCGCGCACAGCGATCACGTCGCCAACTTTCACGACGTAGGAAGCGATGTTCACAACCTGGCCGTTCACGGTGAAGGCTTTGTGCGAAACCAGCTGACGTGCTTCAGCGCGGGTCGAGCCGAAGCCCATGCGGTAAGCGACGTTGTCCAGACGGGTTTCCAGCAGTTTCAGCAGGGTTTCACCGGTGTTGCCTTTGCGACGGTCCGCTTCAGCGAAGTAGCGACGGAACTGACGTTCCAGCACGCCGTACATACGCTTCACTTTTTGCTTTTCGCGCAGTTGGTTACCGTAGTCCGAGGTGCGAGCACCCGATTTTACGCCGTGCTGGCCTGGTTTGACGTCCAGTTTGCACTTGCTGTCCAGCGAGCGACGTGCGCTCTTCAGGAACAGGTCAGTACCTTCACGACGGGAGAGTTTTGCTTTAGGTCCGATATAACGTGCCACGATGCTTCCTTTTTATAAATAATAACGCCCCAGCCATCCTGCGATGGTTAGGCGCTAGTCTGATCCTCAGGGTGGGCCAGACGGTGGCTAAAAAATATCTTGCTGTTCAAAGTGAATTCAACAGGCAAGAACAGCCGGAGAGTATAGCC
Organism: Oxalobacteraceae bacterium; assembly: GCA_027490725.1. Lineage (GTDB taxonomy): Bacteria > Pseudomonadota > Gammaproteobacteria > Burkholderiales > Burkholderiaceae_D > Rugamonas. Next base: position 12,379 of record JAIXXN010000026.1, read on the forward strand.
GTTTCCGGCCTACTGCTCCAGCTATTTTTTAACAGTCGATTGCCACCCCGAAGATCGGGGTGAACAACCACTATTAGATACGACGACGTTTTGGAGGACGGCAGCCGTTGTGCGGTACTGGGGTAACGTCCTGGATCTCGGTGATCTTGATACCCAGGTTGTTCAGTGCGCGCACTGCGGATTCACGACCAGGACCTGGGCCCTTGATACGCACTTCCAGGTTCTTCACGCCGCATTCGATAGCGACTTTACCAGCCGCTTCCGCTGCAACCTGCGCTGCGAACGGAGTCGATTTACGCGAACCCTTGAAGCCAGCACCACCCGAAGTCGCCCACGACAGAGCATTGCCCTGACGGTCGGTGATGGTGATGATGGTGTTGTTGAAGGAAGCGTGAACGTGTGCGATACCTTCTGCAACGTTCTTCTTGACCTTCTTGCGTACGCGCGCTGCTGCTGCGCTACTTTGTTGCTTAGCCATGTGATTTCCCTAGATTATTTCTTGAGCGATTGAGCGGCTTTGCGCGGGCCCTTGCGGGTACGTGCATTGGTGCGGGTGCGTTGACCGCGGACCGGCAGGCCCTTACGGTGACGCATACCGCGGTAGCAACCCAGATCCATCAAACGCTTGATGTTCATGGACAATTCGCGACGCAGATCGCCTTCGACGATGAATTTTGCTACTTCATCGCGCAGTTTTTCCAGTTCGCTGTCGTCCAGATCTTTGACCTTTTTATCGGTCGCAATACCCGTAGCGGCGCAGATGAACTTTGCGCGTGGACGGCCTACACCGTAGATGGCCGTCAGGCCGATAACGGTGTGCTGATGATTGGGGATATTAACCCCTGCAATACGTGCCATTCGTTATTCCTCGATAAATAACGGTTATTAACCTTGACGCTGCTTGTGACGTGGTTCGACGCAGATTACGCGAACAACGCCCTTGCGCTTGATGATCTTGCAGTTGCGGCAGATCCGCTTGACTGAGGCGTTAACTTTCATTTTGCTCTCTCTTGTTGGTTCGATTTACTGTTACTTGGTCCGGAACACGATACGTGCACGGCTCAGGTCGTAAGGTGTCAGTTCTACCGTCACCTTGTCGCCAGGAAGAATGCGGATATAGTTCATCCGCATTTTACCCGAAATATGCCCGAGCACCACGTGTCCGTTTTCCAGCTTTACTCGAAATGTTGCATTTGGGAGATTCTCAAGAATCTCGCCCTGCATCTGTATGACGTCGTCTTTTGCCATTCGGTATGTTTACCGCGCTTATCGCGTCGGAATTCCGCCTTTGAAGTTTGCTTTGCGCAGCAGCGATTCATATTGCTGCGACATCACGTAGTTTTGTACCTGGGCCATGAAATCCATGGTCACAACTACAATAATCAACAGAGAAGTACCACCAAAATAAAACGGTACTTTCCACTCGGCTTGCATGAATTCCGGCAACAAACACACCAGCGTGATATAGATGGCGCCAGCCAGTGTCAACCGTGTCAGGATCTTGTCGATGTAACGGGCAGTCTGCTCACCGGGACGAATCCCTGGCACAAAGGCCCCGCTCTTCTTCAAGTTATCCGCTGTTTCCTTGCTGTTGAAGACCAGCGCTGTATAGAAGAAACAGAAGAACACGATCGCAATGGCATACAACAGTGCGTGGATGGGCTCGCCTGGCCCCATCGATGCAGCCAAATCTTTCAGGAACCGGACCGCCGGGTTAGCCGTATCGGCACCCGTCGTGAACCAGCCCACGATCGTTGCCGGGAACAAGATAATCGACGAAGCGAAGATCGGTGGAATCACGCCGGCCATATTCAACTTCAATGGCAGATGTGACGTTTGACCACCGTAAATCTTGTTGCCCACCTGGCGTTTCGCATAGTTCACCAGAATTTTGCGTTGGCCGCGTTCGACAAAGACTACGAAGAACGTGACCGCGACAACCAGGATCATGATGATGATTGCCGACAAGGCACCAATCGAACCGTTGCTCACCGACGAGGCCAAGCCTCCCAGTGCGCCCGGCAGACCAGCGGCGATACCAGCAAAGATGATGATCGAGATACCATTACCAAGACCGCGCTCGGTAATTTGCTCGCCCAACCACATCACGAACATAGTTCCGGTCAACAGCGTCACGACCGTAACGAAACGGAACGCATAGCCTGGATCCAGCACCAGACCTGCTTGCGACTCCAGTGCGACTGCAATGCCCAGCGCTTGGAACGTTGCCAGCACCACCGTGAAATACCGGGTGTACTGGGTGATCTTGCGACGGCCTGCTTCGCCTTCTTTTTTGAGCGCTTCCATCTGCGGCGAGACGATCGACACCAGTTGCATGATGATCGATGCCGAGATGTAAGGCGTAATACCCAACGCAAAGACTGTGAAGCGCGCGAGAGCGCCACCACTGAACATGTTTAACATGCCCAGGATGCCACCCTCTTGCGACTTGAACAGCGCGGCCAATTGCACCGGATCAATCCCCGGAACGGGGATATGAGCACCGATACGATACACCACCAATGCGCCAAGCAAGAACCAGAGCCGGCCCCAAGGGAAACCAGCTGCTGCACTTTTAGCTAATTGTGGGTTAGTCGCCAATTTTCGCTCCGATCAAGCTGTTAGCAGTCAACTCAGGCTACCGAGCCGCCAGCTGCTTCGATGGCTGCTTTCGCGCCAGCGGTCACTTTCAGGCCTTTGAGGTTCACCGCTTTGGTGATCTCGCCGGACAGAATGACGCGCACATCACGTGCCAGCACGCTCAGTACGCCAGCTTGTTTCAGCACCAGGATGTCGACGTCGCCAACAGCCAGGTTGTTCAGGTCGGACAGACGCACTTCAGCTTTGAAGGTGGCGTTGAGCGACTTGAAACCGCGCTTAGGCAGACGGCGTTGCAGAGGCATCTGACCGCCTTCGAAGCCGACTTTGTGGAAGCCGCCCGAACGCGATTTTTGACCCTTGTGACCACGGCCTGCGGTTTTACCCAGACCGGAGCCGATACCGCGGCCGACGCGACGCTTGTAATGCTTAGCGCCTTCGGCTGGTTGAATGGTATTCAGTTCCATGATTTCTCCGTGTGTAAGCCCGAGGGCTTACGCAACTACTTTAACGAGGTACGAGACTTTATTGATCATGCCGCGCACGGATGGGGTGTCTTGCAACTCGGAAACCGAGTTAACACGACGCAGACCCAGACCGCGGACGGTAGCACGGTGATCTTCACGCGTGCCGATCAAGCCCTTGACCAATTGTACTTTGACGGTTTTAGTTGTCATGTCGTTCACCTTAGCCCAGGATCTCTTCAACCGACTTACCGCGCTTAGCGGCGATGTCGGAAGCAGTGCTCATTTTTGCCAGACCGTCGAGCGTTGCACGCACCAGGTTGTAAGGGTTCGAGGAACCGGTGGATTTCGCCACCACGTCCGTCACGCCCATTACTTCGAAGATTGCGCGCATTGCGCCGCCGGCGATGACGCCAGTACCTGGTTTAGCAGGGTTCATCATCACTTTCGACGCGCCATGACGGCCGTAGACGGTGTGATGCAGGGTGCCGTTTTTGAGCGGTACTTTGATCAGGTTGCGACGGGCTTCTTCCATTGCCTTCTGCACACCGACTGGTACTTCTTTCGACTTGCCCTTGCCCATGCCGATGCGGCCATCGCCGTCACCAACTACGGTCAGCGCAGCGAAACCCATGATACGACCACCCTTGACCACTTTGGTCACGCGGTTGATCGCGATCATTTTTTCGCGCATGCCGTCATCCGGCTTGTCGCTTGCCATTTTTGCTTGCATTTTTGCCATGATCGTTCCTTAGAACTTCAGACCGGCTTCGCGCGCGGCTTCTGCCAGCGCCTTCACACGGCCGTGGTAACGGAAACCGGAGCGGTCGAATGCTACTTCGGTAATCCCTGCTTTCAGTGCTTTCTCTGCGACGCGCTTGCCGACGATCGCGGCAGCAGCAGCGTTGCCGCCCTTGCCCGATTTGCCAGCCAGTTCGTTGCGCACTTCGACTTCTGCCGTGGAGGCCGATACCAGTACTTTGGCATCTGGCGAGATCAGGTTCGCATAAATATGCAGATTGGTGCGGTGTACCGACAGGCGGTTCACTTTCAATTGCGCGATCTTGATCCGGGTTTGGCGTCCGCGGCGCAGACGTGATTCTTTCTTGTCCATCGTCAGCCCCTAGTTTACTTCTTCTTGGTTTCTTTGATCTTAACCACTTCGTCCGAATAACGGACGCCCTTGCCTTTATAAGGCTCAGGAGCGCGGTAAGCGCGAACTTCAGCAGCCACTTGGCCCACTTTTTGACGGTCAACGCCTTTGATGACGATTTCCGTTGGAGTGGCGGTTGCGCACGTCACGCCTTCTGGCATGGAGTGGACAACTGGGTGGGAGAAGCCCAGCGACAGGTTCAGCTTGTCGCCTTGTGCTTGAGCTTTGTAGCCCACGCCGACCAGATTCAGCTTCTTCTCGAAACCCTTGGTTACGCCGGTCACCATGTTGTTGACCAGAGCGCGCAGCGTGCCGGACATGGCATTGGCTTCACGGCTGTCATTGGCGGGAGCGAAACTCAGGATTCCTGCATTGTTTTCTACCGTAACCTGGCCGGTCAGGGCCTGGGTCAGCACGCCCAGCGGGCCTTTTACGGTAATCGCTTGTGCGGAGATGGCGACTTCAGCGCCAGCTGGCACAGCGATTGGCATTTTAGCTACTCGAGACATGTGTAACTCCTTATGCGACGTAGCAAATAACTTCGCCGCCGACACCGGTAGCGCGTGCTTTGCGGTCAGTCATGACGCCTTGCGGAGTCGACACAATCGCCACACCCAAGCCATTCATCACAGTAGGGATCTCGTCTTTGCCCTTGTAGACGCGCAGGCCCGGACGGGACACGCGCTCAAGGCGCTCGATGACGGGACGGCCAACATAATACTTCAAACCGATTTTCAGTTCCGCTTTGCCACCAGCTTCGGCTACGGCGAAATCTTCAATGTAACCCTCGTCCTTGAGGACGTTGGCAATCGCAATTTTAACTTTCGACGATGGCATAGCCACGGTCGTCTTTTGCACGCCTTGGGCGTTACGAATGCGGGTCAGCATATCGGCGATAGGATCGCTCATACTCATTGCATATTCTCCTATTACCAGCTTGCTTTAGTCATACCCGGAATTTCACCACGCATGGCGAATTCACGGAGCTTGATACGGCCCAGACCGAATTTACGGAAGGTGCCGCGTGGACGACCGGTGATGGCGCAGCGGTTACGCTGGCGGGTCG
>JAIXXN010000060.1 GCA_027490725.1 Oxalobacteraceae bacterium
AATCATCGCCGTGAAGGAAGTTAAATTCCGTCCGGGTACCGATGATGGCGACTACAATATCAAGCTGCGTAACCTCATCAAGTTCCTTGATGAAGGCGATAAAACCAAGATCACGCTGCGTTTCCGCGGTCGTGAAATGGCGCACCAGGATATTGGCTTCCGTATGCTGGAACGTCTGAAGGCCGATCTGGAACCTTATGGTCAGGTCGAGCAATTCCCGAAAATGGAAGGCCGTCAGATGATCATGGTGCTGTCGCCGAAGAAGAAAAAATAAGCCCTCGGGCGAGAATAAGCGGGGCCAGTCAGCGTTTTCTTGTGAAAACGTCGGCTGGCCCCGATTTTATTCGTGCAGGATTGCTACAACTGGTCTATAATGTCCGGCTGTAGTGAATGTGGTGGGTTCGCATCCACTGCAAAACAAGTGAAAGCAGGCATCTAAGCGTAACGTAGTTACCACCTGCAATCCTGTTTGATATGGAGCTACCCTAGGGTAGATTGCTATGCCAAAAATGAAAACCAAAAGCTCCGCGAAGAAACGTTTTCGCGTGCGTCCAGGTGGTACTGTTAAGAGTGGTCACGCTTTCAAGCGCCACATTCTGACCAAGAAAACCACCAAATCGAAGCGCCAATTGCGCGGTATCACGAATGTCGATGCGGCAGACGTGAAATCCGTCCTGCGCATGATGCCAACCGCTTAATCTCACAACTAAGGAGTTATTATGCCTAGAGTAAAACGTGGGGTTACAGCTCGTGCCCGTCATAAAAAAGTATTAAACCTGGCCAAAGGCTACCGCGGTCGTCGTAGCAAGGTATACCGTGTTGCCAAGCAAGCAGTAATGCGCGCTGGTCAGTACGCTTACCGCGACCGTCGTAACAAGAAGCGCGTCTTCCGCCGTCTGTGGATCGCTCGTATTAACGCTGCTTCCCGTGAGCATGGCGTTACCTACAGCGTCTTCATGAATGGTCTGAAGAAAGCTTCGATCGAGCTGGACCGTAAAGTCCTGGCCGATATGGCAGTGATGGACAAGCCAGCATTCGCTGCGATTGTCAACGCTGTGAAAGCTAAAATCGCTGCTTAATTGCATTGATTGATGACAGCCACTGCGGCAACGCGGTGGTCTAGAGAACGGGGCAAAGGTTGAAACCTGTGCCCCGTTTTTGATTGAGGATAAGAAAACCGCATGGACTCCCTGGAACAACTCGTCGCCTCAGCAGTGCAGGATTTCATGGCCGCGCAAGATGACGCCGCCGCACTGGAAAATGCCAAAGCCAAATATCTGGGCAAAACTGGCCAGATTACCGAATTGATGAAAGGGTTGGGCAAGCTCGACCCTGAAGCACGCAAGGCGCAGGGCGCCCTGATCAATGCCGCCAAAGGCCAGATCGAAGCGGCGCTGACGGCCCGGCGCGATGCGCTGGCCGAAGCGCAAATGCAGACCCGTCTGAATGCCGAAGCGATCGACGTGTCGCTGCCTGGGCGCGGTCGCGCCGGTGGTGGCCTGCATCCGGTGATGCGCACCTGGGAGCGGGTTGAAGCAATCTTCCGCTCGATCGGTTTCGAAGTGGCCGATGGCCCCGAAATCGAAAACGACTGGACCAATTTCACGGCGCTGAATAGCCCGGAAAACCATCCTGCCCGTTCCATGCAGGACACCTTCTACATCGAAGGCGACGACAGCACCGGCAAACCGCTGCTGCTGCGTACCCACACCAGCCCGATGCAAGTGCGCTATGCGCGCAGCCACACGCCACCGATCAAGGTGATTGCGCCGGGCCGCACCTACCGTGTCGATAGCGATGCCACCCACTCGCCGATGTTCCATCAGGTCGAAGGCCTGTGGATCGCCGAGAGCATCAGCTTTGCCGATCTGAAGGGCGTGTACCTGAACTTCGTGAAAGCCTTCTTCGAGACCGACGATCTGCAAGTGCGTTTCCGTCCGTCCTACTTCCCGTTCACCGAACCGTCGGCCGAGATCGATATCGCCTTCGGTTCCGGCCCCCTCAAGGGGCGCTGGCTGGAAATTTCCGGCTCCGGTCAGGTGCACCCGTCGGTGGTGCGCAACTTCGGTCTGGATCCGGAAAAATACATCGGCTTTGCCTTCGGTTCCGGTCTGGAACGTCTGACCATGCTGCGTTATGGCGTCAGCGATCTGCGACTGTTCTACGAAGGCGATCTGCGCTTCCTGAAGCAGTTCAACTAATCCTATGGCACGGTCGAGCGCGCTAACCGGCGGCGCTCCCGTGGGAATCTTTTTGAAGGCTTGATTATGCAATTTTCTGAAAACTGGCTGCGTACCATGGTCGATCCGAAGATGACTTCGGACGAACTGGCCCACCTGCTGACGATGTCCGGACTGGAAGTGGAAGAAGTCGAAGCGGTGGCGCCACCGTTTTCCCACGTGGTGGTGGGGCATGTACGCGAAATGGCCAAGCACCCGAATGCCGATCGTCTGAACGTGTGCCAGGTCGATGTCGGTACCGGCACCTTGCTGAACATCGTCTGTGGCGCGCCGAATGTGCGTCCCGGCCTGAAAGTGGTGTGCGCCGTAGCTGGCGCCGTGCTGCCACCGGGCGCCGATGGCAAGCCGTTCGAAATCAAAGTCGGCCAGCTGCGCGGTGTGGAATCGCAAGGCATGCTGTGCTCGGCCAAGGAATTGAAACTGTCGGAAGAGGGCAGTGGTCTGCTGGAATTGCCGGACGATGCACCGGTCGGCCAGAATTTCCGTGATTACTACGCGCTCAACGACCTGAAATTCACCATCAAGCTGACCCCGAACAAGGCCGACTGCCTGTCCGTGCTGGGTGTGGCGCGTGAAGTGTCGGCGCTGACCGGCGTGGCGCTGAATCTGCCGGGCTTCCGTCCGGTAGCCGTCAACAGCGCTGAAGTGCTGCCAGTGAGCATCGCGGCGCCGGATCTGTGCGGTCGTTTCTCGGGTCGCGTGATCCGTCATCTGAACGCCAAGGCCGCCACCCCGGCCTGGATGAAGCAGCGCCTCGAGCGCAGCGGCCAGCGTTCCGTGTCGGCGCTGGTGGATATTTCCAACTACGTGATGCTGGAACTGGGTCGTCCGACCCACGTGTTCGATCTGGCCAAGATCCACGGTGGCCTGAATGTGCGCTGGGGTAAGGCGGGCGAAACGCTCAAGCTGTTGAACGGGAACACCATCAACATCGACGAATGGGTCGGTGTGATCGCGGACGACAAGGAAATCGAATCGCTGGCCGGCATCATGGGTGGCGACGCGACTGCGGTGTCGCTGGAGACCGAAGCGATCTACCTGGAAGCAGCGTTCTGGTGGCCGAATGCGATTCAGGGCCGGGCCCGCAAATATAATTTCTCGACCGATGCGGCGCACCGTTTCGAGCGTGGCGTCGATTACGCCACCACCGTCGAGCACATCGAGCGCATCACCGCGCTGCTGATCGAAATCTGCGGTACCCCGGCCACCCAGGTTGGTCCGATCGATGACCAGATCGTCAATGTGCCGCAGCCGGCGCCGGTGCGCATGCGCACTGCGCGCGCCCGCAAGGTGATCGGCGTGCCGGTCAATGACCAGATGGTGGCGGACATCTTCACCCGTCTGGCGCTGCCATTCACGCTGGAAGCTGGCGACGGCGACGATCAGGGCGTGTTCTCGGTGACTTCGCCGAGCTACCGTTTCGATATCGAGATCGAAGAAGATCTGATCGAAGAAGTGGCGCGCGTCTATGGCTTCGAAAATATCCCGGCCGTGGCTCCGGTGGCGGCCAATCACATGATCATCGCCCCGGAAAACACCCGTTCGCTGTTCGCGGTACGTCATCAACTGGCCGATCTGGGCTTCCAGGAAGTGGTCAACATGAGCTTCGTGGAGAGTGCCTGGGAGCAGGACTTTGCCGGCAATGCCGCACCGATCCGTCTGCAAAACCCGATCGCCAGCCAGATGAGCGTGCTGCGTTCGACGCTGGTCGGTAGTCTGGTTAGCAACGTGCGCTACAACCTGAACCGCAAAACCAACCGGGTGCGTCTGTTCGAAGTCGGTGCCATCTATCTGCGCGACGCCAGCGTCGCCGATGGCCCGCTGACGGTGGCCGGTTATCACCAGCCGAAACGCGTCGCTGCCATGGCTTATGGCCTGGTCGCGGACGAGCAGTGGGGCCAGGACAACCGCCAGACCGATTTCTTCGATCTGAAGGCCGATCTGGAACAGCTGTTTGCGCCGCTCACCCTGCGCTTCGTGAAAGCCGAACATCCGGCCCTGCATCCGGGCCGTTCCGCCAATGTCGTGCTCGATGGCAAGGTCATCGGCTTCATCGGCGAACTGCACCCTCGCTGGTTGCAGAAATACGAGCTGCCGCAAGCACCGGTGGTGTTCGAAGTCGACGCCGAAGCATTGCAGCAGCGCAATCTGCCCGTCTATGCGGAGATTTCCAAGTTCCCCGGCGCGACCCGCGATCTGGCCGTGGTGGTGAAACAGTCTGTGCCAGCGCAAGATCTGCTCGACGCATTCCATGACGCTTTGCAAATAAATCCACAAGGAAATATTGTGCAAGCCATTGTTTTGTTTGATGAATATCGTGGCAAAGGGCTGGAGACGGACGAGAAATCGCTTGCTTTCCGCTTTAGCTTGCAAGATACTCAAAACACGCTGCAAGATGATGTTGTCGAGGCCCTTATGTCGGCCGTCGGCGATGCCGCCAAGCAGAAACACGGCGCACGTCTGCGCACCTGAGCAGGGCGCAACTGTTAGCGTTTTGTTCATTCGGGAGTCCGGCTAATGCCGGACTCATTCGTTATTAGAGAAGGCAGGGCAGTAAAAATTAATAACAACGACGTCGATACCGCGGTACTGCAATCCGCGCTGGCGGCTGATCTGCATCGTGCCATGCAGGTGGCCAAAGTACGCCAGGATGCTGAAAAAGATTTGCCGACGCTGACCAAGGCCGAACTTGCCGAACTGCTGTTCGAGCAGGTGGGTCTGAACAAGCGTGAAGCCAAAGATATGGTGGAGACCTTCTTTGATGAAATCCGCAATGCGCTGGAGCGTGGCGAAGCCGTGAAACTGTCCGGTTTCGGCAATTTCCAGCTGCGCGACAAGCCGCAGCGTCCCGGCCGTAATCCCAAGACGGGCGAAGAAATTCCCATCACGGCACGCCGTGTGGTGACCTTCCATGCAAGCCAGAAACTCAAAGGCATGGTCGAAGAAAGCAATCCGACGGCACGTGCCGTCTGACCGGGAGCTGAGTCATGAACCTTGACCGTGCTGCCAAGACTGAAACCACCGTGCTGCCGCCGATCCCGGCCAAGCGCTACTTCACCATCGGTGAGGTAAGCGAGCTGTGCGGTGTGAAGCCCCATGTACTGCGCTACTGGGAGCAAGAGTTCACGCAGCTGAAACCGGTCAAGCGACGCGGCAACCGCCGTTATTACCAGCACCACGAAGTGCTGCTGATCCGCCGCATACGCGAATTGCTGTACGAGCAGGGCTTCACCATCAGCGGTGCGCGCAACAAGCTCGATAGCCGCGCCGAAGCACCGCACACTGCGGCCTACGAAGAAGGCGCTGCAGCGCCGCTGGCCGATGGCGCGCTGCCACTCGACCGTGGCCTGATCCGCAGTGAACTGCTGGCCATACTCGAATTACTCAAGCCCGCCTGAGGACCTAGCGGACCTGCGCGCCAGTGCGCACGCTCAGGCGTAACGGCCAGATCGCCGTGCGCCTGCTATACTTTCAACATTGATTAAAAATCAGCGACGCTGAAGAGCCGTGGCCCCTCGCCCGGCTTGGTCTATGCCGCCATCGTCGGCCAGACAGGGAGTAGCCATGATACGGGTTGCCATTTGCGATGATCACCAGATCGTCCGGGCAGGATTCAAACAGATTTTTTCCGCCAGCGACGAGTTCGAGGTGGTGGCCGAAGCAGGGACTGGCCGGGAAGCGCTCGACATTGCGCGCCGCGAAGTCTGCGATGTGCTGATGCTCGATATCGCCATGCCGGACCAGAGCGGCATCGACACCTTGCGCACCATCCGTCAGGGCCAGCCCGGCCTGCCGGTGCTGATCCTGTCCGGCTACCCCGCCCAGCAATACGCAGTCAACCTGTTCAAAATGGGCGCGAACGGCTATCTGAACAAGGAATGCGACGCGGAAGAACTGATGACGGCGGTACGCACCGTGTTTCAGGGGCGCCGCTATGTGAATGCCACGGTGGGGGAGTTGTTGGCCCAGACCCTCGATCGCGACCCGAATACGGCGCTGCATACCGAACTATCGGACCGCGAGTTTCAAGTGTTTCTACGGCTGGCACGGGGCGAAACCGTGTCCGATATCGGCGTGGCACTGTCGCTGAGCATTAAAACCGTGAGTACCTACCGTACCCGCGTCATGGAAAAAATGGGCATGCAGTCGAATTCCGACCTGACCTATTACGCCATGAAAAACACCCTGCTCGAGTAGCACGCCGCTTGCTGCGCCTGCGCTGCCACCCGCGCACAGTTGAATTGCCGCGGCGCGGCCGCGATTTCTTCACCGGTCTATAATTTGCCTACGCTGGCCGGCGCAACCACTATTGAAGGAACTCTGCGGGATGCATTTCACCCTGGAACCGGCGCCACAGCATCGCTTGTCACTGTACAAGACTTTGCTGTGCGTGACCTGTGCACTGCTGCTGATTGTGAATGGCTTTAGCCTGTTCCACAATCTGCAATCGCTGCGACTCGCCCAGCAATCGCTGGCGCAATCGGCGCGCGTGGCCGACCGTTTGCAGTATCTGAATGTGCTGGTACTGGAGGCCGAGAGCAGTATGCGCGGCTATTTTCTGAACGGGCGCGAGGCCACCTTGCGCGCCACCCGATCGGCCTCGGCGGAAACGGATGCCGAATTCGTCGAGTTGGAGAAGCTGCTGGCCGATAATCCCTCGCAACTGAAAAATCTGGCGCAATTGCACACGCTGGTTAGGCGCCGCTTGCGCATGATGGGGCAGGCCATCGATGTGTACCGGGACGGCGGCTTGTCCGAGATCGTCAAGATTGCCCGTCTGAGCGATGGGCGCGCCAGCATGGATGAAATCCGCCTGCAGGTGGTGATCATGGAGCAGGAGCAGAATGAAACGCTGGCACAGCGCAGTTCGAACTTTTATCAGGAATACCTGAAAGCGATCCTGCTGGGGATGAGCATCAATGCACTGGCGATCGTCGTGCTGGTGATTTTCTACCAGCTGGTGCGGCGCAGTTTTGCCAACCGTGCGCAGGTCGAGCATGCGCTGCAGAGTGCCAACGAAACGCTGGAAACGCAGGTGCAGCAACGTACCGAACAGCTTTCCGTGCTGTCGCGTCATCTGATCAGTATTAGCGAGGAAGAAAAAATCCGTCTGTCGCGCGAGCTGCACGATGAAATGGGCGCGAATCTGACCTCGATCAGTATGGACATTGCGGCCGTGACGCAGCAGTTGCAGCAGCGCGAGCCCGAGCTGGTGGCGCAGCTCAAGCGCGCCCGTGCGACGCTGATGGAGACGGTGGAAATGAAACGCCGTATCGTCGAGAACCTGCGCCCCAGTCTGCTTGATAATCTGGGACTGTGCGCGGCAATTGAAAGCTATTGCGACGAATTCAGCCGCGTTGCCCAGTTGCGCTGCGAGTGCGATGTTGCGCCCGGCATCGAGAAGACGGCCTGCCGCTCAGGGGAGTTGTCGATTGCGCTGTTCCGCATCGTGCAGGAAGCGCTGACCAATATCCGTAAATATGCCCATGCCCGCCATGTCAGTGTGACGCTGACACGTGACGAGCAGGGCCTGAACCTGCGTATCATCGACGATGGCATCGGCATTGCCGCCGCGAATATGGTGAAACCCATGTCACATGGCTTGCTCGGTATGCGTGAGCGTGCGCTCCTGCTGGGCGGTAGCATGAGCATACGCCGCGGCCGTAATGAGGTGGGCACCTGTATTGAAGTGCGAATACCTTTACCGCAACCAGCTAGCGTAGTGGCAAGTTCACCTGGCGATGCTGCGCCCGCTGCGCCTATGGTGCATGCCGAGGTCTTAGCCGGGACCATGGCGATGCGTCAGGGGGATGTGGCACCGTACGCGGAAGCCCGGGGCGCCATCGAGCCCAGCCCCGCGCTGCTGACCGTACTTAATAGCACGCCACCTCCTCCAGCAGACGGTCATACTCGGTCTTCGCCACCTTGTAGCACTCACCCGCATACCGCTCCAGACCTGCGCGATCCAGTACAGTGATGGTGCCGCGCCGGTAGGCAATCCAGCCCTGTTCCTGTAATTTGCCGGCGGCGGCGGTGATACTTTCCCGTCGCACGCCCAGCATCACCGCGATCATTTCCTGGGTCACTTTGAGAATATTGTCGGGTGAGCGATCTAGCCGTTCCAGCAACCAGCGGCACAGTTTCTGCTCGATCGAACTATGGCGACCACCCACGGCATTCTGTGCCATCTGGGCGAACAGGGCGGTGTTATAGCGCATCAGCAGGGCAGGTAAGGCACCACCCATATGAAACACGGCGCGCAGGTGGCGCGCATGCATGCGCAAGCCATAACCAGCGGCCTGCACGATGGCGCTGCAGATGGCCCGCTCACCCGCGAACAGTGAGACGCCGACCACCCCTTCGCGTCCGGCTACGGCGATTTCCGTCGTCGCGCCATTTTCCATCACATACAGCAGCGAGACGATGGCGCTGGTGGGAAAATAGACGTAGTCCATGGCAGCGCCATATTCGAACAATTCCTTGCCCGCTGGCAGACTGACCAGTTCCAGTTGTGGCAGCAGGGCTTCCAGTGCCGAGGCTGGCAAGGCAGCCAGTATGTCATTCTGGCGCGCGCCGCTGGGGCTGATGGTGGTCGGCAGCATGGCGCGGGCCGCGCCCGGGTAGGCGCGCGTGGTGGGGCGGGCACTCGCGCAGCCAGCGCCAGTGCACAGTGAACGGGCAGTCGGGAGGGCAGCACTGGCCGGGCGGCAGGTCGCCGGGGACGGGCTGGTTAGGGTATCGATCATCTTGTTCCTCGCAGTCTGTCAAAACAAACACAGCATTGCTGCGCTTTCGTGTTGTCACTACTGTAAGGCTAGGCCGGTGCCCCGAACATAAGCCGGACAGACGCTGGGCTGTAGTCCGTTGCTGCACAGTTTTGTAGTCCTGGTCCTACGCGGACGCTGGGTTTTGCTGCCAGCCGGGGGCATAATGCCTGTAGCAGCGGCGCGCAAGTGGCGCTCGTCGTGGCGGTTTTCCCAACATTTTTAGGCTTTTTTGTGAGAAACCTGGCGCCAGCGATAATTTGTGATAATTTCCTCGTGGCAATTTAAGCGCGCTCGGCTACACTAGTAAACGTGCACATTGATAACAGGAGCGGATCATGAAAAACCGCCAGCAAGGCTTTACTCTGATCGAGATCATGATCGCGGTGGCGATCGTCGGGATACTCATGGCGTTTGCGATTCCGTCCTACGCCGAGTATGTGGTGCGTGGCCGTCTTAGTGAAGCGTTTACGGCGCTGGGCGGAGCCCAGCCGGCAGCCGAGCAGTACTGGGCGAACAACCGCAGTTACGCGGGGTTTGACGGCGCCGCCGCGTTTCCCGCCAATACCCCGAATTTCAGCTACGCGCTGACCACCGCCACCGCCTCGGCGTACACCATCACGGCCACCGGCAGCGGCAAGATGGACGGTTTCGTCTACACCATCGATCAGAATGGCACCCATGCAACCACCGGCAGCCCGACGGGCTGGGGCACCAATGCCGCGTGCTGGGTCGATCACAAAGGTGGAGCATGTTCCAACTAAGGCCAGCCCAGCCGCGCATGCGCGGACTGACTCTGCTCGAACTGCTGATCACCCTGTCGATCTTCGGTTTCCTGCTGGCGGTTGGGATTCCCAACGCCAGCAACTGGCTGCTGGCCAATCGCGCCCGCAGCGCCAGCGAGTTCTACGGGGAAGGCTATGCCATGGCGCGCCGGCAGGCAGTGCTGCATAACAGTTTCAGCCGGATTACGCTGAGCCCGAACACTAGTAGTGGCCAGATGAACTGGCAGGTTGATCTGTGTTTTGTCTCGGCCACCAGCCAGTGCGGCGCGGCCGAAGCGGGCTGGTCGACAGTGGACGCCGCCGCCACCAATGATCCGGAAGGGGCGGCCGGCTTTAAATCCGTGCTGCGCCTGGCCGATGCCTTGCCCAGTTCGGAAATCCTGCTACCGAGCACCTCGCCGGAAGGGAGTTCTCAAGTGTATTTCACACCGATGGGCTGGGTGGATACCCGCTTTGCCGAGCGCATGACTCAGTTACGTCTCGATCCGGCCAGCCGCTACAGCACTGAAGTGCCGAGTGTGGCACTGGTGCTGACACTGGCCGGCATGGCCATCAAGTGTCAACCCTCGCTGCCTGCCAGTGATAGCCGCGCCTGTCCACCATGAAACAGCGACCATTGACGATGCGGCGTGCCGCACGGCGCCAGAGCGGTATCGCACTGCTGGAAGCCTTGTTGGCGATTGTGATCCTCGGTATCGGCCTGCTCGGCACCATCGGCTTGCAGGCACGTGCCTATTCGGCGCTGTCCGACGCCAGTCAGCGTGCCGAAGCCACCATGGCCAGCGAAAAGCTGCTCGGCGTGATGAATGCCGATCTGGCCAATGTATTCAATTACGGCATGGAGGAGGGCGAGCAGGCGAGCGCTGCGCTGCAGCCGTGGGCAGAAGAAACCCAGCGCTATATTCCTGGTGCCTTGCTGGCAGTGCAAGTGACGCCCGAGGCGCGCCGGGTACGGGTGGATATTTCCATCCGCTGGCAACGCAAGGCCGGCGACGATATGAATTTGCATCAGGTGACTTCCTATATTGCGAACTGATATGGCACTTACTCTCCCAGGTATCCGGCGCGTCCGCGGTTTTTCGTTGGTCGAACTGATGGTTAGCGTGGTGATCGGCCTGCTAGCGCTGCTGTTCGCCACCCGGCTGATCATTAGTGGCGAACTCAATAAGGAGGCTGCCGTGGGCGGCTCCGACAGTATGCAGAACGGCATGCTGGCACTGTATTCGCTGTCGAATGATGCGGGCGAGTCCGGCTGGGGCATCAATGATCCGATGCTGGCCGGCTGCGATACCGTCATGACCGATGCCAGTGGTTATGCCTTGCCGAGCGTGAGCCGCGCTGGTGTCGATATCACGCCACTGGCCGCAGTAGTGATCCAGTCGAATGGCAGCGATCCCGATGTGATTGCCTTCAATAGCGGATCGTCCCAGAGTGGCAATGGCTCGGCGCGGCTGTTTGCCGATTATCTAGGCGGTAACCTGTTCACCATCGATAGCCGTAATCCCTACACCTTCCTGGTCGGCGATGTGCTGGTCATCGCGCCGCTGACGCCCGGCAGCGGCCAGTGTTCGCTGGTCCAGCTGTCCGGCTTCGGTGCGGCCCCTAACAATACTCTGCTGTTCAATAGCGGCACCGGCTTCCGCTTCAATGCGGCGGGCGGGCTGGCCAATGTGTACCGTCAGAACGTCAGCTATATCTACAACCTCGGCCCGGCCACCCAGCTGCATTTCCATACCTGGTCGGTGGCGAATGGTGTGCTGCGCCTGCGCGCGGCCGAATTGCCGGGTGCCGAGCTGGCAGCGGTGTCGGTGACGGATAACGTGGTCAGCATCAAAGGCCAGTATGGTTTCGATACGCGGGTAGTGGCCGGCGCCTATGATCCGAATCCGGGCGCCAACGGCATGCAGATTAGCACCTGGAGTTCCAGCATGATCGATGCCGATGGCGACGGCGTGGTGGGCAGCCCCGGCGATTATCAGCGGGTGGCGGCGGTGCGGCTGGCCGTGGTGGCGCGCAGTAAAACTGTGGAAAAACCCAACGCAGCAGGGCAGTGCAGTGCCACCACCGAACTGCCGACTGTGTTTGCCGGCGCCGCACCGGCCACGGTGGCTGCCGCACCGGTGCAAGTGAATGTGGCGGTGGCGGACGATCCGGTGGCGTGGCAATGCTATCGCTACCGGGTGTTCGAGAACATCGTGCCGATTCGTAATGCGCAGTGGAGGCCATGATGCGGATCCATTCACGACAGCCGCAGCGCGGGATTGCCTTGCCGGTGATGCTGATCATGCTGACAGTCATGCTGGTCAGCAGCATCTACCTGCTCAAGTCGAGCACCTCGACCACGCTGACGACCGCCAATCTGGCCTACGAGTCGGCGCTCAGCAAGGCCGCCGATCTGGGCGTGCACACCGGCTTTGCCTTTCTGCGCGATATCCCGAATAGCGCGCTGCTGGAAGCGAATCAGCCCGGTAATGCCTATGTGGCGACCATGGCGCCCACCTGGACTGTCAGTACGCCGGCTTTCTGGACCGGTTCGGTGACGCTGCCGGCCGATGCGTCGGGCAACCGGGTCGAGTACGTGATCCACCGGCTGTGCGACTTTGCCGGCCCGTATAACGCCGTGAATAACCGCTGCCAGCTGACCTCGGCACGACCGAATTCCAAGACCAGCCAGCCCTATGGCAGAAGTGGCCGGTCCGACAGTCCCAACTACCTCGATCAGCCACAGCTGCATTACGTGGTGACAGCGCGCATCGCTGGCGCCCGTGGCGGCAATGTGGTGGCGCAAGCCGTGGTCATGAAAGGGCCTTGAGCCCGCTACTCTGGATGGAAACCATGATGAACAAGCTCCGCATCCCGCTGGCCGGTGCCGCATTGGTGCTGCTGACCTGGCTGCCGCAAGCGGCGCAAGCAGGCCTGACCCAGATCGCGCAGGTGCCGCTGCTGAATATCTCCGGTACCGGTACCGTGAAACCGAATCTGATGCTGCTGTTCGATAATTCCGGCTCGATGGACCAGACCTATACGCCGGACTATGTGAACGATAATCTGTGCCGCAGTGGTGCAACGCTGCAGGCTGGCGTGACGGCGTGCACGGTCGGTCATCCGCCATTCATGAGTCCGGACTTCAACAAGCAGTACTACAATCCGGCCATCCGGTATGGCGTGCCGATCAAGGCCGACGGCAGTTACTACCCCGAGCAGAACGCTGCCAATACCAGCAACTGGACCTCGGTCAGTGGCGATGGTTTTGGCGCACGCAAGGCTGACCTGTACGGTAATACCGTTACCGCCAACCTGAATCTGGTGAGCGGCTTTCCCGATCTGAAGTGGTGTTCCGGCGGCAGTTGCCAGTTCAATACGGCCAGCTACACCTATCCCGATGCCACCTATCAGACGGCGACGGTGTACACCACCGGTCCGTATTACTACACCATCGGGGTGGGGCAATTCTGTACCGACGACACCATGAAAACCTGCAAGTCGACGGCGGTGGGCGCCACCGCGCCGACCGGCTATCCGGTGCCGGTCAAGGTGCGCTGGTGCAGCGATCGGCTGCTGACCCAGTGTCAGGGCAAGCGGGTGGGCAGCTTTATCTATCCGGCCTATTCGACGCCGACCGGCGCGACCGCATCCTATGGCACCATCGCCATCGGCGCGTCGGCCACCGCCAGCTCGCTGAGCATCAGCAGTGTGGTGGTGAATGGCAGCACCACTATAACCAATGCCACGGTGACCGCCGCCACCGGCACGAATAGCCTGATCAAACAGCAGACCATGGCCAGCGCGCTGGCGGCAAATATCATCGCCACCTCGGTCAATCTGGGGGCCGGGTCGAGCAAGCTGTATTACGCCTGCGTGCGCTCGCCAACGGGGCAGGCCAGCGTGCCGGCCTGCAGCAGTTTCGGCATCACGCTGAGCGCGGAAAATGTCGTGGCGGTGCTGCCGGTGAGTTGTACCGGTAGTGTCAGTGTGGCCAACTGCCAGCCGTTCACGGATAGCTCGCGCGCTGGCTGGGGGCTGGCGGTGACGGCACCGTCAGTGGTCACTACGCCGTACGCGCCCGGTAAAGCGGTGATGACTTTCAGCGGCAGCAGCACCTCGGCTTCGCTCACGGCGATCCTGAAAAACCTCAGCTATGCAGGCACAACCCTGATCGGTTCATCGTCGTTCAGCAGCCCAGCCTATCTGAGTCTGGGCAAGGGCCGCTCGCCGAGCCAGATTGCCAGCGCCGTGGTGGCAGCCATCGGCACGGGGGGCAGCATCAAGGCCTATCTGGGCAATAGCAGTAACTGCCCGAGCGGCTATACCAGCAGCAGCGTATGTCTGGTGAACTGGGCGGCGGTCGATAATAGCGCCACCCTGAGCGCCTTTAGCATGGACAATCAGGGCGGCATCAGCTGGAGCCGCTCCGCCACCAGTGGCTATGCGGCGGCCGTGAATGACGCGATTGCCGTCTCGACCAGCGCCCTGTCTGCCGGTTCCGGTGCGCCGAATCCGTTTGTGCGGGTGAATATCGTCAGTGGCCAGACTTACCCGAAAGGTGTCGATCGCAGCGATTGCGCCGGCGCCAGTAGCTGCAGCTATGCCGAGGAGATGACCAACTTCGCCAACTGGTATGTGTATTACAAGAGCCGGCTGCAAATGATGAAAACCTCGGTGGGGATCGCGTTTTCGGCGATTACCGCCAACTACAAGGTCGGCTATGTGAAGCTGTCGAATGCCGGCGCTGGCGCAGCCATCGATCTGAAGCCGGCCGACTTTGCCGGTACCGCCCGGGCCAGCTGGTACACCACGCTGTACAACACCACTACCTCGGGCTCGACGCCGATCCGCACAGCGATGGATAACGTCGGGCGCATGTTCGGTAATCTGTCGCCGTATAACTACGCCAGCGGGCTGGAAGTAGTGCAGTATCCGTGTCAGCAGAATTTCATGATCCTGACTACCGACGGCTACTGGAACGGCAGTTCAACGGCCAATGTCAGCAATAACGACAATGTCGATAATCCGGCGCGCTTCTGCACGCTGGCACGCGGTTGCGTGGACGGGCGGGCACAGACCCAGCCCTCGATTTCCGACGTGGCGCTGCACTGGTACAACGGCGGCTCCAGCACCGGCACGGTGTCCTTGCGGCCTGCGCTGGAACCGGATATGACCAAACCCGGTTCGGTGCCGGCTGCCAGTGGCGAGAATACCCACCTGCACATGAATACCTACACGCTGGGACTGGGCGTGGACGGGGTGATGACGTATGAACCGAATTACGACAGCGCGCCGAAATCCACTGGTGACTTCTACAAGCTGATTACCGGCGCCACCAGTGGCTGTCCATGGAATAGCAACGGTGCCTATGTCTGGCCCGATCCCGATACCGGCAACGGCGCCAGTACGGTGCAGGAGCGCGTCGATGACCTGTGGCACGCCGCCATCAACGGTCATGGCAAATATTTCAGTGCGCAGGATCCGAAGGATGTGGTGAGTGGCCTGAGTGAAGCGCTGTCGAATATGCAGGTGCATGTCGGGGCAGCGGCTGCGGCGGCGACCTCGACGCCGAATATTACGCTCACCGATAACGACATCTTCTCGGATACCTTCACCACCGTGAAGTGGTTTGGCGAACTGTCGGACCGCAAGATCGACAGTACCGACGGGAGTGTTTCGAGCACCGTGACCTGGACCACCAGTGACACGCTGGGTAAGAAGGTGGCGGCCAGCAGCGACACCCGCAGCATCTATATGTACAACACCAGCGGCAGCAATGGCGGCACGCCCGATGAATTCCGCTTCGCGAATATGAAAGGACCCGCTTCCGGCTGGTTCGCCAATCAGTGCGGGGCATTGCCGCAATGCGCCTTACTGTCTGCCAGCGACAAGGCCATCGTCAACGACGGCAATAATCTGGTGAACTGGCTGCGTGGCCAGCAGCAGTATGCCAACGATACGATCTTCCGCGCCTACAGCATGACGCCGAATACGCCAGCTGGTGCCAGCGCTCCGCTGCCGATCGTGCTGGGCGATATCGCTTCGTCGAAACCGGCCTATGTGCGTGATCCGCGCAACGATTTCGCCGATGCCGATTATGTGACGTTCAAAGATAAATACGGCAATCCGTCCAGTGCTGACTACCGCAGTGGCGCCGTGTTCACGGCCGCCAATGACGGCATGCTGCATGCCTTCAGTTCCAGCACCGGGCAGGAGTTGTGGGCATATGTACCACGCACCACTATGAAAAAACTGCCGGCGCTGGCCAGTACCCTGTACAGCACCAACCACCAGTTTACCGCCGATGGTTCGCCGGAAGTGGCCGACATCAAGACCAGCGGTGGTAGCTGGCGTACCGTGCTGGTGGCCGGTCTGAATGGTGGCGGGCGCGGTTACTATGCGCTCGATATTACCGACACCAGCCATCCCAAACAGCTGTGGGAATTCTGCGCCGACGCCAGCGTCTGCCCGCTCAGTGACGGTGATCTGGGACTCTCGTTCGGTAATCCCCAGTTCGGCACACTGGCCAGTGGACGCTGGGTGGTGTTCCTGACCTCGGGGTATAACAATGTGCCGGGCAGTGATGGCGTGAATACCGGTAACGGCAAAGGCTACCTGTATGTGCTGGATGCCTACACGGGCGAGTTGCTGAATAAGATCAGCACCAATGCCGGTGATGCCAGCACGCCTTCCGGGCTGGCCAAGATTGCCGCCATCAGTGCCGACCCCGGCGCCGACCCGCGGGTCAACTATATCTACGGTGGCGACAATCAGGGCCAGATGTGGCGCTTCGACCTGTCCGCAGCGTCCGGCGCCATCAGCGTCAAGCTGCTGGGCGACGCGGGCGCGAGCAAGCCGATTACCACCCGACCCGATGTGACCATGTGCGCGGTGCCGGTCAGTAGTGAAGTCAATGGCGTGACGGTGACCACTACCACCGGCGTGCGGGTGGTGTTGTTCGGTACCGGGCGTCTGCTCGATGTGCCCGATACCAGCGACACCGCAGTGCAAAGCCTGTATTTGCTCAAGGATGGCGGCGCCACCATCGCCGACGTGCGTGGTTCGACCATGGTCAAGCAGACCCTTAGCCTGCTCGGCTCGAGCAGCAATCTGAACACCTACCAGATCACCAGCAACCCGGTCGATCTGACCCAGAAGGATGGCTGGTACTTTGACTGGTCGCTGAACGCCGGCGAGCGCATGAATCTGGATCCGCAGATCGTCAGCGGGGTGGCCAATGTAGTGACCAATTTGCCGACGTCATCGTCGGCCTGTTCGGTGGGTGGCTCCAGCAATCTGTATCAGGTGAATGTCTGTAACGGGCAGGCGATCGGCAGCCATCCGGTCGGGCTGACACTGTCGAATACCTCGGCAGCGGTTGGCTTCATCATTATCCGGCTGCCGAACGGGCAACTGAAAATGGTCACTACGCTGGCCGACGGCAGCAACAAGACCTCGCCGCTGTCCGAACAGATTTCAGCCGACGCCCACCGTACCGGCTGGCGCCGCGTGAAGGGCGAATGATGGCGCAGATGGCCTAAGCGGGCAAAACCCGGGTAAAACTGGTGGCGGGAGAGGGCAAACGGCGGGAAAAGGTTCACACGAGGGGGCCAACTACCGGTAAAATCGAGGGTTTGCAGAACCGCCTCAGAACGCGAACACATGGTCAACGATATCGAAAACGTAACACCCGAGTCCAGCGACGACACCGTCGCCGTCAGCAGTGCCAAAACGCCCGCGCTGATCGCCCGCGAAGTGCAGCGTCGCCGCACCTTCGGGATTATTTCTCACCCGGATGCGGGTAAGACCACGCTGACCGAAAAGCTGCTGCTGTTCTCGGGCGCGATCCAGATGGCCGGTACCGTCAAGGCGCGCAAGAGTGGCCGTCATGCCACCTCGGACTGGATGGAAATCGAGAAGCAGCGCGGCATTTCCGTGGCTTCCTCGGTGATGCAGTTCGAATTCCGCGACCACGTAGTCAATCTGCTGGATACCCCGGGTCACCAGGACTTCTCGGAAGATACCTACCGCGTGCTGACCGCAGTTGACTCGGCACTGATGGTGATCGACGCCGCGAAAGGTGTCGAAGCACAGACCATCAAGCTGCTCGACGTGTGCCGCATGCGCAATACGCCGATCGTTACCTTCATGAACAAGATGGACCGCGAAACCCGCGATCCGCTGGAGCTGCTGGACGAACTGGAATCGGTGCTGAAGATCCAGTGCGCACCGGTGACCTGGCCTATCGGCATGGGCAAGAACTTCCGCGGTGTGTACCACCTGCTGAACGACGAAATCATGCTGTTCAAGGCCGGTGAAGAAAAGGCCGACGGCGCTTTCGAAGTCATCAAAGGCATCGATAATCCGCGCCTGCAGGAGATGTTCCCGCTCGAGATGGATCAGCTGCGCATGGAAGTGGAACTGGTGCATGGCGCCTCGAACCCCTTCGATCTGGAGCAGTTCCTGTCGGGTATCCAGACCCCGGTGTTCTTCGGCTCCGCAATCAACAACTTCGGTGTGCGTGAAATTCTGTCGGCCCTGGTGGACTGGGCACCCGCACCGCGCACGCGCGACGCCACGGTGCGCGCCGTGGCCCCGACCGAACAGCCATTTACCGGCTTCGTGTTCAAGATCCAGGCCAATATGGACCCGGCGCACCGCGACCGGATCGCCTTCCTACGCGTGTGCTCGGGCCGTTTCGAGCGCGGCATGAAAGTCAAACACCTGCGTCTGGGGCGTGAAATCAAGGTCTCCTCGGTGGTGACCTTCATGGCATCCTCGCGCGAACAGGTCGAAGAAGCCTACGCCGGCGACATCATCGGTCTGCCGAACCACGGCAATATGCAGATTGGCGACTCGTTCTCGGAAGGCGAAATGCTGACCTTCACGGGGATTCCCTACTTCGCGCCGGACTTCTTCCGCTCGGTGCGGATTCTGAACCCGCTGAAGATCAAGCAATTGCACAAAGGTCTGCAGCAGCTGGGCGAAGAGGGCGCAGTGCAGGTCTTCAAACCGGTGCAGGGCGGCGAACTGGTACTGGGCGCGGTCGGTGTGCTGCAGTTCGAAGTGGTGGCCAGCCGTCTGAAAAACGAATACGGTGTCGACGCCGTGTTCGAAGGCACTAGCATCAGCAGCGCACGCTGGATTTCCAGCGATGACAAGAAGTCCCTGTCGGACTTCGAAAACGCGCTGGGTCACAACGTGGCCTATGATGCCGCCGGCAATATGGCCTATCTGGCCACCTCCAGCGTGAATCTGCGTCTGACCGAAGAACGCTGGCCTAAGCTGAAGTTCCACGCTACCCGCGAACACTCGGCCAAACTGGTGTAAATGACGCTGCGGGTGAGGCTGGCGACTGCCGCATCACCCCGTCTGGCGGCCCGATCCCGGGCCGCCATCATCCCCCCCCTCCCCCAAAAAACTGCATGACTGAAGTGCTTGACCAATCGCAAGATTGCGTCGTGGCATGGGTTGTATCGTATGGCATCTTTGCTGTCGGAGTACACCATGCGCGCCGTGCTTGCCGTCATCCTGTTTTCGCTAGCTCAGCCGCTGCTGGCCAGCCCGAACCAGCGTGAAGCGGTCGCGCTGGCAGTCAAGGGCGCCCGCTATCTGCAAGAGCATGGCAAGGCTGCGCTGATTGCCAGTATCAATCGCAAAGATCCTGCTTTCAATCAGGGGACGCTGTATCTGGCGATGCGCGACTTGAACGGCATCACCATCGCCCATCCCACCACCGCGCTGATCGGCAAAGACCTGCTCGACGTGCCGGACGCGGACGGCAAGCTGTTTCGTTACGAGATGCTGGCACTGGCGCGTGGTAAGGGCAGTGGCTGGGTCGATTACAAATTTCTCAATCCCAGGACGGGCAAGGTCGAGGCCAAAACCACCTACGTGTTGCGGGTCGAGGATGTCGCGCTCGAAGCGGGCGTCTACAAGCAGGAAGCAAGCGCCACCAGATAAGTACACGGCGCCGCACCGGAAGCGAAGCAGAGAGGGACTATGTTAAGCAAATTGCGGATAGGGCCGAAGCTGTTGCTGGCACCGGGCGTGGTGCTGATTTTGCTGATCGTGCTGTCGGTCGGGGCGTTTGCCGGCCTGCTACGTCAGAACCAGCGCCTCGAAGATATGGTGCAACTGCGCGCGGTGCGTCTGAAGGCTGCCGATGATCTGGTGATCAATACCAACCGGGTGCATGCCGAAGCCTATCAGCTGCTGACGTGGATCAATGCCAGCTTTTCCAGCGCGCGGGTGGATGCGCTGGTGCGCGACATCCATGCCCGTCATGCCGCGCTGGATCGCCAGTTCGCGCAGCTGGAGATCGCCACCCAGGGCGATCTGGCTGAACAGCGCCTGGTGGTGCAATCGCAGCTTGCGTATGGCGAGTACGTCAAGGCCGTGAGCGATGTGATCGAACTCAGTATGGCTGACCATTCGATGGCGGCCAACGCCATGTCTAAGGCCGAACGCGGCTTCGATGTCGTGGCGCAGCGGCTGGATCAACTGGCGCGCCTTGAACAAGGCCTGAGCGTGCGCGCGTATGCGGTGGCGCAGGACGAGTTTCGCAGCTTGCGCAGCGTGATGCCGGCACTGGTGCTGGCCTCGATCGCACTATCGCTGCTAGTGAGTCTGCGGGTGCGGCGTGCCTTGTTAGGCGAATTCTGCGACATCGGCAATGCGGCGACCGACCTAGCGCAGGGCAATCTGACGGTGCGCCAGCGCAGCTATGGCAGCGACGAAATCGCCGACACCTCGCGTGCGCTCGACAGCAGCATTCGCAACCTGAATGCCACGCTGAAAGCCATCCTGACATCGGCGCAGTCGATCGGCAGTGCTTCGCGCGCGATCGCGGCGGGTTCGGTCGAACTGAATCTGGCCGGGCTCGACATCGACACCCAGCAGAAGCTGGCGCTAGTAGAGCAGGCCGCGCTCGCCGCCAGCAATCTGCAACAGCAGGCGGTCGACCTATCCGAAGCGGTGGCCCGCTTCAAGCTC
Source organism: Oxalobacteraceae bacterium (assembly GCA_027490725.1). Classification (GTDB taxonomy): domain Bacteria; phylum Pseudomonadota; class Gammaproteobacteria; order Burkholderiales; family Burkholderiaceae_D; genus Rugamonas. The sequence continues at coordinate 20,770 of JAIXXN010000060.1, forward strand.
GATGAAGAGGGCGACAACGGCGCGCCGCGCAGCGCCCGTCCGCACCTGACCGCAGTGCGAAGCTGAGTCGCACCGCTAGCAAAAACCGGGGTCAGATCCGACATCCGGACACGCTCTGATCCGTAAAGACCTGAGCGGTTTGTTCTGCCCCGGCGATGTTTCATTGTAGGCAGATAGGCGCATGCGACAGTTGAGTTCGTGTCTGGATGTCGGATCTGACCCCGGGTTTGAAGTTGCCTGAGCAGCTAGTTCTACCCCGGCGATGTCTCATTGTAGGCAGATAGGCGCATGCGACAGTCGAGCCCGTGTCTGGATGTCGGATCTGACCCCGGGTTTGAAGTTGCTGGGCAAAAAAACGGGGTCAGACTGCTTGGTCTGACCCCGTTTGAGCTGGGCTGCGAAAGCAGCCTGCGCTTACTCGTAGTCGCTCATCGGCGCGCAGCCGCAGAACAGGTTACGGTCGCCGTAGACGTTGTCGGCACGGCCTACCGGTGGCCAGTATTTCTGCTTGCGCAGCGATGGCACTGGATAGGCGGCGATCTCGCGGCTGTATTTGCGTTCCCATTTGTCGGCGGTCAGAACTTCGGCCGTGTGTGGCGCAAATTTCAGCGGGTTGTCCAGCTTGTCGAACTCGCCGCTTTCTACTTTGGCGATTTCGCCGCGGATGGCGATCATGGCGTCGATGAAACGGTCCATCTCGACCTTCGATTCACTTTCGGTCGGCTCAATCATCAGCGTGCCCGGTACCGGGAAGCTCATGGTCGGTGCGTGGAAGCCGAAGTCCATCAGGCGCTTGGCGACGTCTTCGTTGCTGATGCCGGTGGCATCCTGCAGCGGACGCAGGTCGATGATGCACTCGTGCGCGACCAGACCGTCGTGGCCGGTGTACAGCACCGGATAGTGCGGTGCCAGACGACGTGCCATGTAGTTGGCGTTCAGGATAGCCGTTTCGGTCGCTGCGGTCAGGCCTTCGGCGCCCATCATGGCGATGTACATCCACGAAATCGGCAGAATGCTGGCCGAGCCGAATGGTGCGGCGCTGACGGCGGTAATGCCGTCTTCGCTGCGTACGTAGCCGTTGGAGCGCTGATTCGGCAGGAACTTGGCGAGGTGCGCGCCGACGCCGATCGGACCGACGCCAGGACCGCCACCACCGTGTGGAATGCAGAAGGTTTTGTGCAGGTTCAGGTGCGATACGTCGCCGCCGAAGGCGCCCGGTGCAGCGACGCCGACCAGTGCATTCATGTTGGCGCCGTCGATGTAGACCTGGCCACCGTGGCTGTGGATGATTTCGCACAGTTCCTGAATGCCTTCTTCGAACACGCCGTGGGTCGATGGGTAGGTCACCATCACGCAGGCCAGATTCTTCGAGTGCAGTTCGGCTTTGGCTTTCAGGTCGGCCAGATCGACGTTACCGTTGGCGTCGCAAGCGGTGACCACGACCTGCATCCCGACCATGTTGGCCGATGCCGGGTTGGTGCCGTGGGCCGACGATGGAATCAGGCAGATGTTGCGATGGCCTTCGCCACGCGACTGGTGGTAAGCCTGAATCACCAGCAGACCGGCGTATTCACCTTGCGAACCAGCGTTTGGCTGCAGCGAGATAGCGGCGTAGCCGGTGACGGCGCACAGCATTTCTTCCAGCTGGGCGATCATTTCGCGGTAACCCACGGTTTGCGTTTGCGGTGCGAACGGGTGGATGTTGGAGAACTCTGGCCAGGTCACCGGAATCATTTCCGAGGTGGCATTCAGCTTCATGGTGCACGAACCCAGCGGGATCATGGTGCGATCCAGTGCCAGATCCTTGTCGGCCAGCGAACGCAGGTAACGCAGCATCTCGGTTTCCGAGTGGTAGCGGTTGAAGACCGGGTGGCTCAGGTAGGCGCTGGTACGGTTCAGTGCTGCCGGGAAGGCGGCAACTACACCGGCTTCGACCACGTCCAGATCCGGGCAGGCGGCGCTGCTGCCGGCGGCTTCAGCGAAGACTTTCCACAGCAGGGCGATATCGGCACGTTCGGTGGTTTCGTCCAGCGACAGACCGACGTGGTGCGCGTCAACCTGACGCAGGTTGATGCCGTTGGCCAGTGCGATGGCGTGTACCGCAGCGGCGTCTTTAACGGCCACGGTCAGGGTGTCGAAGTAGCTGGCGTTGACCACGCTGTAGCCCTGGGCTTTCAGGTTCGCTGCCAGTACGCCGGTGTAGCGGTGTACGCGCTGGGCGATCTGCGCCAGACCTTGCGGGCCGTGGTAGACGGCGTACATCGAAGCCATCACGGCCAGCAGTACCTGTGCGGTGCAGATGTTGGAGGTGGCTTTTTCGCGGCGGATGTGCTGCTCGCGGGTCTGCAGCGCCAGACGGTAGGCACGGTTGCCTTGCGCGTCGATGGTGACGCCGACCAGACGGCCGGACATGCTGCGTTTGAATTCGTCGCGGGTCGCCAGATAGCCGGCGTGCGGGCCACCGAAGCCCAGTGGTACGCCGAAGCGCTGGCTGTTACCGACCACCACGTCGGCGCCCCATTCGCCCGGAGGGGTCAGCAGGGTCAGTGCCAGCAGGTCGGCCGCTACGATGACCATTGCGCCGGTGGCTTTGACAGCGGCTACGCCAGCAGCATAGTCACGCACCACGCCATTGACGCCAGGGTACTGCAGCAGTACGCCGAAGGCATCGCTCACGCCAGCCAGTTCGGCAGCGTCAAAGGTCTTGACTTCGATGCCCAGTGGTTTGGCGCGGGTCTGTACCACTTCCAGCGTCTGTGGCAGGACGTCGTTGGCGACGTAGAAGGTGGTCGATTTGGATTTGCCGACGCGCTGGATCAGCGTCATCGCTTCCGCTGCGGCGGTGCCTTCGTCCAGCATCGAGGCATTCGCGATGCCCATGCCGGTCAGGTCGGTGATGGTCTGCTGGAAGTTCAGAATCGCTTCCAGACGGCCTTGCGAAATCTCTGGCTGGTATGGCGTGTACGCGGTGTACCAGGCCGGGTTTTCAAAGATGTTACGCAGGATCACGCCCGGGGTGTGGGTGTTGTAGTAACCCTGACCGATCAGCGACTTCAGTACCTGATTTTTCGAGGCAGTCTGTTTCAGCTGCGCCAGCGCGGTCTGTTCCGGCAGCGGCTGGGCGTACTGGCCCAGTGGCAGCGGGTTCTTGTTGCGGATGTTGGCAGGAACCAGAGCGTCGATCAGGGCGGTACGCGAGGCGTAGCCGAGAACGGACAGCATGGCTTGCTGTTCAGCGGCGTCAGGGCCGATGTGGCGGGCGATGAAGGCGTCGCGGGCTTCGAGTTGGGTCAGGCTGGTGCGGGTCATGATTTGTCAGGGCCGAAAGAGGAAGACGATGGGTAGAACGGAGTGCCGGCGCAGCGCGCGGGCAGGGCGTGGCGCTCAAAGCGCCGGTGTTTCAAGGTACTTGCAAAGTACCTGCAATGGATAAGCAAAGGGCCAGCAAGCTGCTGGCCCTTTGAGTCCATTAATGGTCGGTGGTTTTGCCGTAGGCGGCAGCGTCCAGCAGAGCGTCGATCGCACCAGCGTCGGCTGGCTTGATCTTGAACAGCCAGGCAGCGTAGGCGTCGGCATTGATCGATTCAGGTGCGTTCACCACGTCGTCGTTGACAGCGATGATTTCGCCGGCGATCGGAGCGTAGATGTCGCTGGCTGCCTTGACCGATTCCACCACGGCGGCGTCATCACCGGCGCCGAAGCTGGCACCGACTTTTGGCAGTTCGACGAACACGATGTCGCCCAGTGCGTCCTGTGCGAATTCGGTGATGCCGACGGTAACGGTGCCGTCAGCCTCAGCGCGTACCCATTCGTGGGATTCGGTGTACTTCAGGTCTGCAGGGATATTCATGTAAGGCTCCAGAGTGAGAGAGTGCTACGGTTATAGAGTGTTTTTTCGGTACGACAGGGTCAGACTGCCAGAATTTTACCGTTACGGACGAAGGGCAGCTTAACTACCGAGGCGGCCAGCTTCTTGTCGCGGATTTCCACGTGCACGGTGTCGCCGACGGCGACGCCGTTCGGGACGCGCGCCAGTGCGATGGCTTGCTGCATGGTCGGGCTGAACGTGCCGCTGGTGATTTCGCCAGTCGCTTCGGTGCCGGCCACGATGACTTTCTGGTGGGCGCGCAGGACACCGCCTTTTTCACGCAGGATCAGGCCGACGAACTGGGCGTTCTGGCCCATCGCTTGCAGGGCAGCTTTGCCGATGAAATCGCGCTCGGACACCAGATCGATGGTCCATGCCAGACCGGCGTCCAGCGGGTTGACGGTTTCGTCCATGTCCTGACCGTACAGATTCATGCCCGCTTCCAGACGCAGGGTGTCACGCGCACCCAGACCGGCCGGTTTCACGCCGGCAGCCGCCAGTGCGTTCCACAGGGCTTCGGCCTGTTCGGCGGCGACGCCGATTTCGAAGCCGTCTTCACCGGTATAGCCGGTGCGGGCGATCATCGCTTCGCCGAAGGTGGCGCTCTGGGCGAAGGCAACGTTGAATGGTTTCATCTCGGCGCTGACGGCCTGCGATTCAGGGATCACTTGCCAGACTTTGGTGCGGGCGTTCGGGCCTTGCACGGCGATCAGGGCCATCGCATTAGCGCCATCGCGGCGCTGGGTGATGGTCAGGCCGCTGTTGGTGGCGCTGTTCTGTTGCTGCATCCAGGCCACGTCTTTTTCGGCGGTGCCGGCATTGACCACCAGACGGAACCAGCTCTCGTTGATGAAATAGACGATCAGATCGTCGATCACGAAGCCTTGCGGGTTCAGCATGCACGAGTACAGGGCTTTGCCCGATACCTGCAGCTTGTCGACATTGTTGGCCAGCAGGCCGCGCAGGAAGGTGCGCACATTGTCGCCCTTGATGTCGACCACGCACATGTGGGCCACGTCGAACATGCCGACGTCGGTACGTACCGCGTGGTGTTCTTCGATTTGCGAACCGTAGTTGACGGGCATATCCCAGCCGCCAAAGTCGACCATACGGGCGCCGGCTGCGCGGTGTGCATTATTGAGGGGGGTAGCTTTGAGCGTCATGATTCCTCAGTCCAAATCGAATAGGGGTTAACAGAGCATCGTCGAACGCCGTTATGGCATTCCACAATGTTCGCAGACCCCTCTGTCCTTGATACCTGAGAGATTACGGCAACGGGGGTACCGTTATCCGTGCGCCCCTTCGGTGGACCGCTGGCTGATGCCGCGATCGCTCTCCAGAGTTGGTCCAGTTGGCATCCCGCTGGTGCGGCCGCGCTGGTCCCTTGATCGGTCCTTTTGCCTGAGAGTTTTTGGGTAGTGCCCCTTCGGCGGCAACGCTGGTTTGCCCTCTCCCGATCAAGACTCGGGAATATATGTCAGAAAGGGGGGTAATGTCAATCTGCAGCGCAGCGTCCGGGGCTTGAGGGGGCGCACGAATGGCGCACGGGCGGCGCCCTGAAATCGTACACTTTGCTAGAATCAAGCCACCTTTTCCGGAGGGGGAGCCATGGGTCAGGATGCCACAAACGTCGAGCTGCAGCGCTGGTATACGCTGCCGGGCGATGTCAATAGCGATATGGTGCGGCGCGTGTTCGATGCCGTGGCCAGCATGACGGAACAGCGCGTGACGACGGCGCATCTGCTGATCCAGTCGAACGGTGGCTACGTCAGTGACGGCATCTGCCTGTATAACTACCTGAGCAAGCTACCCATCAAATTCGTCACCTATAACGCCGGTGCGGTGGCGTCGATCGCGGTGATCCTGTATCTGGCGGGGCGCGAGCGCTATGCCAGTGAAACGGCGCGGTTCATGGTGCATAAATCGCACGCCAGTGCGCCGCAGGGGGCCCGCCCCGATGCGCTGCGCATCATTGTCGAAGGTTTGCAGGCCGATGATGCCCGTACCGAGACGATACTGCGCCAGCATGTCCACCTGGACGAACAGCACTGGCGCATTCACGCCTATTCGGATCTGCATCTGACGGCGCGCGAGGCGCTGGCGGTGGGGCTGGTGGATGGCGTCGCGGACTTCATGCCCCCGGCTGGCCAGCGGGTACGTGCCATCTAGCCGCGCCACCCTGCGCCCTTTGGCAATTTGCCCGCTGCGGCCGCTAGCCTCTAGCGCGATGGCGAAAGTTGTGGCATTGTTAAGCTATTGATGCACAGCAATTATTGCCGGAAATGGCAATGCTTGTGTTCTAATGGCGGCCGCGCTGCAGCGCACACGGATAGGTCACATGGCACAGGCCGTGTCCGGATGTCGGATCTGACCCCGGTTTTAGTTGATATGATTAGCTTGGAATAAAAGCATAGGGCGAAGCGGATGATGATGTGGTGGCACGGGCTCAGTGTGGCCGGTAGTCTGGCAGTAACCGGCCCGATCGGTGTGGCGATAGCGATCTGGCTGGTGGCCGGTAAGTCGTGGCATCTGACGGCTGCCTGGTGCGCGCTGTTCGGCCTCGGTATGGCGCTGGTGGTGGCGACCAAGGTCGCATTCATGGGCTGGGGCGTGGGCGTGGAGTCGGTTGAATTTGCCGGTTTCAGCGGCCATGCGATGCGCGCCGCCGCGGTGTTTCCGGTGGCGCTATACCTGCTGGTGCGCACCCGCACGCTGGGCTGGCGCGTGGCCGCGATTGCGGCAGGCGTGCTGCTGTCTGCACTGATTGCCCTGTCGCGCGTCGAGGTGCAGGCGCATTCGGCCTCGGAAGCGCTGACCGGTTGTCTGCTGGGCTTGCTGGTGGCAGTCAGTTTCATCTGGTATGCCAGCGTCCGCGAGCATCTGGCGCTGAGTCGTTGGCTGTTGCTATTGTGTCTACCTATTGTGCTGATTGCGCCACGCGTGGAGCCGGTGCCGGCCGAACGCTGGATTGCCCAGCTCGCTATGCACCTGTCCGGGCGTGACCAGCCGTTTACGCGGGCGATCTGGGAAGTGCCGAAGCAGGCGCCGCGCTAGTGGCATCGATCGGTCCGTCGAGGAGTTCAGGCGTGTTTTTGGCCTGAATTCAGGGACAAAATGGTATTATTGTGAAGTTTTCCAGCCCAACTACTCCATAACAACGTGCGTCTTTCTTCCATCAAATTGTCGGGATTTAAGTCTTTCGTTGATCCCACCAATTTTCAGGTGCCGGGTCAGCTGGTAGGCGTAGTCGGTCCCAATGGTTGCGGCAAGTCGAATATTATCGATGCCGTACGATGGGTGCTGGGCGAATCGAAAGCATCGGAGCTGCGTGGCGAGTCCATGCAGGACGTGATTTTCAACGGTTCGACCCACCGTAAGCCAGCCGGACGCGCGTCCGTGGAACTGGTGTTCGACAATGGCGATGGCAAGGCGGCAGGGCAGTGGGGCCAGTATGCCGAAATCGCCGTCAAGCGCACGCTGACGCGCGACGGTACCTCGACCTATTACATCAACAGCCAGCCGGTACGGCGCCGCGATATTCAGGATATCTTCCTCGGCACGGGACTGGGGCCGCGCGCCTATGCGATTATCGGGCAGGGCATGATCAGCCGCATCATCGAGTCGCGCCCGGAAGAACTGCGGGTGTTTCTGGAAGAGGCGGCCGGCGTCTCGAAGTACAAGGAACGCCGCCGCGAAACGGAAAACCGCCTGCACGACACGCGCGAGAACCTGCTGCGGGTGGAAGATATTCTGCGCGAACTGAACACCAATCTGGAAAAACTGGAAGGGCAGGCGGCGGTCGCCACCAAGTTCCACCAGTTGCAGGCGGATCAGGAAGAAAAGCAGAAGCTGCTGTGGTTGCTGCGCAAGATCGAAGCGGAAAACGAGCAGAAGAAATACTTCCGCGAAGTGGAGCTGGCGCAGAACGAGCTCGAAGAAGCCACCGCCAAACTACGCAATGTGGAACTGTCGCTGGAACAGACCCGTCAGGCGCACTTTGCGGCAGGCGACCATCTGCATACGGCGCAGGGGCATCTGTACCAGACCAATGCGGAAATCGGCAGTCTGGAAGCGCAGATCAAATTCGTGGTCGAGTCGCGCACCCGTCTGCAGGCCCAGCTGGCCGCACTGGGCGCCCAGCGCGACCAGTGGCAGCAGCAGGCCAGCGAATACGCCGGGCAGATCGAGGAAGGCGAGTTCACGCTGGAAGAGCTGAGTGCCAAGGTAGAACAGGCGCAGATGATGGCCGAGCAGAAGGGCGAATCGCTGCCGCTGCTGGAACAGGTGTGGCGCGAAGCGCAGAGCCGCAGCGTGGAATCGCGTGCCCGCATCATGCAGGCGCAGCAGCAACTGGAGTTGGAGTCTGCGCATCAGCGCAATGCCAACAACATCCTCAACGGACTGACGGTGCGGCGCGAACGGCTGCAGCAGGAAAAGCACGGCCTGAGTCTGCCCGACAGCGCCCACCTGGCCAATCTGCGCTTGCAGCTGGAAGAAAAACAGCAGGCGCTGGAAGAGCAGAACTTCCTGCTGGAAGAGGCGCTGGAACAGCAACCGCAACTGGAGGCGGAACGTCAGCTGGCGCAACAGCAGGTGCAGACGGAAACCACTGCCAACGCCCAGCTGGAAGCGCGCCTGAATGCGCTGCGCCAGATGCAGGAGCGGGTGCAGGCGCAAGGCAAAGTCACGCCGTGGCTGCAGAAACATGAACTCGATACCTTGCCGCGCCTGTGGCAGAAACTGAATATCGAAGCGGGCTGGGAAAATGCCCTGGAAGCGGTGCTGCGCGAGCGCATGCAGGCTTTGCAGATGTCGAATATCGAATGGGCGCAGGCGTTCTTTAACGATGCACCGCCGGCCAAGCTGGCGCTGTTCGCGCCTTCCCACGCGCAAGCGCCGCAGATGCCGGAAGTGGCCGGTCTGCTGCCGTTTATCAGCCTGCTGAAACTCAACGATCCGTCGCTGCGCGCGCTGCTGCAGGACTGGCTGCACAATGTCTATCTGGCGGAAGATGCTGCCAGTGCGTTTGCGCGCCGCGCGCAATTGCCAGCGGGCGGCTGCTTCATCACCCGTCAGGGCCACGCGATTACCCAGAGCAGTGTGCGTTTCTATGCCGCCGATTCGGAACAGGACGGCATGCTGGGGCGCCAGCAGGAAATCGATAACATCAGCAAGCAGTTGCGGGCTCAGCAGATGCTGGCCGATGAAGCGCGCGCCCGTGCCGTGCGCGCTGAGGCGGCGCTCAGCCAGTTGACCCGGCAACTGGCGGAATACCGTGCCAGATTACAGAGCCTGCAAGCGTCGGTGCATACGCTGCAACTGGAGGTGGTCAAGGCTGCCGAGGTCGAGGCGCGCTTCAATCAGCGCAGCAACCAGATCGAAGCGGATCTGGCGGAAATCATGGCGCAGGAAGAAGAACAGACCCAGATCAAGCTGGAATCGGAAGAGAAATTCGAACAGCTCGATATGGAACTCGGCAATCTGCAGGGCGAACACGAAGACCAGCAGACCCTGTTCCTCGAAAAGGAGCAGCGGCTGGCCGATGCCCGCGACGCTTTGCGCGATCTGGAACGTGCAGCGCAGGAAGCACAGTTTGCCGAGAAGTCGCAACGCAGCAAGATCGAGGAATACCGGCGTTCGATTGCTACCGCGAATACTCAGGTGGCACAGGTGACCCAGAGTCTGGAAGCGGGGCGCGAGGAGCTGGCCAGTCTGGAGTCGGGGCACAGCCACGAAGGCTTGCAGGAGCTGCTGGATCGCCGTACGGCGCAGGAAAAAGCGCTATCCGATGCGCGCCATGAACTTGACCAGATTGCCCAGCAGTTGCGCATGTTCGAAGAGGGCCGCATGTCGACCGAGCGCGCCCTGCAGCCGCAGCGCGACAAGATCATGGAAATGCAGCTCAAGGAACAGGCCGCGCGCCTCAATCTCGAGCAGTATGCTGCGCAGTTGCTGGAAGCGCAGGCCGACGAAGTGGCGCTGGCCGGAAAGCTCCATCCCGACATGAAGGCCTCGTATCTGCAGGGCGAAGTGACGCGCCTGACGAATGCGATTGCCATGCTGGGCGCCGTCAATCTGGCGGCGCTGGAAGAACTGGCAACGGCGTCCGAGCGCAAGAATTTCCTCGACATGCAGAACGCCGATCTGACTGAAGCGATCAATACGCTGCAGGATGCGATTGCCCGCATCGACAAGGAAACCCGCGATCTGCTGCAGGATACCTTTGACCGTGTCAACGGTCACTTCTCGGAACTGTTCCCTATCCTGTTCGGTGGCGGACAGGCCAAACTGATCATGACGGGCGATGAAATTCTCGACTCCGGCGTGCAGGTGATGGCCCAGCCACCAGGCAAAAAGAACGCCACCATCCATCTGCTGTCGGGCGGCGAAAAAGCCCTGACCGCAACGGCACTGGTGTTCTCGATGTTCCGCCTGAATCCGGCGCCGTTCTGCCTGCTCGACGAAGTCGATGCACCGCTGGACGACGCCAATACTGAACGTTTCTGCAGGATGGTCAAACGCATGTCTGACCAGACCCAATTCCTCTTCATTTCGCACAACAAGATTGCGATGGAGATGGCCAATCAACTGATCGGTGTGACGATGCAAGAGCAGGGCGTATCGCGCATTGTGGCGGTGGATATGGAGTCCGCCGCCAATTTTGCTACTGAGGCACAAGCAGCATGACAGACCTACAACTGAGCTTAATCGGCATTGCCGGCGTATTTGTCGCCGGTGTTTACAGCTATAACAAGGTGCAGGAATACCGCGCCCGCAAGAGCGTCGACCGGGCCTTTGCCAATGACCATGACGACGTGCTGATGCGCGCCGGTGATGCACCCGTGGCGCGCCATGAGCCGAGCTTCAGTGCCGACGACGCGCCCGGTGTGGCCGGTGGCGAAGCTTCGGCCGCTGCGGCGGCACTCGAAACGGTGGCAGCGGCACTCGGTGGCGACAGTGAAGAGCAAGCCGCCAGTGCGGCCGCCGAAGCGGCACGTCAGGCGCGTGCCGACCAGGCACTGGCGCTGGTCGATCCTCAAATCGATTGTCTGTTGCCGCTGGCACTGGAAAGCGCGGCACGCGGCGATAAACTGCTGCCGGTACTGCAGACGCTGCGCATGGTCGGCAACAAGCCGCTGCACTATATCGGCTTTAGCGTGGCCGGCGAGTGGGAGCCGATCGTGCACGGTGGCGTGTACACCAAGCTGCAGGGCGGCGTACAGCTGGCCAGCCGCAGCACCGCGCTCAACGAACTCGAATATTCGGAACTGGTGACGCGCCTGCGTGCCATGGCCGACGAAATCGGCGCCGAGCCGGAAGTGCCGGACATGATCGAGGTGATGGCCGAAGCGCGCAATCTGCACCGCTTCGTGGCCAGCCATGATGCACAACTGGGTGTGAATCTGCAGTCCAACGGTGCGCCATGGGCGATCGTGACGCTGATAGGCGCGCTGGAAAAGCAGGGCTTCGATGTGCGCCCCGACGGCCGCTACACCATGCCGGATGGTGAAGGTGGTCATCTGTTCAGCCTGTCCACCAATGTCACGCTGGCCGAAGAGACCACCTCGCGTCTGACGCTGCTGCTTGACGTGCCTTGCGTGGCGCCATCGCGCGACGGCTTCGGCGCCATGGTGGCCTGCGCGCGCGCGCTGATGACGCGTCTCGATGCGACCATCGTCGACGATTACAACCAGCCGCTGTCGGATGCCGCGCTGGCGGAAATCGCCGGTCAGGTGCAGGACTTCTACACCGAAATGAACGACGCCGACATTCCGGCCGGTTCGGCGCGGGCGCTGCGTCTGTTTAGCTAGGAAGTTGTATGGTTGAAGTGGATTACCAGGCGCGCATTGCCGCCCTGAGCGCTGAATTAAACCGGCATCTGCACGCCTACCATGTAGCCGATGCGCCGACCATCCCGGACGCCGAATACGACCGGCTGTTCCTCGAACTGCAGCAACTGGAAGCGGCCTATCCGCACTTTGTGCTGGCCGATACGCCGACCCAGCGGGTCGGCGCAGCAGCGCTGCCGCAGTTCGAACAGGTCACGCATTCGGTGCCGATGCTGTCGCTGAATAATGGCTTTAGCGACGAGGATATCGAGAACTTCGACCGGCGCGTGCGCGAAGGGCTCGACGCCGCGGCCGCGGTGGAGTATGCCGCCGAAGTCAAATACGACGGACTGGCTATCAATCTGCGTTACGAGCACGGCTTACTGGTGCAGGCCGCCACGCGCGGCGACGGCTACACGGGTGAAGATGTGACGGCCAATATCCGCACCATCCGCAGTATTCCGCTGCGTCTGGATACCGATACGCCGCCAGCGCTACTCGATGTGCGTGGCGAAGTGCTGATGTTCAAGGCCGATTTCGAAGCGCTCAATGCGCGTCAGCGCGAAGCGGGCCTCAAAGAATTCGTCAATCCGCGCAATGCCGCTGCCGGTAGTCTGCGTCAGCTCGATTCACGCATTACCAGCCAGCGCAAGCTGAGTTTCTTCGCCTATGGCGTGGGTGCGCTGGAAGGCGCAGCGATGCCGCTGTCGCACTCCGAATTGCTGGCGTGGTACCGCACACTGGGCTTGCCGGTGGCGAAAGAGGGTGATGTGGTCAGCGGCTACCAGGGCTTGATGGCCTATTACGCGCGCATCGGCGCTGCCCGTCCCGGTATGCCGTACGAGATCGACGGGGTGGTGTACAAAGCCAATCTGCTGCAGGATCAGCGCACACTGGGCTACGTATCGCGCGCGCCGCGTTTCGCGCTGGCGCACAAATTCCCCGCCGAAGAAGCGCTGACCACGGTGCTGGCGATCGAGGTGCAGGTGGGACGAACCGGGGCGATTACGCCGGTGGCACGACTGGCATCGGTATTCGTCGGCGGCGTCAACGTTACCAATGCCACACTGCATAATGAAGACGAAGTACGCCGCAAGGATGTGCGGGTTGGCGATACCGTAATCGTGCGCCGCGCCGGCGACGTGATTCCCGAAGTGCTTGCGGTGGTGCTGGAGCGCCGTCCCCAGCCGCTGCCGGAAGCGTATGTGCTGCCACGCGTATGTCCGGTGTGCGGCTCGCACGTGGTGCGCGAAGAGGGCGAAGCGATTGCGCGCTGCTCCGGTGGTCTGGCCTGCTCGGCCCAGCGCAAAGAAGCGATACGCCACTTTGCCGGCCGGCGCATGATGGACATCGAAGGGCTGGGGGATCGCTACATCGATAATCTGGTCGAATATGGCAAGGTGCAGCGGGTCGCCGATCTGTATGCGCTGACGCTCGACGATTTACTGGAAATGAAGCGGCTGGCCGACGAAAGCGACGGCGCCACGCCGGAGGCGGTGGTGCAGGGCAAAGTGGCCACCAAGTGGGCCGAGAACCTGCTGGCAGCGATTGCCGCCAGCCGCAATCCGCCGCTCGAGCGCCTGCTGTTTGCGCTGGGGATCCGCCATGTCGGCGAATCGACCGCCAAGACGCTGGCCGAATGGCTGGGCCGTTTCGAACTGATACGTCGTGTGCCGAGTGCGCTGCTGCGGGTGCTGCCCGATATCGGCGGCGTGGTGGCCGAATCGATTGCCGAATTCTTCGCCGAAGAAAAAAATCAGGAAGCCATCGATGCGCTGCTGGCAGCCGGGGTGGCACCGAGCGGCGAACATGCACCCAGCGCCAAGCTGCGCGAAGCACTCGATACGGTGAAACTGATGGCGGCACTGGGCATCCCCAAGCTGACCGAGGCGCGCTGCAAGCAGTTGGTCGAGCAGGAAATTACCCTGCAGGTGCTGGCGCATCTGCCGGTGTTTAACGTGTTCGGACTACCCGCAGCAGTGGCCGAAGCGCTGGAAGAATGGATGCGCAAACCGGGCCAGCGCGAGCATCTGGCTGCGCTAGACCAATTGCGCAATGATCTGCTGGCGCAGTTGCCGGAGCAGGCCGCCGAAGGCCCGCTGACGGGCAAGACTTTCGTGCTGACCGGTACGCTGCCCACCTTGAGCCGTGATCAGGCGGGCGCTATGATTGAAGCACAGGGTGGTAAGGTATCCGGTTCGGTGTCGAAGAAAACCCATTATCTGGTGGCGGGTGCCGATGCTGGCAGCAAGCTAACCAAAGCGCAGGATCTGGAAGTAACCATTATTGACGAAGCAGGCCTACTGGCACTGCTCGCAACACAGGGATAAAAAGCGAAGATGTCGAAAATTACCAAAGCAGTTTTTCCGGTGGCCGGTCTCGGTAGCCGTTTTCTCCCTGCCACCAAGGCACAGCCGAAAGAGATGCTGCCCATCGTGGATAAGCCGCTGATCCAGTATGCGGTGGAAGAGGCGGTTGCCGCCGGCATCACGGAGATGGTGTTCATCACGGGGCGTAACAAGCGCGCCATCGAGGACCATTTCGACAAGGCTTACGAACTCGAAGCGGAACTCGAGGCGGCCAACAAGCAGGCCTTGCTGGAACTGGTGCGCAACGTGATTCCCAAGCATGTGAACTGCATCTACATCCGTCAGTCCGAGCCGCTCGGTCTGGGTCATGCGGTACTGTGCGCGCGTCCGGTGATCGGCGATTCACCGTTCGCGGTGCTGCTGGCCGATGACTTCATGGATACGGACGAAGGCGTGCGCCCGGTACTGGCGCAGATGACGGATCTGTATGCCTACGAGCGTTGCAGTGTTCTGGCAGTGCAGGAAGTGCCGCGTGCGGCGACCCGCCAGTATGGCATTGTCAGTGCCTCGGCCTACCAGCCCAAGCTGGAACTGGTACATGGCATCGTCGAGAAACCGCAGCCGGATCAGGCGCCATCGACGCTGGCCGTGGTAGGACGCTATGTGCTGTCCGGGCGTATCTTCAACTATCTGGAAAATCTTGGCACCGGTACCGGTGGCGAAATCCAGCTGACCGACGGTATTGCCGCGCTGATGAAAGACGAACGCGTGCTGGCCTATCGCTACGACGGCCAGCGTTACGACTGCGGCTCCAAGCTCGGTTATCTGAAAGCGATGACGGCGATGGGTCTCAAGCACCCGGAGACGGGCGCAGAATACTGCCAGTTCCTGCGCGATATGCAGTGCGTGATCGACAGCGGGGCGGCTAAATGACGGTACGGGAAATTCTCAAGATGGGCGACCCGCGCCTGTTGCGGATTGCCGAACCGGTCACGGAATTTGATACCCCGGCGATGCGCGAGCTGATCGCCGACATGTTCGACACCATGCATGCGGCGAATGGCGCCGGGCTGGCAGCGCCGCAAATCGGCGTCAATCTGCAACTGGTGATCTTCGGTTTTAAACAGAATCAGCGTTATCCCGATGCGCCGCAAGTGCCGGAAACCGTATTAATCAATCCGCTGCTGACGCCGCTGTCGGAAGAGATGGAAGAGGGCTTCGAAGGCTGTCTGTCGGTACCCGGCCTGCGCGGCAGCGTGCCGCGCTATACCCGGCTGCGCTATGCCGGTGTGGACGAGAACCAGCAGCCCATTCTGCGCGACGTCGATGGCTTCCATGCGCGCGTGGTGCAACACGAAGTCGACCATTTGCTGGGGATACTGTACCCTATGCGGATACGCGATTTCTCGCGTTTCGGTTATACCCAGGTGATGTTCCCCGATCTCGACCCGAACGACGACGATTAAGGTAGACGACTATGAACCACCATGCTCCGGTGCGCGTGTCCGAGCACAAAGCTGCCCGTCCCAAAGTCGGCTATGAACGTGGTGTGTTCCAGATGGGTACCTCGAAGATCAAGCGGGTGGGCGTGGCACGCTGGTACTGGGGTGACATCTACCACTGGATGCTGACGCTGAGCTGGCCCAATTTTTTTCTGCTGATCGGCGTCAGTTACCTGCTGACCAATCTGTTTTTTGCCACGGCCTTTTTTGTGGTGCCGGGATCGATCGCGAATGCCCGTCCCGGCTACTTCCCTGATGCGCTGTTCTTTTCCATCGAAACGCTGGCGACGGTGGGCTATGGCTACATGAATCCCGCCACCACCTATGGCCATGTGGTGGCATCGACCGAAATCCTGTTCGGCATGGTGCAGGTGGCGGTGGTGACGGGGCTGCTGTTTGCACGCTTCTCGCGTCCCACTTCGCGGATTCTGTTTTCCGATGTGGCCGTGATTACCCCGTTTAACGGCGTGCCGACGCTGATGCTGCGCGCTGGTAACGAGCGTGGCAACCTGATTCTGGAAGCCTCGGTACGGGCCTCGCTGATCCGCCGCGAAATGACGCAGGAAGGCCAGACCTTCACCCGCTTCTATGATCTGGAACTGGAGCGCGAAACTTCCGGCGTGTTCGCGCTGACCTGGACCATCCTGCACCGTATCGACGAAAGCAGCCCGCTGTGGGGCAAGTCGCAGGAAGATCTGTTGCGCGAGGCGGCCACGCTGTCGGTGATTCTGACCGGTACCGACGATACCCTGAACGATTTTGTGCATGCGCGCCAGACCTATTCGGCCGATCACATTTTCTTCAACCACCATTTTGCCGACATCATGTCCGACAAACAGGAAGGTAATTACCGCATCCTCGATTACAGCAAGTTCCACGACATCTATCCCGACGGTTCACTGGGCGGCAATATGCCCGGCGACGCGCTGGCCCATCCAGGCTAGCCCCCCCCCGGGGTAGGGCCGCCCGGGGTAGGGCCGCCCGGGCTAGGGCCGCCCGGGCTAGGGCCGCCCGGGTCAGGGCCGCCCGGGCTAGGGAGCGCTGGACGGCACGCTCACCCCACCACCGAGCAGATCGCCTGCGTCCAGCAGGGCATACACGATCTCGGGATGGCGTGTCAGGCAGCGTCGCACGGCGGCGGGTACGGCTTCACGGGTGCGGCGGCACAAGCCGGGTCTGGGCGTCAGGCGGATCTGCAAGCCCATCACCGTGCGCACCCCGTTGATACTGGGGGTAATCGTTAGCTCCACGCCCAGCAAGTCCAGCAGTCGCTGTTCGATGCGGCACAGGTCCGCATACGTTTCCAGCGCTTCGATGCGTGCCAGCAGCTGTTTTTCTTCTTCACGGGTCAGGCGCATGATGCGGATATCGGCCGACTCGGGCTGGTTCTGCCATTGATCGAGTAAGGCGTCACGCTGACAGTCGCAGGCGCCGGGTGGGCACTCTTTGCGAAGCGGGAAGGGCAGCAGCGGCAGCAGCGGCGTCGGCTCGGCGGGCATGGCAAATCGGTGCGCAGCCGTTAGTGCGTCTTGAAGAAGGCGCGGGCGATGTTATCGATTTCGCCGGTACGCTTCATCTGGTAGATCACGCTGTCGAACTGTTTCACGAAATCGTTTTTGTAGGTGTAGCGGCCCTGATCGCGGTCAGTGTAGCCGAGAAAACCCTGTTCGGTGGCGATCACGATCGCTTCCACCAACTCTGCATGGGTGCCGCCTTCATCATACTTGCCTTCGGCCTTGAGCTGCTTGCGGGTCCACTGAATCGAGACGCGGTCGTTGATATAGCAGTCGATGCGTTTCAGGCCCATCTTGATGATGTTGGTGGCGTTGTCCTTGGCTTCTTCCACCTTGATGTTGCCGGCCCGCACAGCCTCTTCGAAACTCTCGCCGCCGACAATAAAGCCAGCGTTGTTACCGATGGTGAGGCCGTAAAAGTCTTCCGGCCAGCGTTTGCGCGGCTTGGCTGTCAGCACGTCTTTGCGGCAGATGACCACCACTTTTTCCTCAAACAGCGGCAGGGAATACGGCCAGGTCCACGGTTCGTCGCGGGTGTTGTGATAAGGCGGAAATAGCGCGAAGCCGCTACCGGACTTCAGCAGATTCATACCGCGTTTCCACGGCACGGACTGAATCTCGACCTTGTAACCGCGCATACGCTTGACGGCAGTACTAATGATTTCGTAATACAGCCCGGCAGGCTTGCCGCCCTGTTCGTAGGAATAGGGTGGATAACCGGCATCTGCGTAAATGGTCACGGGAATATCGGCTGCATGGGTGGCCCCCATGAAGCTGGTCGATATTAACAGGGCCAGAAGCAGTTTCGCCACGTGCTGCGGTACCGGATGGTTGAGTGATAACTGATGCTAGCACGAAGCTATCTCTTGCAAAACGGAAAAGTGTTAAATTGCACGTTTAAATCGTAAAATGCGCTGCGAGCGTGGCTTCCGGTTCACGCTCGCATGCCGACGATCAGAACTGTTCTTCCGGACGCAGATAGCGCCACTGGCCGACGGGCAGGTCGCCCAGCTTGACTTTGCCGATACGTACCCGTTTCAGACCGATCACTTTCAGTCCCACCATGTCGCACATGCGGCGGATCTGGCGTTTTTTGCCTTCGCGCAGGGTGAAACTGAGCTGGTCTTCATTCTGCCAGCGCACCTTGGCTGGCAGCAGCGGTTTGCCATCCATCCACAGACCATGGTTGAGCTTCTTCAGATCACTGTCAGGCAGTTTGCCGACGCCGGTGTATTCGACCCGCACCAGATACTCTTTGTCGACGTCGGTGGTTTCGCCGATCAGATGTTTGGCGACACGGCCATCCTGCGTGAGGACCAGCAGACCGACGGAATCGATGTCGAGCCGGCCGGCCGGCACCAGTGAGCGTAACTGGGTCGGGTGGAATAGTTCCGGCGAGGGATCATCGGGCCAGCGGTTTTCCGGCTTGACCAGCACCACGGCAGGCTGATAACCATCTTCGGCCTGACCGCTGACATAGCCCATCGGCTTGTTGATCAGGATGGTGACGCGTTTCGACTGTTCGGCAGCGGCCTGACGTTCCACCGTCACGCGCTGGCTCGGGTAGATCTTGCTACCGAGCTCCGAGACGATCTTGCCATCCACCCGCACCCAGCCGCGTGCGATCCATTCATCGGCTTCGCGGCGGGAGCACAGACCCAGTTCGGACATGCGCTTGGACAGACGGAGTAATTCTTCGGACATGATGCGGCTTCTTTATGTTGTGGGGACTGGCCCCGTTTAAACTTTGATGGCGTCGAGCAGATCAGTTTCGAACTGGATCTGGTTGCGTGCCACGTTAAGGGTCGGGCTATCGATCAGGAACACGTCCTCGACCCGCTCGCCCAGCGTCATCACCTTGGCGGTGTGCAGATTGATTTTGTATTTGGCCAGCACGTTGGCTATCGAATACAGCAGGCCGGTGCGGTCATTGGCGGCAATCGACAGCAGGTAGTACTGGCCTCGTTCATCGGGACGCAGATCGACCGTCGGCTGAATCGGGAAGGTGCGCGAAAGGCGTGACAAACGGCCTTTGCCCGGAGCTGGTAAAGCCTCCTCACTGGTCAGCAGAGCGCACAGTTCATGCTCGATCAGACTGATGATGTCGCGGTAGCTGTTGGCGAAGTTCTGCTCTGTCACCAGGAAGGTGTCGAGCGCGTAGCCATGCCGTGTAGTGTGGATCTTGGCATCGAGGATGCTGAAATTCTTGCGGTCGAAATAGCTGCAGATGCGCGCGAACAGGTCCGGCTGGTCTTTGATGTAGACGGCAATCTGCAAGCCTTCACCGATCGGCGCCAGACGGCATCTGACGACGGGCTTGTCGCTGTCGTAACAATCGCACAGAGCGCGCGTCTGCCAGGCGATGTCGGATGCTTCGTGGCGCAGGAAGTAGGCGATATCGAGCTGCTTCCATAGTGCCTGGTGAGCGTCTGGTGCCAGTCCGTACAGGCGCAGCGTGGCCAGCGCTTCCTGCTGGCGGTTTTTCAGTTCGCGGTCGGCGCTGTGCGGCTCGCCGCCCAGCACCCGCAGGGTGACCCGGTACAGATCTTCGAGCAGCTTGGCTTTCCAGGCGTTCCAGACTTTCGGGCTGGTGCCGCGAATGTCAGCCACCGTCAGCAGGTACAGCGCGGTCAGGTGGCGCTCATCCTTGACCAGATTGGCGAAAGCGGCAATCACGTCGGGATCGGACAGATCCTGTTTCTGCGCCACTTGCGACATGGTCAGGTGGTTCTCCACCATGAACACCACCAGCTCGGTGTCTTCTTCGCTCATGGCGTGCTCGAGGCAGAACTGCTCGGCATCGACCGTGCCCAGTTTCGAGTGGTCGCCACCGCGCCCCTTGGCGATATCGTGGAACAGCGCGCCCAGATACAGCAGCCACGGGGTGGGGAAGTTGGCCATCAGCTGGCTGCAGAACGGGTATTCGTGGGCATGTTCGGCCATCGCGAAGCGGCGCATATTCCGCACCACCATCAGGATGTGCTGGTCGACCGTGTAGACATGGAACAGGTCGTGCTGCATCTGGCCGACGATCCGGCGGAAGTTAGGCAGGTAACGGCCCAGGATCGACAGGTCGTTCATGCGCCGCAGCGCGTGCAGCAGGCCGACCGGCGCCTGCATGATGCGCAGGAACAGCGCACGGTTGCGCGGATCGGCACGGAAGTCGGCGTCGATCTTGAAACGTTCATGCCACAGCGCGCGCAGAGTACGCGAGGTCATGCCCTGCAGCGACTGGCGCTCCGTCATCAGCGCGAACACTTCCAGCATGGCCGAGGGCGAGCTGGCAAAGGTGTCGTCTTCACTAATGTCGATCAGACCATCGACGTTATTGAAGCGGGCGTTAATCGGCACCGTGACGCCCGCTTTGGGGAACAGGCGTTCTTCGATGTTCTGCAGCAGAATCATGTTCAGTTGGGTGACCGTTTTGGCTGCCCAGTAGTAGCGCTGCATCAGGTATTCGCTGGCACGGCGCATATTCGCGCCGCTGCCGGTGGACTGCAAGCCCAGTGATTCGGCAATCGCGGTTTGGATGTCGAATACCAGCCGGTCTTCGCGTCGTCCTGCGTGCAGGTGCAGGCGGATGCGGATATCCTTGAACGCGCGTTCCTTTTCCATTAGCTGCTTGGCTTCGGTCTGGGTAATCAGACCGCTGGTGGCTAGCGTGCGCCACGAGTTGGCGACGCCGGCGGCTTTGACCATCCACAGGATCACCTGCAAGTCGCGCAGACCACCCGGGCTTTCCTTGCAATTCGGTTCGAGGCTGAAGGCGGTGTCTTCGTACTTGGCATGACGCAGGCGCATTTCCAGCACTTTGGCGTGGTAGAAGGCGCGCGGATCCATGGCGGCGCGATAGCGTTCCTGCAGCACGCCGAAGAGTGGCAGATCGCCGCAGATCAGACGTGCTTCCAGCAGACTGGTTTGCACCGTGATGTCGGCCGCCGATTCGCTTAGACATTCATCGACGGTACGGATGCTGTGGCCGATTTCCAGCCCCAGATCCCATAACAGTTGTACCAGTTCTTCAAGACGCGCCGTGGTGGCGGCGTCCGGCGCCTGCTCCAGTAGAATCAGCAAGTCGACGTCGGACTGGGGGAATAGTTCGCCGCGCCCATAACCGCCCACCCCGACCAGGGCGGTGCGTTCCGGCAGACCGGCGGCAAACCAGGCCGTCGAGAGTACCGCATCGACGCTCTGGCGCAGGCTGCGCAGCAGCTTCTCCGGCATGCCGTCGGCGCGGAATCCAGCGATGACCAGCGCGCGGTCATCCTTCAGTTGACGTTTCAGCTGCTCGCGCAGTTCCTTCTTCATCGCTGGCGTACTCATGACGACTCAGGCTGGCTGGGCGGTGTTGAGAATAAAGGCCGGTGGTGGCGGGCTGCCGGCCGACAGGGTCAGGATTTCATAGCCGGTCTCGGTGACCAGAATCGTGTGTTCCCACTGTGCCGACAGGCTGCGATCTTTGGTCTTGATGGTCCAGCCATCGCCCATTTCGCGAATTTCCCGCTTGCCTGCGTTGATCATCGGTTCGATGGTGAAGATCATGCCGGCCTGCAGCTGTTCGAGCGTGCCGGGACGGCCGTAGTGCAGCACTTGCGGCTCTTCGTGGAAGATCTTGCCGATGCCGTGACCGCAGAATTCGCGCACCACGTTGTAGCCGGCTTTTTCTGCATGCTGCTGGATGGCGTGGCCGATGTCGCCCAGATAAGCACCCGGTTTGACTTTGGCAATGCCCAGCCACATGCATTCGTAGGTGATGTCGGACAGGCGCTTGGCCATGATGGAGGGTTCGCCGATGAAGAACATGCGGCTGTTGTCGCCATGGTAGCCATCTTTGATGACGGTGATGTCGAGGTTGACGACGTCGCCGTTTTTCAGCACTTTGTCGCCCGGAATACCGTGGCAGATCACGTCATTGACGGAGGTGCAGATGGCTTTCGGGTAGGGCGTATAGCCGGGCGGGCAGTAGTTCAGAGGCGCCGGAATGGTGCCTTGCACATTCACCATGTATTCGTGGCACAGGCGATCGATTTCGCCGGTGGTCACGCCGGCTTTGACGAAGGGCGTAATGTAGTCCAGCACTTCGGAGCCGAGGCGGCCCGCAACGCGCATGCCAGCGATGTCTTCGGCGGATTTGATGGAAATAGGCATAGGATTAGAATCAGCTAGGTAAACGGTCAAAACGCTGCCCGGGGAGACCCTTGATGCAGCGTGGCAAAGCATGCGGTGCGCGGCGGGTGCCGCGGCGGCATGCTGAATATAGGGAGATTATAAACGACGCTGCTGCTGGCTGCGCGGAAAGCCCGCAGTGGGCAGGGCGGCGGGCCGGGTGGTGCGCAGGGGGCTGCCCTTAGTGCGCAGCGCAGCGGCGGGCCAGTGCGCCGACCACGGCCAGTCCGGCCAGCAGCATGGCCCAGCTATCGGCTTCCGGCACTGGGCTGGCCGGAATGTATGGTCCAGTAGAATCGTCTGAGTCATCGTGCTCCCAGGTTGGACCGTGACCCCATAAATAGCCATGCTCGCGGTCGTTGTTGCTGGCTTCTGCTTGAGCGATTGCGTCGTACACCGCTGTGCGCTTTTCACGTGCTCGTTCGCGTTCCTGAGTTTCGCCGTCTTCGTCAGCGCGTTCTTTTTCCTCTAGATCAGGGAAGACATCCGCCAGACCCGGGTTGCGCCCATCGAGCGGATCGCCCATACGGCTAGCCTGAGCGGCTGGCGCTGCGGCAGTTGGCGTGGTGGGCAGGCGGGTAATCCGGCTAATATTGCCGCAGATGCGAGGCACCAGAATGCAGTGTTCGCCCACGCAATACACCGCGCCGGGCTCCTGACGCTGTTCCGACCATTTGTTGCGGGTGACACTGGCGCACACCGAGGCTGCGCCAAAGTGCATGTCGCGGATGCCTGGCGCATACCGGTTCTTGCCGATGATGGCGTCGCGGGTTATGCGGACCTGATCGTCCGACTGGTTTTCGGCGATGCGGCGCTTGAGGGTATTGCGGACTTGTTCGGGAATGTCGGTGTAGCGCTCGATAGCGGCGACGCTACTGCCCGTGTAGGGGTTGACGCCAGGCCGGTCCCACGAGCAGCTAGGCTGGAAATGCGTTGCGGCGGCCAATGCTACAGTAAGCAAAACAGACATTCAACACTCCCTAGATGATGCATAAAAACACTTTTAATTGTTAATATGCAATGTAAGTGTTACGAATCATATTACATTTTCA
Source organism: Oxalobacteraceae bacterium (assembly GCA_027490725.1). Lineage (GTDB taxonomy): Bacteria > Pseudomonadota > Gammaproteobacteria > Burkholderiales > Burkholderiaceae_D > Rugamonas. The sequence goes on from JAIXXN010000060.1 coordinate 44,010, forward strand.
TTACATTTGCAGCATTATTTGGTTTTAATATGTAACTGGGATAAGTTTTCATGCGTAACTGGCAAGGCTGGTGCTGGTGCTGGTGCTGGCCGTGCCGGAATCCCCGAGGGTATTGCCTAAATCGCTGTTTTCAGGCTAGAATGCCGGGTTACTTGAATTCAGTTCGAGTAATGCATCAAAGAAAGCTGTTAATTTTTATTAATAAAAGCGAATCCGGTCGACAAGGGTGCCTCTATGGTGACTGATCGGATTCCAGACCCAACCCTGGAGTTAAATATGTCCGTAACTATGCGCGAAATGCTGGAAGCCGGTGTCCACTTTGGTCACCAAACCCGTTTCTGGAACCCAAAGATGGCTCCTTTCATCTTCGGTCACCGTAACAAGATCCATATCATCAACTTGGAAAAGACGATGGGTATGTATCAAGAAGCGATGAAACACGTGAAACAGGTTGCTGCTAACCGCGGTACCATCCTGATGGTCGGCACCAAGCGTCAAGCTCGTGAAATCATTGCTGCGGAAGCTGCACGCGCAGGCGTTCCTTTCGTTGACCAGCGCTGGCTGGGCGGCATGCTGACCAACTTCAAAACCATCAAAACCTCGATCAAGCGTCTGAAAGACATGGAAGCTTCGATCCAGGACGGTTCGGTTGAAAAGCTGTCGAAAAAAGAAGCGCTGATGTTCCAACGCGAAATGGTCAAGCTGCAAAAATCGATCGGTGGTATCAAGGACATGGGCGGCGTTCCTGACGCAATCTTCGTCGTTGACGTTGGCTACCATAAAGGCGCCATCACCGAAGCCGCTAAACTGGGCATCCCAGTCATCGGCGTGGTCGATACCAACCACTCGCCAGAAGGCGTTCAGTTCGTCATTCCAGGTAACGATGACTCGTCCAAAGCCATCACTCTGTACGCTCGCGGCGTAGCAGATGCGATCCTGGAAGGCCGTGCTGCTGCCGGTAACGAAGTAGTTGAAATGGTTAAAGCTGCAGCTGGCGACGAATTCGTCGAAGTGAACGAACAGGCTTAATTGTTCCGAGCAGGCTGTAAGGAAAAAGGGGTGGCCAACAGCTCCCCCTTTTTTTTAACGTAAATGGGTAGAGCAAGGGTAAGACCCCGTTCCCCATCCCCCACGAACACCGAATACAGGAGAAACACATGGCAGCAATTACTGCAGCGATGGTAGGCGAACTGCGCGGCAAGACCGACGCACCAATGATGGAATGCAAAAAAGCACTGACCGAGGCCGATGGCGACATGGCTCGTGCAGAAGAGATCCTGCGCGTCAAACTGGGCGGCAAGGCTTCGAAAGCTTCGGCACGTATCACCGCTGAAGGCGTGGTAGCAACCTTCATCGCTGGCGGCGTAGGCGCGCTGGTTGAAGTGAACTCGGAAACCGACTTCGTTGCGAAAAACGACGACTTCCTGGCGCTGGCTGCAAACGCTGCCCGTCTGGTGGTGGAGCACAACCCAGCCGACGTCGCTGCTCTGCTGGCACTGCCACTGGATGGCAAAACCCTGGACGAAGTGCGTTCCGCACTGATCGGTAAAATCGGCGAAAACATGTCGATCCGTCGCTTCCAGCGTTTCGAAACCACCGGCAAGCTGGCTTCCTACCTGCACGGCGCCCGTATCGGCGTAATCGTCGACTTCGACGGTGCAGACGAGCAAGTTGGTAAAGACGTGGCCATGCACATCGCTGCAATGAAGCCAGTGTCGCTGTCGCAAGACCAGGTTCCAGCAGAACTGATCGAAAAAGAGCGCTCGGTTGCAAAACTGAAAGCTGAAGAAGATGCAGCCAAAGCTGCTGCCGAAGGCAAACCAGCGCAATCGCCAGAAATCCTGGCCAAGCGTCTGGAAGGTTCGGTACAGAAGTTCCTGAAAGAAGTGTCGTTGCTGAATCAGGCTTTCGTGAAAAACGACAAGCAATCGATCGAGCAGATGCTGAAAGAGAAAGCCACCACCGTGAAAGCATTCACGATGTACGTGGTAGGCGAAGGCATCGAGAAGAAAGTCGACGACTTCGCTGCTGAAGTGGCCGCACAGATGGCCGCTTCCAAAGGAGCGTAATAAAAAGAAAAACGGGCCGCTAGGCCCGTTTTTTTAAATGGCAGCAGGTCTAGCCCGCAGCAAATCGTTGTTCCCGGCGCCGAGCAAGGTATCATAGGCGCCGGCAGCCTTACCCGAATAAACCCAACTTAGGAGCCCCGTCTCATGTCAAACCCAGCCTACAAGCGTGTCCTCCTCAAACTGTCCGGCGAAGCCCTGATGGGCGATGATGCTTATGGTATCAACCGCGGCACGATCGAGCGGATGGTCGCCGATGTGGCCGAGGTCGCGAAACTGGGCGTGGAACTGGCGATCGTGATCGGTGGCGGCAATATCTTCCGTGGCGTCGCGCCCGGCGCACAAGGCATGGACCGTGCGACCGCCGACTACATGGGCATGCTGGCCACTGTGATGAATGCACTGGCGCTGGCCGATGCCATGCGTCACGTTGGCATCACCGCACGCGTCATGTCGGCGATCGGCATCGAGCAGGTCGTTGAGCCGTATGTGCGCCCGAAAGCGCTGCAATATCTGGAAGAAGGCAAAGTGGTGGTATTTGCCGCCGGTACCGGTAATCCATTCTTCACCACCGACACTGCTGCAGCGCTGCGCGGTTCGGAAGTGAGTGCGGAAATCGTGCTGAAGGCGACCAAGGTCGACGGCGTGTACTCGGCCGATCCGAAGAAAGACCCTAACGCCACCCTGTACCAGTCGATCACCTTCGACGAAGCCATCGCCAAGCACCTGCAAGTGATGGACGCCACCGCGTTTGCGCTGTGCCGCGACCAGAAACTGCCGATCAAAGTGTTCTCGATCACCAAGCCGGGCGCGCTGATGCGCGTCATCATGGGCGAGGCAGAGGGTACGCTGGTGCACGTTTAAAGTATCCCGCAAGTCGATTTTCCCCAATACCGAATACAGGAGAGCAGCAATGTCCGTAGCTGACGTTAAGAAGAGTGCGCAAGAGCGCATGACCAAATCGCAGGAAACCCTGCGTGCCGATCTGGCCAAGGTGCGTACCGGCCGTGCCCACACCGGCATTCTGGACCATGTGCAAGTGGAGTACTACGGTAATCCGACCCCGATCAATCAGTTGGCCAACCTTACGCTGGTCGACGCGCGTACCATCGGTGTGCAACCGTTCGAAAAGAAGATGGCGGCTGCCATCGAGAAAGCCATCCGTGACGCCGATCTGGGCCTGAACCCGTCCTCGCAGGGCGATCAGATCCGTGTGCCGACCCCGCCGCTGACCGAAGAGCGCCGCAAAGAAATGGTGAAACTGGTCAAGAGCGAAGCGGAAGACGCGAAAATTGCCGTGCGCAACATCCGTCGCGATGCCAATGAATCGCTGAAAAAGCTGGTCAAAGATAAATCCATCTCGGAAGACGACGAGCGTCGCGCCTCCGACGATGTACAGAAACTGACCGACAAATACATCGCTGACATCGATAAGATGGTTGTTGAGAAAGAGAAAGAAGTTCTGACGGTTTAACCGTTCAGGAGGGCGCCAGCAGGGTGAGCCATCCGGTGTCGTATAACCGGACGGAATACGCTATGCTGGCGTCTTGTTTTTTTGGGTGACACCTGCAATACTTTTCTATTTGGCACCGAAGTTTTCATGAAATATACCAGTTCGACTACTGAGGTTCCTGACGCACCGGCCGTGCCGCGCCATATTGCCATCATCATGGATGGTAATGGTCGCTGGGCCACCAAGCGTTTTCTGCCCCGCGTGGCGGGCCACGTCAAAGGCGTGGATGCCGTGCGCACCGTGGTCGAGTCCTGCGCCCGCAGTGGCGTGGAATATCTGACCCTGTTTGCCTTCAGCTCGGAAAACTGGCGCCGTCCGGAAGAGGAAGTGTCGTTACTGATGCGCCTGTTCGTGACGGCCCTCGATCGCGAAGTCTCCAAACTGCATGCCAATAACATCCGCCTGAAAGTGGTCGGGGATCTGAGTCGCTTCGACGATAAGTTGCAGGGCATGATCGCCGCTGCCGAGCGCAAGACCGCCAATAACACCCGTATGACCGTTACCGTGTGCGCCAACTATGGCGGACGCTGGGATATCATGCAGGCAGTCGGCAAGATGGTGGCCGCCCATCCCGGTGCGAGCGACTTCAGCGAAGAGCAACTGGCACCCCATCTGGCGATGGCCTATGCGCCTGAGCCGGATCTGTTCATCCGCACCGGTGGCGAACAGCGCATTTCCAATTTCCTGCTGTGGCAGCTTGCCTACACCGAGCTGTTCTTTACCGATACCTACTGGCCCGATTTTTCGGCCGCCAGTCTGGATGAGGCGATTGCCTCCTACCAGCACCGCGAGCGCCGCTTCGGCCGCACGGGTGCGCAACTGGCAGAGAAGACGAGCTGATGCTGAAAACCCGAATTATTACGGCGCTGGCGCTGCTGGCGCTGTTGCTGCCGGTACTGTTTTCCCGTTATTTCCCCGCTGTGGCGGCCGTTGTGACGCTGTTTGTCGGCGCTGCCCTGTGGGAGGCGGCGCGCCTGTTCGGGGTTGCAGCGCTGCGCGCCAAGCTGGCCGGCGTGGCCGGTGCCGGCCTGTTCGTGCTGCTGATGGTGCTGGCCAAGCCGGGCGCCGTGAGCTCCCTGTACGGGGTAGCCTGCCTGCTGTGGCTGATCCGCTATGTGCCTTCGCTGGGTCTCGGTCTGCCGCCACTTACGGGCGCCGGTAACTGGGCTATGGCATGCACTTTCAGCTTTGCCATTTTTGCCTGCTTCTTTGCCATCCTCGGTCTGTATCAATGGTCGCCGCTGTTCCTGCTGTCGGTACTGGTGCTGGTGTGGCTGGCCGATATCGGTGCCTATTTTGCCGGTAAAGCCTTCGGCAAGCGCAAACTGGCACCGTCTATTTCGCCCGGCAAGTCCTGGGAGGGCGCCATCGGTGGTGGCTTGATCGTGCTGCTACTGGCCAGTCTGAGCATCGTGCTGGCGGCCAGCCAGCCCTGGCTGGCCGATACCTTTGCCGTGAAACTGCAGGCCCGTTTCGGCTGGCCACTGGCCATGCTGCTCCTGCTGCTAATCGTCGCCGCGTCGATTGTTGGCGACCTGTTCGAATCCCAGCTCAAACGCCGCGCCGGCTTCAAGGACAGCAGCAATCTGCTGCCCGGCCATGGCGGGGTGCTGGACCGTATTGACGCCCTGATCCCGGTTCTGCCGCTGGCGGCACTGATCGCCTCCTGGCTCTGAGAGAATTCCTATGCAACGCATCACCATCCTTGGCGCCACCGGTTCGATCGGCGTGTCCACGCTGGACGTGCTCGCCCGTCATCCGGAGCGCTACAGCGTCTATGCCCTGTCGGCACATAGCCGTGTCGAAGAACTGGCCGCCCAGTGTCGCGCTTTCCGTCCGGCGCGCGCCGTGGTTGGCACGGCCGATGCCGCGAGTCGCCTGAGCGCCTTGCTGCGTCAGTCTGGCCTGAACACCGAAGTTGACTACGGCGAGGCGGCCCTGTGCAGCATCGCCAGTGCGCCCGAAGTTGATAGCGTGATGGCGGCCATTGTGGGCGCAGCCGGTCTGGCGCCGACGCTGGCGGCGGCACGCGCCGGCAAGAAGGTGCTGCTGGCGAACAAGGAAGCGCTGGTGATGTCGGGGCAACTGTTCATTGACGCGGCGCGTGCCGCCGGTGCGGTACTGCTGCCGATCGATAGCGAGCACAATGCGATTTTCCAGTGTCTGCCGTCCGACTATGCACGGGTACCGGCGCACAGCGGGGTGGCGAAGATTCTGCTGACCGCTTCCGGTGGCCCGTTCCTGACGCGCGATGTGGCGACGCTGGATGCGGTGACGCCGGAGCAGGCTTGCAAACACCCTAACTGGTCGATGGGGCGCAAAATTTCCGTCGACTCGGCCACCATGATGAACAAGGGGCTGGAAGTGATCGAGGCGCACTGGCTGTTTGGTGCGCCCGCCGAGCAGATCGAGGTGGTAATTCACCCGCAATCGGTGATCCATTCGATGGTATCGTATGTGGATGGTTCGGTGCTGGCGCAACTGGGTAACCCGGATATGCGTACCCCGATTGCGCACGCGCTGGCCTATCCGGAGCGGATCGCGTCGGGCGTGGCGCAGCTGGATCTGACCCAGATGGCCGGTTTGCAGTTCCATCGCCCGGATTTCAACCGTTTCCCCTGTCTGGCACTGGCCTTCGAGGCGCTCAAGGCTGGCGGCACGGCACCGGCGCTGCTGAATGCTGCCAACGAGATTGCGGTGCAGGCCTTCCTCGACCTGCAGATTGGCTTCCGTCAGATCGACCGGGTGATCGCCCATGTGATGGCCCGTCTGCCGCATGGCGCTGCCGATAGCATCGAAGCGCTGATGGAGCAGGATGGTCTGGCCCGCGCTGCGGCGCAGCAGTACATCGCCGGGCTGGCAAAATGAGCTTCCTGCAGACGGTACTGGCGTTCATCATCTGTCTCGGTTCGCTGATTACCATCCACGAACTGGGGCACTATCTGGTGGCGCGCTGGTGCGGCGTCAAAGTTCTGCGCTTTTCGATCGGCATGGGCAAAGTGGTGTGGTCACGCCGTCTCGGCGCGGACCAGACCGAATGGGCAGTGTCGGTGCTGCCGCTGGGTGGTTACGTGAAGATGCTGGACGCCCGCGACGCCGACCTGTCGACCATATCCGAAGCCGACCTGCAGCGCGAATTCACCCGCCAGAATGTCTGGAAGCGGATCGCCATCGTGGCGGCCGGCCCGCTGGCCAACTTCTTGATTGCGATCGTGCTGTTCGCCGGCCTGTACATGGTAGGCGTGCAGGAGCCTAGTAGCAAAGTCAGCGTCCAGCCTAGCGTTGGCGCGCCGGCTAGCCCTTCGGCGGCGGCGCTGGCCGGTCTGCGCTCGGGCGACGTGGTGAGTGCCGTGAATGGCGAGCCAGTGACGGCCTGGTCGGAATTGCGCTGGGGGCTGGTGCAGGCGGCGGTGAATAAGACCGATGCGCGGCTGGCGGTCGAACGTGCAGGGCAGGGACATTACAACTTCGTGCTGCCGGCGGCCATGTTGGCCGGTCTGGATCTGGACGGCGATGTGCTGGGCGATCTCGGACTAGGGGTAGCCCGCCCGGCTCCCGTGGTGCAGCAGGTGATTCCGGGTGGTCCGGCGGCACGCGCCGGGCTGCAGGTCGATGATCTGTTGCTGGCGGTGGATGGCGTAGCCGTGGCCGATGGTCTGGCCTTTATCGACATTATCCGCGCTGCGCCGGGGCGCAGCGTGCAGGTGCAATTGCGCCGCGCCGGTCAGGAACTGACGCTGGCGATGGTGCCGCAGGCCGAAGTGCTGCCCGCTGCCAAAGCTGGCGCGAAGGGCGATAAGCAGGAGGCCAATCCTGACTCCGGTAAGGGAACTGTAACAGTCGGTAAGATCAGCGCCTACATCGCGCTGGCGCCGGATATGATCAAGGTGGTTTCTTCGCCCCCGGTGGCACTGGGAAAAGCGCTGCAGCGGGTCTGGGATACGTCGCTACTGTCGGTCAAAATGGTCGGGAAAATGATCACCGGCGAGGCCTCGCTAAAGAACGTTACGGGGCCGTTGACGATCGCCGACTATGCCGGACAGACTGCCCGTATGGGGGTCTCCAGCTATCTGAGCTTCATCGCCTTTATCAGCATCAGTTTGGGCGTGATGAATTTGCTACCGATTCCCGTTCTAGATGGGGGGCATTTGCTGTATTATTCGCTGGAAGTTTTAACTGGGCGCCCTGTGCCAGAGCGTTTTGCTGCGATTGCGCAGCGTCTCGGCATAGGTCTGTTGCTTACTCTGATGCTGCTGGCGGTGTTTAACGACATTGTGCGGTTGCTGTAGCAGGCTCGCTTTGTATATGAGTAGTTCGTTGATTTAGCCATTGAATAACCCCAATGAAATTATATTCTGACCGTATTACTTCATCCCCGTTTCGCCGTAGCCTGATCGGCGCTGCAGTTCTGGCGCTGTGCGCCGGCAGTGCCATGGCCATCGAGCCCTTCGTCGTAAAGGACATCCGCGTCGAAGGCATCCAGCGTACGGAAGCCGGTACGGTGTTCAGCTATCTGCCAGTGCGGGTAGGCGAGACCTTCAACGACGACAAGGGCATTGCGGCCATTAAGGCGCTGTATGCCACTTCCTTCTTCAAGGACGTGAAACTGGAACGCGACGGCGAAGTGCTGGTCGTACTGGTTGAAGAACGCCCGGCGATCTCCAAGGTGGATTTCACCGGCACCAAAGAATTCGAAAAAGATACCCTGGTCAAGGCGCTGAAAGATATTGGCGTCGGCGAGACCAAGATCTTCGATAAAGCCTCGGTCGATCGCGCCGAGCAGGAACTGAAACGCCAGTATCTGTCGCACGGTCTGTATGGCGTGAAAATCGTCACCACCGTGACGCCGATCGAGCGTAACCGCGTCACTATTACTTTCGCTGTCGATGAAGGCGAGATCGCCAAGATCAAGCAGATCAACATCGTCGGTAACAAGGTGTTTGGCGATAAGGAACTCAGAGAGCAGCTGGCACTGAATACTGGCGGCTGGTTCAGCTGGTACACCAAGTCCGACCAGTACTCGAAAACCAAGCTGACCGGTGATATCGAGTCGCTCAAGTCCTACTATCTGGATCGCGGTTACATCGAGATGCAGATCGATTCGACCCAGGTATCGATTACGCCAGACAAAAAAGACATCTACATCACCATCAACATCACCGAGGGTGAGAAGTACAACGTTTCGGGTATCAAGTTCGAAGGCGAGACCTTCGGCCGCGAAGAAGAACTGCGTTCGCTGGTGCTGCTGCGCAAAGGTGAAATCTATTCGGGTGCACGTCTGACCGCGACCAACAAGCTCATTTCCGACCGCCTCGGCACCTTCGGCTACGCTTTCGCCAACGTCAATGCCAATCCGGATATAGATCGTGACAAACGCGAAGTCGCCTTCACCTTCTTCATCGATCCGGGCAAGCGCGCCTATGTGCGCCACATGAATATCGCCGGCAATACCACCACCCGCGACGAAGTCATTCGCCGCGAGTTCCGCCAGTTCGAATCGTCCTGGTACGACGCCAACAAGATCAAGCTGTCGCGTGACCGGGTTGACCGTCTGGGCTACTTCAAGGACGTTACCGTGGATACCCCGGAAGCACAGGGTACTTCCGATCAGGTGGACGTGAATATGACCGTGGTTGAAAAACCGACGGGTAACTTCCAGATCGGTGGTGCGTTCTCGCAATCGGAAAAATTCTCCTTCCAGGCTGCGGTCCAGCAGGCCAACTTCGCCGGTTCGGGTACCACCGTCGGGATAGAGCTGAACACCTCGAAATATAGCCGTACCGTGTCGTTCTCGCAGACCGACCCGTACTTCACGGATGATGGCGTGTCGCGCTCCTACGAAATCTATCTGCGCACCCAACAACCACCGGCGCTGAATATCGGTAGTTACACCATCCGTCAACAGGGTGGCCGTATCAGCTACGGTGTGCCGTTCTCGGAAGTCGATACGGTGTTCTTCGGTATCGGTCTGGAGCGCTCGCGCATCACCACCGATTCGACCTCGCCAACCCGCTTCCGCGAATACGTGAGCAGCATTACCGGTAACGCCGACGGTATCGGTACCGCCCAGACCCACGCTGTGCCGCTGACGGCCGCCTGGGCGCGCGATAGCCGCGACTCGGCACTGACGCCAACCGTGGGCCGCTACCAGCGCGCCAATCTGGAAATTGACGTGGTTGGCCAGCAGCAGTACTTCCGCGCCGTCTACGAGCAGCAGTGGTACAAGCCGCTGTTCTCGAAAGTGACGCTGGCACTGAAAGGCGAAATCGATTACGGCCATGGCCTGCGTAACAGCAAATACCCGGTCTTCAAGAACTTCTACGGCGGTGGTATCGGTTCGGTGCGCGGCTATCTGAGTTCCTCGCTGGGTGCGGTCGATCCTTACTACTTCGATGCACTCGGTGGTGCTTCGCGTCTGATCGGTAACGCCGAATTGCAACTGCCATTCCCTGGTTCGGGACAGGATCGCAGCTTGCGCTGGTTCGGCTTCTTTGACGCTGGTCAGGTGTATCAGGAAGGCCAGAAAATGCGCCTTTCCGAGCTGCGCTACTCGACCGGTCTGGGGATTAGCTGGATTTCGCCGGTGGGCCCGCTCAAGTTGAGTTATGCTAAGCCATTGAACATCAAACCGGGTGACCGTCTGGAACGCTTCCAGTTCCAGATGGGCAGTGGCTTCTAAGCTGGCCGGCTGGTGTGTGAATTTACTTCGGAGAAATAAGTTGAAGACTCTGTCCGCTAACCTGACCAAATCTCTGGCCGTGCTGGCACTGGGCTGGTGTGCCTGGGCGCCGGTACAGGCCCAGACCTCGCTGTCGCGCATTGCATGGCTCAGCCCCGAACGCATCTACAACGAATCGAAGCTGGCCAAGCTGGCCGGCGAGAAGCTGCAGGAAGAATTCAAGAGCCGCGAGAAAGCCATGCAGGATATGGGCTTGCGACTGAAGACCGCCTCCGAAAAGCTGGAGAAGGATCTGCCGACACTCGCCGAGACGGATCGCGTCAAACGCCAGCGCGACATGTTCGAACTGGATAAGGAATATCAGCGTCGCCAGCGCGAATTCCGTGAAGACCTGAATCAGCGCACCAATGAGGAGCGTCAGGCGATTTCGGAAAAAGCCACCAAGATCATCAAGCAGATGGCTTCGGTGGAAGGCTTTGATATCGTGCTGCAGGACGCCGTCTGGGCCAGCCCGCGCATCGATATCACCGACAAAGTGCTGGCAGCACTCGACAAAGACAAATAATTCAACAGATTGGACCTCCCGATGGGCACTCGACTAGGGCAATTGGTCGAACGCCTCGGCGGTCAGTTGATGGGCGATGCAAACCTCGAGGTGACCGGCATCGCACCATTGGCCGACGCCGGCGCTTCGCACATCAGCTTCCTCAGTAACAGCAAATTGCGCGCCCAGGCGCTGCAAAGCCAGGCGGCCGCACTCATCGTGTCTGCTGCCGATGAGGCATTTATCGCCGCCGCTTACAGCGGTGCGCTGATCGTTACCAACAATCCGTATGTGTACTTCGCCCGCGCGGCGCAGTACTTCGAAGCGCTGACGGCACTGGTGCCGCCCGCTGGCGTACATCCAAGTGCTGTGGTGGCCGATGACGCGCAGATCGCCTCCAGTGCCCACATTGGTGCGCGGGTGGTGATTGAAAGCGGCGCAGTGATCGGCGCGGGCGCGGTGATCGACGCCGGTTGCTACATCGGTCGCGAGGCCGTGATCGGCGCGGACAGCCACCTGTTCGCCAACGTCACCTTCCACGCCCGCTGTGTGATCGGCAAGCGCGGCATCATCCACTCCGGTGCGGTGATTGGCACGGACGGTTTCGGCTTTGCCAACGAGGGTGGTGTCTACATCAAGATTCCGCAAACCGGCAGGGTGGTGATCGGTGATGACGTCGATATCGGCGCCAATACCACCATCGACCGCGGTGCGCTGGCCGACACCATTATCGAAGACGGCGTGAAACTGGATAACCAGATCCAGATCGGGCACAACTGCCACATCGGCGCGCACACGGCGATGGCCGGCTGCGTGGGCGTGGCAGGCAGCGCAAAAATCGGCAAATACTGTACCTTCGGCGGCGCTGCCATGGTGCTCGGGCATCTGAGCATCGTGGATAAGGTACACGTGGGGTCGGGCAGTATGGTATCGCGCTCGATCCTCGAGCCGGGCCAGTACACCGGCTTCTACCCGCTGGCCAAAAACAGTGAATGGGAAAAATCGGCTGTCATCGTCCGCAATCTGTCGACGATGCGCGATAAAATCCGCGCGCTGGAAAAAACAATTAAAACATTGACGAATCAGGACGAGAAATCATTATGACCACTACTACCCCGGTAAGCTCCGAATCCACCTGCACCAAAAAGTGCCTGGATATTCACGCCATCAAACAATACCTGCCGCACCGCTATCCGCTGCTGCTGGTGGACCGCGTGCTGGACTGGGAATCGGGTAAGACCATTACCGCGATCAAGAACGTCACCGTCAATGAAGAATTCTTCAATGGCCACTTCCCGCACAAGCCAGTCATGCCGGGCGTGCTGATGATCGAAGCGATGGCGCAGACTGCTGCGATCCTGTCGTTCCTGACCATGGACATCAAACCGGATGAAAACTCGGTGGTGTACTTCGTCGGTATCGACAATGCCCGCTTCAAGCGTCCGGTAGAGCCGGGCGACCAGCTGGTAATGAACGTGGAAATCGTGCGGGTGTCGCGCGGGATCTGGAAATACAAGGCAGTCGGTTCGGTCGACGGTCAGACCGCTGTGGAAGCGGATCTGATGTGCACCATCCGCAGCGCCACCGACGCTAGTCAGCCAGCAGGGAAGTAATCATGGCCAAGATCCATGCTACTGCGATTATCGATCCGAAGGCGCAACTCGACGAGAGCGTCGAGATCGGCCCGTACTCGGTGATCGGTCCGAATGTGGTGATCGGCGCGCGTACCGTGGTGGGGCCGCATGTGGTTATCGAGGGTAATACCACCATCGGTAGCGACAACAAGTTTTTCCAGTTCTCGTCGATCGGCGCTGCGCCGCAGGATAAGAAGTGGAATGGCGAGCCTACCCGTCTGACCATCGGTGATCGCAATACCATCCGCGAATTCTGTACCTTCAATACCGGTACGGTGCAGGACAAAGGCGTCACCTCGCTGGGTAACGACAACTGGATTTCGGCCTATGTGCATCTGGCGCATGATTGCCAGGTGGGGAATAACACCATCTTCTCGAACAATGCGCAGATCGCCGGCCACGTGGAAATCGGTGACTGGGTGATCATGAGCGGCTTCGCCAACGTGCACCAGTTCTGCAAGATCGGCGCGCACGCTTTTGTCGGCATGAGTACTTCGCTGACCCAGGATGTGCCGCCGTTCGTGCTCCTGAACGGCAATCCGGCGCAAGCCCACGGCGTGAATATCGAAGGCCTGAAACGGCGTGGTTTCACGCGTGAGCAGATCAACGGCATCCGTACTGCCTACAAGTTGATTTACCGTTCCGGCCTGACGCTGGAAGAAGCCAAGACGGCACTGCTGGCAGAGGAAGCTGCGACGCCAGCGGCGGCCGAGCAAATCCGTTCGATGCGCGAGTTCCTCGGTCTGGCGACCCGTGGCATCGTCCGCTGATCAGGGCGTGTTATCCGCCCCGGGCGACGTTGCTGCAGCGTCGCCACGTTCCATTGCACTAGTCGCCGGCGAACCCTCAGGCGATCTGCTGGCAGCACGCCTGCTGTCCGGCCTGCGTCCGCATCTGCCCGACACGCGCTTTCACGGCATCGGCGGCGAGCAGATGATGGCGCAGGGCTTCGAGTCCCACTGGTCGATGGATAAGCTGACCGTACGCGGTCTGCTGGCGGTGATTCCGCGCTACCGCGAGATCAAAGGCATCCAGAACCAACTGCGTGATCAGTTGCTGGCCGAACGGCCGGCCGCTTTCATTGGCGCCGACTATCCCGGTTTTAATCTGGGGTTGGAAGAGCAGCTCAAGGCTGCCGGAATTCCGACCATCCACTACATCGGTCCGCAGATCTGGGCGTGGCGCGGTGGCCGTATCAAGAAAATTATCCGCGCCGTATCGCACATGCTGGTGGTGTTTCCGTTTGAAGAGGAAATCTACCGCAAGGCCGGTGTGCCGGTCAGCTATGTCGGGCACCCGCTGGCGGAAGTTATTCCGCTGGTGACGGACGAAGCGGGCGCACGTCGCTCGCTCGGTCTGGCCGAGAATGCCAGTGTCGTCACCATCATGCCGGGCAGCCGCATGTCCGAAATCAAGTACAACACGGCCGCGTTTATCGGTGCGGCGCGTTTGCTCAAGCAGCGCGATCGCTCGCTGCATTTTGTGGTGCCGATGGCCGGTGAACGGCAGCGCCAGTACTTTCTCGAACTGATCGCGCAAGCCGGTTTGCAGGACGTCGAACTGACTCTGCTCGACGGCCAGTCGCACACTGCGATTGCCGCCGCTGATGCGGTTCTGGTGGCTTCCGGTACGGCGTCGCTGGAAGTCGCACTGTTCAAGAAACCAATGGTCATCGCTTACCGGATGATGGCGCTGGAATGGCAGATTCTGCGTCATTTCGGCTACCAGCCGTGGATCGGCCTACCGAATATTCTGGCGCGCGAATTTCTGGTGCCGGAACTGCTGCAGGACGCAGCTAATCCGCAGGCGCTGGCGGACGCCATGTGGCAGCAACTGAGCGATGCAGCGCACCGCCTGCGGCTGGCGCAGCGCTTCAGCGACATGCATCACAGCCTGCTGCGCAACAGCGCAGCGGAGAGCGCGGCGGCCGTGCTCAAAGTAATCCAAGCATAAGAGAATCAACGTGAATAACCCAAACCCCGGCCTGTTCGACTTTCTGCCCGACTCGCCTGACGAAATCATCTGTGGCGTGGACGAAGCAGGGCGCGGACCGCTGGCCGGTCCTGTGTATGCGGCGGCCGTAATCCTCGATCCGGCGCGCCCGATCGATGGCTTGCGCGACTCGAAAAAACTCACCGAGGCGAAGCGCGACCTGCTGGCGCCACTGATCAAGGCCAACGCACTGGCGTGGGCGATTGCCGAAGCGTCGGAAGCGGAAATCGACGAACTGAATATTCTGCAGGCGTCCATGCTGGCTATGCGGCGCGCCGTGGAAGCGCTACAGGTGGTGCCAACTCTGGCGCTGATTGACGGCAATCGCTGCCCGGTAATGAAGATCCAGAGCATTGCCATCGTTGGCGGTGACGACAAGGTCGACGCGATTTCTGCCGCCTCGATCCTTGCCAAGACGGCACGCGATGCCGCGCTGCTTGCCCTGCATGCCCAGTATCCGCAGTATTGCTTCGATCAGCACAAGGGCTATGGTACGGCGCTGCATCTGGCGCGCCTGCGCGAATTTGGCGCATCGCCGGTACACCGTCGCAGCTTCGCGCCGGTGCGCGCGGTGCTGGCAAAAAAAATCGAAGGGGCAGCATGAAAACCATCACCTCGCGCGATAACGCGCAATACAAAGAACTGGTGAAGCTGGCCGGTAATGCCGCTGCGCGGCGCAAACTGGGTCGCACCCTGCTCGACGGCGTGCATCTGTGTCAGGCCTATCTGCCGCTGCGCGGTTTGCCGGAGCAGTGCATTGTTAGCGAATCGGCGTTGCAGAATCCCGAAGTGATGGAGATTATCGGACAGCTCGAAGCGCAGCATGCCCACGTGCTGGCATTGCCCGATAGCCTGTACAAGGCGGTCTCGCAGGTGGAGCACGGGGTCGGCGTGATGTTTTCTATCGCCACACCGGAACGCAGCGTGACGGCGCCGCTGTCGGTCTCCGCCGTGCTGCTCGATAATGTGCAGGATCCCGGCAATGTCGGTTCTATCCTGCGCAGCGCCGCTGCAGCCGGTATTACACAGGTCTACTGTAGCGCCGGCACGGCGTTCTGCTGGTCGCCCAAAGTGCTGCGCGCGGCGATGGGCGCCCACTTTGTGCTCGATATTTACGAAGACGTCGATCTGGCGGCACTGGTCAAGGGTTCGCAGGTGAGCACGCTGGCCACCAGTGGCTATGCGACCCAGCGGCTGTATGATGTGAATCTGCGCCAGCCGGTGGCATGGCTGTTTGGCCATGAAGGGCAGGGTGTGGCAGACGACCTGCTGTCGCTGGCTACCCATCAGGTGGTGATTCCCCATCTGGGGCAAGTTGAGTCGCTCAACGTTGCCGCCTGCGCGGCAGTATGCTTTTTCGAACAAGTCAGGCAGAATCAAGTCTAAAATCAGGTCTCACGGCCTTACATGGAGTCCCGGATGGACATCGCACAGTTGCACTTTCTGGTTGCCGAAGGAGAGCAGGCCCAGCGCCTGGCACTGGCCGATGTTCTGGTGCACATGGGTGTGGGCCACATTACCCAGGTGCCGGACGGGCATACGGCACTGCGCCACCTGACGGCCGGTCTGGCGCCGCTGGTTGATGCGGCGATTATCGACCTGACCCTGCCGGGCATGGATGCGCTGGAACTGATCCGCCGTCTGTCTGAATTGAAGTGCCGCAGCGGGATTATCGTGGTCGGCGCGCAGAGCAGCGCGGTACTGATTTCCGTGGAAACCATGGCGCAGGCCTATGGCGTGAACATCTGGGGCACACTGACCAAACCGGTGCCACCGGCGCGACTGGAAGCGCTGATCCAGCATGCCTTGCTGCCGGCGGCGCAGCGCAGCACCGAGGGGCATCGCCAACTGCCGCAATTCAGCTTTTCCGAAGTGGGTCAGGCCTTGCAGGACGGCCAGTTCGACCCGTATTTCCAGCCTAAGATCGAGCTTGAAACAGGCCAGGTCAAGGGGCTGGAGATGTTTGCGCGCTGGCGCCATCCGGTGTTCGGCGTGCTCGAACCGGTATCGTTCATGCGCGTGCTGGAGCAGCACAAAAGGATTGATTTTCTGGACTGGACGCTGATCGAAAAATCGGTGGCGGCCTGCCGCGTGCTGCATGATCAGGGAATTCCCATTTCCGTGTCGATCAACGTCGACCCGAGCACACTGGCACACCCTCAGTTCATGGAGCAGATGGCGGCCTGTCTGGAGCGACACCGCATCATGGCCGATTACATTACCTTCGAGATGACGGAATCGGCGGTGCTCACCACCGAGCCGCATTTTATCGAACGGCTGATACGCTTACGCATGAAAGGCTACGGTCTGGCGATCGACGATTACGGCACCGGCCGCAGCAACCTGCAACTGCTGGCGCGTATCCCGTTCTCGGAACTGAAAATCGACCGCAGCTTCGTCGACGGCGCGTTCAAGAAGCCTGCGATTGCCGCGGTGCTGCGTTCTTGCCTCGGTCTGGCGCGCAATCTCGACCGTCGCTCGGTGGCGGTGGGGGTGGAAACCAAGGAAGACTGGGATTTCCTGCAGGGTCTGGGCTGCACCTACGCGCAGGGCTATTACATCGCCAAACCCATGCCGGTCGAAGAATTCCCGGCCTGGCTGACGGACTGGCGCCACTTCTTCTAGCCTTCGGGCTGGAATGCGTAGTAGGCGTCTTTTTCATCGACGCGAAGGCGGGTCCAGCCCTGCGCCTGATAGAAGCGATCGGCGCGGGTGTTCTTTCCCGTGCTCAGTTGTATGCGCCTGTGTCCCTGCTCAAATAACCATTGCACGGCCAGTGTCAGCAGTTGTTTTCCGATCCCGCGTCCCTCCTGTGCCGGTGCGATAAATAGCGCCCAGATCGAGGCGTCGGCACTGGCTGCGTAACAGAAGCCGAGAATCTCGCCGTCCTGCTCGGCCACCCAGCCGCGCCCTGATGCTTCCAGATAATCGCGATACATCTGCTCGGTGATCCGGGCCGGATCGGACAGGGCATTTTCCACCACGGCCAGGCGTATTGCCGACATCGCCGGAATATCGTCAGCATTCGCCTGACGGAAAAGTATCGATGCTGGCCCGGCGCTGTGAGTTTTTATTTTTTCTGGCATGTTATATTTTGCTGGTAATGCAAATATTTAATTGCTGCGGATTGTAAAGAAATTATACGAAAGGGCATTATGGGAATGGTATTCTGCCGCGCTTGCGGTAAAGAGCTTCATGAAACTGCGCCAGCCTGTCCACATTGTGGCGCGCTGCAGATGATTCCACATGCGCCTGTCGCGGCTCAGGAAAGTGCCGATGGCTTTTTCGCCTACGCGTTCGAACCGCTGAAAAAATATGCCAATTTCAAGGGCCGCGCACGGCGCAAGGAATACTGGTATTTCTTTTTATTCCTGCTGGCGCTGAATTTTGTGATCGGTTTCATGTCGGGTCTGTTGAATAGTAGCGGGCTCTATATGCTGACCGTCCTGATTACATTCGGCACCCTGATTCCAAGTATCGCAGTCGGCGTCCGGCGGATGCATGATATTGATCGCAGTGGCTGGTGGTTATTACTCCCTATCGTGAATCTGATCTTTATTTGTCAGGATAGTCATCAGGGCGATAATCGTTTCGGCGCCAGTCCAAAATATCCCCAGTAAACATTGCTGGCCGCGTGGTGGCCTACACCGAAGGGTCACTGGTTTATCTTGTGCGCTTAACGGCTTGCCGCGATGAGTAGTGTCATCAGGGGATACGCCGACAGGGCATTCAGGACCCACAGCAGTTCGGTAGAAGCAATCAGTGCTGGCTGCCCGTCAGGCGCTTGCAGGCGGTCGTGGCGCCTGAGGCGTCGTTGCAGTATCAGCAGTAACACCACCGCCAGTTTTAACACCACCAGCACGAGCACACATAGCAGCGGATGCGCGGTGATCAGGTAGCCGCGATAGAAATCACCATGGCTGGCAACGGCCGCTTCCCAGTGCTGTGCTTCGGGGCGCACGCGCAGCACCGCACTGGTGACCTTGTTGGACAGCAAAAACGTGCTGCTGATGAACAAACTCGCCACCACCAGTTGCCAGACCAGCCAGTGCTGCAGATGCAGTGTGAACCGCAATAATGTTGCCATGAGCATCCTTGCAGTGCCTGATCCAGTGCCTGCGCCAGTGCCGTCTAGTAGTCGCGCCGGTTGGGTTTGATCTCCTGCAGGATGGTGGTGGAAATCTCTTCGATCGACTTGGCGGTCGAGGATAACCAGCGGATACCTTCCCGTTTCATCATGCTCTCCGCCTCATTGACTTCATAGCGGCAATTCTCGATGGACGCGTATTTGCTGCCGGCGCGCCGCTCGTTGCGGATCTCGGCCAGTCGTTCCGGGGTGATGGTCAGGCCGAAAATCTTGTTCTTGAACTCGTACAGCGAGCTGGGCAGGCGGCCCCGTTCGAAATCGTCAGGGATCAGCGGGTAGTTGGCCGCTTTGATGCCGTACTGCATGGCCAGATACAGGCTGGTCGGGGTTTTGCCGGAGCGCGACACGCCCACCAGAATCACATCGGCGGACGAGAGGTTTTTGTGCGACTGCCCGTCATCATGGGCCAGCGAGAAGTTGATCGCTTCGATACGGTTTTTGTATTCCTCACTGTCAACGATATTGTGCGAACGGCCAATGGTATGGGTCGACATTACGCCCAGTTCCTGTTCCAGAGGCGCAACAAATGTCTGGATCAAGTCCATATGCATGCCCTTGCACTGGCGAATGATCTGCGACAGTTCGCTCTTGACCAGGGTCGAAAAGATGATTGGACGGTAACCATCAGTCGTAAAGGCTTCGTTGATTTTACGTGCAGCATCGTGTGCTTTATCGACAGTATCGATGAAAGGTAGCCGAACCTGGCGGAACCGCAAGTCAAACTGGGTCAAAACAGAGTGACCGAAAGTTTCAGCGGTGATGCCAGTGCCGTCGGACACGAAAAACACGGTGCGGGCGGCGGAAGGCAGGGGAGGACGTTGTTCTTGTGTCATGAGAGATGCGCCAGTCATTATTGTGAATCGTCAATTTGCGTCGCAGGCTGTAGAATGGACGCCATTGGTAAGATTGTGCTGCACGACGATCAGAATAACAAGAAACATGTCTGCGCCTCGCTGGAAGATTTCTATCATCAAAAAGGTGTAATTATGTCCAACGCAGCATTGAAGGAGCAGAGCAACGACGCGGTCTACGTCGCATCGTTTGAAAATTTGCGCATGACGGATGTGGAGTCCGTCGGCGGCAAAAACGCCTCACTGGGCGAAATGATCAGCCAGCTGGCCGGTGCCGGCGTGCGCGTGCCCGGTGGTTTTGCCACCACGGCACAGGCATTCCGTGACTTCCTGTCGTTCAGCATCGACGGTGGCAAGCCACTGGCCGAGCGTATTGCTGACCGTCTGGCCGACCTGAACATCGACGACGTCCGTGCTCTGGCGCAAGCTGGCGCGGAAATCCGTCAATGGATCGTCGAAACCCCGTTCCAGCCACGTCTGCAACAGGAAATCGCCTCGTTCTACGAGGCACTGGTGGCGGATTCCAGCACCGAAATGTCGTTTGCCGTGCGCTCCCCGGCCACCGCCGAAGACTTGCCGGACGCTTCCTTCGCAGGTCAGCAGGAAACCTTCCTGAACGTGGTCGGCATCGACAACGTGCTGGACGCGATGAAGCATGTGTTCGCCTCCCTGTATAACGACCGCGCGATTTCCTACCGCGTCCATAAAGGCTTCACCCACGCCGAAGTAGCGCTGTCGGCCGGTGTGCAGCGCATGGTGCGTTCCGATCTGGGCGCCGCCGGTGTGATGTTCACCATCGATACCGAATCGGGTTTCAAGGACGTGGTATTCGTTACTTCCAGCTATGGTCTGGGCGAAACCGTGGTGCAGGGCGCCGTCAATCCGGACGAATTCTATGTCCACAAACCGATGCTGGAAAAAGGCAAATCGCCTGTGATCCGCCGCAACATCGGTTCCAAACTGATCAAGATGGAATTCACTGCGGAGGCCAAAGCTGGCCGTTCCGTGAAGACCGTTGATGTGCCAGTGGAACTGCGCAACCGTTATTCGCTGAACGACGCAGAAGTGGTCGAGCTGGCCAAGTACGCTGTCATCATTGAAAACCACTACGGCCGTCCGATGGACATCGAGTGGGGCAAAGATGGCCGTGACGGCAAGCTGTACATCCTGCAAGCCCGTCCGGAAACCGTGAAATCGCAGCAGAAAGCCACCGACGTGCAGCAGCGCTTCAAGCTGAAGTCGAGCGGTACCGTGCTGGCTTCCGGCCGTGCGATTGGTCAGAAGATTGGTGCCGGTCCGGTGCGCGTGATTACCGATCCGTCGCAAATGGAACGTGTCCAGCCCGGTGACGTGCTGGTGGCCGATATGACCGACCCGAACTGGGAACCGGTGATGAAGCGCGCTTCCGCCATCGTGACCAACCGTGGTGGCCGTACCTGCCACGCGGCGATTATCGCCCGCGAACTGGGTGTCCCAGCCGTGGTCGGTTGCGGTGACGCCACCGAAGTGCTGAAAGATGGCACTTTCGTGACCGTGTCCTGCGCCGAAGGCGACGAAGGCAAGATCTACGACGGTCTGCTGGAAACGGAAATTTCGGAAGTCTCGCGCGGCGAGCTGCCGAAGCTGCCGACCAAGATCATGCTGAACGTGGGTAACCCACAGCTGGCCTTCGACTTCCAGTCGGTGCCGAACGGTGGTGTGGGTCTGGCGCGTCTGGAATTCATCATCAATAACAACATCGGCGTGCATCCGAAAGCGATTCTGGAATACCCGAATATTGATGCAGATCTGAAAAAAGCCGTGGAATCCGTGGCCCGTGGTCACGCTTCGCCGAAAGCCTTCTACGTCGACAAGCTGGCCGAAGGGATTGCGACCATCGCCGCGGCGTTCTGGCCAAAACCAGTGATCGTGCGTCTGTCGGACTGCAAGTCCAACGAGTACAAGAAGCTGATCGGCGGTTCGCGTTACGAACCGGATGAAGAAAATCCGATGCTGGGCTTCCGTGGCGCAGCGCGCTATCTGGCGGCGGACTTCGCCGGTGCTTTCGAGATGGAATGCCAGGCCATGAAGCGTGTGCGTAACGACATGGGTCTGACCAACGTCGAGATTATGGTGCCGTTCGTACGTACCCTGGGTCAGGCTGAAAAAGTCGTGGATCTGCTGGGCAAAAATGGTCTGGTACGTGGCGAAAACGGCCTGCGTCTGATCATGATGTGCGAAGTGCCATCGAATGCGATTCTGGCTGACCAGTTCCTCGAACACTTCGACGGCTTCTCGATCGGCTCCAACGACCTGACCCAGCTGACGCTGGGTCTGGACCGCGATTCCGGTATGGCGCTGCTGGCGGCCGACTTCGACGAGCGTGATCCAGCGGTGAAAGCACTGCTGTCGCTGGCCATCAAGGCGTGCCGGGCACAGGGCAAGTACATCGGCATCTGCGGTCAGGGTCCTTCCGACCATCCGGACTTCGCCGTCTGGCTGATGGAGCAGGGCATCGAATCGATGTCGCTGAACCCTGACTCGGTGATCGATACCTGGCAGAAGCTGGCCACGCTGGTCAAATAAGTAAGGATTGACGTTCTGGTAATTTGGTATAGACTGCGCTTGTCGATTTAAGTTTTAAACAACGCTATTTATACCTTCGCTTTACATCGTGAGCGTCACCATGAAAACCCTCGCAGCCCCACGGGCTTGCGGGGGTTTTTGCGTTTGAAAACCTGAAAGGAGTGCGATATGGCGGACTGGAGTTTGTGGATGATTGCTGCGGGTGCGACGGTCATCATGGAATTGTTCAGCGGAACCTTCTACCTGCTGATGTTTGCGCTGGGACTGACGTCCGGGGCGCTGGCGGCGGTACTGGGCTTCAGCATGGCGGTCCAGACCCTGTTTGCGGCACTGGTCGGGATGGCCGCCACCGTGCTGTTGCGGCGTAGCCGTCTGGTGCCGGAAGCGTCGCAGACCGAGGCTGCTACGGACCCTAACCAGCACCTCGATATTGGTCAGACCGTGCATGTTGCGGCGTGGCAGGATGGTAAGGCGCGCGTGCAGTACCGGGGCGCCTTGTGGGATGTAGAACTGGAAGCGGGTGCAGGTGCAGGTGCGAGCGCTGAATCGGGCCAGTACACGATACGCGAAGTGCGTGGCAGCCGTCTGATCGTGGCGGCTTAATTTACTCTGTGGAGTCCTTATGGATATCAGTTTTGGTAATGTCAGTTTGATCCTGTTTATTGTGGCACTGGTGTTTGTATTCAAGACCATCAACGTGGTGCCACAGCAGCATGCCTGGGTGGTGGAACGGCTCGGCAAGTACCACGCCACGCTGGGGCCGGGTCTGAATATCGTGATTCCCTTCATTGACCGTATCGGTTACAAGCATGTGCTGAAAGAGATCCCGCTCGATGTACCACCCCAGGTCTGCATCACCAAGGACAACACCCAGTTGCAGGTGGACGGGATTCTGTACTTCCAGATTACCGATGCGATGCGGGCGTCCTATGGTTCGTCCAACTACATCGCGGCGATTACCCAGCTGGCGCAAACCACCTTGCGCTCGGTAATCGGCCGGATGGAACTCGATAAGACCTTCGAGGAACGCGAACATATCAATACCGCGATTGTGAATGCGATCGATGAATCGGCCGCCAACTGGGGCGTGAAAGTACTGCGCTACGAGATTAAAGACCTGACCCCGCCGAAAGAGATTCTGCATGCCATGCAGGCGCAGATTACTGCCGAGCGCGAGAAACGCGCCCTGATTTCCGCCTCGGAAGGACGCAAGCAGGAGCAGATCAACATCGCCAACGGTGAGCGCGAAGCCCAGATTGCCCGCTCGGAAGGTGACAAGCTGGCGGCGATCAATCGTGCCCAAGGGCAGGCGGCGGCGATTGTGGCGCTGGCCGAAGCGAATGCCTCGGCGCTGCGGCAGGTGGCGGCTGCGATCAACGAGCGCGGCGGCGCCGATGCGGTCAACCTGAAAGTGGCCGAACAGTATGTAGGTGCCTTTGCGCAGCTGGCGAAAACCAATAATTCACTGATCGTTCCTGCCAATATGGGTGACATGAGTGGTCTCATTGCTACCGCCATGCAAGTCGTCAAAACACAGAAGCCTGCCGCGTAAATGCGCTGGTATTAGGGGCCGTCACGCTCCGTCGCGAGGTCTGTTAAGATGCCGTCGATAGAATTTGACAGCAGGCTCGTGTGCGGGCCCGGCAACAGGAGCAATGATGGGTACATGGTCAGTAGACGCTTTCGGTAACGATTATGCCCAGGACTGGGCCGAAGATCTGGCGCAGGTCAGCAATCTGGAAGCGCTCGAGAATACGCTAGACACGGCGCTGGCCTCGGCCGAGCACGGACTCGAAGCGCCGTTCGCGGCGGAAGCGCTGGTAGCCATCGAAGTGCTGGCGCGCCTGCAGGGCAAGGGCGGCGCGAGCAGTGAGGATAGTGCCGCGGTGGATGCTTGGGTGGCGGCACGTAAGCCCAAGGCACGCCTGCGTAGCGATCTGGCGGCCAAAGCCGAACAGGTGTTGACGCTGGTGCTGGCGCCCGCCTCGGAACTGCGCCAGTTATGGGAAGACAGCGAGCATTATGCTGACTGGACTGCCAGCGTGAGCGATCTGCAAGCCCGCCTTCATCCCTGAGTCGTTCGACGATGCAGGACTTACTCGCGACGCAGGCCGCGCAGCTTGCTGAATTCCTTGACCGGCACCGCCGCGTGCTGGTGCTGACCGGTGCCGGACTGAGTACGGCATCCGGGATACCCGATTACCGTGATCAGGACGGGCTACGGCGTGGCCGTGCGCCGATACAGGGGCCGGACTTTCGCAAGTCCGAGCTGGTGCAGCGCCGCTACTGGTCGCGCAGCATGGTTGGCTGGCCAACGCTGGCAGGGGCGGCGCCGAACGCTGCCCATTACGCGCTGGCGCAACTGGAGACGGCCGGCCGCATCGATGCGGTGATCACTCAGAACGTCGATGGCTTGCACCAGCGTGCCGGTACGCAGAAGCTGATCGAACTGCATGGCAATATTCATGGGGTACTCTGTCTGGACTGCCGCGCCCTGCACAGCCGTGCCGCGATCCAGCAATGGCTGCTCGCAGCCAATCCCGAACTGGCGGCCAGTGCGAGCGCGGCCGATGCTGATAGCGTGGTGCCCGAAGTGCGCCCCGATGGCGATGCCGAAGTTGAACTGGCGGCCATGCAGCGCTTCCACATGCCGAACTGCGCGCAGTGTGGCGGCACGCTGCAGCCCGATGTGATTTTCTTTGGCGATAATATTCCGGCCGAACGCACGGCGGCTGCGCTGGCGCTGGCCGAGCAGGCAGACGCCTTGCTGGTGGTGGGCTCGTCACTGATGGTGTTTTCCGGCTTCCGCTTCTGCAAGCTGGCCGCCGCAGCAGGTAAGGAGATCGCTGCGGTCAATCTCGGCAAGACCCGCGCCGATGACCTGATCGGGCTGAAAATCGCGGCCAGTGCGGCCGACTTATTGCCCCGACTGTTGTAGAACCGCGTCAGGAGGCTTTTTCAGTCTGTCGCGCGGCCCAGTCCAGCTTAACGGCGGTGGGTTTTCATGGCGGCGGCGACTTCGCGTTTGCCGTCACGGTCTTTCTCGCTGGCGCGTTTGTCGTGCATCTTCTTACCCTTGGCCAGACCGATCTCGCATTTCACGCGGCCACCCTTGTAGTGCAGATTGAGCGGTACCAGCGTGTAGCCGGAGCGTTCCACCTTGCCGATCAGTTTGTCCATTTCCTGGCGGTGTAGCAGCAGCTTGCGGGTGCGCACGGCCTCCGGGCTGATGTGGGTCGAGGCGGTGGGCAGAGCGCTGATGTGGGCACCAAACAGGAACAGCTCGTCACCCTTGATGGTCACATAGGCTTCCTTGATCTGCACGCGGCCGTCACGGATGGCTTTCACTTCCCAGCCTTCCAGCACGATGCCCGCTTCATAGCGGTCTTCGATGAAGTAGTCAAAAAAGGCTTTTTTGTTATCAGCTATGGTCATGGGTTGGTATCGGTTAAACTACTGCTACGCGTGAATTCTCGCGAATAATTCAACATGATAGCAAATGGTTAGCGTATGGCAGTAGTGCACAAATCAGTTTTACTCGGTTACAGCGCCCAGCAGATGTTCGATCTGGTCGCGGCGATTGAGGATTACCCCAAGTTTCTGCCGTGGTGCGGGGCGGTGGAGATCAAGGAGAAGCACGAAAACCGGGTGGTTGCCAGCGTCGGAATCAGCTATCACGGGGTGCGTCAGAGCTTTACCACCTCGAACCAGAACACCGAACCGTCGGAAATCCGCATGCAACTGGTCGATGGTCCCTTCAAATGTCTGGACGGGGTGTGGAGTTTCAAGGCCCTGCGTGAAGATGCCTGCAAGATCGAACTCGATCTCCACTATGAATTTTCCAGCGCCTTGCTGGCTCAGCTGGTTGGCCCGGTGTTCGGCATGATCGCCAATAGTATGGTCGATTCCTTCTGCAAACGTGCGGAGTCTGTGTATGGGCGCTGAACTGCTCAACATCGAAGTCTGCTATGCCAGCGATGATCTGCAATTTCTGCAGGCCTTGCAGGTGCCGGCCGGCACCACCATCGCCGCGGCGCTGGCGCTGAGCGACTTGCCGGCGCGCTTGCCCCAGTTGGATGTGCAGAGCGCGCCAATCGGTCTGTACGGCAAGAAAAAGAGTGCAGACACCGTGTTGCGCGAGCATGATCGTATCGAAGTCTACCGGCCGCTGATTGCCGATCCCAAACAGGCGCGCCGTCGCCGCAAGGCAGCCGTCTGAGCGTGAGGCTAGCGCTGAGGCCGTGTCCGGATGTCGGATCTGACCCCGGTTGTTAATGACCCCGGTTAATAGCGCAGTATGCTGGCGAGGATTTCGGCGCTGCTGTGACGGATGTCGAGTACCAGTCCTGCTTCATCGGCTTGGAGTGCTTGCAGGGCGGCTAGCTGACTGGCGAGCAGGGCTGGTGGCATGAAGTGGGCATTGCGTCCCGCCATGCGCTGCGCCAGCAGGGCCGTGTCGCCGTGCAGATGGGCAAGGCGTAGCGCCGGGTCGCCCTGACGCAGCCGGTCGCGATAGCTGCGTTTCAGTGCCGAACAGGACAGTACGTAGCCGCCGTGCTGTTGGCGGGCCCGGCCGATTTCTCCGGCGAGCGTCTGTAGCCAGTCGGCACGTTCGGCGTCGCCCAGTGCGATCCCGTTACGCATGCGCGCAATATTCTCCTCGGAATGGAACTGGTCGCCTTCGATAAACGGCACCTGCAGTGCTGCGGCCAGTTGCTGCCCTAGCGAGGATTTGCCACTGCCGCTCACGCCCATCACCACCCAGCCGGTGGCACGACCGTGCAGGTCCGCGCTGGCATGGGTCTGGTCGGGTGGAAGCGCGGCGAGCGTCATGGGCGGTGGTGGCGGTGGGCCGTCAAGGTGGTGCAGGTGCTGGCTCAGGCGCTTTCGCGTGCCATCAGCGTGAAGCCCAGATCGACATGGCGTGCTGCCGGCGTCTCGCCTTTGATCAGGGAGCGCAGCAGGCTGGCCGCTTCGTAGCCGATCCGGTAACGCGGCGTGCTGATGGTGGTCAGGGTCGGATTCATCCACGCCGAGGCAGGCAGATCATTGAAGCCGCAGATCGCCAGTTGCGCCGGAATGGCGATCTGGCGCCGCTGCGCCTGAAACACGGCGCCCTGGGCCAGATCGTCATTGCAGCAGAAGATGGCGCGGCAGTCGGGCGCCTGCTCCAGCATGCGGTCCAGCAGGGTGGCGCCGAGCGCGAGGGTGGACGGTTGTGCCACCATCACTTCCAGCTCCGGTGCGGCGAGTCCGGCTTCCTGCATGACTTGCCGGTAGCCATCGGCGCGCCGCAAGGTGCGTTCGTCCAGTTGCGCGCCCATGAAGCCGATGCGGCGGTAACCCTGGGCGAGCAGGTGGCGGGTCATGGCCTGACCGGCGGCATACTGCGAGAAACCTACCGACGGTTGTGCGGATTCGCCGGCCAGATCCATCATCGATACCAGCGGCATCGGGCTGCCAGCCAGCAATTGCTGGACGCGCGGGCAGGGACTCAGGCCGGTCAGCAGCATGCCATCCGGTGCCGATTGCAGATAGGTGGCGATGAGTTTTTCTTCGGCGCGGTCGGAATAGCGGCTATTGCCGATCAGGATCTGGTAGTCGTCGCCTTCCAGCGCGTCTTCGATGCCGGCCAGCACTTCTGTGAACACGGCATTGGACAGCGACGGCACGACCACGGCAATGACTTTCGATTGCGACGAGGCCAGCGCACGGGCGGCACGGTTGGGTACGTAGCCGAGCTCGGCCACGGATTGCAGTACCCGGTCACGCAGCGGCTGGGATACCAGTCCGGGCTGGGTGAGCGAGCGCGATGCGGTCATGGTAGCGACGCCGGCATGTCGCGCAACCATAGCCAAGGTGATGCGACCGCTGGCGCGGCCCTTATTGGCAGGGGGCTTTATCATGTCAGCAGGGGGAGTGAAAACGGATCGCAACATGATACGGCAGCTTGCCCTGTTTACAACAGGGGCTATTTGCAGCTAGCCAACACTTTACTGTTGTTTTTTTCCTGTTCTGCCCGTTCAGCATCACTCAGGAAGCGTCGTTCGCCGTTTTTATCGTAACTTGCAATCCGGATGCCGTCTTTAAAGGTCTGTTGATTCTTTCTGGCAAGGTCGCAATTGGCCGCGATCTCGGCACGCTGGCGCGCTTCCGTGGCGGCCTGACTGGCTGCGCTACCGGCTTCCTGCTGGCGGCGCTGGTAATCGGCATTGCGTTCGGCCAGCGTGGCACTGTTGCGCACTGGTGGAGCGGGCTCCTCGATGGCTGGCGCGTCGGGATTGAAGCTGACTTTGCCCGGGGCTTTCAGAATGCGCTGGGGCGGCACATTCGGTGGTGGTGGTCGGTCCGAGAGCTGTTTGATGCCTTTTTCGTCGATCCACAGATACTGGGCGTGGGCGTAGTGGGTGGCGCAGAGCAAGAGCAGCGTACCCAGTGCGAGCCGCGAAGCGCTCCGACGGGCAGACGGCAACAGGGGAACGCGTGGCAGGGAGGAATCAGGCATGGCAGGTTTAAAAGTCCAGCAAGAGGTTGTTCTGGGCCGGCGCACTGGCTTTGCTGCGCGGCGGGATGGGTTCGGCCCACGCCCGTAGCTGTTCGGCTGGGTAGGGGCGTACGAAACTGCGCGCATACTCGAGATTGCGGCAGTCTAGCCAGTCGTCCCACTCGGCTTGCGGGACGATGATCAGCGCGCGTTTTTCCTCGCCGGGGCGGTGGAAACGCCGCATCAGCGGATGTTCGTCGGCATTCATGGTGAGCTGGGTGAACGCATGTTCGATGCCTTGTTCGCTCTCCCAGCTGCGCCACAGGCCGGCCGCCGCGAGCACACTGCCGTCGGCGGCACCGATGCCCCAGCGCACTGCCTTGCCAGATTCGTAACAGGGTTCGTAAAATGCTGTCATCGGTACCAGGCATAGCTGACTATGCTGCCAGGCCGACGAAAACGAGCGCAGCTGTCCCACCGTCTCGATGCGGGCATTCATGGTGTCGAAGGGGCGCACACCGGCTGGGATGCGCTGGCGCGGCACCATGCCGTAACTGGCCAGCAGGCCTTCGCGTTGACCGTGGCGCTGGTCGTCGCGACTGCCGCGCACGATCGGCGCCTGATAGTCTTTCCACGTTTCGGTGCGCCAGAAACCGTGGTCATGCAGGTCGATCACCACGCCCATCACGGCTTCCAGCTGGGCTGGATCGGGCGGTCGGAAGTTCACACACATACGGCTAACCTTGCAGGGGAATGAGGCCTTATCATAGCGCGTTCCGGGCGGAGCACGAAGGGGAGCACGAAGCGGAGCGCGAGGAAGTTGCAGACAGGATGCGCCATTTTCTGTATAATCTGCTTTTGCGCCTATAGGAAATGCTATGCGTCTACTCCAAAAAGCACTCACGTTCGATGACGTGCTGCTCGTCCCCGCGTATTCGAATGTTCTGCCTGCCGATACGTCTCTGAAAACCCGCCTGACCCGTAATATCAGTCTGAATATCCCGCTGCTGTCGGCTGCGATGGATACCGTCACGGAAGCCCGTCTGGCGATTGCCATGGCGCAAGAAGGTGGCATCGGTATTATCCACAAGAACCTGAATCCGAAGGATCAGGCTCGCGAAGTAGCACGTGTCAAGCGTTTCGAAGCCGGCGTGCTGCGCGACCCGATCACCATTCCGCCAACCATGAAAATCCGTGACGTCATCAAGTTGACGGAGCAATACGGTATTTCCGGTTTCCCGGTGGTGGAAGGCAAAGAAGTGGTCGGTATTATCACCAACCGCGACCTGCGTTTCGAACAGGAACTGGATGCGGAAGCGCGCGCCAAAATGACGCCGCGCGAAAAGCTGGTGTACGTGAAGGAAGACGCCGACCGCGACGAAGCCAAGCGCCTGATGAACAAGCACCGTCTGG
>JAIXXN010000041.1 GCA_027490725.1 Oxalobacteraceae bacterium
CAAAATATCCCTCCGGCACCATCGGTTTCCGTTGCCTCAGGGATGGTCTGCCGGACTGACCCCCCCGCCCCCCCCCCCCCCGCGTACTGCGCTGCTTGAGGTAGCGCAGCCGCACCTCATCCGCCCCACCTCCGCTCATTGCGACTGCCGTATTGCGCCCGTCCTGCGCCAGTACATGGACAGTGATGGGCTGCCTCGCACGCTTTGTTTAGTGCCACTGATCGGCCGCGCAGGGCTGATTTACGCGTTGTCGCAAAACGGCCTCACTCTTGTTTACTAATCAAACTAAACTAGATGCCATTTTTGAAATCCTATTGAATGGCCAAAACTTAGTTTGTATAAACAGTTATGGGCGAAACGCAAAGCCCATCGACATGCAGGTGGCAACTCTGTCGTTTAGTAAATCGTCGGAAATGTCGACGGCTGCGGCAGGCTGCCACCAGTTCCACGGGTCATGGGAACTTTGCTACCGCCACATAAAAATAGCCCGACCTCGGGCATAACTAGGAGATCTACATGATGTTCAGTACCCATCTCGCACACCGGCAGCCACGTAGCGCCGTGAAACCGCTCGCACTGGCTGTGGCGACCGCGCTGGTAGCGCTGTCGAGCGCACATGCACAAACGGCCGGCAAACCGGCCGATAGCAAAGCCGATGCCGCTGCACCGGCCACCGTGGTCGTTACCGGTTACCGTTACGCGATCGAACAAAGCCTGGATCAGAAACGTGCAGCCAACGCCATCGTCGAAGTGATTACGGCGGAAGACGTGGGCAAGTTCCCGGACAAAAACGTGGCCGATGCGCTGCAGCGCGTGCCGGGCGTGATCGTCAACCGCGACGGCGGTGAAGGTAAAAACGTCAGCGTGCGCGGTCTGTCGTCGGAACTGACGCTGACCCAGCTGAACGGTAACTACATCGCCACGGCCGAATCGAACGGTGATCCGACCCGCTCGTTCAACTACATGCTGATGCCGTCGAATATGCTGTCCAGCGCCGAGCTGTATAAAACCCCGGAAGCGCGCATCGACGAAGGCGGTATCGGTGGCACCGTGATTCTGCATACCCGTCGCCCGCTCGAGGTGAAGTCGGGTAGCGGTTTCGTGTCTGCCGAAGGCACCTGGGCCGACACCACCAAGAAGACCGACGGTCAGTTCTCGGGTCAGTATGCGTGGCACGATGAAGCCAACACCTTCGGTATTCTGGCTGGCTACACGCAGCAGAAACGCACCACCCGCACCATGGGTGCCAGCACGGAAAACTGGCAGTGGTATGCCGATGACTACAAAGCCCATCCGGCTACTGACGTGAATGGCAAACCATCGGGCCTGAATTCGCGCTGGTGGGGCCAGTCGGGCTTCTACGATCAGAGCGGCAAGTACTACACCAATTTCATGATGCCGACTTCCGTCAATCTGAACGTGAAGAACGAGGAGCGTGAGCGCAAGGGCGGTCAGTTGACCATGCAATTGAAGCCGATGCGTAACCTGACCCTGACCGGTAACTACTTCCGCTTCGACCTGTCGCAGGATTCGCAGACCAACACGCTGAAAGTACCGGAGTGGAATCTGGCTCGCTATGACGGCGACGGTAACTGGCCCGGTGGCCGGATGCTCGATGGTCTGACCTTCGATCGCAGCGGCACCATCGTCACTGGCGCGCAGTACAGCGCACACGCTGGCAAAAAATACTATTGCAGTGGCGATGCCGCGGCAGCTGCAGGCTACAAGAACACCGGTGGTTTTGGCCCCGATGATTGCACTATTCCGACGCCGCAAATTACCGGTAGCTACAATCAGGAAAAATCGCTGTCGCAGACTGCCGATATTGAAGCCGACTGGCATGGTCAGTCGCTCGATGCACAGTTCAAGCTGGGACGTACCTGGGCCAGCGGTGGTCCGTCGATGCAGTTCACCATGCCGATCAAACCACGCGTGCAGAATGCCGACGGTAGCTGGACGCTGGGTAACTACGCCAGTGCATGGAGCGTCAGCGGAACGCCTAGCATGACCTTCTCGCCAGAACTGATGGCCAATCTGCAGAAGGGCATCGGCGAAATCGATCTGGGCTCGACCTCGTCGTCGTGGACTCGCAACAGCACCGAGCAGAAATATGCGCAAGCTGACTTCACCTGGCACACGGATACCAACTGGCTCGATTCGCTGCAGTTCGGCGCCAAATACCGTGATGGTGGTACCCATCGCAGCACCGGTAATAACTACTGGGCTTGCAAGGGCAAGGATGCCAGCAACTACGACAACCGCTATCAGGCAGGTTGCGACTCGACGGCTTCGCGCTTCCAGTCCGGCTTCCTGTATCCGGAGTCGCTGGGTAATCTGACCGGTGGTATCAGCGCCAGCGCTTTCCCGGCGATTAACTTCCCGGCCTATATCGGCTACCTGAACCAGACCTACGGTGCGATGCAGACCCGTAACGAAGATAACTTCGTCTACAACGTCGGCGAGAAAATCACCTCGATGTATCTGCAGGCGAATGTGAAGACGGATCGCTTGCGCGGTAACGCGGGCCTGCGTGTGGTGCGCACCCGCCAGCACGCCGATTCGACCGACCGCGTGGATAACTACAGCGATTACTTCTACAACGGCGCCAATGGCACCGCTGCGCCTTGCCGCGCCGGTGGTCTGCCAGCGACTGGTGCTCCGGCCGGTTCCGGCTGCGTCAGCGGCTTCACCACGCTGCCAGACAGTATTGCGCACACTTCGTCGTTCGTGGTCAGCTCGCTCGATCGCAGTTACACCGATGTGCTGCCAAGCTTCAATCTGGCATATGACCTGAGCGACCAGCTGCTGCTGCGCGCCGCAGCGTCGAAAGTGGTGTCGCGTCCCGGTTACGGCGATATCGCTTCGCCAGGTGGCCTGCAGTACTACAGCCAGGAATACGTCAACGATCGTCGTCTGATCGGCGGTGGCGACCAGCAGGGCTGGTTCGGCGAAGGCAGTAACAAAGCGCTGGAGCCGTACAAAGCTACCCAGTTCGATCTGGGACTGGAGTGGTACTTCCAGCGTGGTTCGGTACTGGGTACGGGGCTGTTCCGCAAAAACGTGAGCAACTTCGCGGTACCGGTGGTACTGAGTATGCCAATGACAGTGGGTGGCAATACCGTCACGGTGCAGAACTATGCCACCAGTGCCGGTGGTCGTAACGCGGTCTCGCAAGGTGTCGAACTGTATGCCCAGCATACGCTCGATTCCGGTCTGGGCTTCCAGTTCAACTACACCTACAACAAGACCAATCAGGCAGCGATCACGCTGGCCGATGGTAAGCAGATCGGTACTTCTCCACTGGTGGGTAGCGCCCGTAACCAGACCAATCTGACGGTGTTCTATGGCACCGACCAGTACATGGTGCGTGCTTCGTACAACCGTCGCGGTGAAGTGGTGGGTGGCCTGATCAATGGCTTGAATGTGTATTCCGATCCGTACAGCCAGGTGGATGTGAATGCGTCCTACAACTTCAGCAAGCAACTGAGTCTGACCGCTTCCGTGTTGAACCTGACCCGTCAGGAAACCCGTTCGCATCTGGGTAACGATACCCAGGATCGCTTCTACGGTAACAACTACACGGGCCGTGTCGCTTACGCTGGTCTGAGCTACAAGTTCTAAAACCTCCCCCGACTCCCCGCTCCGCCGGGCGGGGAGTTTTCCCGGCAGTTGCCAGCTTTGCTGGTGACTGCCTTCTCGTTTGGGAAGCGCTATGACATCGCAAGCACGCATTTCCACTATCACCGTGGTCGGAGGCGGCAGCGCAGGCTGGATGGCCGCTGCCGCGCTGATCACCTATCTGGGTAAGGGCGCCACCGTGCGGCTGATCGAATCCGAGGAAATCGGCATCGTCGGCGTGGGCGAAGCCAGTGTGCCGCATATCCGCCAGTTCAATGGCCAGTGGCTAGGACTGGACGAAGCCGAATTTGTGCGCCGCACGCAAGGCACCGTTAAACTCGGCATCCAGTTCAATGACTGGGGGCGCATCGGTGACAGTTATATTCACGGTTTTGGCGCTATCGGGCGTTCGCTCGGGCCGCTGCCGTTTCACCAGTTCTGGCTCAAGCAGTTTTTAGCCGGCAAAGCCAGTCCGATCGGCGACTATTCACCGCAGACGGTGATGGCGCCACAAGGGAAATTCTGCCCCGGCGACCGCAATGCGCCGCCCGGTACGCCGCTGGCCGATATCGCTTACGCTTATCATTTCGACGCCAGCCTGTATGCGCGCTATCTGCGTGAGGTGGCGGAGCAGCGTGGCGTGCAGCGTATCGAAGGAAAAATCGTCAGTGTCCAGCAGCGCGCCGAAGATGGTTTCATCAGCTCCGTTACGCTGGAAAGCGGACAAGTGGTGGATGGTGAGTTGTTCATCGATTGCTCGGGCTTCCGTGGCCTGCTGATCGAAGAAACCCTCAAGACCGGTTACCTTGACTGGTCGCACTGGCTGCCGTGTGATCGCGCAGTAGCAGTGCCCTGTGAGAGTGTGCAGCCGATTACGCCGTACACACGATCGACGGCGCGCCGCGCCGGCTGGCAGTGGCGCATACCGCTGCAGCATCGCACCGGTAACGGCCATGTGTATGCCAGTAGCTATATGAGTGACGATGAAGCGGTAGCGACGCTGCTGGATAATCTCGATGGTGCACCACTGGCTGAGCCGCGTTTGCTGCGCTTTACCACCGGCATGCGCAAGCAAAGCTGGAACCGCAATGTGGTCTCGCTGGGACTGGCCAGCGGCTTTCTCGAGCCACTCGAGTCGACCAGCATCTATCTGGCGCAAGTGGGCATTACCCGCCTGCTTAGCCTGTTCCCGAATCGTGATTTCAATCCGCTACTCAGTAATCAATACAACCGCGAGACAGCGTTTGAATACGAGCGGGTGCGCGATTTCCTAATTCTGCATTACCACGCTACCGAGCGCCACGACACACCATTCTGGGATTACTGCCGCACCATGGCGATTCCGGAGAGCCTGCACACGGCGATGGATTTGTTCCGCAACGATGGGCGCTACTTCCGTCACGGCGAGGACTTTTTTGCGCTGCCTAGCTGGGTGCAGGTCATGCTGGGGCAGGGCATCGTCCCGCGCGGCTATCACCCGATTGTTGACGAGATGCCGGAACAGAAACTGGCCGAACTGGTGGACAGTATGCGCGGCATGCTGTCGCATGCGGTTGCCGCGATGCCGACCCATGACGAGTGGCTGGAACGTTACTGGAAGGCGCAGGCCGCATGAACCACATCTTTTTTCCGCGCGCCTGCCGCGACATGGTGCTGACACTGCTGCTGGTTTTGACAATGAGCGGTGCTAGCGCTACCAGCATCTCCTTCAGCGAGCAGTCGCTTGCGCAGGGCTGGCAATTCCGGCTGCTTCCAGGCAGTGCGCAGGCGGCCGCCCATCCGGAAGCGGCAGGCTGGCGCAAAGCCAGCGTGCCGGGAACCGTGCACACCGACCTGTTTGCCCACAAGCTGATCCCCGATCCCTATGTAGGGGCGCCGGAAGCGGGCCTGCAGTGGATCGGGCTGGCGGACTGGGAGTACCGTAGCCGTTTTGATGTCGCGTCGGCAGTACGGGCGCGCAGCCGTAGCGAGCTGGTTTTTCACGGTCTTGATACTTTTGCCGAAGTCTGGCTGAACGGCGTCAAGCTGCTCGATGCGGACAATGCCTTCCGTACCTGGCGGGTGCCGGTGCAGGGACGCTTGCGCGCGCGGGATAACGAACTGCGCATCGTGCTGCACTCGCCGATTGCCACGCTGCTGCCGAAGGTAGCGGCGATGCCGCACAAGCTGGCGGGAAATTATCCGTCGCCTTACGGTGATGAACCGGCCGATACGATGACGGGCAATTTCGTCCGCAAACCCGGCTACCACTATGGCTGGGACTGGGGACCACGGTATGTGACGGCCGGGATCTGGGATGCCGTGCAACTGGAAAGCTGGGATGTGCTGCGCGTCGACGATCTGCAACTGCGCCAGGATCATGTGGATGCCGAGCGTGCCGAACTGGCTGCGGTGGCGACGCTCGACGCGGTGGCCGCTGGCGAGTTCGAACTGCGGGTATGGCAGACCGCACCCGATGGCAAGCGGGTACTGGCCGTGCAGCGGCACGCCAGCGTGCGGCCGGGTAGCAATCGCATCGAATTGCCGCTGCATGTGGATCGTCCGCAGCGCTGGTTCCCGAATGGCTATGGCGCACAGGCGCTGTATCACTACCAGTTGGAAGTGCTGCAGAATCAGGCGGTAATTGCCAGCCGGGGCGCTCGTACCGGCTTGCGCAGTCTGGTGCTGCGCCGCGATCGCGATGTGCATGAACAGCGGCAGGGGCAGAGCTTCTATTTCGAAGTCAACGGCATTCCCGTGTTTGCCAAAGGTGCTAACACCATCCCGTTCGACATGTTCCGTCCGCGCGTCGGCAAAGCGCAATTGCGGCGGGTACTGGAATCGGCGCGCGACGCGAATATGAATTTTCTGCGCAGCTGGGGCGGCGGTTATTACGAGAGTGATGCGTTTTTCGATCTGGCCGATGAACTGGGTCTGCTGGTCTGGCAGGACTTTATGTTTGGCGGCGGTATGCAGCCCGCCTATGACGAAGCCTTTCGCCGTAACGTGATTGCGGAGGCGCGCGATAACGTGCGGCGTCTGCGCAACCATCCGAGTCTGGCGCTGTGGTGCGGGAATAACGAGGAGGAAATCGCCTGGAAGTACTGGGGGGCCGGCAAGGCCATGATGCAGGCCGATCCGGCGTTTGCCAGCCAGGTCTGGGATGGCTACGTGCAGCTGTTCGGCACCGAGCTACGCAAAGTGGTGGCGGAAGAGGGCGGCGGTGTCGCCTATTGGGCCAGTTCGCCTAGCGACGATCTGGCCGAGGTGGCCAATACGGAGGCCAGTGGCGACATGCACTACTGGGAAGTGTGGGGCAATCCCGCCCATCCGGTGTCGCAGTATCTGCAGATTACGCCGCGCTTCATGTCCGAATACGGCCTGCAGGCATGGCCGGTTCAGCGCACCATCGACGCGTTTGCGCCGCGCGCGCAGCAGGGCATGCAGAGCGCCGTTATCGAGGAGCATCAGAAATTCATGGCCGGTAAGGGCAATCAGCGTTTGCTCAAATATGTCGACGATGAATTCGGTACGCCGCAGGGATTTGCCGACTTTGTCTATCTGAGTCAGGTGGCGCAGGCGGAAGGCATAGCGCTGGCGGCCACCCATCACCGCGCCAGCCGGCCCTACACCATGGGCTCCCTGTACTGGCAACTCAATGATGTCTGGCCGGGCGCTTCGTGGTCCAGCGTGGACTGGTTCGGCCGCTGGAAGGCTTTGCAGTTCCATGCGCGGCGCTTTTACGCGCCGGTGGCAGTGGCGGCACTGCGCGATACATCAGGGAGTACGCCGCTCAGTCGTATCACGCTGCTCAACGATCGCACTACGGCGCTGCACGGGGAGCTGCATCTGCGTGTGCTGACGCTGGACGGCAAGCTAGTGCGCGAGGAACGCCAGCAGGTCGAACTGGCGCCCCTATCGGCGCAGCGCTGGGCTGAATACAGCGATGCCAGTCTGCTGGGCGAGGCCGATCCGGCCAGTACGGTGGCGCTGTTCGAACTGCAGGTGGCCGGTGAAGCAGCCTCGCGTAGCGTGGTGTATTTCAAGCCTGCGAAAGCGCTGCGCTGGCCGGACGCCGGTTTGCAGGCGCAGTTACGGCAGACAGCGGATGGCTATCGTCTGGACCTGCGCGCGACACATTTCGCGCGCGCGGTCTGGATCGATTTCGGTGCACTGGACGCCGAGATCTCGGATAACGCGCTGACGCTGTTACCGGGTGAGTCGCTGTCCCTGCGGGTGCGATCGCGCGCCAGTCTGGCGCGCTTGCGCCAGGCGTTGCGACTGCAGTCGCTGGATGATGTGCTGCGCGGTATCAGGCAATAAGTGACGGGGTTTTACTAAACAAAACTAAAGAGCCCCTTGCCCTTAGGTCTGCAATTGTTGCGTCAGAGCCGCACTGATATAAAAGCGCCTTGGCAGGATAAGGCGAAAACGCTGTCCAGACCTTCCCGAAAAACGCCCGAAGAGGCGTTTATTAAACCTCTTACCGGAGACCTTAGATGTACCTTAATTCGCTGCAAGGCCCGCTGCATGGCGGGCTCTCGATATCGCAGGTTCCGGCGTGAGCCAGGTGACTCTGCGTGATATCGCGGCGGCTACCGGCCGCTCGATAGGTACCGTATCGCGCGCACTGAAAAACCAGAGCGGTATGACCGAAGAGACCCGCACGCTGGTGCGGGAAGTCGCCGAGCGACTCGGCTATGACTTTGGACAGTTGCGTAGTGGCCCGATCCGCCGCATCGCTTTTCTGCTGCATAGCCAGCACAACACGCTCGCTTCCGGCTCCTTCTTTTCGCCCGTGTTGCATGGTGCGGAAGAAGTCTGTCGCCGGGAAGGCATTGCCTTGTCCTTCTTTGCGGTGGGACCGGCGGAGCCGGTGATGGGTCTGATCCGCCTGCATCAGCCGGATGCGATTCTGTGTGCCGGTTTCTTCGAGCCGGAGGTGCTGGGCGCTTTACAGCAGGCCGGCAAGCCGATCGTGCTGGTGGATATGCAGCGGCGCGGCTTCACGTCCGTCAACCCGGATAATCTGCACGGTGGCTATCTGGCCACCCAGCATCTGCTACGGGCAGGCCGCAAGCGTATCGCCATGCTGTCCGGCTCACTGGCCCACTACAGCATCCAGCAGCGCAATCGCGGCTTCCGTCAGGCGCTGTTTGACGCACAGGTGCATGCCGACCCGGAACTCGAAGTGACTTTGTCGAGCGTGGGCGATGCCGAACAAATTGTGGCGGATGCCATGCAGTCGCTGCTGGCTTTGCCGAAGCGTGCCGATGCCGTGTTCTGCTACAACGATAGT
Organism: Oxalobacteraceae bacterium; assembly: GCA_027490725.1. Lineage (GTDB taxonomy): Bacteria > Pseudomonadota > Gammaproteobacteria > Burkholderiales > Burkholderiaceae_D > Rugamonas. Next base: position 8,897 of record JAIXXN010000041.1, read on the forward strand.
ACCGCGCTGGCGGCGATGAAGGTATGTCGCAAAGCGGGCCTGAAGATCCCGCAGGATATTGCCATCGTAGGCTTTGACGATATCGCCGCCGCACCGGCCGGCATCCCGCCGCTCAGCACTGTCCGCGTGGACAAGGCCGCGCTGGGCCAGACCGGCATTGAACTGCTGCTGCAAAAAACCGAACACCACCCATCCCAGATAACCGTGCCAGTTGAGCTGATCGTACGCGAGAGCAGCCACGGCGTTTCACCCCATTAACCGGAAAAACTATGACCTTACTTCCGAACTTCCGCAGCCCGAGCGTTTTACTGGAACATGCGCAGCACACCATGCGCTTCTATCATCCGCGTGCGATCGACCCGGCCGGCGGCCTGTATCATTTTTTCAAAGATGACGGTAGCGTCTACGACACGAGTCGTCGCCATCTGGTAAGCAGTACGCGCTTCGTGTTCACCTATGCCATGGCGTATCGCCAGTTTAAGGAGCCGGGCTACTTGCAGGGCGCCGAGCATGCGCTGCGTTTCGTGCGCGAAGTGCACCGCGATCCGCTTGGTGGCGGTTATGCCTGGTTGCTGGATGGGACCGAAGTGGTGGATGGTACCCAGCATGCCTACGGACAGGCGTTTGTGCTGCTGGCCTATGCGCACGCCACCATGGCGGGACTGGAACAGGCACGCCCGTGGATTGCCGAGACCTTCGAATTAATGGAGCAGCGTTTCTGGGATGCGTCGGCGGGCCTGTATGCCGATGAAGCAAGTCCCGACTGGAGCACGCTGTCCACCTATCGTGGCCAGAACGCGAATATGCATGCCTGCGAAGCGCTGCTGGCGGCGCATCAGGCCACTGGCGAGTTGCGCTATCTGGAGCGCGCCTACACGGTCGCCTACAACATCACCCAGCGTCAGGCGCAGCGCTGCGGTGGTTTGATCTGGGAGCACTACGATGCGACATGGCAGCCGGACTGGCGCTTCAATTTCGATGATCCGGAAAATCTGTTCCGGCCATGGGGCTATCAGCCCGGACACTTCACGGAATGGGCCAAACTGCTGGTGCAACTGGAAGCCCGGGGCAAGGCGCTGCTCGAGCAGGATCTGGACTGGCTGGTGCCTACGGCGGAACGGCTGTTCGGCGTAGCAGTCGACAAGGGCTGGGATCTGCAGAACGGTGGCCTGTGCTACTCGCTGTCACCGGAGCTGGTTGTGTGCGACGGTCACAAATATTTCTGGGTGCAGGCCGAAAGTGCTGCAGCGGCAGCATTGCTGGCCAACCGTACTGGCAAGAGCGAGTACTGGGACTGGTACCAGCGGCTGTGGGCCTATAGCTGGACGCACTTTGTCGATCACCAGTATGGCGCCTGGTTCCGCATCCTCGATCAGCAGAACCGCAAGCTCAGTGACGAAAAGAGCCCGGCGGGTAAAGTCGATTATCACACCATGGGTGCCTGCTATGACATCCTGACGGTGCTGGGGGAGACTGCTCATGCATGACGCGCCGACCATGCTGTGCGCCGGCGAGGCGCTTACCGACATGATCCATCAGGGACAGGAACAATGGATTAGCCAGGTGGGGGGCTCGGTCTGGAACGTGGCGCGGGCGCTGGCCGTGCTGGGCGAACGCACGGCCTTTGCAGGCGCCATCAGCGCTGACCGGTTTGGCGACGCACTGTGGAATGCCAGTGATGCCGTCGGCCTGGATCTGCGTCTGATTCAGCGGGTGCAGCGTGCGCCGCTGCTGGCAGTGGTAGAGCAGGGCGAACCACCGAGCTATTTCTTCATCGGTAACGATAGCGCGGATCTGCATTTTGATCCGGCGGCATTGCCGGCTGGCTGGTCTGCGGCGCTGCGCTGGGCGCATTTCGGCGGCATCAGTCTGGCACGTCAGCCACTGGCCGCGACCCTGGTAGCGCTGGCGCAGCGACTCAAGGCGCAGGGTGTGGCGATCAGTTATGACCCGAACTATCGCAATCTGATGGATCAGCATTACCAGCCAACGCTGCAGGCAATGGCGGCACTGGCCGATGTGATCAAGGTATCCGACGATGATCTGCGCGGCCTGTTCCCTGCGCTGCCGCTGGATCAGGCATTGCAGCAGCTCCGTTCCGCCAACCCGGCGGCCTACTGTCTGCTGACCCGTGGCGCACAGGGCGCAACGCTGTTCCATGGCACGCAGCGCGCCGATGCGGTGGCGCCCCGGGTGACGGTGGTCGATACCGTCGGCGCAGGCGATGCCAGTGTGGCCGGCCTGCTGCATAGTCTGGCCAGTGATCCGGCGCGCACGTTGCAGGCGCATCTGCATGCGGCGCTGGCTGCCGGCTCGGCCGCCTGTCTGCAGGCGGGTGCCAATCCACCCCAGCCTGCGGCAATGAATACATTCTTCGAACAATTACAAGGAGACAGCAAGTGAAACAAGTTACCCGATTTTCTCTGGCCAGACCAGCCCTGCGTTGCCTGAATATGGCCCTGCTGGCAGTGCTGCCGCTGTTTGCACAAGCGGCGCCCGCTGCCGCAAGTTCGGCGTCCGCTGCGGCGCCAGTCGTCAAGGCGGAGCGCATTGCGCTGCGTCCCGTCAGCGAAAAGCAAGCAGCAGTGCTGGCGCAGCAGGTGAAGGATGAAATGCGCCATGCCTGGCGCGGCTACAAGCAGTACGCCTGGGGCCATGATGCGCTCAACCCCTTGAGCAAGACTCCGCGCGACTGGTACCAGCATTCGCTGCTGATGACGCCCGTCGATGGCCTCGACACGCTGATGATCATGGGTCTCAAGGAGGAGGCAGACGAAGCACGCGAACTGATCGCGCAGAAGCTGTCCTTCGATCAGGACATGTATGTGCAGAATTTCGAGATCACCATTCGTCTGCTTGGTGGTCTGCTGTCGGCCTATCAGCTCAGTGGTGATGCGCGTTTGCTGGACAAGGCGGAAGATCTGGGCAAGCGTTTGTTGCCGGTATTCGAATCGCCGACTGGCATGCCGTACACGCACGTCAATCTGCGTACCGGTCAGGTGCGCGGCAAGCTGAGTAATCCGGCTGAAACGGGTACCCTGATTCTGGAATTCGGCATGCTGAGTCGCCTGACGGGAAAACCGGTCTATTTCGACAAGGCCAAGCGCGCACTGGTCGCAACCTACCGCGCCGCGTCGCCGCTGGGACTGGTGGGTTCAACCATCGACGTTGAAAGCGGTCGCTGGACCGATACCGGCGCCCACATTGGTGGTGGCATTGATTCCTACTATGAGTATCTGAATAAATGCTGGCGCCTGTTCGGGGATCTGGAATGCAAGGCGATGTGGGAGCACAGTATCGACGGCGTGAACAAGGCGCTGGCGGATCAGCGTGGCAAGGCGTTGTGGTATGGCCATGCCGACATGGTCACCGGTGCGCGCACCAAGACCCAGTATGGTGCGCTGGATGCGTTCATGCCAGCGCTGCTGGCGCTGGGTGGTGATATGAAGCGTGCCCGCGCCTTGCAGGAATCCGGTCTGCGCATGTGGCGCCTGCATGGAATCGAACCGGAATCGCTGGATTACGCCAGCATGAAGGTCGAGTCGCCCGGCTATGCGCTGCGTCCGGAGATCGTCGAATCGGCCTACTATCTGCATCACTACACTGGCAATCCGCGTTATCGCGCCATGGGCCGCGAATTCTGGAATGATTTTGTGCGCTACTGCCGCAGCGAAGCGGGTTACGCTGCGCTGAAAGACGTCCGCAGCAAAGAGCAGGAAGATTCGATGGAGAGCTTTGTGTTTGCCGAAACGTTCAAGTATTTCTATCTGCTGTTTGCACCGAAAAGCGCACTCAATTTCGATGGCGTGACCTTTAACACCGAAGCGCACCCGCTGTACCTACCGGCCAACCCCGCTGCCAGCGTGCCTGCTGCACCAGTCGCCCGCTAGACGGAGAACGCGTTCATGACACTTCTATCTCCTTTACGTCGCCTGACTAGTCTGGGTGCTGGTCTGAGTTTGAGTCTAGGTCTGCTGCTCGCGGCTAGCTGCGCTGCTGCCAGCATGCCGGTGAATACCTTCATCGGCACGCAGGACGAAGGCAACACCTTCCCCGGCGCTTCCGCACCGTTCGGCATGATACAGATTAGTCCCAGCGGCGAGCATTACGCCGGCTGGCGCTATAGCGATACACGTATCCGTGGCTTTGGCCATTCCTACCTTTCCGGCGCCGGTTGCTGGGAGCAGGGTGGTCAGGTGTCGGTACTGCCGGTCACGGGCAGCATCCGCGCCGGCGGTGATTTCGATACGACCAAGGCTGCTTCCTTTGACTACAAACGCTATGCGGCGGAATTCAGCCATGAGGGCGAAGTCGGGCAGGCCGGCTATTACAAGGTTCAGCTGACCAGCTACGGCGGCATCACCGCCGAAGCCACGGCGCTGACCCGCGCGGCGGCCGAGCGCTACACATTCGCAACGGGTGTCTCGAATGGTCATCTGCTGATCAATCTCGGACAGGCCAACGAACGCCATGCGGTAGTCGGCAGCGCCCTGAGGGTGATCGATGATCACACCGTGGAAGGCAAGGTGACCACCAAGAGCTTCTGTGGCGGTGCGCAGTACACCACCTGGTTCCGCATGGTGTTCGACCAGTCCTTCGTGGCACACGGGATCTGGGATGATCAGGGTGGCAAGGCCGGCGTGAAAGGCCCGAGCCAGCAAGGCGAAGCCCGTCCCCATGGTATGTGGCTAAGTTTTGATCTGAAAAATGGCCGTGCCGTGACGGCGGTCAGCGCCATCTCGCATGTGGATGCCGAAGGTGCACGAGTGAACCTGCAGGCGGAGGGCATGGCGGGAGCGCGTCCTGTCAGTTTCGACGCCATGCGCTCGCAGGCACAGGCTAACTGGCAGCGCGAACTGGGACGGGTACGCATCGAAGGCGGTAGCAACGACGATCGCACGGTGTTCTACACCGCGCTGTATCACACGCTGCTGCAACCCACCACCGGCAACGACGCCGATGGCCGCTATCGCGGTTATGACAACGCCATCCACACCGCCAGCGACTGGACCTACTACGAATTCTTCTCGCTGTGGGATACCTATCGGGCACAGAACCAGATGCTGGCGTTGCTGCAGCCCGCACGTGCGCGTGACATCGCCAACTCGGTGCTGAAAATCCGTGAACAGGGTGGCTGGTTGCCACGCTGGGGCTATGCCAACTTCGAAACCAACATCATGACCGGCGATCCGGTAACACCATTCCTGGTGGATCTGTGGCGTTACGGTGCCCTCAAGGGACGCGAGGCAGCGGCCTACGCGGCGCTTCGCGAAAATGCCTTCGGAGTGCCACCACAGGGCATAAGGGCGCAGGGACGTGCCGGTAACCCGAGCTATCTGCGTCAGGGCTTTGTGCAGTATGACCGCAGCTTTGTCTCGAAAGGGATGGATGTCGATCCCCATCATGGCGCTTCGGCGACGCTGGAATATGCCCTGGCCGACGGGGCGCTGGCAAAAATGGCGAGCGCGCTTGGCCATCGTCAGGATGCCGTTTTGCTGGCACAGCGTGCCCTGAACTGGCGCAAAATCTGGGACGGCAGTGTCAAGGATACGGCCACCGGCTTGCAGGGCTTCCCCCGTCCGCGACTCGATGATGGCAGCTGGTTCAGCGAACTGACCGGCGGCTATGACCCGCGTAGTGATCGCGGCTTCCACGAAGGTACGGCATGGCAGTATCAGTGGCTGGTGCCGCAGGACGTGGCAGGGCTGGCAGCTGCCATGGGCGGCCAGAAGCAGGCGCTGCAGCGGCTTGATCTGTTCTTCGATTATGACGCGGTACTGGCCGATCCGGCCGCCGTGCGCAAGTCGTGGGTAGTGGGACCGTATAGCTACTACAGCCAGTTCCGCTACAACCCGAATAATGAGCCGGATCTGCATACCCCATGGATGTACACCCTGATGGGCCAGCCGTGGAAAACCACCACCGTACTGCGCGCCGCTGAAACGCTGTTCGGCAATAGTCCGAGTGGCGTGACGGGGAACGATGATCTGGGCACCATGTCGGCCTGGTATCTGTTCAGCGCTCTGGGGCTGTACCCCGATGCACCGGGCAGTGGCCGCTTCCTGCTGCACGCTCCGCGCTTTGCGCATGCTGAAATCGACCTGCCGCAAGGCCGCACGCTGCGCATCACGGCGCCGGCTGCCGTGCCGGGCGAGCGGCGCTTTGTGCAGGGCGTGAACTGGACCGGCAAGCCTTTGTCGCGGGTCTGGCTGGACTGGGAGCAGTTGCAGGCTGGCGGTACGCTGGACTATCGCCTGGCTCCGCAAGCGGAGACCGCAGGCTGGGGCACGCGCGGACGCGATCTGCCAGCCGCACCGGCCGATCTTCAGCCCTGAAATAGCCTGGAATTAGCCGGGAATTAGCTTTGAATTAGCTTTGAATTAGCCCTGCTTGCAGACGCATATAACAACATCATAAAGAGACCACAGGAGTCCCCATGGAACATCTATCGCAGCGCGCGCCGCTGCAGCCTACGCAGAACAGTGCTGGCACTACCGGCAATACTGGCCCGCTGATCATTATCACTACGCTTTTCTTCATGTGGGGTCTACTGACGGCACTCAATGATGTGCTGATTCCCCACCTGAAGGCACTTTACACGCTGAGCTATGTGCAGGCCATGCTGGTGCAGTTCTGTTTCTTCGGTGCGTATTTTCTGGTATCGCTGCCCGCCGGTATGCTGATTAAAAAGATCGGTTACCAGCATGGTGCCGTTACCGGTCTGGTGATCGCCGCTGCCGGTTGCGCGCTGTTCTATCCTGCTTCAAACAGCGGCTACGCACTATTCCTGCTGGGCTTCTTCGTACTGGCATCGGGAATTACGATTCTGCAGGTGGCCGCCAATCCTTATGTGACGGTGCTCGGTGACGCGCGTACTGCGTCGAGCCGCCTGACCCTGACGCAAGCCTTCAATTCGCTGGGTACCACGGTTGCTCCCACGCTGGGCGGGATTCTGATTCTGTCCGGTGATATCACCGACCGTGCGGCGCAGGCAGCCAGTGTGCAAGGACCCTATCTGGCACTGGCCGCAGCGCTGCTGCTGTTAGCACTGATGTTTGCCTTTGCCCGCCTGCCGAAGATTGATTATGCCGAAGACGATGTATCGGTAGTGCCAACGGGAGCCGGCGCGTCGGCCGTAAAGGCGTCGGTGCTGTCGCATCCGCAGCTGGTGATGGGCGCTATCGGCATCTTCCTGTATGTGGGCGGCGAGGTAAGTATCGGCAGCTTCCTGATCAACTTCCTCGGTGAGCCACATATCGCGGCACTGACACCGGATCTGGCGGCACATTACGTGAGCTACTACTGGGGTGGTGCCATGGTGGGACGCTTCATCGGCTTTCTGGTGATGCGCTACGTCAGCCCGGGCAAGACATTAGCCTTTAATGCCGCACTGTCGATGGCGCTGATTATGCTGGCGATTTTCGGTCAAGGACAGACGGCGATGTGGGCAATTCTGGCAGTTGGTCTGTGTAACTCCATCATGTTCCCGACCATTTTCAGTATGGCGCTGTACCGTCTCGGTAGCCTGACCGGACAGGCCTCGGGGATACTGTGTATGGCGATTGTGGGCGGCGCACTAGTGCCGTTCGCTCAGGGTCTGCTGGCCGATAGCGTTGGCTTGCAACAGTCCTTCCTGATCCCTGCCGCCTGCTACGCCTTTGTGCTGTACTTCGGCTGCCGCTATGCAGGCCTGTATAGCGCGGGTGAGCAGCCATGATGGCGTGGCAGTGGTCCAGCGGCGACTGTCTGCTGCTAGCACAGGGGTAAGTTATGCGTATCCTGCAAGCTGCGATTACCGTGCTGACTGCACTGGCCGGGGCGGGCGCCTTTGCGCAACTGGCAGCGGTGCCGCATCCGTCGATTCCGTTCCAGCCGCGCTATTACGTGGCATACCGCAGCACCACGCCGCCGCTGCTGGATGGCCGGCTCGATGAAGGCGACTGGGCGAAAGCCCAGTGGACCGAAGACTTCGTCGACATCGAAGGATCGGCCCGGCCGACACCGCGGTTTCGTACCCGCGCCAAAATGCTGTGGGATGACGATTACCTGTACTTCGCTGTCGAGATGGAGGAGCCGGATCTGTGGGCGACGCTGACCGAGCGCGATAGTGTGATTTTTCAGGATAACGACATCGAGCTGTTTATCGATCCGGAGGGCAGTACCCACCGCTACATGGAGCTGGAAATTAACCAGCATGGCACGGCCTGGGATCTGCTGCTAACCAAGCCGTATCGCGACGGCGAGCGGGTGGCCTACACCGGCTGGGATATGCATGGTGTAAAAATCGGTCGCCAGCTGCATGGCACACTGAACCAGCCCGGTGATCGCGATCAGGGCTGGACGGTGGAGGTGGCCGTGCCCTGGCGCGCACTGCGGGAGAGTTATGGCGAGGTGCTGCGCCCGTTGGCGGGCGATCAGTGGCGGCTCAATTTCTCGCGGGTGGAATGGCAGACCACTAGCCGTGACGGCAGCTACCGCAAGCTCACCGATGCCGCGACCGGCAAAGCGCTGGCGGAAGACAACTGGGTCTGGTCACCGCAGGGCGTCATCAATATGCACTACCCCGAAATGTGGGGCGTGGTGCAGTTTTCAGCGCACCCGGTGGGTGGGCCGCGCGATGCGGTGCGTGTCGCTCCTGCGCTGGCAGCGAAATGGGCCTTGCGCGAAGTGTATTATGCCCAGCGCAGCTATTTCACTAAACACCGGCGTTTCGCGCGCAACTACCAGCAGCTTGGCTTGCAGCAGGCCGCCGTTGCCGGCTATGTGTGGCCGCCCCGTATCGAAGCGACGACCCGCCAGTTCACTGCGCGGCTGGCGGGGCGCTCTGGCAATCCCGATCTGCGTATCGAGCAGGATGGCCTGCTGCAGAGCGGGGAGTGACTTTGTTTAGTAAATTCCCGATAAACTCGCTACAACGCGGCATTCTGGTGCTTGTCGATGCGAGTCCTATGGCTATACTCTCAGCTAATGCGGCCCGCAGAGGCACGCGCTGCACTGGTTTAGTAAATTCCGCTGCAGCCCCCGGTTGGTACCGGCGACTGGCGTCGCTGGCGGGAGTTATCCATGGTTTAGCTACGGGAGTGAGACAGATGAGCATTACCATCCGCGATATCGCCAAGGCCACCGGCCTTTCTAGCGGAACCATTTCGCGCGCGCTGAAAAACGAAGCTGGACTGACCGAGGAAACCCGCCGCATGGTGGTGGAAACGGCGCGCGGCATGGGCTACGACATGGGGCGGCTGCGTCAGAAAAAACTGCGCCGTCTGACTTTCCTGTTGCACCGCCAGCACAATAATATGTCCAGCAGCCCGTTCTACACGCCGGTTCTGCATGGCGCAGCGGAAGCCTGTCGCAAGCACGGCATCATCCTGTCCTTTACGGCGGTGGGCCCGGCCGATGGTGTGGTGGAGCAGATCCGCCTGCATCAGTCGGACGCGATTCTGTGTGCCGGTTATTTCGAACCCGAACTGCTGGCAGTATTGCGTAGCATCGGCAAGCCGCTGGTGCTGATCGATATGAAGCTGTCCGGCTATACCTCGGCCAATCCGGACAATATGATGGGTGGCTATCTGGCGGCCCGCCACCTGCTCGATATTGGCCGCGAACGGATCGGGTTTATCTCCGGTTCTCTGGCCCACTTCAGTATTCGCGAGCGCGCACGTGGCTTTCGTCAGGCACTTTTCAACGCCGGCGTGCTGGCCGATCCGCGCTTCGAGGTGATGATGCAGGAAGGGCAGGAGCTGGAAGCGGCGGCACGCGAAGCCATGGAAACCCTGCTGGCTTTGCCGCACCCGCCGGATGCGGTGTTCTGCTACAACGATGCGGCCGCGCTGGTGGCGATGGATACCTGCATGCGCGCCGGTCTCAAGGTCCCTTACGATATCAGCATCGTTGGTTTCGATGATATTGCCGCGGCAGCGCATGCGCGCCGGCCCTTAACCACACTGAGTGTGGACAAGAGCGCGCTGGGCGCGCTGGGCGTCGAACTGTTGCTGAACGGTGAAAGTGAAGAAGTGATCGAACGTGTGCTGCCGGTGAATCTGGTGGTGCGCGAAAGTACTGTCTGCCCGCCATTGGGTAAATCCTGAACCAGCCCGAAAACGACTAACCAAGGACGTTCTCCATGCCTCAAATATTCATCATGCTCGCCGTAGCATGGGCCGCTGCATTGTCTACCGCTTCTGTATCGGCAGCACCGGCGCAAGTTGCGCGGGATCTGGCGCACTACGTTAATCCCATGGTCGGTACCGGTGGCCACGGTCATACTTTCCCCGGCCCGACCCTGCCGTTCGGGATGATCCAGCCTGGACCGGATACGCGTCTGACGGGCTGGGATGGCAGTAGCGGCTATCACGACAGCGACCGGGTGGTGTACGGCTTTAGTCATACTCACCTGTCCGGCACCGGCGTGTCCGATTACGGCGATGTGCTGCTGTTGCCAGCGACTGGCCCTGTCAAATGGAAAAGCGGCTACCGCTTCAAGGGAGAAGACCCGCTGCCGTTTGATGCCAGCGGTTACGGTAGCCATTTCGACAAAGGCAGCGAACGCGCAGAGGCGGGCTATTACGGCGTGACCTTGCAGGACTATGGCGTGAAAGCCGAAGTCACGGCGACACTGCGGACGGCGCTGCATCGCTGGACCTTCGAGCGCGCCGATGCTGCGCATGTAATGCTCGACCTGAGTCACCGTGGCGAGTTGCTGGCATCGGGGCTAACCGTGCTCGATGAACGTAGCGTAGCCGGCTGGCGGCGTAGCAAAGCCTGGGCAGCCAACCGTCCGGTTTACTTCATCATCCGCTTCGACCATCCGTTCAAGCGGCTGGCCAGCCCGATGGGGCAGGAGCAGATCAAGGCCGCGCTGTCGTTCGATCTGAAGCCGGGCGAGGTGCTGCAGGCGCAGGTGGGAATTTCGGCAGTTGATGCGCGCGGTGCGCTGGCAAACCTGCAGGCCGAGCAGAAAGGCTTTGCGTTCGATGCAGTGCGCCAGCAGGCACGCGCGGCGTGGAACCGGCAGTTGTCGCGCATCGAAGTGGAGGGCAGTAGCGAGAAGGATAAGCGGGTGTTCTACACCGCGCTGTATCACAGCTTTGTGCAGCCGAATACTTTCCAGGATAGTGACGGACGCTTCTTCGGACGTGACGGCAAGGTACACACGGCGCGCGATTACACCCGTTATTCGGTGTTCTCGCTGTGGGACACTTTCCGTGCGGCCCATCCTCTTTACAGCATCGTCGAACGGCGCCGCAGTGCGGACTTCATTAACACCTTTATCGCCCAGTTCAAGGAAGCCGGACGGTTGCCGGTGTGGGAACTGTGGGGTAATGAGACCGATTGCATGATCGCCTACCATGCGGTGAGTGTGATCGCGGACGCCTACGCCAAAGGTATCCGCGGCTTTGACGCGAAGGCTGCGCTGACGGCGATGGTGAAGACCGCAGAAGCTGACAAATCAGGCATCAGCACTTACCGTAAGCAGGGCTATCTGCAGGGCGACGAGGAAGCGGAGAGCGTTTCCAAGACGCTGGAATATGCCTACGACGACTGGTGTATTGCAGTGCTGGCGACAGCGCTCGGTGAACGCGAGATTGCGCAGCGCTTTGCTGCGCGTGCGGAAGGCTGGCGGAATCTGATTGATGCTAAAGGCCATGTCCATCCGCGTGCCAAAGGGCGCTGGATGGAGAACTACGATCCGGCCGAAGTAAGTGTCAATTTCACCGAAGCGAATGGCTGGCAGTATGGCTTCTTCGTGCCGCACAATATCGACGGCTTGATTGCCCGACTTGGCGGTGAAGCGAAATTCCTGCAGTTGCTGGAAGACTGCTTCAATGCGCAGCAAGGGCTGAGCGGCCGCCATCAGGTGGATATCACCGGTCTGGTGGGACAGTATGCACATGGTAATGAGCCTAGTCACCATATGGCTTACCTGTATGCCTATGCAGGCCAGCCATGGAAGACCCAGGCGCTGGTCAAGCGGCTGATGGATGAAATGTATGACGATACGCCGGATGGTCTGGTTGGTAATGAGGACTGCGGTCAGATGAGCGCATGGTACGTGATGAGTGCACTGGGGCTGTATGCCGTGACACCGGGTCAGCCTAGCTACACCATCGGTACGCCACGTTTCAGTCGCGTCACCATCTATCTTGAAAACGGCAAACGCTTCGTCATCAGTTCTTCGGGCAGCGGTCCCTACGTGCAGCGTGCCACCCTGAATGGCAAGCCATGGAGTAAAGCGTGGTTGCCGCATCAGGCGATGATGCAGGGTGGCGAACTGAAGTTCAGCATGGGTGAGGCGGCGTCGCGCTGGGGAAGCGATCTGGCGGATCGTCCGCGCAGCGGGCAGGTGGCGACCGCAAAGCAGGTCGTGCTGGCGCCGATTGCCGATGGCCCCTACCGTTTCCGTGATACCACGCGGATTACTGCGCATTCCCCTGAGCCGGTGGATGCGATCTATTACACGCTCGATGGCAGCGAGCCGCATGCTGGCAGTCCGCAGTGGCAAGGTCCACTGACACTTTCCGCCAGCACGGAACTGAAACTACGCGCGCGGCGTGGCCAGTACTGGAGTCCAGTGACGCTGGCGCCGGTGGTAAAACTGAGCGAACAGCTCAAGGTCGAACTGAAACACGCGCCGAATCTGCAGTATGCAGCGGGTGGCGCAGCGGCACTGGTGGATGGTGTGCGCGGCGGGAATGACTTCCGTCTCGGCGGCTGGCTGGGCTTTTATGGCGAGGATCTCGACGGGGTGATTGACCTCGGTGCCTCACGTCCTCTGAAACGCGTCGCGGTCAGCTTCCTGCAGGACCAGAACAGCTGGATCTTCATGCCGAAAGCGCTGGAGGTGGAGGCCAGCACGGATGGGCAAAACTGGGTTCGCGTTGGCGCGGTGCAGAATACGGTTGATGAACATGCCGATGGCAGCATCATCAAAGTACTGGCGGTGGCTGGCGACGGCAGGATGGCGCGCTTTGTGCGTGTGCGCGGCGTGGCGCCGGTCTGGTGTCCGGAGTGGCACAAGGGCCAGGGTAACCGCAGTTTTATTTTTGCCGATGAAATCATGGTGGAGTGAGATGATGCGCGCATATTTCAAACGGATGTTGCGGTTTCCCGTGCCGACCTCGGGACTGATTCTGGCCTTGCTGTGCGTTGCCGTGCAGGCGAAAGAAGTGAGCGTCAGTTCGCCCGACGGGAAACTGACAGTGATCGTGAGCGATGAACGCGGTGCGCCCAGCTATCGCGTGCGCTACGCTGGCAAGGAGATCATGCCGGCAGCGCGTCTGGGGCTGGTGCTTCGGACTGGCCCCGAGCTGGGCGAGGGCTTCCTGATCAGCGGCAGCGCCATGGCCGAACGTGACGAGACATGGCAGCAGCCCTGGGGGGAGCGTCGCCTGGTGCGCGATCACCATCGTGAACTGCTGGTGGATCTGGTACGCGGCGGTGCTATGCCGCGCAAATTCTCGTTGCGCTTGCGCGTGTTTAATGATGGTCTGGGTTTCCGTTATGAGGTACCGCGACAGGCCGGTCTGTCCAGCGGACAGCAGATTGAAATACTGGACGAGCGCAGCGAGTTTCGAATCGCCGACAGTGATACCACGCGCGCATGGTGGATCCCGGCGCGGAACTGGAGCAGCTACGAACAGCTGTATCGCACCACCCGCCTGCGCGAGGCTGCGCATGTCGAGACGCCATTTACCTTGCGGCTTGCCAGTGGCGTGCATCTGGCGCTACATGAGGCGGCACTGACCAACTACGCATCGATGACGCTGAATCAGCGCCGCGATGGGGTCTTCAAGGCTGATCTGACGCCATGGTCGGATGGCGTGAAGGTGAAACTCGCCGCGCCGTTCAATACCCCCTGGCGCACCGTGCAGGTGTCGCCGGATGCGGCGGGGCTGCTCAATTCCGATCTGATTCTGAACCTGAATGAACCGAACAAGCTGGGTGATGTGTCGTGGGTCAAACCGGGGAAATATGTGGGTATCTGGTGGGCCATGCACCTCTGGCAGCAGACCTGGGCTTCAGGTGCCAAACATGGTGCCACCACCGCCGAGGTGAAGCGCTATATGGATTTCGCGGCGAAGTATGGGTTCTCGGGAGTGCTGGCGGAAGGCTGGAACGTCGGCTGGGATGGCGAGTGGCCGGACAACGGGGAGTTGTTCCGCTTTGCCCAGCCCTATCCTGATTTCGATATGGCGGCGATCGCTGCCTATGGCCGTAGCAAAGGCGTAAAGCTGATTGGGCATCACGAGACGTCTGGCGCGGTGAGTCACTACGCCAGCCAGATGGGCGCAGCCTACGATTACGCCCGCGCCAGTAATATCGACATTATCAAGACCGGCTATGTGGCGGACAATGAGCGCATCAAGCGCATTGATGATCAGCGCGAGGTGCGCTATGAGTGGCACGACGGCCAGTTCATGGCAGGCGAATATCTGCGCTCGGTCACCGAGGCGGCCAAGCGCAAGATTGCCATTGATACCCATGAACCGATCAAGGATACCGGCTTGCGCCGTACCTATCCGAACTGGCTTTCGCGCGAAGGTGCGCGCGGGCAGGAGTACAACGCCTGGGGTTTTCCGCCTAATCCGCCCGAGCATACGGCGATCCTGCCCTATACCCGCATGTTGTCTGGCCCCTTCGATTACACGCCCGGCATTTTCAATCTGGAGCCGAACGGGAAAGGTCATGAAAATCGTGTGCGCTCCACGCTGGCCAAGGAACTTTCGCTATACGTGGTGCTGTATTCTCCGATTCAGATGGCGGCCGATCTGATCGAACATTACGAAGCGCGCCGCGATGCCTTCCAGTTCATCGTCGATGTGCCGACCGACTGGGAGCAAAGTCGCGCACTCGCTGGCGAAGTAGGGGAGTTCGTGGTGATGGCGCGCCAGCAGCGCGGTGCACAGGACTGGTATCTGGGAGCACTGACCAATGAGCGCGCCCGTGAGTTGACGCTGAAGCTGGACTTCCTCGACCCGCAGCGTCATTATCAGGCGCAGATTTATCGGGATGGTGCTGGCGCATCCTGGGACAAGGCACCCTACGATATGGTGATTGAAAAGCGGCCGGTTAGCTTCGGCGAGGTACTGTCTCTGCACCTTGCAGCTGGAGGTGGCGCCGCAATCCGCTTCAAGGCACTCGACTGAAGCAAGGGCGTTCGCGCGCAAATGTCTGCTTTGCCGGATAAAGCGCAGGCATTTGTGGTCTAACTGCCAGTTTGTGTTGTGTCGGTGGCAAAGCTTGACGGGTGCGGGTGACGATGGCTTACAATGGACTAGCCGCCAGTCACATTGAGGCCTTTATGCCTATGCACTACCTCCGGGCTTTAACCAGCCCGCAACGCACCCACCTGAGTAACCGCCATCTGGGCCGTTCGCTGGCTTTTGTCGCGGGCGCCGTCAATGCCGGTGGTTTTTTCGCCATCGACCAATATACCTCGCATATGTCCGGCATCGTTTCGGCGCTGGCTGACAACGCCGCGCTGGGCGATGTCTCGATGCTCACGGCGGGTCTGATGTCGCTGGGAGCCTTCGTGTGGGGCGCTTCGGTATCGACCATCATGGTCAACTGGGGGCGGCGCCACGGTACGCACAGCCAGTTCGCACTGCCACTAATACTGGAAGCGGTGCTACTGCTATGCTTTGGTCTGATGGGCGCGCGCCTCGATGCCTCCGGTCAGACTGCCGCGATTGTCGCCTTGCTGTGTTTCGTGATGGGCTTACAGAACGCCATCGTCACCAAGATTTCTCGCGCCGAAATCCGCACCACCCACGTCACCGGACTGGTCACCGACATTGGTATTGAACTGGGCAAGATGGTCTACTGGAACCGTGATACGGACAATCCGGAACTGGAAAATGTCAGTGCCGACCGCGACAAACTGCGCCTGCTGAGTTCTCTGCTGGCGATGTTCTTCTGCGGCGGACTGGCGGGTGCCTTCGGTTTCAAATACATCGGCTTTATTGTCACCGTGCCGCTGGCACTGGCCTTGCTGACGCTGGCCATCATCCCTGTCTACGACGACTGGCAGGCCGTACGACGTCGCCAGTCACCCATGAATTTCTGATAGCGCTTCCGGGCTTGTAGCGGCCTGGTACAAGGCTGCCTCGGCCTGCTGCGGCAGGACGCTGGCCGCTTCGTAAGGACTGGCCAGCAGCGCCGCAATGCCGATGCGCAGGCTGCCCGGGCCACTGCGCGGGAGTTCAGCGGCCTCCATGCCGGCGCGGATCTGCTTCGCCAGCAGTGCGACTTCCTCCTGACTGACGCCGGGCGCCAGAAACGCGAACTGGTCGGCGCCATAGCGGGCCAGCGTATCGCCAGCGCGATGCATGCAGCGTTGCAGCGCGTGCGCCACCCGCCGTAGCATGGCGTCGGCTTCGGACTGGCCATGCAGTTCGGAATACAGATCCATCTGATCGATTGCCAGCAGTCCCATCGCCAGCGGCTTTTCCTCGCGTGCGGCGCGGCGCCATTCACTTGCCAACTGGTCGTCGAAGCTGCGCCGGTTGGCCAGTCCGGTCAGTTTGTCGCTAGCGCTCAGATATGCCAGTTTGTGCTCGGCCTGACGTAGCGCCTCGCTGCGTTCGGCCAGCAGGGCTTCCAGTTCCTGCGCACGGGCGCGCCAGCGGCGCATTAGCCAGCGCGCCAGAATCGCTGCGGCCAGCAGCACCAGTGCCGCCTGTAAGGCCCGCGCCCAGCCGGTCTGCCACGGTGGTGGCGTGATGGTAATCGGCAGGATAATTTCGTCACGTGCGGCCACGCCTTTGTTATTCGTGCCTTGCAGATGGAAGTGATATTTGCCCGGCGCCAGATTGGTATAAGTGGCCACCGGACGACTGGCGTCGGCCTGCACTGGCTGTTTATCGAAGCCTTCCAGCCAGTAGCTATAGGCATTGCGGCGCGGTTCGGCGTAGTGCAGGGCTGCGAATTCGAGGGAGATGGTGTTGGCGCTCCAGGGCACCGTCAGTGCCAGTGGCCGGGTCAGTGTGCCATCGAGCTGCACGCCTTCCGGCAAGGCTCCGGCACCAAGCGAGCGATTCAGCACGCGGATATCGGTAATCGACAATTGCGGCGGGCGCGAGGCGCTGCTGTGGATGGCCGGATTGACGGCGGTGATGCCGCTGCTGCTGCCGAAGTACAGCAGACCGTCGCTGCTGTTGGCCGCCGAATCCATGTAGAAGCCTTCGGTTAGACCGTCTTCGACCGCGTACTCGGTGACGGTGCCGGAAACCGGGTCGATCTTGCTCATGCCGGCGGCCGTAGTGACCCAGATAAAACCGTTTTTATCGGTGCGGATCGCTTCGATCAGACGGTTACCGAGTTCACCTTTTTCCTGAATACGGGTCACCGTGAACTGGCCGTTTTTATCTGTCACCACATGGTTCAGGCCCTTCGAGGTGCCGATCCACATGCTGCCGTCGGCATCCTGATGCATGGTGCTGACCCGGTCACTACTCAGGCTGGCCGGATTACCGGGTTCGAGGCGGAAGTGACGGAATTTACCGGTGACCGGATCGCGCATATCGAGTCCGCCGCCGCGATAGAATTCGCCGGTCCAGACCCGTCCTGCACGATCCTCGATGACGGTGGTGGCGCCATTCACGCTGCGGCTGTGCGGATCCTTGGGATCGTGCGCAAAGCTTTGCGTGCTGTCGTCGTCGGGGTTG
Organism: Oxalobacteraceae bacterium; assembly: GCA_027490725.1. Taxonomy (GTDB): domain Bacteria; phylum Pseudomonadota; class Gammaproteobacteria; order Burkholderiales; family Burkholderiaceae_D; genus Rugamonas. The sequence continues at coordinate 26,563 of JAIXXN010000041.1, forward strand.
TAGCGCAGCAGTGCCGTGCCGGTGGCTAGCCACAACACTCCGCCACGACCCGGTGCAATGGCGTTGACGAAGTTGGTGGTCTTGCTGCCGAAACGGATCACCTTGAACGGGCCATCCGGATGATCGAGCCGGTTCAGGCCTTCCGACGTGCCGACCCACAGCTTGCCATCGGGCGCCTGATAGGTGCTGTAGATAACGTTGGAACTGAGTGCGCCGGGGCGTTTCGGGATGGCGCTGTAGGTACGCAGCATGGCGCGCCGCACCGGATCGAAGAGCGCCAGACCGTCATCAAGGGCCAGCCAGAGTTGTCCACCGGCGGCGGCGCCGATGCTGCGCACGAAGTTGCTGGACTTGACGAAATCGGGCTCGATATCGCGCGGCACAAAGCGTTCAAAACCGTGGTAGCCAAGATTGGCGCGGCTGACACCATCGGTCAGCGAACCGACCCACAGGGTGCCGGCGCGATCGCGCATGGTGGTGTTGATGGCGTCGCTGTTCAGACTATGGGCATCTTCGGCACGATGGCGGTAGCTCTGGAACTGGCGCAGTTCGCGGTCATAGCGGATCAGACCAGCGGTGCGGGTGCTGATCCAGACGTCGCCGGCGCGGTCTTCATCGATATCGGTGACGCGCTTGGCCTGCACCGGTTGCAGCGTACGTTGCTCCCATGGCTGGCCGGCTTTCCAGGTGTAGACGCCATCGGCAGTGCCGATCCACAGTGTGCGGGCGCTGTCAAAATACAAGGCCCGCACATCGTTCGACTTCGGGTTGGGTTGTGCCGCATCATCCACCCGGAAATGCTGGAAGCCCTGCGCGCCGGGCGCCAGATAATCGAGTCCACCGGGCCAGGTCGAGGCAAACACGCCGCCTTTATTGTCCACCGCGACCGCGTTGACATCGTTGAACGTCAGGCTATCAGGACGGGCATCGTCGTGCTGGTAGATCAAGAATCGCTTGGTACGCGGATCGAAGTGTTGTAAGCCGCCCCAGGTCGCCAGCCACATGCCGCCACGGTTGTCGCTGATGATGCGGCGGATGATGCGCGCGTTAGGCGGGCCGTCGTCCGGATGGTAGCGTTTAAAACCATTGGTCACCGGATCGAAACTGGCCAGACCTTCGTCGGTACCGATCCACAGACGGCCGGTTTCATCCTCGAACAGCGCGGTGACGCGTCCACCTGGCAAGCTGGCCGGGTTGGAGGGATCGTTCAGGAAGCGTAGCTGTTTGTGGCCGTCGTGACGGAACAGGCCTCCTTCGATGGTGCCGATCCAGACGAAACCCTGACGGTCCTGCAGGATGCTGAGGATGGCGCGGCTATCGGCGCCCAGCGAATCGACGGCGGTAAATGCCAGTGGACGTGGCGCTGCCGATACTGCCGGTGTCGCACCAGAAAGCGCGCTGACCAGCAGTAAAGCCGTGTAAAAACGTCCGGAAATGCGCAACATCGTCGATCCTCGTCAGGTGAACCCGCAGCCGGCGTACCCGGGGCTGGGGCGTGGTGCGGGCAGTAAATCACAGAATTGAACCATGTGGAAGCGCTTACAGTGTACTTTTCAGTTATACTCTATTGTCAAATATTTATGCAATGCTAGGCGCGATGGACGGACCAGCAGACGGAATACCTCAGCGAGCGGTGGCCTTGCCAACCGGCCCGCTTCGGCATTTCCGAAACAGTCTGCGTGGTCGCGGCTGGCGTAAATTGATGTTCATGCGCTGGGCTGCGCTGGCTTTGCTGGTGGCCGGTAGTGCGGTGCTGATTCAGCGTCAGGTGGTGTTCCAGCAGCATGGTCGTGATGTGCGCGCCCGCGCCGACGATCTGGCGCGCCAGATCCAGATCGATAGTAGCGATGGTCGCGTGATGGGTGGCGCAATCTTGATGGGGCTCGTCGAAGATAGCGTCAAGCAGTTGCTGGCCGGCGAACTGGGGGGCGATGCCTATCGGCTGCATGTTAATTTTTCGGCCGTGCTGGATCAGTACAATGCCGATACCGTGTTTGTACTAGCGGGTGACGGCACCACCGTGGCTTACTTAAATAAAGAAGGCAAGGCGATAGGAGTCGGTCGCAATTTGCGTTATCGCCCGTATGTGCGGCGTGCGCTGGCCGGGCAGGCAAATGTGTACGCCGCGATCGGGAGTAATTCGCACGAGCGCGGTCTGTATTTCGCTGCCCCCGTCTACAGTGGCAACTCGCGCGACACGCCGATTGCCGGGGTCTACACCATCAAAATGCCGGCGGCGGAAATCGACCGGATTCTGGCCCATAGCAAGGACCCGGCACTGCTGCTGTCACCGGACGGGGTGGTGTTTGCGACCAATCGTAATGAATACCTGTTCATGGTCAGCGGCGAGATCAGTCCTGCACGCATGGCGCAACTGGAGAAAGAGCGCCAGTTCGGTGACATCTTCAGCGCCACCGGACCGCTGCAGCTGCCGTTTGAAACACGGGGTAGCCAGACCATGCTGGATGGGACGACCCATGCGCTGGCCAGCAGCAGTTTGAGCTGGCCGGACGAGGGTGGTCAATGGCGGGTGCTGGTACTGCAGGATCGCAGCCAGTGGCTGCCGCTGTGGCATCAGCTGGCGCTAGGCGTCGGTTGCGCAAGCGCGATCTGGCTGTTTGCGCTGGTCATGACCGGGCGCACCCGTGCTGCCGAACATGCGCGCCGGCTGCGCTTCGAGAACGAACGGCGCATGCGCGAGATCACCAATAATCTGCCCGTTGCGGTGTACCAGTTCCAGCTTGATGCCAGCGGTCAGCCGCAGTTCCGCTTTATGAGTCCGGCGATTACCGCGATCACCGGCCTGCAGGCGAGCGATGTGCTGGCTGATGGCGCCAGCCTGTTTTCCCTGCTCGATCCGGAAGGCGCGACCGGTTTGCTGGCGCAGTTTGCCGATGGCGCCCGTCAGCACTGGTTCGTGCATCGCCGGATGGCGTTTGGTGCCCAGGGCCAGTTGTCGCAGCGCTGGGTCGATCTGCACTGCAGCTGTGTGCACCAGATTGCCGGCGAAGAGGTATGGAATGGCTATCTGGCCGACGTCACGGCGGAACATGCAGCGGCGCAGGCGCTGAGTGTCGCAAAACAGACGGCGGAAGATGCCACCCGCAGCAAGTCGCTATTCCTGGCCAATATGAGCCACGAAATCCGCACCCCGATGAATGCCATCATCGGCATGAGCCATCTGGCACTGAAGACCGGACTGACACCGCGCCAGCACGACTATGTGCAGAAAATCCAGCGTGCCGGCCAGCACCTGCTGGGCATCATCAATGACATTCTGGATTTTTCCAAAATCGAGGCGGGCAAGCTGCAGGTCGATAAGCAGCCGTTTGAACTCGATCAGCTGCTGGAAAATCTGGCCACGCTGATCGGCGACAAGGCCAGCGCCAAGGGGCTGGAACTGGTGTTCGATGTGGCCGCCGATGTGCCGGTTGCGCTGGAAGGCGATGCGCTGCGACTAGGCCAGATTCTGATCAACTTTGCTAACAATGCCCTGAAATTTACCGAACGTGGCGAAGTGGCCGTGACGGTGCGCGTGCTGCAGCGCGATGCGCACTGCGTGCTGTTGCACTTTGCCGTGCGCGATACCGGCATCGGTCTGAGCGAGCAGCAGTTAGGGCAGCTGTTCCAGAGCTTCCAGCAGGGCGATGCCAGCACCACTCGTAAATACGGCGGGACCGGACTGGGACTGGCGATTTCGCGCAAGCTGGCCAGCCTGATGGGCGGCGAGACGGGCGCAGACAGCGTACTGGGTCAGGGGGCGACGTTCTGGTTTACGGCGCGCCTCGATATCGGCCAGAGTCAGCGTCCGACACTACTACCTTCGCCGGATCTGCGTGGCCGGCGCTTGCTGGTAGCCGACGATAACGACAGTGCGCGGGTGGTGATTGCCGGTCTGCTCGAGAGCATGGGCTTTGCCGTACACACTGCCGTCTCCGGTGCCGAAGCGCTGGCCATGGTGCGCGCGGCCGCACTCGGCGACACGCCTTATGACGTGGTGCTGCTGGACTGGCAGATGGGGGCACTGAGCGGGATCGATGCAGCAGGTGCCATCCGGGCGCTCGGCTTGGCGCTGCCGCCACGCTTGCTGATGGTGACCGATTACGGCCGTGAAGAAGTGATCCAGCAAGCCCATACTGCCGGCTTCGATGATGTGCTGATCAAACCGGTCAATGCTTCGGTGCTGTTCAATACCCTGATCCGGCTGCTCGGCGGCAGCGTTGATGACAGTCTGCAGACGCGTATGGCGCCAGTGAGCACGCTGGCCGCGCTGGCGACCATTCATGGTGCCCGTGTACTGCTGGCCGAAGACAATGAATTGAACCAGCAGGTGGCAGCAGAGTTGCTGATGGATGCCGGTCTGTTAGTCGATATCGCCGTGAATGGCGTGGAAGCGCTGGCGATGGCACAGCGTGGCGACTATCAGCTGGTGCTGATGGATATGCAGATGCCGGAGATGGACGGGGTGGCAGCGACCCGCGCCATCCGTGCCTTGCCGGCGCTCGATGCGCTGCCGGTGGTGGCGATGACGGCTAACGCCATGCAGGCCGATCGCGAACTGTGCATGCAGGCCGGGATGGTTGACTACATCGTCAAACCGATCGAGCCGGACGAACTGTGGCGGGTGCTGCTGCGCTGGATACCGGCACGCAGTTCTGCCCTTAGCACCAGCGCTAGCGCAGTGACAGCCGGCAGCGGGAGCAGCGGCCTGTCTGGCAACGCCAGCGTGCTGCCGGCCGTGGCATATGCCGCGCCAGCCGAACCGGCGCTGGCACCGATCGCGGGACTGGACATGGTCAGTGGCCTGCGCCGCGTGATGGGCAAGCGGCCCCGTTACATCGCCATGCTGCGCAGCTTTGTCAGCAATCAGGCTGGCGCCGTGCAGCAGATACGCAAGCAGCTGGAAGCCGGTGACCGCGCTGGAGCCGAGCGCAGCGCACATACGCTCAAAGGGCTGGCGGGAAATATCGGCGCCGATGCGCTGCAAGTGCTGGCCGACGAAACCGAACATGCGCTATCGCCTGCGCGCGCGGCCAGCGTTCAGGCACGCGTACTGGCCGAACAGCTGGCACCACAACTGGCGCAGCTGGCCAGTGTGCTGGCAGGCCAGATTGCGGCCATTGAAGCGGCACTGCCTGCGCTGGAGCCAGAGATCCCGCACAGCTACACGGCGGCGCAGCGCGACCACATCGTGGCGCAGCTGGTGGCGCTGCTGGAAGACGATGATGCACGCAGTGCACATCTGCTCAACGAACACAAAACCCTGCTGGCGGCAGCCTTCCCGCAACACTATGCGCAGCTGCAACACGCCATTCAGGAATTCGATATGGAACAGGCACTGGTGCTGCTGCACCTTGCCACCGCATCTTTACCCAATAAGGAACATGCATGAGCATCACCGCACGCAAGCCGGTCATTCTAGTGGTTGACGACACCCCGGAAAAATTAACGCTGATGAGTGATCTGCTGTCGGAGCAGTACACCGTGAAGGTCGCGCCAAGTGGTCAGCGTGCCTTGAAAATCGCCCAGAGTGACAAGGCGCCCGACCTGATCCTGCTGGACGTGATGATGCCGGAAATGGATGGCTATGAAGTGTGCCGCCGTCTCAAGGCCGATCCCGTATCGGCCGGTATCCCGGTGATTTTCCTGACCGCGAAGACCGAGCGCGAAGATGAGCAGCTGGGCTTTGATCTGGGGGCGGTGGATTACATCACCAAGCCGGTCAGCCCGCCAATCGTGCTGGCACGCGTACAGACCCACCTGGCGCTGAAAGCCTCGGCCGATTTCCTGCGCGACCAGAACGCCTACCTCGAGCAGGAAGTCCAGCGCCGTACCGACGAGGTGCAGGCGCTGCAGGACGTGACGATCCTGATCATGGCATCGCTGGCGGAAACCCGCGATAACGAAACCGGTAACCATATTCTGCGCACCCAGCATTACGTCAAACTGCTAGCCGAATATCTGGTGCCGCATCCGCGCTTCAATGCCACGCTGACGCCGCGCTATATTACCCAGCTGTTCAAATCAGCGCCGCTGCACGACATCGGCAAAGTCGGTATTCCCGACCGTATCCTGCTCAAACCGGGAAAACTCGATCCGGACGAATTCGAGATCATGAAAACTCACACCACGCTGGGGCGCAACGCCATCGTGCATGCGGAATTAGGACTGGGCGTCAATGTGCCGTTTCTTGAAACTGCCAAAGAGATCTGCTATTCGCACCAGGAGAAATGGGATGGCAGCGGTTATCCGGAGGGACTGGCCGGTGACGCGATTCCGCTGTCGGCCCGATTAATGGCGGTGGCCGATGTGTATGACGCGCTGATTTCGCGGCGCGCCTACAAGGAGCCGAAGACCCATGAAGAGGCGCTGGCGATTATGCAGCAGGGGCGCGGCAGTCATTTCGATGCCGACATTCTGGACGCTTTCCTGACTTTGCAGAACGAATTCCGCGCCATTGCGGCGCGTTACGCGGACCACGATCAGGCGGTGTGACGGTGTTTGCGGCCTGCCGCTGCGGCCGATGCAGCAGCGGCAGGCCGGTTTGCATCAGTAGCTGGTGATGGCGGACGGCTGACCGCCTTTGAAGTTAAAGATCGTCACTGGCGACTGCTTCATATCGCCGCGGGCATCGAAGCTGTAGCTGCCGGCCACGCCTTTGTATTCGCCGGCACTGATCACCGCGCCGACTTTTTGCGGGTCGAGCGAATTGGCCTTCTGCATAGCCTGCGCATACATCATGGTGGCGTCGTAGTAGGCCGCGGCATACACGTCGGCGTCCTGCTTGAAGCGCGCCTTGAAGCGTGCCTTGAAGGCCGGGCCACTGGCGGCCTTGTCGAGAATCGCGCCGCCTTGCGAGCATAGGACGTTTTCACCGACCGCCTCGCCGCCGAGTTTGCCCATCTCCGCCGTGCAGATGGTGTCGCCGCCCAGCAGTTTGGCATTGATGCCCAGCTGCTTCATCTGGCGTGCCATCGGCGCACCCTGCGGGGCATAACCGCCGAAGAAGATCGCTTCGACTTTTTTGGTTTTCAGCTTGGTCAGAATGGCGCTGAAGTCGAACGATTTATCGGTAGTGAATTCGTGGCCTGCGACGGTCATGCCGGAAGCTTTGGCCTGTTTTTTGAATTCTTCTGCCACACCCTGACCGAAGGCGGTGCGATCATCGATGACGGCCACGGTTTTCAGTTTCAGTTCACTGGCTGCATACAGCGCCATTTTTCCGCCCAGTTGCGAGTCGCTGGCATTGACGCGGAACAGACCTTTATAGCCTTGCTGGGTCAGTTTCGGATTGGTGGCAACGCTGGCGATCAGCACACCGGCATCGTTATAGGCACGCGAAGCGGGAATCGCCACGCCCGAATTGTAGGGACCCACCACGAACTTCACGCCCTGATCGATCAGCTTCTGGGCCGCAGCGACACCGGCTTTCGGGTCGCCCTGATCATCTTCCGATTGCAGTTCGAAGCGGATTTTTTTGCCAGCCACGGTAATCGGTTTGGCATTCAGCTCCTCTACCGCCAGCCGCGCACCGCTTTCATTGTCCTTGCCGGAGAAAGCCTGTGCACCGGACAGCGGGCCGCTGTGGCCAATTTTGACGATCATCTCCTGAGCCTGAGCGTAGCTCTGGACGCCGGTGGCAGCCAGTATTGCGGCGGCCAGTGCGAGGTGCTTCAATTTCATGGGATCTCCGAGTATAGGTGTGGTGGTTGAATAGCACGATTATCGCTAAAAACGGAAAAGATTATCGTGTGACTTGGGCTGGACATCGGGCTTTTTTGTGCGCTGCCCGTGCAGAAAGTCGCCGGCATCCGAATTTAATTCGGCCACTGGCTTGGCGCGAACCAGCGCCGCACATGCTCGGCCACGGTGGCCGGGGCAATCGCCGTCATACAGGGGCAGGGCACCGCCAGCGTGCTGGCGGCAGTGTCGATGCGGCGTTCGCCACGGCAGCGTACCTGACTGTGGATCACGCTGGCCGAGGCACCCAGCGGACGCCAGCGCCGCACATCGCTCTGGCGCGACTGGAACAGTCCCAGCGTATGGATGCCCAGCGCTGCGGCCAGATGTAGCGGCCCGGTACTGCCAGCGATCAGGCCATCACAGGCACTGATAAAGACCATGAATTCGGTAAGTGACATCTGCCCCACCAGATCCGTCACATTGGCAGCGCCGGCATGGCGCTGCAATAGCGGCTGCAGGCTGGCCCGGTCTTCGGCGGTGCCGCAGATGAACCACTGGACTTGCTGCGGGTCGATAGCGTTGATCAGCTCCGAATAGAACATCAGCGGCCACTGATGCGAACGCGCGGTGACCAGCGCCGGGCTGAGAATCACGCTGCGCCGGCCTTGCGCGTAACGGGCCGGATGCAGGCGCGCGGCAGCATCGGCACTCGCCGCTGCCGGCGGTGACAGGCGGCATAGTGCCGGTACTTCGGCGTCGTCTTCCACCACTATCCCCAGCGGGCGCAGATACTGCAGGTCGAGCAGGCGTTTATTCAGACCGGAATTGGGCGAGGAGATCGGCACCAGATGGGTGCAGCGGCGCCAGTTATACAGGCGGAACAGGGAGCCGATCCGGATCGGCAGCGCAGCATCGTAGGCGCATTGCGCCAGCCGCCGGCATGGATTGACCTGAATGAAAATATCGGGATGGACGGCGGCCAGTAGCGCGGTCAGTTCCTGGGGATTTTCCGGCGCGGCATAGACTTCATCGACATCGGGACAGTGCCGCGCAATCTCGGCGGTACGGCGATTGGTCAGCAAAATTACGGTGCAGCGCGGATCATGCCGCTTCAGGGCGGCGGCCATCGGCAGGCTGATAACCAGATCGCCCAGTTGGGTGGTTTTGGCCAGCATGATGCGCCGGCCTGCGGCCTGCGCTGCGGGCGGTAAAGGCTGCAGCTTATGGAAAAACGCCATGATCTGAAATACTCCGTGTGTCCACAGGAAGTATCGCATATTCATGGCGTGTACTGCAGGCCGAATTGTATCGGCGTCTTTACACCTCGGCGCTTGGGGTTAGCCGCCTGCTACCTGAGACAGCGGCTCGGTAGGCTGAGGTTCCGGCCGGCGCGGTAGATCGTGATCGTGATCGCCCGGATCGCGACGCAGCCTGCGCATCAGCCGTTTCAGCAGATGTTCCAGATCGTCGATGTAGGTGAACACTGCCGGCACCACCAGCAAACTCAGTAAAGTCGACGTAATCAGGCCGCCTATCACCGTAATCGCCATCGGTGAACGGAAACTCGGATCGGCTCCCATCCCCAGTGCCAGCGGCATCATGCCGGCGCCCATCGCGATGGTGGTCATCAGAATCGGACGGCTGCGTTTATGGCAGGCGTCGACCAGCGCATCGAAGCGGCTCATGCCGTCCTGACGTGCCAGAATCGCATAGTCGACCAGCAGAATCGAGTTCTTGGTGACGATCCCCATCAGCATGATCAGACCGATCATCGACGGCATCGACAGCGCCCGCCCGGTAATCAGCAGCGCCACGAAAGCGCCGCCGATGGATAGCGGCAGTGCGGCCAGAATCGTCACCGGCTGCATGAAGTCCTTGAACAGCAACACCAGCACGCAATAGATGCACAGCACCCCGATCAGCATGGCGATACCGAAGCTGGCAAACAGCGCGGCCATTTCCTGGGTGTCGCCCAGTTCTGCAATCTGCACCGATGGCGGCAGATTTTTCAGGGTGGGCAGAGCCCGCGCTTCATCATTAACTTCGCCCAGCGAACGTTTGCCCAGTTCCACCTCGAGCGTGACGTTGCGGCTACGATTCAGACGGTTGATCTGTGCCGGACCGCTTTCCACCGCAATGCTGGCCACAGTCGCCAGCAGCACCGGACCATTCTTGCCCGGTACCGTCAGACGGCCGATGGCGTCCAGATCGGCGCGCACCGCGTCGGGCAGCTTGACGCGGATCGGCACCTGCCGTTCCGGCAGGTTCAGTTTGGTCAGATCGGTATCGTAGTCACCGGCAGTCGCGACGCGCACGGTCTGGCCGATGGCTGCGGCGGTGACACCCAGATCGGCGGCCTTGGCAAAGTCCGGCGTGACGATGATTTCCGGGCGTACCAGCGAGGCGCTGGAGCGCACATTGCCCACGCCCTGCAGGGTACGCAGTTCACGTTCGGCCTTCTGCGCGGTTTCTGCCAGTGCTAGCGGATCTTCACTGCGTAATACCAGCTGCATCATGACGCCATTGTCGGCGGGGCCGACCTTGAAGCGGGCGCCCGGGATGGCATCCAGATGGTGCCGGATTTCCGTTTCCAGATCGGCCATCGATTGTTTGCGTTCGCTACGATGCACGGTGCTCAGTGTCAGCACGGCGCTGCGCGCCTCGGCCGCTGCGCCGGGTGCAAAGGTATCCCCGCTGGAGCCGCCACCGACCGAACTGAAGACCGAGGTGATCCCCTTTACCTGCATTGCCGCCAGACGCGCGCGTTCTGCAATGACGCGCGTTTCGGCCAGCGTGGAGCCGGGAGGCAGTTCCAGATTGATCTGGGTCTGCGAACGATCGGCTGCCGGCACGAAGCCGGTTGGCAGCAGGCCGACCAGCATGATGGAAGCAACGAAGAAGGCCATCGAGGCAGCCGCCGTCACCAGTCGGTGCTGCAGGCACCAGCGCATCACGCGCAGATAGCGCTGCATCAGCCAGCCGTCTGGCCGCTGCTGGTGCACGGTCGGTTTCAGCAGGTAGGCAGCCATCATCGGCGTTAGCAGACGCGCTACCACCAGCGAGGCCAGCACGGCAACCACGGCAGTCCAGCCGAACTGTTTGAAGAACAGGCCGGGAATACCGCCCATGAAGGCCGTCGGCAAAAACACGGCGACCAGCGCAAAGGTGGTGGCAATCACCGCCATACCGATTTCGTCGGCCGCTTCCATGGCCGCCTGCATCGGTGTCTTACCCATGCGCAGGTGGCGTTCGATGTTCTCGATTTCGACGATCGCATCATCGACCAGCACACCGACCACCAGTGCCAGCGAGAGCAACGTCACGGTATTCAGGGTGTAGCCAAACAGGTAGATGCCGAGGAAGGCCGGCAGCACCGACAAGGGCAGCGCTGCCGCTGCCACCAGCGTGGCGCGCCAGTCGCGCAGGAACCACCATACCACCAGCACGGCCAGAATCGCCCCTTCGTACAGCAATTCCATCGAACCGCCGAAATTCTCTTCGACTGGGAAGGCGTTATCGATGACCTGTTTCAGTTCCACGCGCGGATTGGCCTGCGCTAGCTCGGCGATGGCAGCCCGTGCGCCCTTGGCGACGGCCAGTTCGCTAGCGCCCTTGGTGCGGAAGATTTCGAAACCGACCACCGGCAAGCCATCCTGCATTGCCATGGCGCGCGGTTCGGAGACCGTGTCGCTCACCGTTGCTACCTGATCGAGACGGATCCGGCGACCATCGGTCAGCGGTAGTTCGATGGCGCCCAGTGCGGCGGCGCTTTTGACGGTGGCAATGGTACGCACCGCCTGTTCGGCACCGCTGACATCACCGCGCCCGCCCGGTGCTTCCTTCTGCACCAGTCGCAGCTGGCGCGAGACGTCGATGGCGGACACCCGCAGCGCGGCCATGCGGCCCTCGTCGAGTTCCACCCGGATCTCGCGCTTGACGCCACCCACCCGCTTGATCGCGCCCACCCCGGGTACCGCCAGCAGGCGCTTGGCGACGGTGTTGTCGACGAACCAGCTCAGTTCCTGCGCATCGAGCTGCTCGCCCGGCGCTTGCGAAGCTGCGGCGGTGAAGGTCAGAATCACCCGGCCGGCGGTTGAGGCCTTGGTCACGCTCGGGTCACGCATTTCGGCCGGCATATCGGCTTTGACGCGTGCCACGGCATCGCGTACATCGTTGACCGCATCGGCGATCGGCTTTTCGAGGATGAATTCCACGGTCGTCGTGGAAACCCCGTCCAGCACCGTGGTGTAGATGTTTTTCACGCCCTGCAGCGTCGCGACCGAATCCTCGATCTTGCGCGCCACTTCGGTTTCCAGCTGTGCCGGTGCGCTGCCATCGAGCGCCGCGGTGACCGTCACGATGGGCAGTTCGATGTCCGGGAAGTCCTGTACCGGATTGGCCTTGTAGGCCATCAGACCCGCCAGCGACAGCAAGGCAAACAGCATAATCGCCGGAATCGGATTCTTGATGGATAGGGAGGAGAAGTTCATGGACTATCCTTATTTGGCCGCGGCCGCGGCCTTGGCCGTGACTTTGGCAGCGACCTTGGCAGGTTCTGCGCTCTCGGCAACATTCGAGACCAGATCGCCGTCATTCAGGAAGCCGGCGCCACGCACTACCACCCGGGTATCGGCAGCCAGGCCGTTGAGTATTTCGATACGGTCGCCCAGGCGGCGGCCCGGCTGCACGCGGATCTGGCTGACATGCTGGTCCGGATTGAGGCGGAACACGAAGCTGAAGCCATCGCGCACCACAATCGCCTGCTGCGGCACGGTGAGCGCGTCCGAGGTGCCCAGCTCGAACTGGCCGCTGGCGAACATCCCGGCTTTGAACGGCGCATCCTTGGCCGAGGCACTGGCAGGCAGGTCGACGTACACCAGTGCCGAGCGGGTTTGTGCATCGACGGTCGGTGCAATCATGCGCACCTTGCCGGTGGTTTCGCTGCCGTTGGCCGCTTTGACGGTAACAGTGCTACCCGGTTTCAGTTGACGTAGATCGGCCGCCACCACTTCCGCGCGCCATTCGAGGCGGCCTTGCAGAATCATGCGGAACAGCTCCGTGCCGGCGCCAGAGACTGCGCCCACGGTGGCGCTACGCGCCGTAATTACACCCGCTTGCGGTGCCAGCACGCGGGTGTACTGCATGCGTAACTGCTGGCTGGCCAGTGCTGCCCTGGCCGAGGCGATGCGCGCATTGGCACTCTGTTCGGCGGTGCTGTACTGGCTAATCTGCTGGGCACTCAGCGCGCCGGTATTCTGCAGCGTGCGCGCACGCGCCGCGTTGGCCGCAGCTTCTGCAGCATTGGCCTCGGCCTCCTGCAGCGCGGCGCGGGCTTGCGCCAGATCGGCCTCCACGGTTTCGGCGGCGAACACAGCCAGCACTTCACCCGCTTTCACCTGATCACCGACGTTGACGCGCACCTCGACCAGTCGCAAACCGTTGGACTGGCTGCTGACGCTGGCCTCCTGCCACGCCGCGACGTTTCCATTGGCGGCCAGTTTGATCGGCAGCCGTGCTGCCACCGGTTTGGTGGTGGTCACTGTCAGGGCCGGCTTGGCGCTAGCGGGTTTGGCGTCGCTGGCGGCTTGCGAAGCGGGTGCGAACAGGGTAATGCCGATCACGCCGGCAGTGAAGATCGCCAGCAGGGCAAGGGCGACAGGCGTATAGCTAGTTTTCAGAATTTTCATGGTGTGGAGAGTTTAGTGAGTGCTGACGATGGCAGGGGCGCTGGCGGCGGGGGCCACCCAGCCACCGCCGGCGGCGCGGTACAGCGCTACCCAGGCGGCGCTGCGTTCGCGCTGTAGAGTGATCACGGTCTGTTCGGCTGCCAGACGGCTACGCCGTGCATCTTCGAGTTCGAACAGGCTGGCCATACCGTGCTGGTAGCGTTGATCCACCGCGCTGAAGTTTTCGCGGTAGCCTTGCAGGGCAGTGTGCGCGTCGGCGCTACGTGCAGCGCTGGCGTCGAGATTAACCAGCGCCTGTTCCATTTCACTGACCGCCTGCCGCACCGTGGCGCGATAGCTGGCCACAGCACTGTCGTAGCGGGCGCTGGCGGCATCGACGTTGGCACGGCGCTTGCCGCTATCGAACAGCGGCAGCGACATCGACAGCGGGCCGATGGTCCAGGTGTCGGTCTTGGTATTGTCACCGCCGCTGCGGAAGTTGGCGATGCCGACAGCGCCCGACAAAGTCAGACGCGGATAGCGCGCCGCTTGCGCCGTGCCGACATCGGCGCTGGCGGCGCTGACGGCGCGTTCGGCGCTGAACACATCGGGACGCTGATTCAGGGTACTGGCCGGCAGTTCGGCGATCGCGATAGCGGGCGCACTGCCGGTATCGGCAGCGGACAGCTCGCTGGCTGCGGCGCCGGAGCCCGCGAGCTGGCGACGCAGGGCGGGTTCTGCGATGGCCGTTAGTGCCGTCAGCACTTTGACATCGACATCGCAGGCAGCGCGCTGGGCAATAGCCCGGCTGCTGCCATCGGCCGCACTGGCGCGTGCCAGTGCCAGCGTAGCGGGAGACTGGAAACCGGCGCGGGTACTGAGTTCTGTCAGGTGGGCCGTCGCGGCGCGCGAGCTGGCATCCTGCTGTGCCACGGCCAGCAACTGCTGGCAGGCGCGCAGAGCATAGTACTGATTGGCCACTTCGGCGGCCACCGAAACGCGCGCATCGTGCCAGCCTGCCTGAGCGCTGTCATAGCGCTGCTGCGCCGCATCGCGCGCAGCACGATTGGCGCCGAACAGATCGAGCTCCCACGACGCCTGCACGGCACCTTGCGAGAGGGTCCCCATCGGCAGCGACGATTGCTGGTTGGCGCGACTGATGCTGGCGGCAGCATCGATGCCGGGTGCCAGCACCGCACCGGCCGCGACCCGTTCGGCGCGTGACTGGGCGATACGGCTGCTGGCGGCAGCGATGTTCGGGCTGACTGCCTGTGCCGCCTCGATCAGCTGCACCAGCAGCGCATCGTTCTGGTCGCGCCACCAGTTAGCGAGATCGGTCTGACTGCCGTGATGTGGCAGTGGTGCCTGCCATTGCAGCGGCGCGCCGGCGCTAACATGCGGCGCGGGCGCCTGTGTCGCGCAGGCGCTCAGCGTAGCGACGGCAGCGACGGCAGCGAAGGCCCGCGTGCGGGGAAAGTGCTTCATGCTTATCCTTGTTGAAGTTTATTTTTTTCGGCCTGCACCAGCACCTCGGCGAAATCGCCCAGATACTGCAGCCACTGCGCGACGGCTTGCGGGGTCGCCAGCAGATGCGGGGTAATGGTCTGGATCACGTCACGCCCGATGACGATCTGGATGGCCATACCGCTCAGCGCATACACCAGCCGGTGCACCGCATCGGTCGCTTGCGGCAGTCCCAGATGCCGGCTGATGACAGCGGCCAGCGCCAGATGTTCGGGCTGAATATTGTTGCGGATTTCCTGCTCCCACAGTCCGGTGGGTTCCAGCATCTCGCGATAGAACAGGCGTAGCAGCTGCTGCGCATCGTCACCGGCCAGCAAGGGTGCTAGCAGCTGCTGGTAATAGCCGTCGAGCGACTGGCGTAGCGTCAAGTGGGGTTGATCGAACAGCGCGATGTTTTCCGGCGCGGGCGCACACATCGACGCGTAGCAAGCCTGATACAGCCCAGCCTTATCGCCAAAATAGTAACTGATGGCTGCCACGTTAGCGCCGGCTGCCTGCGCGATATCGCGCGTCGAAGTACGCGCAAAGCCCTGATTACCGAACAGCCTGATGGCTGCCTGCAGCAGGCGCGCGCGCGACTGCTCGCCATCCGAGCGTGGCTTGCGACCGTCCTCGCCGTGCGGCGACGTGAGAGATTGTGCATTCATGGCGCGATTAGATCACATAGTTAAAACAATTGATATAACTAAATCAGTTGTTTGAATTAAGCGAAAAATCCTACCGCAGCCCCCCAACTGATCACCCGAAGACGTCCCAGCACCACAAATATTGCAAAACTGTCCAAAAAAAACCGGGGTCAGATCCGACATCCGGACACGGCCTCAGCGGTGAAGCGGCGCTGTAAGGTGAACGAACGCGCAGGCGTCGCAAACGCGTTGCGTCCCTGTTTTTCAGGCAATAGTGTTGAGGGGGCGTCGGAGGCGGGGAGCGGGGCAGGGTGGTACCTGGTCGGGAGACGGACAAAAAAATGCCCGCATCAGTCGGTGCGGGCGGAGTTCCAATGTCTGGCGACATTCGGAGGAGACAGCTTTACTATAGTCGTATTTATGGTGCAGTGCAATACCGTAGAACTACGCTGTCGATCTTGCCATCATTTCAAAAAATTAAAGTTGAATGTTGCGCTGCATCGGGTGGGCGTGCTGGCGCTCAGGGCTGACCCTGGAAACCGTTGCTGCGCCAGGTCAGGACCAGGGTGTCGCGGTGGCCATAGCCGGCCAGCGGCTGGATCGGCGTCGATTCGTGAATCACGGCGGCGTCGTCCAGCAGCAGCAGGGTCCACGGCTCGGTCATGGTGAAGCGTTTGCCGTTCGGCCCATCGGCTTCGAACAGGCGCGATTCACCGCCCTTGATGTCCTGACGGCTGATCAGCATCACGGCGACAAAGTCGACCCCGTCACGGTGCGCGCCTTCCGGGGTGGGCCGGCCGATGCCATCGGTGGTGTCGATGCGGAACTGGTGCGCTTCCACATACCACGGCGTGTCGCTGCGGCGTGCCGCGCTGCACAGTTGCCCTAACCCGTGCAGCAGTGCCGTCCAGCCTGGCAGTGCGACGGTGTCCGGCTGCATCGGCTCGAACAGCCGGTTCATGCCGCCGTGCAGGGCGTTGTATTCCAGTGGCTGCCAGTGCGGGCGGTGCGCGGTCTGGCGCAGTTCGCTGCCGTGCTGGATGAAGCAGGCGTGGCGCCGGCGCCGGTAGCGGCCGCCGTCTTTCATGTACAGATCCGGGCACAGTTCGTCCCAGCTGGGAATTAGCTGATTGAGCGTGTCCAGCGGCACGCCGGCCAGTGCCGCCAGATCCTGTGGCGGCAGGATGGCGTAACCGTCCTTGCGCAAGGCCTCGGCCATTTGCGAGGGGTGGGTGTAGAACGGGGCAGGACTGGTCATAGTGTGTTTCAGTTGAGGGACATCAGGCTGGCGCGCAAGGCATCCAGTTGTGTTTTCATGCCGACCACCTGGTCGACGCTGCACTGGGTG
>JAIXXN010000070.1 GCA_027490725.1 Oxalobacteraceae bacterium
AACACTTCCCACAGTGGCCATTGTTTGCTCATGCTGCTCTCCTTAGATGTTTGGTGTGGCGTGCTTGTCGGCGTGGGCTTGCAGGGCGTCGCGGAACCACTGGCCCTCTTCCCATGCCGTCACGCGGGTGCGCAGACGCTCGCGGTTGCACGGCCCATTACCTTTCAGGACATTCTGGAATTCGTCCCAGTCGATGCGACCGAACTCGTAATGCCCCGTTTCGGCATTGAATTTCAGATCGGGATCGGGAATCGTCAGGCCGAGGAACTCGGCCTGCGGCACGGTCTGGTCGACCATGCGCTGACGCAGTTCGTCATTGGAGAACAGCTTGATGCGCCACTTGGCCGACTGGGCGCTGTTGACCGACTCCGCGTCGGACGGCCCGAACATCATCAGCGAAGGCCACCACCAGCGGTTCAGCGCATCCTGTGCCATGGCTTTCTGCTGCGGCGTGCCGCGCGCCAGCGCCAGCATGATGTCGTAGCCCTGCCGCGCATGGAAGGACTCTTCCTTGCATACGCGCACCATGGCGCGCGCATACGGCCCGTAGGAGCAGCGGCACAAGGGAATCTGGTTGATGATGGCGGAACCGTCGACCAGCCAGCCGATGGCGCCCATGTCCGCCCACGACAGCGTGGGGTAATTGAAGATGCTCGAATACTTGGCTTTACCGCTGTGCAGCGCGTCGAGCAGTTCGTCGCGCGACACGCCCAGCGTTTCGGCGGCACTGTACAGATACAGGCCGTGCCCGGCTTCGTCCTGAATTTTGGCCAGCAGGATCGATTTGCGCTTGAGGGTCGGTGCGCGCGTCACCCAGTTCCCTTCCGGCAACTGACCGACGATTTCCGAATGGGCATGCTGGGAAATCTGGCGGATCAGGGTTTTGCGATAGGCATCCGGCATCCAGTCCTTGGCCTCGATCTTGACGCCATCGTCGATGCGGGCCTGGAAGGCGCGTTCGTCATCGGCCATAGCGTCCGCCGTGCGGACGGCGCTCAGGCCGGTCTCCACCATTTGTGCGTACATCGCTGTCTCCTCGTCGCTATTGTTAGCGTTATGGCGTCATAATACGATACAAATTTTTAGATGACTACGATTTTTTTGACTCAGATCATTTTCATGTATCCTATCGGCAAGCTTGCCGAATCAATGCTGCGCCGGGCCACTCAGGCGCCGGGCACAGTACACTGCTGCTTTTCCGCCCCACCACACTCTGTATAGACTGAATCGCCATGGACTGCAAAGACTGGATTGCCGACTTTCTCGCCAGCGAGCCACCGCGCTCGAAATCGCTGGTCGTCACCATCTTCGGCGACAGCATCGTGCCGCATGGCGGCATGGTCTGGCTGGGCAGCCTGATCGAATTGCTGGCGCCATTCGGCGTCAACGACCGGCTGCTGCGTACTTCGGTGTTCCGGCTGGCACAGGAAGGCTGGCTAGGCGCGCAGCGCGATGGCCGGCGCAGCTCGTATGCGATTACCGCCCCCGCCATGCAGCGCTTTGCCCACGCCTACCGGCGCATCTACGCGCCGCTCACCCATCGCTGGGATGGTAGCTGGACGCTGGTGATTAATGGTGACGGCGCCCTGAATGCGGCCGAGCGCAGCGCCGTGCGCAAGGAATTGCTGTGGGAAGGTTATGGCGTGATCGCACCCGGCATCATGGGCCATCCGGCTGCCGATGCGGCGGTGCTGGACGAATTGCTGCAACGGCTAGGCGTAGCGGGCAAGCTGTTTGTCCTGCAGGGTAAGGCGCTGCGACAGGTTTGCGGCCGTCCGCTGACCGATCTGCTGGCCGGTGGCTGGGATCTGAGCGAAGTGGCGGATGGCTACCGCCACTTCCTGACGCGCTTCGCACCACTGGCCGCCATGCTGACAGCAGAGCAAAACGGCGCAACAGATGTCACTCCGGAGCAGGCCTTCGTGATCCGCACGCTGGTGATTCACGCTTACCGGCGCGTGCAACTGCACGACCCGCAACTGCCGCTGGAACTGCTGCCAGCACCATGGCCCGGCAGTCAGGCCTACCAACTGGCGCGCGACATCTATCTGGCCGTGCAGGCGAGCGCCGAACAGCACATCGACGCCGCGCTGCAGAAAGAAGATGCCGCCGCCCCCGCCGTAGCAGCCGCGTATTACGAACGCTTCGGCGGGCTGGCCTGAGGCTGCCCCCTGACTACTTGCCGCGGCCAGCCCGGATCAGATAGTCCTGCATGGTGAACTCCGCCACCGAGGCCCACTGGTTCTGGTCATTCCTGAAGCGCTTCCACGGTTCGTAGATTTTACGGAAGGCCGGATTGCGCGCCGCTTCCTCCTCCATCACTGCCGTCGCGTGTTTATAGGACGCATCCATGATCTCTTTCGAGAAGGTGTGCAGCTTGGCGCCGTTCTTCATCAGACGCGCCAGCGCGGCCGGATTGCGCGCATCATATTCGGCCTGCATTGCCACATGGCACTCGAAGCTGGCCGCTTCGATGGCGGCCTGATAGGCGCGTGGCAGTTTTTCCCACTCCTTGATATTGATGTACAGGGACAGTTGCGGCCCCGCTTCCCACCAGCCCGGTGCATAGTAGTGGGGCGCCACTTTCACCAGTCCCAGCTTCTCGTCGTCGTAGGGGCCGACCCACTCGGCCGCATCGATGGTACCTTTTTCCAGTGCTGCATACACATCGCCACCGGGGATCTGCTGCGGCACCACGCCCATGCGCTCCATGGTGCGCCCCGCAAACCCGGCAATACGGAATTTCAGCCCCTTCAGATCGGCCAGGGTCTTGATTTCCTTGCGGAACCAGCCGCCCATCTGGGTACCAGTATTGCCGGCCATCAGACTGATCAGGCCATGCCCCTTGAAGAAGTCGCGCAATAACTCGCGCCCGCCACCCTGATCGATCCACGCCGTCTGCTGGCGCGAGGTCAAGCCGAACGGCACCGCGCAATCGAAGGCAAACGTCGGATCTTTGCCGAAGTAATAGTAGGAGGCGGTATGGCCGATTTCCACCGTGCCCGCCTGCACCGCATCCATCACCTGCAAACCGGGCACGATTTCACCGGCGGCGAACTGGCGAATCACGAACTTGCCACCAGTCAGCTCCGCAACCCGCTTGGTAAACCGCTCACCCGAGCCGAAAATGGTGTCCAGTGTTTTCGGGAAACTCGACGCCAGCCGCCAGCTGATGGCCGGGCCGCCTTGCGCCAGCGCCGGGGCCGACAGCGTGGCGGCCGTACCGGCAACACCAGCGGCCAGCGTGCCGCGTTTGAGGAAGGAACGACGTTGCATGCAGTTCTCCTGAGGGGGTAAAAGGTTGCCCAGTGTAGAACCAGTTAGGGGGGCTGGCAATCGCAGAAACGGCACTGCCGCGCTGCAACCCTGTATCATGTCGGCACTGCGCCACAAGTGCACCCAATACAACACAGAATTTACGGGATTCCGCCATGTCTATCAAAATCAGCCACCAGTTTGACGCCGGTGCCATTGAAGTGATCCGCGCCGACGATCCGGCCGCCATCGACCTGAATATCCGCAAGGACTCGCACGCCGATATCACCCAGTGGTTCTACTTCCGCGTGCAGGGCGCACAAGCCACGCCGCTGACCATGAACTTCCTCAACGCCGGCAGCGCCGCCTATCCGGATGGCTGGAAAGACTATCAGGCCGTCGCCAGCTACGACCGCGAAAGCTGGTTCCGCGTACCAACCCGCTACGATGGCAGCGTGATGACCGTCGAGCACACCCCGGAATACGACAGCGTCTACTACGCCTACTTCGAACCGTACTCGTGGGAACGCCATCTGGCCCTGCTGGACAATGCCCAGCTGTCGCCGCTGGTGAAACTGGTCGATCTGGGCAGCACCATCGACGGCCACGATCTGAACATGCTGGTAATTGGCAACCCGGAAGCGGAACAGAAGGTATGGGTCATCGCCCGTCAGCATCCCGGCGAAACCATGGCTGAGTGGTTCGTCGAAGGCATGGTCGAAGCGCTGCTCGATCCGGCCCATCCGTTTGGCCGCCAGTGCCTGAAAGAAGCCGTGTTCTACGTGGTACCGAACATGAATCCGGATGGTTCGGTACGCGGCAATCTGCGCACCAACGCCGCCGGTGCCAACCTCAACCGCGAATGGCTGAACCCGAGCATGGAACGCAGCCCGGAAGTCTTCCTGGTGAAAAACAAGATGCTGGAAATCGGTTGCGACCTGTGTCTCGATGTACACGGCGACGAAGGTCTGCCGTATGTGTTCGTAGCCGGTAGCGAATCGTTACCAACCTTCACGCCCGATCAGGCCGAAGCGCAGCAATACTTCATCGACAATTTCCTGATCGCCAGCCCTGACTTCCAGGACGAGTACGGCTACGGCGAAACGCCGTACACTGCGGACACGCTGACCATGGGTTCGCCGCACATCACCCACGCCTTCGGCTGCCTGTCGCTGACGCTGGAAATGCCGTTCAAGGATAACGCTAACGATCCGGATCCGGAAACCGGCTGGAACGGCGCCCGTAGCGCCGAACTGGGCAAAGCCGTACTGCAGCCGATTCTGCAGTCGCTGCTGGCACAGCAGTAATCGGCATCACGGCCCTGCGCAGTTGGCAGGGCCTGAGCAGCAGAGCGGCCTTGCGCCGCCTGCTTGCTTTGCGGCTTAACCGCCCGCCACCACCATATTCTCGATCAGGATAGAGCCGGTCTGTTTGGTGCCACGCACCAGCACGTCGGCGCCCACGGCAACGATCTGTGCCAGCATGTCTTTCATGTTGCCGGCAATGGTGATCTCTTCCACCGGATACTGGATCACGCCATTCTCGACCCAGAAACCGGACGCGCCGCGCGAATAATCGCCCGTCACGTAATTGGTGCCCTGTCCCATCAACTCCGTGACCAGCAAGCCGGTGCCCATCTTGCGCAGCATGGCGGCGAAGTCGTCGCCCGACTCGGTCAGCGAGGAAGTTAGCGACAGATTGTGCGAGCCACCGGCATTACCGGTAGTCTGCATGCCCAGCTTGCGTGCCGAGTAGGTCGACAGGAAATAGCCCTGCACTACGCCATCGCGCACCACATCGCGCTTATGGGTGCGGACCCCCTCTTCATCGAACGGTGCCGACCCGACGCCGCCGATCACATGGGGATCTTCGGTAATCTGTATGTGTTTCGGCAGTACCTGCTTGCCCAGCGAGTCGAGCAGGAAGGTCGATTTACGGTACAGCGCGCCACCCGAAGTAGCTTGGACGAAGGCGCCCAGCAAACCTGCTGCCAGCGGTGCTTCGAACAGCACCGGGCAAGTGCGGGTATCGATGGTGCGCGCGTTCAGACGCGCCAGCGCGCGCTCGGCCGCATAGCGACCGATGGCTTCCGGCGACGACATCAGGCGTGCATCGCGCACCGAGGAATACCAGTCATCGCGCTGCATCTTGGCGCCCTTGCCGGCAATCGGTGCCACCGACAGGGTGTGGCGCGAATACGGATAGCCACCGATGAAACCGCGCGAATTGGCGGCCACGAAATGCGACTGCTGCACATGCACGCCAGCGCCTTCGCTATTGGTGACGCGCGGATCGACAGCAAACGCGGCCGCTTCGGCGCGCTGCGCCAGTGCGACCGCCTCGGCGGTACTAATATCCCAGGGATAGAACAGTTGCAGATCGCGTGGCTGCATTTCCAGCTGGTCGGCATCGGCCAGACCGGCGCAATCGTCGTCGGCCGTGAAGCGGGCGATGTTGTAAGCGGCCTCCACCGTGGCTTTGAGTGCCGCCGGCGAAAAGTCCGAGGTACTGGCATTGCCGCGCCGCTGGCCGATGAACACCGTCACGCCCATGCCCTTGTCTTTATTCTGCTCGATGGTCTCGATCGTGCTCTTGCGCACCGAGACCGACAAACCGCTGCCTTCGCTGATTTCAACGGCACAATCGGTGCCGCCTTGCTGCTTGGCATAGGCCAGCACATCGCGTGCAAGCTGTTTCAACTGGTCCTGAGTATGGCTAAAATGGGTATCGCTCATGGGCTGTAATCTTCGGGTGACTGCTAAAACAGGTATCATAGCAGTCGTTTACAGTTTACAGGTGCGGCCACGCGCCGAACCGAAAGTTAATAATATGGTAAATCCAAACCGTGGAGCCGTCGGCTTCAGCTCGAAAGAATTCGAGCAAGAGTACGAACGTCCTTCCAAATCCGAGCTCAAACGTCAGGTCAACGCCCTGCAGGAACTGGGTGAAGCCCTGGTCGCCGAACCCCGTGACCGCGTGAAACGTGTGCCGATGCCCGAGGATGTGCGTGACGCCATCCTCGAGTGCCAGAGCATCACCAATCACGAGGGTCGCCGGCGCCAGATGCAGTTTGTTGGCAAAAAGATGCGTACTCTGGACGAAGAAGAAGTCGCCGCCATCCAGCGCTGTATCGACGGCTGGAAAGGTGCCTCGAAAGCCGATACGGCCGCCATGCATGCGCTGGAGCGCCGCCGCGACAAGCTGCTGGCCGACGATAACGCCCTGACCACCCTGCTGGCCGAAAACCCGGAACTCGATGTGCAGCACCTGCGCACCCTGATCCGCAATGCCCGCAAAGAGCAGGCCGAGAACAAGCCACCGAAGGCTTATCGCGAAATCTTCCAGATCCTCAAACAGATCGAAGCCGCCAAGAAAAAGGCCAACGCCAGCGACGACGAGACGGATGAAGACGAAGGCGATGACGCTTAATACCGGCGACACTGCGCTGCTGGTCGGGCTGGTATCGGTGTCCGACCGCGCCAGCGGTGGCGTGTATCAGGACTTGGGCATCCCGGCCCTGCAGGACTGGCTGGCGCGCACCCTGAGCACGCCGTTCCGGGTCGAAACGCGCCTGATCGCCGACGAGCGGGCGCAGATCGAGGCGACGCTGACGGAGCTGGTCGATGTGCAGCGCTGCCATCTGGTACTGACCACTGGCGGCACCGGACCGGCGCGGCGTGACGTCACGCCGGAAGCTACGCTGGCGGTCGCCACCAAGGAGATGCCCGGTTTCGGCGAGCAGATGCGGCAAATCAGCCTGCATTTCGTGCCGACCGCGATTCTGTCGCGCCAGACTGCGGTGATCCGCGAAACTGCCGACCATGCGGCGCTGATCCTCAATCTGCCGGGCCAGCCGAAAGCCATCGCCGAAACGCTGGGCGGGCTGAAAGACGCCAACGGCGCTACGCTGGTGGGCGGGATTTTCGCCGCCATCCCGTATTGCATCGATCTGATCGGCGGCCCGTATATCGAAACTGATCCGGCCCAGTGCCAGGCCTTCCGGCCCAAATCGGCACTGCGCGCTACGACCCAAGGAAATTCATGAGCACTCTGCTGCAAACCATCGAAAAAGACAGTGGCGCCAATCCGACCGTCTCCATCATCTGGATGCACGGTCTGGGCGCCGACGCCAACGACTTCGTGCCAATGCTGCACGAACTCGATCTGCGCGGCCTGCCGGCGATCCGCTTCATCTTCCCGAACGCCGACACCATGCCGGTCACCATCAACGGCGGCTATGTGATGCGGGCCTGGTACGACATCGTCGCCACCGATCTGGGACGTCAGGAAGACGAAGCCGGTCTGCGTGCCTCGCAAGCCAAAGTGGAAGCCCTGATCGCCCGCGAAAAAGCCCGCGGCATCCCGGCCAGCCGCATCATTCTGGCCGGCTTCTCGCAAGGCTGCGCAATGACCCTGCAAACCGGCTTGCGCCAGCCGGAAAAACTGGCTGGCCTGATGTGCCTGTCCGGCTACGTACCGATTGCCGACAAGGCCGCCGCCGAACATACAACGCAAAGTCTGGAAACCCCGATTTTCATGGTGCACGGCCGCATGGACCCGGTGATTCCGGTGGCCCGCGCCGAACAGTCGCGTGACCTGCTCAAACAGCTGGGCTACAGCGTTGAATGGCACGACTACGCCATGCAGCACTCGCTGTGCCAGGAAGAAGTCGTCCACATCAGCGCGTGGCTGAAACGCGTGCTGGTCGGCTAAGCCAGCCACAACAAATAATCAGGGACGTAACGATATTTTTTTAATATCGTTACGTCCCTGTTTTTTTGGCAATGTCCGGTGACCGTTTCAGGGCAGCGGCTGGGCCGCTGTAGCGGGGACGGCGGTCTGCGCTGCATTCATGACCATCGCCAGAAACGTGTAGTAGCCATTAATCCCCATCAGATCGACCACGCCATGCTCGCCGAACGCGGCCAGCGCGGCGGCATAGGTGGCATCATCGACCCGCTGCTGCTGATGCAGCTGGATGCAGAACTCGTACACCAGCGCCTCGTCCTGCGCCAGCGTGGCTGGCCGGGTGCGCTCGGCAATCGCGCTAATCACCGTTTCCGCGATGCCGAATTGGCGCGCCAGCGGCGCGTGGATCGCCCACTCCACTGGCTGGTTCCAGTGGCGCGCCGTGACCAGTATCGCCAGCTCGGTCAGGCGCGTCCCGATCGCGCTGCGGTAACGCAGATACTCGCCCATGCGCTGTGCCGCCGTCATCAGCTCCGGGCTGCGGATCAGCGGTACGAAGGGGCCATACAGGGCTCCGCGCGGGCCATCAATCACCGCCTGCGCTGCCACCTGCTGGGCAGCGCTCATTGCCGCGAAAGGCAGCGGCCCTAACCGGTCATCCATCTGTTCCTCTCTGTGTAGCGTTGAGATCACAACATAAGCGCAGTTTCTCTGCATGTTGCGGGATAGATCAAGGGAATACAAGCACCACGGGCTTATTCTCAGCCTTCCTTTGCCCCGGGAGGACACCATGAGCTTTCTTATGCACCGCACGCTGCGCCGGCCGCCGCCAGTCGCGGTCAGTGCCAGCGGGATCACCATCCGCGATCAGCACGGCCGCAGCTATCTCGATGCGAGTGGCGGTGCCGCCGTGTCGTCGCTGGGCCACGGCCATCCCGATGTGCTGGCAGCGATGCATGCGCAGACCGATCAACTGGCCTATGCCCATACCGCGTTCTTCACCTGCCGCGCAGCCGAGGAACTGGCCCAGCGGCTGGCCAGCGATGCACCGGGCGATCTCGATCATGTATATCTGGTGTCCGGCGGTTCCGAGGCGATGGAGGCCGCGCTCAAGCTGGGCCGCCAGTATTACGTCGAGGCGGGACAGCAGCAGCGCAGCGTGCTGATTGCGCGGCGCCAGAGCTACCACGGCAACACACTGGGGGCGCTGGCGATCGGCGCCAATGCCTGGCGGCGGCGCCCGTTCGAGCCGCTGCTGATGACGGTGCCGCGCGTGGCGCCCTGCTTCGAATACCGCGAACGCGCCGAGGGTCAGACCAGTGCCGAGTATACGGCGGCGCTACTGGCGGAACTGGAAGCCTGCATCCTCGCGCAGGGGCCACAGCGGGTGATCGGCTTTGTCGCCGAGACGGTGGTTGGCGCTACCGCTGGTGCCGTGCCGCCAACCGCGGGCTATTTTCGGGGCGTGCGCAAGCTGTGCGACCAGTACGGCATTCTGCTGATTCTCGATGAAGTGATGTGCGGGATGGGGCGCAGTGGCACCCGCTACGCCTTCGAGCAGGAAGGCGTGCTACCGGATCTGGTGGTGCTGGGCAAAGGGCTGGGCGCTGGTTATCAGCCGATCGGCGCGGTGCTGGCGCGCGCCCACGTGGCGCAGCGCTTGCGCGATGGCAGCGGGGCGTTCCAGCATGGCCATACCTATATGGGGCATCCGGTGGCGGCTGCGGCAGCGCTGGCGGTGCAGAAAGTCATCCAGCGCGACAACCTGCTGGGCGCCGTCACCACGCGCGGCGCCAGCTTCCGGCGCATGCTGCGTAAGGCGTTTTCCGATCACCCGCACGTCGGCGATATCCGTGGTCGTGGTCTGCTGCTGGCACTGGAACTGGTACAGGAGCGCGCCAGCAAAACGCCGTTCGATCCGGCACTGGCGCTACATGCCACCGTCAAGCAAACCGCGCTCGCCTGCGGCTTACTGGTCTATCCGATGGGCGGCACCATCGACGGCCAGTGCGGTGACCATATTCTGCTGGCGCCGCCCTTCATCGTCAGCGATGCCGAACTGGCCGAGATCACCGGCCGGCTGGCCGATGCCCTCGAGGCAGCGCTGACGCGCGTGGCAAAGCCTAACGGGCCTGCCAGGCGATGACTTCCTGCTGCTGCTCGCCCAGACCAGCGATGCCCAGACGCAGAGTGTCACCTTTTTTCAGGAAGCGCTGCGGTTTGCGGCCCTGTCCCACGCCCGGCGGAGTACCAGTGGCGATGATGTCACCCGGTTCCAGCGTCATGAATTTCGACAGGTAGCTGACGATCTGCGCCACCGAGAAAATCATGGTGTCGGTGCAGCCGGTCTGCATGCGTTTGCCGTTCAGTTCCAGATACAGGTCGAGCTTCTGTACGTCGTAGATATCTTCCTGCGTCACCAGCCAGGGGCCGACCGGACCAAAGGTGTCGCAACCCTTGCCCTTGTCCCATTGCGGGCCGCGTTCCAGCTGGAAGGAGCGTTCCGACAGATCGTTGACCACGGTGTAGCCAGCCACGTATTTCAGCGCATCTGCTTCGCTGACATACTGGGCGCGGCTACCGATCACCACGCCGAGTTCGACTTCCCAGTCGGTTTTTTTCGAGCCTTGCGGCAGCATCACCGGATCATCCGGGCCATTCAGGCAGCTAATCGCTTTCATGAACACGATGGGTTCTTGCGGAATCGGCATGCCTGCTTCGGCAGCGTGGTCCGAATAATTCAGGCCGATGCCGATGAATTTGCCGACCCGTGCAACTGGCACACCGAAGCGCGGATTGCCGCGCACCAGCGGCAGCGAGGCTTGCGGGACTTTTTCCAGTTTGCGTAGCGCCTTCGGCGCCAGCTGGGCCACGTCGATATCGCTGATCACGCCGGACAGGTCACGCAGCTTGCCTTCATCATCGATCAGGCCTGGTTTCTCTTTGCCGGGACGGCCATAACGCACGAGTCTCATATCTATCCTAGGTTAGCGGGTGGGAATACGCCCGCCATTTTAACCGTAGCGTGTCTGGCGCAGCCATTTGTTGGCGATGATTTTGGTGCCGCGCACCACCGGCGCGCCCGCATGCAGGGTCTGGCGGTCCGGTTGCAGCTGCGGGTCGGTATTCAGAAACCACAAGGCATTGCCCTTGCACGGATAGACCTCCAGCCCGGAACCGGGAAACACCGTGCCACCACCCTGCTCGACATCGCTCAGGTACAGAATGAAGGTAGCGAGCCGCTGGCCACCTTGCGCCAGATGACTGCGGTGACCACTGCTGTCCGGATCGAGCCAGTCGTAGTGTGGCCGGTATTCCTGCGTCACGCCATATTTCTGCAGCTGGAATGGCTCGCCATTTTCCACCGGCCAGTGGGCCAGCGCCGCCAGCCGCCGTTCGATGCGTTCCACCACTTCCGCTTCGCCGCGCTGGATAAACGCCATTTCGCTCGTGCGCCCGGCATGCACCACGCTGGCACCGTCAGTCTCGGACGCCACCGTCGAACGGGTGTAGCGATGGCTACAGTGCGCCACCAGGGCGTCGCATTCCTCCATGCTCAGCACATTCCCCAGCAGGATCACCTGCGGCTGCTGCAACACGCACAGCACGTCCACCATCCGGTCCGGCAGCGTGATGCGGTTGCTGGACAGGTCGATAAACGGCATAGACCGTGCCGCGCTGCGCTCACTCTGCGCCGCCCCGCCCTGCGCCCCGCTGGCAGTGCTGTTGCTGTGCAGCGCCTGCGCCGCGTCGATAGCGGCTTGCGCCAGCGCCAAACTGTACTGTCCGGAGGCCGCCATGCTGTGTGCCATGTCCAGCGGACTGCATCCGCGTGCCAGATTATCGTCTATCCAGTGACGCCATTCGGCAGGCAAAGAAGTCAGCAGGCTGGGTGAAATGTTCATCGGGAGATCGGTAGGCTGGGGTTGGGACGGCCGCTATGACAACCCATTCTACCGGATCGCCTTGGCCACAGGTAGCGCCATAGCCCGATCAGTTGCAGCGCAATCAGCAGCCCGAATGCCGTCTGATACGCGGCGGCGGGCAACTGCTGCAAAGCGTTCTGCGGCCAACTTGCCAGCACCAGCCCGAAGCCCGCCTGCACGCCAAACGCACCGAGAAAGATCAGCAGGTTCAGACAGGTGACGGCACGCCCGCTCAGTCCCGCCGGCACGCTCTGGGCCAGGATGGTGTAGTCGATGCCGGTCGCCGTGCCGGTCAGGGTAAACAGCACGGCCAGCAGCGGAAACGCCGGCCGCCACGGGCTCAACAGGCCAATCTGCACCAGAACGAACAGCGCCACACACATCGCCGCGATGCACAGCATCGGTACCCCGCGGCGCGCCGCCCATTGCGTCAGCTGGCCGTTGGCAATCGCCCCGAGGATGATCGCGGCCATACTCAGATAGAGCAGATAGCCGACTTCCAGATCGGAGTAATGCCCCACATCGGCCAGCCAGCGTCCCAACCAGAGACCCTGTACGCCGAAATACACCATGTGCGGCACCAGCAGCAGTTGCAGCACCTGCCGGAACACCGGATCCTGCAGTACCAGCCGCAGCGCGGCAGCATTGTCCGGTGCAGCGCGATTCACCGGCACCACTGGCGCGAGGGTGCGTATCAGCAGCGCGACCAGCAGGGCCAGCAGCGCCAGACCGACAAACACACCGCGCCAGTCTGTCACCTGCAGCAGCCAGCGCACCGGCAGGGTGGCCGACACCGCCCCTAGACCACCGACGGCGATCAGATAGCCCTGCAGCACCGGCAGGCGCGCCGGCGTCCCCCACAGGGCCAGCGCTTTCAGCGCCGCCATGAAACAGCCACCCAGCCCGAAGCCCAGCAAGGCCCGCGCGGCCAGCACCTGACTGAATTGCTGGCCAACGGCGATCCCCAGCGCCGCCAGCATCGCCAGCAGCAGCAAGGGCCATTGCACGCGCGCCGGGCCCCAGCGATCCAGCGCTATCCCGACCGGCAGTTGTACCAGCGCGAAACTGAAAAAATACACACTGGTGAGCAGGCCAAGCTGGCCGGGCGTGAGCGCCAGCGCGGCGAGCAACTGCGGTGCCAGCGTGGCGTTC
The DNA here is from genome assembly GCA_027490725.1 of Oxalobacteraceae bacterium. GTDB lineage: Bacteria > Pseudomonadota > Gammaproteobacteria > Burkholderiales > Burkholderiaceae_D > Rugamonas. The sequence continues at coordinate 13,023 of JAIXXN010000070.1, forward strand.
ACGTTACGCATCAGGCATTGCAGAAAATGGCCAAGGGAGAACGGTAGTAACACCATCCAGAACAGGCGGCGCGCAGACATGCTGCCACCTAGGCGGAACGGGGCGCGTCAGTCCGCAGCGGCATCAGCGGAATCACCTTGCGCTGCAGTGCCTCCGGTACTGGCTCGGTCAGACTGCCACCCTCCTCCTCGAAGAAGAATTTATGCTTGCCGAAAGCTGGCTTCAGATCATCCATCCAGGTCGCCTGTGCATCGTAGCGGGCATAGAAGGGCTTGCGTACCCAGTCCGGATTGCGGGCCTGCAGGAACTGCAGCGCAAACACCTTCTCGCCGCCGATATTGGCCACCCCGTCGATCACCACCTTGCCGGGGAAGGCGCTCATGGATGGCCCGCGCACGGTGCGCGACAGGCCGGACACCATCTGGTAGGCGGTCTGGAAAATCTCGTGGGCGCGCGCCAGCGGCAACTGGAAATATTCGCGCGGCCCGGTATCGCGCTCGACGAACATATAGTACGGAATCGCCCCCAGTCGCACCCCGGTCTGCCACAGTTCGGCCCAGCTGCGCGGATCTTCGTTGATGTGGCGGATCAGCGGCCCCTGCATGCGCAAAGTGGCGCCGCTGCCGACGATGCGTTTCACCGCCTGCTGGGCAATCTCGGGGCGCAGTTCGACGGCATGACTGTAATGCCCCATCACGGCCAGATTGCGCCCGCTGGCCACCACCCGCTCGAACAGGCGCAGCAAGTCATCCGCATCGCGGTCGCTCACAAAGCGCTGCGGCCAGTACGCCACCGACTTGGTGCCGATGCGGATATTCTGGAGATGCGTCAGTTCCGGCACCAGCAGCGCGTCGATCACTGCCGTCAGGGCGCGGGTATTCATGATCATCGGATCACCGCCGGTAATCAGCACGTCGGTCACTTCCGGATGCCGCTTCAGATACCCGGCCAGTTGCTGCGCTTCGCTGGCTTCGAACTTCATATCGTCCATGCCGACAAATTGCGGCCAGCGGAAGCAGAAGGTGCAATACGCGTGACAGGTCTGGCCGGCACTGGGGAAGAACAGCACCGTCTGCTGGTACTTGTGCTGTATGCCCTTGAGCGGCGCATCGTTGACCCGCGGTACGTTGTGCGTCATCTGCCCGGCCGGATGGGGATTCATGCGCAGGCGGATGCGCTGCACCAGTGCCGCCAGCGCAGCCGGATCGGCCTGTCCCAGCACCAGCTCACGCAACTGCACATAGTCGTCCGGCGCCAGCATGTCGCGGTGCGGGAAGGTCATGCGGAAGATCGGATCGTTGGGAATATTGTTCCAGTCGATCAGCTGGTCCATCACATACGCATTGGTACGGAACGGCAGCACGTGCGAGACCACCTGCACGGCTTCCTGCAAGTCCGGCGTCAGCCATTCCCACTGGCGTGCACGGTTGATGGTCTGGCGGACATAGGGCTGGAATTTGGCTGCGCCGGCAGCGCGCAGATTCAGGATGGTCATGGCGGTGTCCTGTAGCAAGGTGGCTGGGGTGGATGGACTGGCTAGTGAGGGCTAGGAAACTGCATGCTAGGCCGCCCCGCCCGATTGCAATTGCCGCACGTCAAGTGAGCCATCAATGACCAGCCTGTAACGTGAGGAAATCTTTCTTGCCTTGATGCAGATAGCGCCCTTCCTTGCCACAGGGACAGAACTTGTGGCAACGCAATTCCCCGCCTAGGCAGCGGCGTACAGTTCACCGGCCCCCCATCACTGCGCGAGGAACCGCCATGAAACTGCTACCGCTGCTAAGCATCTGCACCGCCCTGCTGCTGCACCTGCCCGGCCATGCTGCCGAACCGACCGAAAAAGACGCCATCGCCATGGTCGATAAAGGCGCGGCCTATCTGAAAGCACACGGCAAGGCTGAACTGATCCGTAAAGTGGCCGCCAGGGATCCCGACTTCCTGCAAGGCACGCTGTATATCGACGTGCGCGATCTGGCCACCGGCATCGTGCTGGCGCACCCCGTCAACGCCAGCATCGTCGGCAAAGACCTGACCGACATGCCGGATGCCAGCGGCAAAAAATACCGTCGCGAGATCATCAATCTGGCCGCAAAAAAAGGCCATGGCTGGGTCGACTACCTGTACAAGAATCCCGCCAGCGGCAAGATCGAACCGAAAACCACCTACATCCTGCGGGTCGGCGATGTGGTGCTGGAAGCGGGCATCTATAAAAAATAAACCCGGGAGCTGGCCATGCTGAAGAAACTGCGGATCGGACCAAAACTGCTGCTCGCGCCGGGACTGGTGCTACTGCTACTGATGCTCACGGCGGCAGCGGCCTACTTCGGCATGGTGCAGCAGAATGCCTCGCTCGAGCATCTGGTGCAGGTGCGCGCGGCGCGCCTGAAGCGTAGTGCCGATGTCAGCGCCGATGTGCGCTTTGCCCACGCCCGCATCTACCAGTTGCTGGCCTGGGTGAATGGCAGTTTCGCGCAGAACCGGCTGGATGAACTGACCCGGCAGATCCACGCCGGCCACGACGCCATCGACCTGCAGTTGCGCCAGTTGGCCGCGCAGACAGACCGACCGGCCGATGCCGCCGAACGCGCAATCATTGAAGCCGCGCGCCGGATTCTGGGGGCTTACCGCAACGCCGTGCAGGACACCATGGACATGGCCGCCATGGACCAGAGCATCGCCACCAATGCCATGGCGCGCGCCGAACTACAATTCCAGCAACTCGATACCCGGCTGGCGCAACTGGCTGCGCTGGAAAAACAGCTGAGCGAACAGGCTTACCATCAGGCCAGCGACGACTTCCAGACCCTCAGTGCCAGCATGGCGCTACTGGTGCTGCTGTCGGTGCTGTTATCGCTGGGCGTGAGCATGGCGCTGCGGCGTGCCATGCTGCGCGATATCCGTGCGATTGGCGAGGTGGTGGTGGCGCTGGCCGCCGGGCGCCTGATTACCGGCGCCAGCAACGATGGCCGCGATGAAATCGCCGACACCGCCCGCATGCTTGATCGCACCATGGACCAGCTGACGCAAACGCTGGGCAGCATTACTAGCGCGGTGCAGACCATCGACGTGGCGGCGCACGAAATCGCCAGCGGCAATCAGGATCTGTCGAGCCGCACCGAACTGCAGGCCAGTTCGCTGGAGCAGACCGCCAGCGCCATGGCCAGCCTGACGGAGGCGGTGCAACTCAATGCCAGCAGCGCGCGGCAAGCCTGTGAGCTGGCCGCCAGCGCGGCGCAACTGGCGCAGACCGGTGGCGCCGCCGTACAGCAGGCGGTGCAGACCATGGGCAGTATCCGCAGCAGTTCACGGCAGATCGTCGACATCATCAGTGTGATCGACGGGATCGCCTTCCAGACCAATATCCTGGCCCTGAATGCCGCCGTCGAAGCGGCGCGTGCCGGCGAACAGGGGCGCGGCTTTGCCGTGGTGGCCAGCGAAGTGCGCACCCTGGCGCAGCGTTCGGCTGCGGCCGCGCGCGAAATCAAGAGCCTGATCGCGGCCTCGGTAGCCACCATCGATAGCGGCAGCGCCTCGGTGCAGCAGGCCGGCGCGCACATGAACCATGTGGTGGCGTCGGTCCAGCAGGTGAACCACATCATCAGCCGCATTTCGCAAGCCAGTGCCGATCAGGCGCGCGGCATCGCCGAAGTCAATCAGGCGGTCGGGCAGATGGACGATGTCACCCAGCAGAACGCGGCACTGGTCGAACAGGCCGCTGCCGCTGCCGCTAGTCTGCAGGAACAGGCTAGCCAGCTCTCGGCCGCCGTCGCAGTGTTCCAGATGCGCTCCCCGGCCAGGGACAGCGGCGCTGCCGGCGGCCCGCAACACATCAGCAGCGCCGTGGCGCTGACGCCCGCCACGCCATGGTCGAAAAAACAATCTGGTCAGCGCGTACATAACACCAGGAAAAAATGATGTAAAAATGACTTTTTTCTCTAGAGTGTCACCCCAAAAAATTGGCATTTGGCACATAAAATGGGGAAATTAGATATCCAGTAGCGCAGCTTGCGGCGATAATCAGGGTTTGTATGTCAGCGCGGCAAAGCACACTGGTTTATAGTGTCGCTTTGGCATCGCTCGCTCCACACCCTGAAAATCACCATGACCACTGCAGCACCAAACGACCGGCACGATGACCACGCCGTAGAAGATGCGCTGATCCGCTCGATCCGCATCCCGCCACGCCCTAGCCTGCTGGTAGATCTGCAGCGCGAACTGGCCCAGCCCGATCCTTCGCCACGCCGGATTGCCCGGATTATCGGCAACGACGTCGGCATGTCCGGCGCGCTGCTCAAGCTGGCCAATTCGCCGTTCTTCGGTGCGGCCCGTAAAGCCAAATCGGTGGAACAGGCCATCAATTTTCTCGGCATCAGCCAGTGTGCGGCGCTACTCACCGGCCTGCTGGCACGGCAAGCCATCGAAGGCAATGACAATGACCTCAACGCTTTCTGGGAAATCTCGGCACGCCGCGCGCAAGCCGTGGTGTTCTGCTCGCGCCGTCTGCGCATCGCGCCACCCGACATTGCCCACACCTTCGGTCTGTTCTGCGATATCGGCATTCCGCTGCTGATGAACCGTTTCCCCGATTATGCGGAAACCTACAGCGAAGCCTGCGACGACCACCTGAATCCGTTTACCCAGATCGAAGATCGCAGCTACGCCACCAACCACGCCGCCATCGGCTGCCTGCTGGCGCGTAACTGGGGCCTGTCGCCCGATGTCAGTTGGGCGATTCTGCTGCATCACGATTACCGCGTGCTGGAAGATCCGGCCACCGATGATGCGATCCGCTCGCTGGTAGCGCTGTCGCTGCTGGCCGAACAGGGCATCCAGCGTTTCCATGGCCGCCGCATGTCCTATGAATGGGAAAAAGGCGGCGCAGCGGCCTGCCGCCATCTGGGTCTGGGCGAAGACGAAACCGCTGACCTGCTGGACGAACTGCACGAAGCCCTCCACACCGAACGGTAAATTTAAGGCAAAACGTATGGCAAGCAATAAGCGCCCTGTGGCGCGCAAATCGGCAGCATCCCCGGAACTCAAAGAAGAACAGCAAACCACCGAACTGTGCGCGCTGGCGCTCGATCTGGCCGATGGCGAATTCAATCAGGACATCGTCGCCGCGGCCACCCACGCCGAGCTGGCACAGAAAAAACTGGACTTCCAGCGCCTGCTGCGCAAGCTGCTCAACCAGAGCAAGGATGAAGTGCTGTACGGCGCCATCGAACTGGCGCGTGACGAAGCAATCGATGGCTACCGTTTTCTGCGCAACGCCATCGAAGAAGGTGCTGCCAGTGTGCGCATCCGCCTGCCGGACGCGCCGGAAATGGAAATCGATGCCTTCGCCATCCCGGTCTTCGTGCACAGTCAGGGCGGGCTCGATCCGGCCCACGATTTTCAGGATAGCGCCGCCTACGAGGCGCTGCTCGACAGCTTCACCACTGCCGGTCTGGAAAGTCCGCGTGCGCGCGTGGTGCTGGTCAGCCACGCCTATGACCTCGACGAATTCGAAAAAATCAGCTACGGCCAGCTGCACAGCATGGTGCGCGAAGCCGAGCAATCGCTGAACAACAAGAAGATTTCCGCCGCCCCGGCACTCGAGCGCAGCATGGCTGCCGGCTGGCGTGCCACCGGCTTCGGGCCCGACGATAGCGCGATGGAACTGCGCTTCCTGCTGGGCTTCTCGCTGAAGCGCGCCGACGATGCTTTCTATGCCGTCCCGGCCGCCGAAAAAGCGGCCGACGCCTACTTCACCAAACGCGCCGAACACTATCAGCAGTGGACTGCCAGCTTTGCGCCGGTAGTGGCACGCTGTCTGGGGCGCGGTCGTGGTAGTGACCCGGCACTGCGCCTGAACTTCCTGTATCAGGATCTATTCTTCGGTGCGCGCGCGACCGCGCAGGCCGAATACGCCATGCTGCAAATGCTGTCGACCCTGAATCAGGCCATCCAAGGACACGATCCGGAACAACTGGAAGCGATCATCGCGCCGGTCGACCTCGACGACGAGATGTATCTGCGGGTGCAATTGCGCGCCGCCGACAGCATCCTCGCCGAATCCGATAAGCCGCTCGACCTGAGTGCCGATCTGGAAATGGAAGTCGACGATGTGCGCGATGCCTTGCGCAATCTGGGGCTGAGCCGCCTGTCCGTAGCGCTGCGTTTCGACGCTGACGGTGCGCCGCGCGAGGCACGCCCACTCGCCTGAAGCAGGGTTTGACAGTCCCCGTTCGGGCGAGGATACTTTCCGTGAGTGGAACCCGCTAGCTACGCGACACCGCGCTACCGCCCGGCGTGCCACCGTCAGGAGACTGTCATGCAACACGCTGAACCACGCAGCAGGGTGGTCCGACCCGCTCTCTGGCGCGTCGCGCTGTTTCGACTCGCTCTGGCACTGGGTAGCAGCATGCTCGCTGGCTGTGCCAGCCTGATGTCAACGGCAGCAGTGCCGGCCCCGCCCGCACTGTTCGAAGACCAGCTGTTTGCCGCGCCGGCCAGCCCGGTCAGCGTCGAACACATCTTCGCAGTCAGTCCCGCCATGCAGGCCTATCTGCAGCGTGAAATCAGCCACAATCTGTTGCACAAGGATCTGCGCCGGGTGCTGTTCGAGGCGCTCTACCGCAAAGACAAGCTGCAGCTGGAATACGACGCCGCTGTGACGCGCGACGCTGCGCAAACCTTCGAGGCCCGTTCCGGCAACTGCCTGTCACTGGCCATCATGACGGCCGCACTGGCACGCGAACTGCATCTGAACGTGCAGTTCCAGCAGGTACAGGTCGACGATAGCTGGAGCCGCACGGGCGGTCTGTATTTCGCCAGCAACCACGTCAACCTGACGCTGCACCAGCCACGCAACGATCTGCGCAACGGCGCTGGCATGGATCTCTCCACCCCGCTGACGGTCGACTTCGTCCCCATCACGGCGCAGGCGCGCGAACACGCCACGCCGCTCGACGAGAACACCATCATCGCCATGTATCTGAACAACCGCGCTGCCGAACTGCTGGCGCAGGGGCAGCGTGACGCCGCCTACTGGCATGCCCGCAAGGCCATCGAACAGGCGCCCGGCTTCCTGCACGCCTACAACACGCTGGCTGTGATCTACCAGCACCACGGCCAGCTGGGCGCAGCGGAACGCACCCTGCGCTACGCACTGCAGCAGCGCCCGGAAAGCGTGATCGTACTGTCGAATCTGGCGCAAACGCTGGAAACGCTGGGCCAGCCGGCACAGCTGGCCGAAGCGGCCCAGCTGCGCAGCACGCTCGCCCGACTGGAACCGGAGCCGCCGTTCTATTACTTCAATCTGGGTCAGGCGGCGCTGCGCAGCGGCGACCTGCAGCGCGCCCGCAGCCTGTTCAAACGCGAGCTGGCGCGGGTGCCGGACTACCATGAATTCCATTTCTGGCTAGCCGTCACCGACTACCGGCTGGGCGAACTGCGCGAGGCTGACGCCCATATGGTGCTAGCACTGGCCAATAGCACCACCCGCAGCGATCACGCGCTGTACGCGGCCAAACTGGACAAATTGCGTGCCATCGAAGCGGGCAGCCTGCCGAAATAGCCGCAGCGCTGGCGGTCGGCACGCTTGACACCATGTTGCAACTGCACAACAATCACGTATCAGGCACGACCCGTGCTGCCCACAAGGAATTCTCATGCTGCACCGCCGGTCTGCCGCGTCCTACCTCGTCTATTCCAGTTTCGTCCTGCTGAGCGCCACCCTGACGGCCTGTGGTGGTGGCGGTGGTAGCACCGGCGGCACGCCCGCCCCCGTGGTCACGCCGGCACTGACGTTCAATCCGGCCACCGTACGCGCCAGCGTCAATGCCGGTAGCTCGCTGACCCTGAATGTGATCGCCAGCGTGGCCCGCCCGGCAGAACTGAGTGGCAGCGTCTTTGCCAGCGTGGTCGACAGCAATGGCGTGCTGCAGCCGAATCCGCAACTGCTGCGCGATAGCGATAGCCAGTACCACGCCGTGCTGCAGACCGCGCCCGGTCTGGCCGCCGGCAGCTACAGCGGCAACTTCAGCGTACGCCTGTGCCGCGATAGCGCCTGCGCCAGCCAGTTCCCCGGTTCGCCCGTGACGCTGCCCTACAGTCTGCAGATCGTACCGGCCGGCCAGCCTACCTTCAGCGCCACGCCCGCCGTCGCCCTGAGCGCCACCACCCATCTGGGCGGTGCTGCCGCCAGCCCGGTCACGGTCAGCATCAGTGCCGAAGGGCGTAACTGGAGCGTTGCCAGCGGCGCCAGTTGGCTGAAACCGGCGCTCGGCAGCGGCAGCGGCAATGCCACGCTGAGCGTCGCCTTCGATGCCAGCGGGCTGGCCGTGGGCGAGTACAGCACCACTCTGGTCCTGAGCGCCAACGATGGCCAGAGCGTGACGCTGAATGCCAGCCTGTCGGTCCAGCCGAGCGGCCTGATCAGCAATTCCAACGGCCTGACTTTCAACGCCATCAATGGCGCACCGATTCCCGCCCAGGCCATCAGCATCGATACCGATGACAAGGCCAGCGCCAGCTGGAGCGCCACTGCCGGTAGCGCCTGGTTCAGTGTCACGCCCAACAGCGGTACCACCCCGGCCAGCATGACGCTGGCCGTCGATCCGCGCATCGGGACCCTGGCCAGCGGCAGTTATACCAGCAGCCTCAGCCTGAGCGCACCCGGCTTGAGCACGCGCAGCCTGCCCGTCACCCTGAACCTGAGCCCGGCCACCTTCAGCGCATCCGTGAACGCCGTCACGCTGGGCGGCACCTACGGGCGCGACTTCAGTGCCACGCCGGCCGTCACGCTCAGCCTGAATACCCTGAGCAATAGCTGGCCGTGGACGCTCGACAGCCTGCCCGCCTGGGCCAGCGCCAGTAGCACTTCCGGCACCATCAGCCAGACCGGTAGCAGCCTGAGCTTCACTGCCGTGCCGAACAGCGCCAGCGTGGGCACCAGTTCGCAACTGCTGAACGCAAGCGCCAGTGTGAATGGCGATCAGGTCAAGGCCGCCGTGCTGCTCACCATCAACAAGGACCGGCACACCCTGATTCCGGCCGAAACGGCGGTCGCCCTGAGCGGCTCGCCGGGCTGGTCGCGCCTGAGCCGCGTTATCACGGTCAGCGACAACTTTGGCACTTTCGGCGGCATGACTGCCAGCGCCAGCGAAAGCTGGCTGGCCGTCAGCGTCAACAGCAACAAGCTCACGCTGGTGGCAGACCCGGACGCGCTGGGCACCGATACGCTGAATCTGGCCAGCGTCACCATCACCCCGACCGATAGCGATGCGCTGGCACCGGAAGTAATCCGCGTGGCTTTCTGGAAAGGCAGCCGCACGCCCAGCAGCAAGACCAGCACGATCCTGCCCTACAGCAAGGTGATCACCGATCCGCTGCGCCCCTATGCCTACGTGCACAACGGTGGCACCTACATCGACGTATACCACCTCTACACGGGGCAGAAAGTGGCCAGCATCACGGGTCTGGCGGCCAGTCTGGGCGACATGACCACCAGCGCCAATGGCGACCTGCTGTACCTGCTGGACCTGAGCAATCGCGCACTGGTCACCATCAACCTCGCCACCCAGACCGTCAGCGGCAGCCTGGCGCTGAGCGCCGTCGATGCCAGCACGCGCCTGAAAGTGATCCGTCCCAATGGCGTGGAAATCCTCGCGCTGAGCACGGGCGCAGCCTACCTGACCAGCAATCAGAGCAAACTCAGCCTGCCGCTGCAAAGTGGCACGCTGGCTGCCAGTGGCGACGGCAAGCGCTTGCTGCAGCAAAACGAAGCGGCCAGCAGCGTACAGATCGCCACCTATAGCGTAGACTATGCGGCGCTCAACGGCGGCACCCTGTATCCCGCCAAAATCAGCGCTGCCAGCCATGCCAGCACGGGCGCCCAGGCCCAGGATATCGCGGTCAGTGCGGACGGCACACGCGTCTATAGCGCCAGTGCCACGCCGAAGTCGTGCAGCATCCTGAACCCGGCCGACCTCGGCGTGCTTGGCTATCTGGCCGCCGGCGATGGCGCACCGAACAACGTCGAAATCGGCAGCGACGGCCGGCTCTACTGCGGCACCGCCGTGAACGGCGCGGTCAGCGATATCTGGCTCTACAGCAGCAGCGGTACCCTGCTCAACCAGTTCAAGCTGACCAGTACCGGCAAGCAGCTGGCGCCGCGCCAGATGGCCATTTCCGGCGATGGTCTGATTCTGATCGCGATCACCACCGATGGCACGACCAGCATCGTGCCGGTCGGGCCCTAAGCGCTACATGGCCTACGATCCGGCCGTACTCGAGCATGTTTTCTGGGCGGCGCTGAGCGGTCCGCATGCCGCCTTTGCCAGTGGTAGCGGCGCCGCGCGCCGCTATGTGGCCGGCTTCTCGCCCTTTCTGCACGTGATGCACGACAACCCGGCCCACCAGCTCTATCAGCGCATGGGCTTTCGCGACTTCCGCCACACGGTCGTGCGGGTGCTCGCGCGCACCTGAGCTGGCAGGTCACAATCAGGCCGCGCCGCGGACAGCCTGCTGCAGGCGCAGCCATTGCAAGGCCTTTTCAGGGTAGGACAGGGTATAGGCCGGGCTGCTCGAGGGCAGCGTGAAAATCTGGTAGCGCGCGGCCTGCTCGCCCAGCACTTTCAGGCCCAGTTTTGCTGCCGTACCACCGTTGAACCCGATCGCCCGGATTGCCGGATGGCGCGCCAGCAAGCCGGGCAAGTCGTTGTCGTCGCGCTGGCGGATGGCACTATCGAGACTGCCGGGGCGCTGCGCTTCGGCCACCACATCCCACAGGCCGACTCCGTGATCGAGCAACGCTTGCAGACGCGCCGCATAGGCCAGTGCCACCAGCTCCACACCCAGCACTGCCGACATCAGGCGCCAGAAGGCATTTTGCCGGTTGCCATAGTATTCCTGCAGCGCCAGTGATTTTTCGCCCGGCAAGCTGCCGAGGATCAGCAGACGTGTATTGGCATCCAGCACCGGCTCGAAACAGCGCTTACGTGCCGCGTCCGGCTCCACGCACATTGCCCGGGCCGAGGCCGGGGACGCGCCCACAGCCAGCAGCGTATCCGGCAGATCAGGAGGAAGTGTGGTTTTCATCACCGGCATTTTACGCACCCTGCGCCATGGCCGGGCCGGACGTGTAAAATTCAGCGCACGACCGTACTAAAAACCGCGAAGAATTCGCCAATCAGCAGCAATCCAATCCGCAGAACACCGGAGACCGCCATGCCCCCTATCCGCACCATCGATGTGCTGCTGGAACAGTATCGAGCCAGCCACTTGCATCCCGCCAATGAATGGATACACATCGTCTGCGTGCCGACTATCGTGTTCACGCTGCTCGGTTTGCTGTGGTGTGTGCACCCGCTGCTGGCGCTGGGCGCGGTGCTGGCGGCGCTCGGGTATTACCTGACATTGTCGCGCCCGTTCGCGCTGGGCATGCTGCTGATGGCCGGCCTGATGCTGGCCATTCTGTCCGCCCTGCCGCCAGCGTACATCCTGCCGGTCTCGCTGGGGATATTCGTGCTGGCGTGGATAGGCCAGTTCATCGGCCACAAGATCGAAGGCAAAAAACCCTCGTTCTTCGATGATCTACGCTTTTTGCTGATTGGCCCGCTGTTTGTGCTGGGCTTTCTGTACCGCCGCTTGCGCGTGGCGTATTAGTGCACGCCGGCCAGCGCAAACATGGTTTGCGCGGTGCTATGCAGCTCGTCGTCCGGCAACAGCAGCACCAGCGCAGTGCTGACAGCGACATAGCCGATCAGGCCAACAACTTTGATTTGTAGCGCGGTAGTCATGGCGCTCTCCCTGTCTAATGTATCAATTCATCATACTTGCATTTTCAACAAAATGCCTAAATTTTACGCAATGATACAAATTCGAAGCTAATTCTGTTGCGTCGCAACAAATTCTATCTGCTAGGGAATTACTCAGATAGTTCCCTAGGCAAGCAACTGCGCACCCCGTTATACTCTGCCGATGTCCTCTCCCATCCTGTTTCTGATTGCCTGCCTGATCTGGGGCTCCACCTTTTTTGCCATTACCCTGCAACTGGGCGACGTTCCCCCCTCGGTGTCGGTGGTGTACCGCTTCGCACTGTCTGCGGCCGTGCTGTTTGCCTGGTGCCTGTTGCGCGGCGACCGCCTGCGCATGCCATGGCGGGTACAACGCTGGATGCTGCTGCAAGGCTGCGCCACCTTTGGCCTCAGTTATATCTGCACCTACAGCTCGGAACAGTATCTGGTATCCGGTCTGGTCGCCGTGCTGTTCGCGCTGATGGTGTTCTGGAACCCGATACTCAACCGCATATTCTTCGGCACCCCGCTCGGCTGGCGCACCTGGAGTGCCGGCGCGGTGGCCATCGCCGGTGTCAGCCTGCTGTTCTACCAGTCTATCGGCGCCGCTTGGGACGAACTACGCAACGGTGGCAACGGCCATTTCCTGCTGGGGCTGCTACTGGCCCTGACCGCGACCATCGCCAGCTCGGTGGGCAATGTGGTGGTGATCAAAGTCCGCCAGGAATCGCCGAATGTGCTGCTGACCATGGCGTGGTCGATGCTGTGGGGTAGTCTGCTGGTAGCGCTGTGGGTGATCGTCAGCGGCCAGTCCTTCCGTCTGCCACACGGCCTGCCCTACTGGGGCGGCCTGCTGTATCTGTCACTATTCGGCTCGGTGATCGCATTTGCCGCCTACTTCACCCTGATCCACCGTATCGGCTCCCATAAAGCCGTCTACATCGGCGTCGTGACGCCGGTGATTTCGGTGCTGCTGTCGATCCAGCTGGAACATTACCGGCCGGGGCCACTCGAATGGCTGGGCATGATTCTGTGCCTCTCCAGCGTGGCCTGGGCCCTGAAAACCGATAGCCCCGCTCCCTCCACCCCTCGCAAACCGGACTGACCCGCACCATGACAACTACCGATCTGACCATACGCCCTGCCGAACCAGCCGATGTAACGGCCATCTTCGACATGATTGTCGAACTGGCTGTGTTCGAAAAACTCGAACACATGGTGGTGGCGACGCCTGCCATGCTGCACACCAGTCTGTTCGGGGAAAAACCTGCCTGTGAAGCCATCGTCGGCACGGTCAATGGCGAAGTGGTGACCTTTGCCCTGTTCTTCCACAACTTCTCCACCTTCCTGTGCAAAAAGGGTCTGTATCTGGAAGACCTGTACGTGCGGCAGGCGCGCCGTGGCCGTGGCTACGGCAAGCAGATGCTGGTGGCGCTGGCGCAACTGGCAGTGGAACGCGATTGCGGCCGCTTCGAGTGGTCGGTACTCGACTGGAATGCCAGCGCCATCAGCCTGTACGAAGGCATGGGCGCCAGCCTGCTGCCGGAATGGCGCATCTGCCGCGTCACCGGCGAGGCCCTGACCCGGATGTCGGCCAGCGCTTGATGCGCCGCAAAGTGCAGCGCCATTAAGCTTGCAGAATGACGGTTAAAGCCTGAGTCGGAGACCGTCATGCTAGCCTTGCCCCCGTTTGCCCTTGCCTTGTACAAAGCCTATCTGCGCGCCCGGCTAGAGCGTTGCACCCGTGCCCTGGAAGTCATCGCGGCTCAGCGCGAAAACGATTTTCATGCCGAACGCATCCTGCACCGCGAAGTGCTGCAGGTGCGCTCGAAACTGCGTTCGCTGTGAACCCGGACCGCTTTAGGCACCAGCACGCTGCAGCGACGCCTTGAGCGTCTGGTTCAGCGTTTCATAGGCTTCCGCCAGATGCGCCTGCATCACACGACTCCCCTTGCGCTGCAGCGCCCCCTGTAACTCGCGCTGTAATTGCAGCGCATACTGACGCTGCAGACTGCGCGCATCAGCCAGTTGCGGCGCCGGGCTGCGTAACAGGCTAGCGCACAGGCGCTTCAGATGCTCGCGCTGCAGATTGCGTCGTCCGGCACTAATCTCCCTGGCGGTTTTCAGTTCACTCCAGATGGCCGCCTGCAAACTGCCATACAGCTCGTCCAGCGCCAGGCCCTGGCGCGGATCATCCAGCTTTTCCTGTGCATCGCCGAGGCGGGTGGCTACCGCATCGGACATCAGTTGTGCCAGCGCCCCCGATTGCAGGGCCAGCACGCGCGCGCCCACTGACACGTCGGGCCGCTGCACGGCTTCGAACGGTTCCGGCGTCAGACGGTTCAGCAGCGCTGGCGAAAATTTGAAACTGTCGCCTTTGAACAGGCTGCGCGTCAGCATCTGCAGGGCAGCACGTTGCCGCGCCAGCGGAACCGGCGTAAAGGCGGCGCGCCCGCCTCCCGTATGCTCGTGTACATAACTGAGCCCGCCCACGTACTTCACTGCCAGCGGCAAGACCCGCGCATACTGCTGGAACGCGTCATCGAAACTGCGGCGCAGCAGATCGTAATTGGCATCCGGCTTCAGGGCGCGCCGTTCCAGGCGCTGCCACAGTTCGCGTGACATGCTCAGGCGCCGTTCGATATAGGCCAGCGGATCATTGCCCAGATCATAGGCATTCACGTCCGGATCGGCGTTATAAGCGGCCGCTTCCAGATCGGAACCGAAGGCCAACTGGGCTTCGCCGGAACGCGCGGCAATGCGCGCCAGCTCCCGCGCCTCGTGCTCCGGCTCGATCGGCTTGTAGGCGTATTCAATCGCCCAGTAATCATAAGGCCCCAGTGCCGACGGCACATACTCGCCCTGCGCCTCGCCCTGCAGCGCCAGATTGAAGGGTGTGTAGTCCATCACCGAGCCGGCCAGACCGTGCGCGCGGGTAAACGCCGGATCCTGTAACTGCTTCAGGGTGTACACGGTCGAGGCGCGGAAGTTGTGCCGCAAGCCCAGCGTGTGGCCGATTTCGTGCATCACCACCGCACGCACATAGGCCTGCGCTAGTGCTTCCGCCTGTGGCCCGGCCAGCTCCGCCTCGCTGCGGGCGGCCAGTAAGTCCATGGCAAAATCCAGTTCCTGCGTCACGCCATCCTGAACCATGCAGCGATCCTGCTGCGCCGTCGTTGTCGTCGTCATCATGGCATCGCTGGCGGCCAGACGCCGCGCGCCACGGGCAAACGATTCCGACACGGCGATGTCGGCGTCCAGAATCTCGCCACTACGCGGGTCAACCTGACGCGGACCGAGCGCAAAACCGGCATCGTTACCGAGGAACCAGCGCACCGACGCATGCCGCACATCCATGGTGTCGAAACGGTCGGTAGCGCTCTGCTGACGCACTTCGATGGCATCCTTGAAACCGATCCGCTCAAATGCTGCGTTCCACGCCAGAATCCCCTGACTCACCGCCTCACGGTATTTCAACGGCACGTTGGCATCGATCCAGTACACGATGGGCTGACGCGGTGGCGACAGCGGCAGTGCCGGATCACGCTTCTCCAGCCGCCAGCGTTCCACCAGATGGCGCGCCGTGGTGGGTGCCGTATCATCGGAAAAATCCTGCATGGTGCGGATGAAATGGCCGAGCCGTTCATCGGCCACCCGCCCTGCCATAGCCTGTGCCGGCAGCGGCATGAAGTTGTAATAGAAGCCGAGGAACAGACTGCGCGGATCCGGCAAGGTCGCTGGCAGGGCAAAGCCGCCGGCCAGCGCTGCGGCCGGGGTGGCCGGTGGTGCCGGCAGGCGCGGCACGAAGAAATGTGTCTGCACCTGCAGGCCCGTCATGCTGCTATCGGCGCGCACACTCTGGAAGCTGCTATTCCGCGGGTCGACCGCGTACGACAGGCGGAACGCCGCTTCCAGCCGGGTCGCGTAACCGGGAATGTCGCCGAACAGCAGCGTGCTGGCGTCGATCAGTATCGCGCCGGTTTGCGTCTGCGGGCCACTCAGCACCGGCGCGATCGCCAGCAGGCTGTCGGAATAGGCCTGCGCCACGGCCAGCGCCTGCGGCGTACCGGCTTTCGCGCCGTAGGCGGTATTTTTAGCGATCAGTTGTACCAGCGCTCCGACGCGGTGAAACACCACCACCTGACTGCTGCCCATCTGGCCGCCGTAGATACCGCGTTCACCGATGCCATGCGGGGTATTCACCGTCATGAACAAAGGCTTGTCAAATTGTTCGGGGCGCAGTTCGATCCAGACCTTTTCTTCTTTCTGGTAGAGCCCCAGAAAACCTGGCAGATGCGTGGCACCGCGCACCACTTCGGCGAACGGGCGGGCGCCCGGCGGCGCCGGCAACGGCACTGCGGGCGCGACCACTGCGGCGGCAGGAGGCGTCGCCTGCAGCGCGGACGGCGCCACCGTGAGCGGCGCTGTTTCGGGTACCGGTGCGAGTGGGGGCACAGGCGCGGGCTGGGGCGTACTGCCCGGCACCGGGACTGGGACCGGAACCGGGACCGGGACCGGGAGCGGCTCCTGCGCCAGCGCACTCGCGGCCAGTGACAGCAACAGCGCGGTGCGCAGGGAATTCACGACAGACATGGGCTTCCTGTTACGTTAGAACGAGCATCGCATACTGTAACCGATCGCCCGAGCCAGTCGCCAGTTTTTGCCGAGGCCTCGCTCTAAATTTACACGCTTCACAACACGCCGTGCAACACCCCGCGCTGTACCACGCCACAGCAGGGATTGAGCCCGATCGCATACGACAGGTCGGCCGGACGGGCGATGCGCCATAGCGCGAAGTCAGCCTGCTTGCCCACCTCCAGGGTACCGATGCGCTGCTCGCGGCCCAGCGCACGCGCCGCATGGCGGGTGCAACCGGCCAGCGCTTCGAGCGGCGTCAGACGCCACAGGGTACACACCATATTCATCGCCAGCAGCAAAGACGTCATCGGCGAGGTACCGGGATTGCAATCGGTCGCCACTGCCATCGGCACGCCCGCTGCACGCAGGGCTGCCACCGGCGGCGGCGTGCTATCGCGCAGGAAGTAATAAGCGCCGGGTAGCAGCACGGCCACCGTCCCGGCCGCGGCCATGGCGGCAATCCCGCGCGCACTCAGATGTTCCAGATGGTCGGCTGACAGCCCCTGATAGCGCGCCACCAGCGCCGCGCCATCCTGATCGGACAGCTGCTCGGCATGGAGTTTGACGGGCAGACCCAGTTGCTGCGCGGCCGCGAAGACGCGCTCGGTCTGCGCTGCCGTGAAACCGATCCGCTCGCAGAAGGCATCCACCGCATCGATCAGGCCTTCTTCTGCCAGCGGCGCCATCATCGCGCACACGGCATCGACATAGGCATCGGGGCGTCCCGCATATTCGGGCGGTACCGCATGCGCGCCAAGGAAGGTGGTCGCCACGTCGACCGGCAGTTCGCGCGCGATCCGGCGCGCCACCCGCAACATGGCTGCTTCCGAGTCGGCTGTCAGGCCGTAGCCGGACTTGATTTCCAGCGTGGTCACGCCTTCCGCCAGCAAGCTGCGGATACGCGGCAGACTGGCCTGCAGCAGTTGTGCTTCGCTAGCGGCGCGGGTGGCGCGCACGGTGGACATGATGCCGCCACCGGCACGCGCGATATCCTCGTAACTGGCACCGTTCAGGCGCGCTTCGAATTCATCGCTGCGGTTACCGGCATGGACGATGTGGGTATGGCAATCGATCAGCCCCGGGGTCAGCCAGCAGCCGCCGCCATCATGCACCTGGGCCGCCTTTGCCACGGCAGGCAGTTGCGCCATCGTTCCCAGCCACGCAATCCGGCCATCTTTGACGGCGATCGCGGCATCGCGCACTTCACCGTAACCATCGGCCATGGTGGCCAGATGCACATTGGTCAGCAATAGATCCCACATGCTTGGCGCTTCCTAATTGTAGACAAGATCAACCACGAACACGGTGGCCTGCGCCGCGTCCATGCGCCACTGCGTGTCGCCTTCGAGCAGCAGCAGATCGTAGCGCACCATGGCAATGCGCTCGGCCTCGCTATCAAGCGTCAGGCTTTCACCCTCGGCCAGAAACAGCAGCGTGGTGCTGGCGCGCCGTGGTAGTTCCAGCGTGCCACGCAGCGTCACCACTTCCAGCCGGTGACGACAGCGGCCACGCCGCGTCATGACATTGAAATCGGTGGTCACGCCACTGGCTATGGTGGCGTGCACGGCGGCCTCACCGTCAAACACGATGACTGGCTCGGCGGCGCTGAGCACCACCCGCTGGTCGCCGAAGTCGAGCAGCACGCCATCGCCATCGACCAGCGCCAGCGTACGGTCGATGCCGGGAAAGGCGGAAAACGGCCCGCTCTCGGCAATCGTGGCCAGACTGACACGCCAGTCGAACTGCTCGAAACCGGCACCGGCCGGTGACACCCGCATCTCGGTGGTGCTGCCGCCACCATTTTTCCACGGCGTGGGCCGCAGGCTAGCGTACTGGATTAGCTCGGTCATCGGAACTCCTGCAACTCGCTCAAGGTCTGTTTGAAGCGCTCGGCAATCGCCTGCTGTGCCACGTGCTGACCTGCACGCACCAGCCAGCGCCCTCCCACCATCACATCCCGCACCAGATTATCATTTCCGCTGAAAATCAGGCTGCCCAGTACTTCGTCCAGTGCCAGCGCGTGCAGGTTCGGATGGCCATCGTCCGGCACGATCAGATCGGCGCGCCGGCCGACTGCCAGCGCTCCCACCGGCCGGCCACTGGCCTGTGCGCCACCCTGCAAAGCACTCTGCCAGAGGAAGTCGCCGACATTGCGCTGCTGTGCCGAGATGGCGATATTGCGGCGCTGCTGCTGCAGACGCTGGCCATACTCCAGCCAGCGCAGTTCTTCCACCGCGCTCTGCGAAATATGCGAATCGCTGCCGATGCCGAAGCGGCCAGCGTGCGCCACAAACTCCTCGAGCGGGAACAGGCCATCGCCCAGATTGGCCTCCGTGCTTGGGCACAGCCCGGCCACGGCGCCGCTGCGGGCAATTTGCTGCACCTCGTCCGGCAGCAAGTGAGTAGCGTGAATCAGGCACCAACGCTGATCGACGGCCACCTGTTCATACAGATATTGCACGGGACGCTGCCCGCACCAGTCCAGCGCCTGCTGCACTTCCGCCATCTGCTCGGCGATATGAATGTGCACGGGGCGCTGCGCCGGTAAGGCTGCCAGCACGGTATTGATCTGTTCTGCCGACGCGGCACGCAGCGAATGGGGCGCCACGCCCACTTCGGTCTGGGCATCGCGCAGTGGTTCGAGTGCTTCGATGATGCGCAATACATCAGTCGCATCGGTGCGGAAGCGCTGCTGTTCCGGTTTGAGGGGCTGCGCACCAAAGCCGGCATAGCTATACAGCACCGGCAGCATGGTGATACCGATGCCGGCAAGTTGCGCCGCCGCGATCACGCGCTGCGCCGTTTCAGCGGGCTGCGGATACAGGCTACCATCGGGTGCGCGCTGCACATAATGGAATTCGCACAGCGCCGTATACCCATGGCGCAGACACTCCACGAACAGCTGGGCGGCAATCGCCTCGATCTGCTGCGGCGTGATATTGCGGGCAAAGCGGTACATCAGTTCGCGCCAGGTCCAGAAACTGTCCCGCCCCGGCCCGGCCTTTTCCGTGCGTCCGGCCAGCGCCCGCTGGAAGCTGTGCGAATGCAGATTGATCATGCCCGGCAGAGCATACTCGACCACCGTTGCCGCACCGGCCTGCGCCTGTGGTGTCACGGACCTGATGGTGCCACCCGCATCCCAGCAGATCAGCACATCCTGCGCCCAGCCGTCGGGCAGCAGCGCGTGGCGCGCGAACAGCTGCGTCATGTGCGGCTCCAGTCGGCAGCGGCCTGCAACATCGGGCGCAGCACAGCTTGTGCCTGCGCCGCCAGATCGACCCGGTAGTCATACGGCGCCTGCTCGTCCATGTAGGTGGACTGGCACATCTCGAGCTGGATGGCGTGCACATTCGAGGCCGGACGGCCGTAGTGACGGGTGATATGGCCACCTTTGAAGCGGCCATTGACAGCAATACTGTAGTGCTCCTGGGCCAGCGCCTGCGCTACCACCGCCGCGCTCAGTTCCGGCGCGCAGCTCTTGCCATCGGCCGTACCGAAGTTCAGGTCCGGCAGCTTACCTTCGAAAAAGCGCGGCACGATGGACGCGATCGAATGGGCGTCCCACAGCACTACCCGGCCATGCAGCGACAGCAAGCGCTCCAGTTCCGCGCGCAACTGCGCGTGGTAAGGCTGCCAGTAAGCAGCCAGCCGGCGTTGCACTTCTGCCGCATCGGGCGCACAGCCCTCGCGGTACAGCGGCTCGCGGTGAAAGGTATCGATCGGGCACAGGCCCGTCGTATCCTGACCGGGATAGAGATTGCTATCTTCTGCGGGACGGTTCAGATCGATCACATAGCGCGACCAGCGCGCCGACAGCGTCGAGGCGCCCAGCTCGCCGAGAAAATCGTAGAGCTTGGGCAGATGCCAGTCGGTATCCTGACGCTCGGCAGCGGCAGGCGTCATCAGTGCTGCGATGTCGTCGGGAATATCGGTGCCCACGTGCGGCATGGACACCAGCAAGGGAATGCTGCCTGCGTTGAAGCGAAAATCCATGCCGCCTCTCCCTTAGTGGTTCAGCGCTGCGAACAGCGGCTGGCACGAGGCGCTCAGTTCACCGCGCAGCACCATGCCTTTGGCCGCTTCGATATCCGGCGCAAAGAAGCGGTCAGCGTCGAAGAACGGCACACGGCTGCGCAGTTGCGCATGGACGTGTTCCAGATACGGCGAAGTCTTCAGCGGACGGTGGAAGTCGATACCCTGCGCCGCCGCCAGCAATTCGATGCCGAGAATCACGGCGGTATTGTGCGCCATGTCGTCCAGAC
Organism: Oxalobacteraceae bacterium; assembly: GCA_027490725.1. GTDB lineage: Bacteria > Pseudomonadota > Gammaproteobacteria > Burkholderiales > Burkholderiaceae_D > Rugamonas. The sequence goes on from JAIXXN010000070.1 coordinate 33,703, forward strand.
GGCGCGCCGCATAGGTGGCCATGCTGACGTGGTCTTCCTGATTGGCCGAGGTCGGAATCGTGTCGACACTGCCCGGATGGGCCAGCGCTTTGTTTTCCGACGCCAGCGCAGCTGCCGTCACGTGCGCAATCATGAAGCCGGAATTGACGCCGGGGTCGCGCACCAGGAACGGTGGCAGACCGGAGATGGTGGCGTCGATCAGCAGCGCAATGCGGCGTTCGGCAATGCTGCCGATTTCGGCGATGGCCAGCGCCAGCGTATCGGCAGCAAACGCCACCGGCTCGGCATGGAAGTTACCCCCGGAGACCACCACCGACACCTCACCATCCTTGAACAGCAGCGGATTGTCGGTCACGGCATTGGCTTCGATCAGCAGGGTGCGGGTGGCATTGGCGATGATGTCGTGGCAGGCGCCCATCACTTGCGGCTGGCAGCGCAGGCAGTAAGGATCCTGCACCCGCTCGTCGCCCACCAGATGGGAAGCGCGGATCGCGCTGTGGCTGACCAGCTCACGGTAAATCGAGGCCGCGGCGATCTGGCCGGGCTGGCCGCGCACTGCATGCACCCGCGCGTCGAACGGCGCATCGGAACCCTTGGCGGCGTCGAGCGACAGCGCGCCCGTTACCATGCCCGCCTGCAGCAGACGCTCGGCCATGAACAGGCCGTGCAGTGCCAGCGCAGTCGACACCTGGGTGCCGTTAATCAGCGCCAGACCTTCTTTGGCGGCCAGTACTACCGGTGCGATATTGGCCGCTTTCAAAGCATCCGCTGCCGGCACTAGTGCGCCATTGACACGCACCTCGCCCACGCCCAGCATGGCCAGCGTCATATGCGACAGCGGCGCCAGATCACCGGATGCGCCCACCGAGCCTTTAGCTGGAATCGCTGGCATGATGCCGGCGTTGTAGAGCGCGATCAGGGTATCGACGATCAGCGGACGTACGCCCGAGTAACCGCGTGCCAGACTGCCGATTTTCATCAGCATGATCAGGCGGCACACCGCGTCCGACACCAGCTCGCCGGTGCCGACCGAGTGCGACAGAATCAGATTGCGCTGCAGTTGTTCCAGCTTGTCATCCGGGATGCGAGTTTTGGCCAGCAGACCGAAGCCGGTATTAATGCCGTAGGCAGCATCGCCTTTGGCGACGATGGCCTGCACGGTGGCGGCCGATGCTTCGATCACCGGATAGGCTTGTGGCGCCAGCGTCAGCGGCGCGGCAGCGTTCCAGACGGCGCGCAGTTCGTTGAGCGTCAGTGCGCCCGGGTTCAGGGTCAGTGCAGTTACAGTGTTGGTCATATCAGTATCCGGAATAAGTAAGCAAACTAGGCTGGCTTGGAGCTTAGCCTCAAGGCAGCATCGGCAGGTTCAGGCCATTCCGCTTGGCGCAGGCAATCGCGCTGTCATAGCCGGCATCGGCATGGCGCATCACGCCACTACCGCTGTCGTTGACCAGCACGCGCGCCAGACGTTTCGCGGCCGCGTCGGTGCCGTCGGCAACGATCACCACACCGGAGTGCTGCGAGTAACCCATACCCACCCCGCCGCCGTGGTGCAGCGACACCCAGGTCGCACCACCGGCAGTATTCAGCAGGGCGTTCAGCAGCGGCCAGTCGGACACCGCGTCGGTGCCATCTTTCATGCTTTCCGTTTCGCGGTTAGGACTGGCCACCGAACCGGTATCGAGGTGATCGCGACCAATCACTACTGGCGCTTTCAGTTCGCCATTGCGCACCATTTCATTGAAGGCCAGACCAGCAATATGCCGTTCGCCCAGACCCAGCCAGCAGATCCGCGCTGGCAGGCCCTGGAAGGCGATGCGCTCGCGCGCCATGTCCAGCCAGCGGTGCACCTGCGCGTGGTGCGGGAACAGTTCCTTGATCTTGGCGTCGGTCTTGTAGATATCTTCCGGATCGCCGGACAGCGCCACCCAGCGGAACGGACCGCGACCTTCGCAGAACTGCGGGCGGATATAGGCTGGGACGAAACCGGGGAAATCGAAGGCATTCTGCACACCGTGATCAAAGGCGACCTGACGGATATTGTTACCGTAATCGACCACCTTGGCGCCCAGCGTCTGGAAGTCCAGCATGGCCTGCACGTGCACGGCGCAGGATGCGGCCGCGGCGGCTTTGAGTGCGGCGTGACGGCTATCGTCCTGCTGCGCGGCCTTCCACTGTTCCACCGTCCAGCCCTGCGGCAGATAGCCGTTGATCAGGTCATGCGCGGAAGTCTGGTCGGTCACCACGTCTGGCACCAGTCCTTGCGCGCGGGCGCGGCGTACCAGCTCCGGCAGCACATCGGCAGCATTGCCCAGCAGGCCGATGGAAATCGCATCGCCATTGGCTTTGTGCTGGGCTACCAGTGCCAGCGCTTCATCGATGTCGGCTGCCTGCTTGTCCAGATAGCGGGTGCGCAGACGGAAGTCGATGCTGCTCTGCTGGCATTCGATATTCAGCGATACGGCACCGGCCATGGTGGCTGCCAGCGGCTGTGCGCCGCCCATGCCGCCCAGACCGGCGGTGAGTACCCAGCGCCCTTTCAGGTCGCCGCCAAAGTGCTGACGGCCGGCTTCGGCGAAGGTTTCGAAAGTGCCTTGAACAATGCCCTGCGTGCCGATGTAAATCCAGCTGCCGGCCGTCATCTGGCCGTACATGAACAGGCCTTTGCGATCGAGTTCGTTGAAGTGTTCCCAGTTGGCCCACTTCGGTACCAGATTCGAATTGGCGATCAGCACACGGGGCGCATCGCTGTGGGTCTGGAACACGCCGACCGGTTTGCCGGACTGGATCAGCAAGGTCTGGTCATCTTCGAGCTCGCGCAGCGAAGCGAGGATCTGGTCGTAGCAGGCCCAGTTGCGGGCCGCGCGGCCGATGCCGCCATACACCACCAGATGCTTGGGATTTTCCGCTACTTCGGCATCCAGATTATTCTGGATCATGCGGTAGGCTGCTTCGGCGCCCCAGTTCTTGCAAGTGAGCTCGGGGCCGCGCGGGGCGCGGATTTCACGGCTGGCGTCGAAACGGGGATCGCTGTCTAAGTGGCTGGTCATAGTGGCTCCTGAGCGGTGTGTGGGGAGCAGCAACGCGGCCCGTCAGGACCCGACAGGCGTGCGTGTACCGCGCTTTTTCACAGCATAAGTTGTATATACAACCAAGTCAACCGAAACCTGAGGCCACGCCGAAAAGCACTCCGGCGCAATAAAACCCGCGACTCCCCCCTCCCTAGCGCTTGAACACGCGCTTGCCACCCACCCAGGTTTGCAGCACCTGGGTTTTGCCGATCTGCTCGGGCGGCACCTTGAACAGGTCACGGTCGATCAGAATGAAATCCGCCCATTTGCCCGGCTCCAGCGAGCCCAGCACGTTTTCCTGATGGGCGGCATACGCCGCATCGAGCGTGAAGCAGCGCAGTGCCTCAGTCAGCGTCATGGCCTGATTCTTGTACCAGCCACCAGCCGGCTGGCCGGCATTGTTCTGGCGCGTGACGGCGGCATGCAAGCCCTCGAATGGATTGGGTGACTCCACCGGGAAATCCGAGCCGCAGGCAATCCGCAAGCCCTGATCGAGGAAAGTGCGCCATGCATACGCACCCTTGATGCGTTCATGGCCAACCCGCTGTTCGGCCATATTCTGGTCGGAGGTCGCGTGGGTCGGCTGCATCGAAGGAATCACCCCCAGCGTTTTAAAACGGGACATATCTTCCGGTGCCACCACCTGCGCATGCTCGATGCGGTGGCGCAGCCCGCCGTTCTGATATTGCGGGATCAACTGGGCATAGGCATCGAGGATCTGACGATTGCCGGCATCGCCGATAGCATGCACATTCACCTGATAGCCGGCCTTCATGGCCTTGCTCATCTTGGCCAGAATTTCAGCGGGCGGATAAAACAGCAGGCCGCGACTGGACGGCAGATCGGAATACGGTGCCAGCAGCGCCGCACCACGACTACCGAGTGCGCCGTCCGAATACAGCTTCACCGCCGCCAGCGCATACACATCATTGGCATAGGATGGCAGCGGACCATCCTTGGACAGCTCGTCGAAATCGGCACCGGTATCGCCGATCATGGCGTAGACGCGGGTAGTCAGCTTGCCGTGATCGGCATAATCGCGGTACAGATCATCCTGCGCCACCTTCACGCCGGCATCATGGACGCTAGTCAGGCCGACCCGGCTCAGAGCCGCCAGCGCGTTATCGAGCATGCCGCGCGCTTCTGCCGGCGTCGCCAGCGGCACCACTTTTTCCACCAGTTCCATGGCCGCATCGACTAGCACACCGCTTGGCCTGCCGCTGGCATCGCGCTCGATCTTGCCGCCTTTCGGATCCGGCGTATCGCGACTGATACCGGCCATTTCCAGCGCCTTGGTATTCACCCAGATCGCGTGACCATCCACCCGGTGCAGCAGCACGGGACGCTCGTTCACCTGCGCGTCGAGTTCCGCCGCAGTGGGGAAGCGCCCCAGTTTCCAGTTTTCCTGATTCCAGCCATGCCCGATCACCCAGGCCCGGCGCGGGTGGGCACGGGCAAACTCCGCCACCGAGCGCACCGCACCTCCCACCGAGGTGGCACTGAATAACTCCACGCCGGAAGCGATTTCACCAAGTTCGAACACATGGCCGTGGGCGTCGATCAGCCCGGGCAGCAGGGTTTTTCCCTGCGCATCGATATGTTCGGCCTTGGGCAGACGCGCCGCCGTATCCCGCTCGCTACCCACCGCGACGATTTTTCCCAGATCATCGAAACCGAGCGAAGTAAATCGCAGCAGCGTGCCGTCAGCTGTCAGGGTATAGCCGTTCGCATGGTCGATGATGGTATCGGCCTGCGCCAGCGGCGTCAGACCCGATAAAGCCAGCGCGGTAAAAGCCAGGCCTGTGAAAGTGAAACTGCCAGCCGCCGCAGGTGCGGACGGAAAAAAGCGAGTGCGCATCGAAACTCCCCATTCAGGAACCTAGAGTCAGAGTGTAGCGAAGTTTAGGCCGGGGTCAATCAAACTCTGGTTACAATGTCGGATTCGCCGCTCTTCCACCACACCCGTGTCCAGCCGATTACTCTATATCCGCCTGCTCCAGCAGTTCCGCCCCTACCTGTGGATAGGTGTGGTGACCCTGTTCGCCGTTGCGCTGGCCGCTGCTGCCGACGTGCTGCTGATCCGCCAGTTGCAGAACGTGGTCGATGCGCTGGCCCCGAGCCATAGCCTGACGGCCGCCCGTCCTGCCAGCGGTCTGCTGGCCGATCTGCAGGCGTGGCTGGGCCGCATGCTGCCGCAAAATCCTGCCAACGCCGCCCTGTGGTCGATACCGGCCGTGATTCTGGCGCTGGCCCTGATGCGCATGCTGGCCAGTTTTGCCTCCGAATATGGCGCTGCCTGGCTAAGTAGCCGGGTACAGGCCAATCTGCGCGAAGTCATGTTCGCCCGCATCATGCGCCTGCCGAACGGCTATTTCGACCAGTCCTCCACCGGCACCACCCTGTCGCGCGTCGCCTTCGACGCCGCGCAGGTGGCGCAAGCGGTGATCACGGTAGTGAATGTGGCGATGCGCGATAGCGTCGCCACCATCGGCTACCTGACCACCCTGTTCCTGATCGACTGGCAACTGGCGCTGTTCTGTCTGGGCCTGCTGCCGCTGGTGGCAGCCATCGTCACCTTTGCCGGCCGGCGCATGCGCCATCTGAGCAAAAGTGCCCAGGCTGCCATGGGCGAACTGACCAATGTGCTCGACGAAAGCATCAGCGGCCAGCGCGTGGTTAAAATCTTCGGCGGCCAGGATTATGAACAGCAACGCTTCGACAGCGTGGTAAAACTGAACCGCCAGCTGGCCGTCAAGCATGCGGCCACCTCGGCACTCAATTCCGGCATCATCATGCTGCTGATCGGGATTACCCTGTCTTCCGTGATCTATTTCGCGCTGCTGCGCGCGCAAGCGGGCGCACTCTCGCCCGGTGCCTTCGTGGCCTTCATGTCCTCACTAATGGCGATGCAATCGCCGATCAAGAACCTCACCAAGATCAACGAACCGATGCAACGCGGCATGGCTGCCGCCGAATCCGTGTTCGGTCTGATCGACACGGAAGCGGAAACCGATACCGGCACCCGCGCACTGCAACAAGCCGCCGGCCACCTGCAGCTGCAGGACGTCAGCTTCCGCTACAGCAGCGATGCCGATAGCAAGCCGGCGCTCGATGGCGTTTCGCTGGATATCGCCGCCGGCGAAACGGTGGCGCTGGTGGGTAGTTCCGGCAGTGGCAAAACCACCCTGGCTAGCCTGCTGCCACGCTTCTACGATGTCAGCGGCGGCAGCATCCGCCTCGATGGCGTCGACCTGCGCGATTACCGCATGACGGCGCTGCGCAGCCAGATCGCGCTCGTCAGTCAGGATGTGGTGCTGTTCAACGATACGCTGGCCGCCAACATCGCCTACGGTGATCCGGCACCGTCCGCGCAACGCATCGAAGCGGCCGCGCGAGCCGCCCATGCCCACGAATTTATCGAACGCCAGCCGCAGGGCTATCAGACCCCGGTGGGTGAAAATGGCCTGCGTCTGTCCGGCGGCCAGCGCCAGCGGCTGGCAATTGCCCGCGCGCTGTACAAGAATGCACCGATTCTGATTCTCGACGAAGCCACCAGTGCGCTCGACACGGAATCCGAACGGCTGGTGCAGGCAGCGCTGGAAACGCTGATGCAGGGCCGCACCACGGTGGTGATTGCGCACCGTCTGTCAACCATCGAAAACGCCGACCGCATCGTGGTACTGGACGGTGGTCGTATCGCCGAAGTAGGAAGCCATCCGGAGCTGCTGGCACACAACGGCATCTACGCGCGCCTCTACCAGACCCAGAAGAGCGTTCAGCTGGCGTCGTGAAAAATCAAGCCGAGGGTGTGACGCAGGCCACGCCGTAAGCGGCTCACCCCATGCCGCATCTGCACCCGGTAGACGCCCCGTGCGCCCTGTGCAGGGCGCAGGTCGACCGGGAAAATCACCAGATCACCCTGCCGCCAGCACAGCACCTCGACGCGCGATTGCTGGCGCGGACGCTGCTCGGTCAGCACCAGTTCCCCACCCTCGAAATCACGTCCCGGCTCGCTCAGCAGAATCGCTGCCTGTAAGGGGAATACCTGTTCGCCATACAGATCCTGATGCAGGCAGTTGTAATCGCCCGCCACATACTGCAGCAGCAAGGGCGTGGGACGCTGCTGGCCTGCAGCATGGCAGCGCGCCAGAAATTCCGTATGCTCGGCCGGAAAGCGGCTATCGATTCCCAGCAGCTCGTGCCAGCGATTGGCAATCTGCGCCAGCGGCCCGTATAGCGCCTGCCGCAAAGCCACCACCATCGACGGCAGCGGGTAACGGAAATACTGGTATTCGCCACTGCCAAAGCCATGCTGCGCCATCACTATCCGGCTGCGGAACAGCTCCGGCTGGGCATACTGGGCCGCCATGGCGCGGCACTCCTCGGCCGTCAGCATGCCCGGTACCGTGGCATAGCCTTGCGCCAGCAATTCGTCGCCGATTGCCTGCCAGTCCAGCCCCGCCACATGCACGGCGATGCCGGCCGCCGCCCCGACCGCGCGGCGCGCCTGATTCTGGGCCGGTGCCGCGTCCGCCGCCACGCTGAGGGGGGCCACCGTACGCGCGACACGCGCCGGTGCGCCGGCCGCGAAATCGAATTCGCCATTCAGTTCGCCATACTTCACAGCTCTGCCTCCCGTTCCAGTAATACCGCCTTACGTTCGACGCCCCAGCGATAGCCGGACAGACTGCCATCCTGACGCACCACTCGGTGACAGGGGATCGCTACTGCCAGCGCATTCGCCGCGCAGGCACTGGCCACCGCACGCGCGCCACGCGGCAGGCCGACGCGCTGCGCCAGCTGCGCATAACTGACGGTCTGGCCGGCCGGAATCTCGCGCAGCACCTGCCAGACGCGCTGCTGAAATGCGGTGCCCTGCACATCCAGCGGCAGATCCAGTCCTTGCGCCGGCTGTTCCACCAACCCGATCACCCGCGCCACCACCTGTTCGTAGTCAGCCTCGGCGCCCAGTAGTTCGGCAGCGGGAAACCGGTCTTGCAGATCGCGCAGCAGAAACGCCGGATCATCGTCGATCAGGATCGCGCAGATGCCCTGCGCCGTGCTGGCTACCAGTATCGCTCCCAGCGAGCACTGGGCAATCGCAAAGCGGATCTGCGCGCCGCGTCCACCGGCGCGGTAGGCGCCCGGCGTCATGCCCAGCACGGCCTGTGCCTGTGCATAAAAGCGGCCGCTGGAATTGTAGCCGGCCGCATACAGCGCATCCGTCACGCTGGCCGCAGCGCCGCTAGCTGCACTGGTCAGCGCCGGGCCGGCACTGGCCAGCAGCGCCTGCTGCACGCGCCGGGCGCGCAGCGCAGCGCCATAGGCTCTGGGGGTAATCCCGGTCACGGCCTTGAAGATGCGGTGAAAATGGAAGCGCGATAGCCCCACGGCCGTGGCCAGTGCATCCAGATCGGGGGCGCTATCGGCCTGATCGATCAGCCGGCACGCCTCGGCTACCAGCGCAGCCTGCCGTTCGGCCAGCGCGGGCTGGTCCGGTTTACAGCGCAGGCAGGGCCGGAAACCGGCCTGCTCGGCCTCGACCCGGCTGTCATGAAACGCCACGTTGTGCCGCAATGCAGGCCGTGCGCCGCATGAGGGCCGGCAGTACACGCCGGTGCTGCGCACCGAATACCAGAACACCTCGTCAGCGCCGGCATCGCGCTGCTGCACGGCGGCCCAGCGCTGCGCCACACTCAGGTAGGCGGGCCCGCTGGCCCGCGTGTGCTGTGCTGGATTGGTGTCTGCGGCAGTGCCGTCTGGCGCGCGCTGGCGGGCGGTTTTATTGTGAGCTGTCTGGTCCATGTCGGACTCCCGGTCGGATCAACGAAGCCACCAGCGTAACTGGCGCCGCGCTGCGCCGCACTCCGGCGCTTGCTTTTGAATTGTACGCCGGCCTGGTTCGGACCGGCAAAGTTGCACGACACCGGCAAAGTTTAGCAGCCGCCATAAAGTTAGCAAAAAACTCGTAAAGATGCTCGACTGGCAAACATGGGGTGCTAGAATAAAGCGCAGGCGCCGCGCCGGTGCGCCCTTCGGAGAAGCCGTTTGGACGACGTAGTACAGCCAGAAACCACCCCGATCTTCCAGCGTATCAAAGACTATCTGATCGCGCAGATTGCCAACGGCACCTGGAAGGAAGGCGACGTGATCCCGTCCGAACAGGCACTGGTGAAACAGTTCGGCGTCTCGCGCATGACGGTCAACCGTGCCGTGCGCGAACTGACCGCCGAGCAGTTACTGACCCGCCGGCAGGGCTCCGGCACCTACGTCGCCGCCCAGAAGGTCCAGGCCACGCTGCTGGAAATCCGCTCTATCGCCGACGAAATCCGCGCCCGTGGCCACGCCCACCGCAGCAGCCTGCAGCAGCTGGAACGCGTCAAAGCCAGCGAACTGCTGGCGCGCCAGTTCGATCTGCCGGTCGGCCACCTGCTATTCCATTCGGTGATTGTGCACTTTGAAAACGGCATCCCGATCCAGGTCGAAGACCGCTGGGCCAATCCGCTGCTGGCGCCCGACTATATGGAACAGGACTACGCCACCATCACCCCGAATGAATACCTGATGCGCGCCGCCCCGCTGCAGGATGCCAGCTACAGCATCGAAGCACTGGCCGCGCCGCGCGACATTGCCGAGATGCTGGCGATCGACACCCGCCAGCCCTGTCTGGTGCTGCGCCGCCAGACCCGCTCGAATGGTCAGGTCGCGTCGCTGGCTACCATGTGGCATCCGGGCCAGCGCTACCAGTTTGCCGGCAGCGTCGGCTAGCAGACCGTGCGCCGCGCCTTCGCTTCCACCGCCCGGCGCGCGCTGGCATCGGCCTTCCTGCTGCTCGCCAGCGGCACTGCTGCGGCCCTCGAGCAGGTCACCATCCAGCTCAAATGGCGCCACCAGTTCCAGTTCGCCGGCTATTACGCCGCGCAGCAACAGGGCTATTACCGTGAGGCGGGACTCGACGTCAGCCTGCTGGAAGCGCGGCCCGGCAGCGATAGCCTGCAGGCCGTGCTGCAGGGGCAGGCCCAGTACGGCATCAGCAATACCGCCCTGCTGGCAGCGCGCGCACGCGGCCTGCCGGTGGTGGTGCTGGCCTCGGTGTACCAGCATTCGGCAGCGGCCCTGCTGGTGCGCCGCAACGCCCATGGCCAGCCGCTACTGGGGCCGAATAGCCGCATCATGCTAGCGCCGAGTAATGAAGAACTGGCGCTGTTCCTGCGCAAATACGGTGTGCCACCGGAATCGCTGGCGCCGGTCAGCCACAATTTCAGTTACGACGATCTCATCGACGGCCGGATCGACGCGATGTCGATCTACAGTACCGAAGCGCCGTATATGCTGGAACACAGCAGCCTCGGTTACCAGATCCTGTCACCGCGTGCGCGTGGCGACGATTTCTATGGCGACGTGCTGTACACCACCGAAAGCGAATTGCGCGATCATCCCGAGCGCGCAGCGGCCGTGCGCGCCGCCACCTTGCGCGGCTGGCAATACGCCATGGCCCATCCCGGCGAAATTGCCGACCTGATCCGGGAGCGCTACCCGCAGCGTCACGGCCGCGAACACCTGCTCTACGAGGCCCGCCAGTTAGTGCCGCTGCTCGCCGCTGACACGGTCGAACTCGGCTACAGCGATCCGCAGCGCTGGCAGACCATCGCCAACAGCTATATCGGCCAGGGCATGCTGCCGCGCGATTTTACGGTGGATGGTTTTCTCTACCAGCCCGCGCAGGCCAGCGACTGGCAGCGTACTGCCAGCGTGGCCGGCGCCGCGCTGCTCGGTCTGGGCGGACTCGCCACGCTGGTGCTGCTGCGCCAGCGACGGCGCCGCGCCGGGCAGCCAGCCACCCCGCTGGAACCGTCCGGCAGCAAATAGTTTGCCCCCCTGCGACAATTTGCCGCACATTTTTTAAAAATGGGTTATTATTTCCGCCATTCCCGCCTGCCGATCTTGTTGCCACCCCCTCTAGCACATTGAATTCGCGCATCTGGCCCTCATCTGCTGCCTTACCCGGCGCCTCTGAGGTCCATGCAGACAACATGGCATAATTCCCAGGCGTTATTTATCCTACAGAACCTCGATTGAGGAATATATGAGCGAAAATATCAAACACATCACCGATGCATCCTTCGAAGCCGACGTGCTCAAATCCGACCGCCCTGTGCTGGTCGACTTCTGGGCCGAATGGTGCGGCCCTTGCAAGAGCATCGCCCCGATCCTGGAAGAAGTTGCCAAGGAATACGACGGCAAGCTGCAGATCGCCAAACTGGACGTGGATGCCAATCAGGCCGTCCCAGCCAAATTCGGTATCCGTGGCATTCCGACCCTGATTCTGTTCAAAAATGGTGTCGTGGCAGCGCAAAAAGTTGGCGCAATGGCAAAAGGTCAACTGACCTCTTTCATCGACAGCAATATCTAAGTAGAATATCAGCAGAGCCGCTGCGGCGGCCGCACGGACGACGTTGCGCTCGCAACGTCGCCGCTTAAAGAACACCACAACACCACGTCGTTCCCTCCCCTACCTTTACTTTCCCGTCACGGGACACTCAACACATATGCATTTATCTGAATTAAAGGCCTTACACGTCTCGGCACTGCTCGAGATGGCCATCGGTCTTGATATCGACAACGCCGCCCGGCTGCGTAAACAGGAGCTGATGTTCGCGATCCTGAAAAAACGCGCCAAATCCGGCGAACAGATCTTCGGCGACGGCGCCCTAGAGGTGCTGCCCGCCGGTTTCCGTTTCCTGCGTTCGCCCGACGCCAGCTACATGGCTTCGACCGACGACATCTACATTTCGCCTTCGCAAATCCGCCGCTTCAATCTGCACACCGGCGATTCCATCGAAGGTGAAGTGCGTACCCCGAAAGACGGCGAACGCTATTTCGCGCTGGTCAAGGTCGACAAGGTCAATGGCGAATCGCCGGAAGCGTCGAAACACCGCATATTGTTCGAGAATCTGACGCCGCTGCACCCGAATGAGCCGCTGCGTCTGGAACGTGACATCAATGGCACGGAAAACATCACCGGCCGTATCGTCGACCTGATTTCGCCGATCGGTAAAGGCCAGCGCGGTCTGCTGGTCGCGTCGCCGAAATCCGGTAAATCCGTGATGCTGCAACACATCGCCCACGCGATTACCGCCAACCACCCGGACGTCACCCTGATCGTGCTGCTGATCGACGAACGTCCGGAAGAAGTGACGGAAATGCAACGCTCGGTGCGCGGCGAAGTGGTCGCTTCAACCTTCGACGAACCAGCCACCCGCCACGTTCAGGTCGCCGAGATGGTGCTGGAAAAAGCCAAGCGTCTGGTGGAAATGAAAAAAGACGTGGTGATTCTGCTCGACTCGATCACCCGTCTGGCACGTGCCTACAACACCGTGATCCCGGCTTCCGGCAAAGTGCTGACCGGTGGTGTCGATGCCAACGCCCTGCAACGTCCGAAACGTTTCTTCGGCGCGGCCCGTAACATCGAAGAAGGTGGTTCGCTGACCATCATCGCCACCGCGCTGATCGAAACCGGTTCGCGCATGGATGACGTGATCTACGAAGAATTCAAGGGTACCGGCAATATGGAGGTCCACCTGGAACGCCGTCTGGCGGAAAAACGCGTGTATCCGGCCATCAACCTGAATAAATCCGGCACCCGTCGCGAAGAGTTGCTGATCAAGCCAGACCAGCTGCAAAAAATCTGGATTCTGCGCAAGCTGCTGTACTCGATGGACGAGATCGAAGCGATGGAGTTCATCCTCGACAAGATGAAGGCCACCAAGAACAACGGTGAGTTCTTCGACATGATGAGAAGAGGCGGCTAGTCCCCCCACGCATCATGCAGACGGGCCCGCAGCACACAGATGTGCCGCGGGCCCGTTTTTCTTGTATAATCTGCGACCGTATTATTTTTTTATCAGGCAAGTGAGCGGCAATCGGGTCAAGAAGTAGCATCGACCGACGAAGTGCTGTTTGGCTACCTACTCTACCGAGAACCATTATGAAACCAGAAATTCATCCAGATTACCGCGAAGTAGTGTTCCACGACCTGTCGTGCGACTTCAAATTCGTGACCCGTTCGACCATCCAGACCCGCGAAACCATTGAGCACAATGGTCAGCAATACCCACTGGTCAAGATCGAGGTGTCGGCTGAATCGCACCCATTCTTCACCGGCAAACACAAAATCGTCGACACCGCTGGTCGCGTCGAGAAATTCCGTCAGAAATTTGGTACCGTTGGTTCCAAAACTGCCGTCGCAGCTGGCTAATTTTTGCCGCTACGCCAGAAAAAGCAGCCTCGGGCTGCTTTTTTTGTTTGTGGGCTCGCGCCACAACCCGGTTTTCCTTCATACTCGCGTTCTATCTCACCTTGTACACTGATCGATGAAGCCTGTCCGTCTTCCTGCCGCCGCCACGCTGGCCCTGCCACGCTGGGCCCTGTTTGCCCTCGGCCTGCTCTACATACTGCCCGGCCTGATCGGCCGCGAACCGTGGAAAAATGACGACGCAGCCAGTTTCGGCATCATGTGGACCATGGCGCACGGCAGCTGGCAAGACTGGCTGTGGCCGAATATCGCCGGCCTGTCGATTCCCGATGAAGGCCCGCTGGCGTTCTGGCTGGGCGCGCTGGGCATCAAACTCTTCGGCCCGCTACTGGGCGAGGTGCTGGCGGCCCGCGTGGCCACCGTCGGCATCTTCCTGCTGGGCGTGCTGTCGCTCTGGTACGCCACCTTCAATCTGGGGCGCCGTCAGGATGCCCAGCCGCTACGACTAGCCTTTGGCGGCCAGCCAGAGCCGAACGACTTCGGCCGCACCCTGGCCGATGCAGCGGTACTGATTTATCTCGGCTGCCTCGGCCTGCTACTGCACAGCCATGAGACCACCTCGGAAGCCCTGCAAGTGTCACTGGTGGCACTGCTGCTGTACCGCACCGTACGCTACGTGGAAGCACCGTCGCTGCGCAATGCCGCACTGAGCGGTCTGGCGGTCGGGCTGCTGACCCTGACGCGCGGCTGGATCACCCCGGTATTCCTGATGCTGGCCCTGTTTGCCTGCACCCGCTGGCTCGACCAGCCCGCCATTCGCGCGGTGCGCGATCTGGCCGTCACACTGGCGGTCGGCGCTGCCGTGGCCGCCCTCTGGCTGTTACCGGCACAGTTGCTGGAACCATATCAGCAGCAAACCCTGCCCGCCTGGCTGGCGTGGAATCTCAACCAGCTGGCCTGGCCCGGTGTGTTGTCGATCAAATTCTTCCTGCGCGTCGGGACCTGGTTCTACTGGCCGGCCTGGCCGTTTGCCGGCTGGGCCGTTTGGGCCTGGCGCCGCCAGCGGCGCGCCCTGCACATCGTGGTGCCGCTAGCGTTTGTCAGTATGGGCATGTTGCTGACGCTGTTTAACCCGGCGCCGGAACAGGGACAATTGCTGGTACTGCTGCCGCCACTGGCCATCATGGCCGCCTTCGGTCTGCTGACCATGAAGCGCGGCGCCATCAATGCCATCGACTGGTTCTCGGTGATGGCGCTGACGCTGTGCGCGGCCATCATCTGGATCTTCTGGTTTGCCAAACTGACGGGCTGGCCACCGAAAGCGGCCAAAAATGCCCTGAAACTGGTGCCGGGCTTCACCCCGGAACTGGGCTGGATTGCCCTGCTGGTCGCGCT
>JAIXXN010000066.1 GCA_027490725.1 Oxalobacteraceae bacterium
GATGAAGCGGCTTCGAATTTCGAAATGCGGCTCAGTCGTACTCGAGGTCAACGCGATGAATATCTACGTATTCAAGCAGTGACTTTAGCGGAAACTAATCGAACCGAAAACGCTGGTCCCGCCATTCAACTCGCTAAACGCCACTTAGAGCAGCAACCCGAAGGTATTTCTGCCGCTCAGATGCACGCAATAATGGCGCGCGCACATGTAACGCTCCATGACAATGATTCCGCTCTTGCGGCATATCGTGATGCCATCTGGCTTGAACATGCAAGGCCAAATGTCCGAGGTTGTCACTATCTAGAATTTGCTTGGTTCGTCGCCACAAATTGCATTTCGGGTCTGTATGATGAGGTGCTGAAGGCAATAGCAAATAACAAGGACGACAAGGACTTAATTTTTCCGGCGAACCAATACCGCTATTTTGCATCTCTCGCTTTGATTGCAGCCGACTCCGATGACATGACTACTGCGCGGCGCATGGCTAAGAATGCATTGAAGGCCACGTCGGTAGATACTGGACCATTTTGGCGCTTACCAGCCCTAGGTATCTTTAACTCTACGAAAGATATCAATCTGCAGCGATTACAACAACTTGCCAGATGAAGACGACTAACGGCCAGGAGCTGCCGTTGAGTTTTTGCCGTTCGCTCCCAAAGCCTATTATCTGCTGTAGCACTAATTAACGTAGGAAGAAACGACTTATCATGCTCGGTACATTGTTTGGTCCTAAAAAGCTTCCAGTCGCTAGAGGAGTGCACGTATATTTCTCTTCGACAGGGATAGTAGTCGCTGCGTTACACCAGAATTTTTCAGGGATAATGTTCGAGCAAAAAGGGGCGCGGCACATCGAGGGCCAACCAGATGCTGCGCAACTTGGTGCTGCCTTTAGAGAAGCCTTTGACCTCTTTTCTGTCAAAGACCGGGACCTAAGTGGCGCGACGAAAGCCGAGTGGCCAGCGTTCCTAGCATCGAAATTTAGTTCAGTAATACGCTTTGAAAGTTCGTATCGCTTGATGACCTGCATGAGCCTGAACTCTTCGAACAGTGTCGTTCGAGCCGCGACTGCACATCCGACGGCAAATGGCGTTGAGCTGTCGCTGTCGTTTAATCCTCTCCTTCCACCGCAGACGGTGGGTGAGCAGCTATTGAGACTTGTATCCGTTGCTGGTGCGACATAAGGCTTGCGCTGCTGTTAACGGCCAGGAGCAGACGGACGCGAAAGGCAGCATGAGATTGTTTAGATTACTTTTAGTGTTACCCGTTGTCTCAGCTGCCATTGCGCTACTGATGTGGGCTTGCAGTGAATTCTGGATTGACCGATGCCTAGACAGCGGCGGGCGATGGAACAGAGAGAAATCCACCTGCGAGGGCGCGCCGCGCTAGACTGTTTTTGGCCAAGAGCGGCCCCATGGGCCTTCCAAAAAAATATTAAATATTTATGAATAAATTCTCCACCGAATATGCCTCTAAATTTTTGCTTCCAGTGTTAGCACGAGAGGAGCGAGCAAAAGCGATATTAAGGAAAACAGATTCGAGACTTCCTTACTACGCGGTTTCTTTGATAGGCGGTGGGATTTGCAATTTCTTGGTTAATAGTTCAGGATTCGACGCACCGCTTGTAATTCGGGTGTTTATTGTCAGTGCATTAATTTTCGGGGCGTTGAGTATCTTAGATAATTACATGCTCCGTCGAAAGCTGGAGGCTGCTGTAGATTTACTATTAATTCAAGAAAAACGACGCGAGAATGGCGAAAATATTTAATGAAACTTGACCGTCTTCGGCCAGGAGCCGACTTTCGTAGGCGATTCAGTCCAATCTCGGCCAAAGGCTGGCACGTCGAATTATTCAGAAAACTGGAGCTGTAAAAAATGTATGAAGTGACCTATTCCTCAACTTTAGAGGACTTTCAAAGAGTCTTGAACATTATTGAACGGGCCTTTCCTGGTGTACCCGGAGCCCCGGCACCTGCGTGGTTAGTTTTTTTACTTCGTATCCTGAAATGGCTCTTTGAAAAAGTACCGATCTGGACTTGCTTTATCTTCGTCGTTATCCTCGGGGTGAATGGCATAGAGCTTCACTTTTGGCACATCTTAGTAGTAGCGGCAACCTCGTTTGCTGCGGGAGCTAATTTTCTTTGGAGTTTGCAAGATAAGACAGCAATGCGTTGCATTAAAGGGCACGTAGAGCGTCGAGGTTGCCCTACTATTCGGCTGACGAACGAAGGCGTCGAAGTGCAACGTGGAGCGACGCACGCTTTTACGCCGTGGGGTGCATACTCTAGAGTTGAAATCGTTGACACACATATTTTTCTTTTTCACGACGGTGCAGCAAACTATATTCCTTTGGCAGCGTTTTCCAATGAGAATGAGATGAACGAGTTCGCAAAATTCGCGGCATTAAAAGTATCAGAGAATCAAAGCCAACTGTAGAATTTTATGCCATGGCTGCAGTCGGCCACCAGCCGACCTTGAAAATTTGCGCCATGTTAAGTGGTTTGCAGAATGTCTGAGTAGCATGTCATGCTAGTTCGTGTGAAAAGAAAACGTATTCGTGTCAGCAATTCAATAACTATGGCCAAAATAGGTTGACAATGAGACGTCTCCGCCTGAACGGATTAATTCTCCGACCACTAATAGGGGGTGTACTCTGCTTTGTCACCATTGCGATGGTTCTACTCAGAATGTTCTCTGTCACATTTTTTTGGGCCAGCGTGTCAAGATGGGCGTTCGTTCCAGCACTCGTAATTGTTGCAATGCTTTTTATAGCAGACTTGGCGCAAAGTCTACGACGGTACATAGCAAGCGCCCTCGTTGGATGTTATCTCTGCAGTATTTACTTTGATGGCTGGTCCATAATTACTGCCCGAATCGCTGAGGGTGGTAGCGCCTGGTTTGAAGCAACTGAAGCGGCGCTTATCGGGATTTTTATGCTCCTTAATTTAATGTCGAATAGTAATCTGACTGAAGAATCCGACTAACAGGAACAGAAATTTATATTTTTCACGTGCGATTTTATTAAAAAAAGTTTCGTAAATGGGGCGTACAGGTGCTTACCGAAAACCCTTTTCTGGACTTTATCCAATTTATTAGAAAAATCTAATACGCAGTGCAACTAATTCGAGCCTAAAGTTTTATTTTTTATTTTGCGATAGTCTGCAATGGGGCGTAAGCAGCCTGTCGTTTAAACCAATTGATATTGCAAGGGATCTATTAGCTAAGCTAAAACGTCACGCATAGGTTTCGCTGCGCAGCCCCACAAAATATCTTTGCCGATTCCATGCGTCAGATCTTCCGATGGAATTACTGGCTTCGCCTGCATAGGCATGGTTCGCCGTCATCCCAGTAAAATCCGTGTCGGACTTTGACCGGAAATGACGGCTTGCCTGTCCCGGGTAGCGGTACTTACAGCGCTTTGCTACACAGGCGGAAGTCGGGATCGTCCACATACGGGCTGATATGGAAGCCGAGGCTGGCCATCAGTTTCAGCATGCCGCTGTTTTTCACCAATACCAGACCATCGATCTCCGTCAGACCCTTGTCGCGTGCCACGTCCATGATGGCCAGCATCAGGCGTGTGCCCAGACCCTGACCGCTATAACGGTCGTCCACCAGCAAGGAGAATTCGCAGGTGCTGTGGTCCGGATTGGCGATGTAGCGCGACACGCCGATGATGCGCGAGGTTTCCACGAACTCGCCATCTTCGCCCGGGGTGCGGGTGGTCTGCACGGCTACCAGCGCCATTTCGCGGTCGTAGTCGATCAGCGTGTACTTGGCCAGCATCGGTACCGACAGCTCGCGCAGCGACGAAGCAAAACGGTAGTAGCGCGACTTTTCCGACAGACCGCGCACCAGATCCTGCAGCATCGAGGCATCGTCCGGTTGCACCGGACGCAGGGTGTACTGGCCACCACCGCGCATCGGCCATTCCTGGGTGTAGTTGGAAGGGTATGGCAGGATCGCCAGATGGTCGTACACATGCGCCGACGGCGGCGCAGCATCCACCACGATGCGGGCATCCACCGCCAGTGCGCCGTGTTCATCGACGATCAGCGGGTTGATGTCCATCTCGCGCAACTGCGGCAGTTCGCACACCATCTCCGAAACGCGCAGCAGCATCTGCTCGACGGCTTCGCGTTGCGCTGCCGGCGCGCCGCGCCATTCGCCCAGCGTTTCGGCGGAGCGCACCCGGTCGATCAGGCGCTGTGCCAGGAACAGGTTGAGCGGTGGCAGTTCGACGGCACGGTCATTGATCAGTTCGATCATCGTGCCGCCCGCGCCGAAGCTGATGGCCGGCCCAAACAGGTGGTCGGTCACCACGCCGATGTACAGTTCGCGACCATGTCGCTTGCCCGCCATTTTCTGGATGGTGACGCCGTTGATGCGCGCCTCCGGCTGCAGACGGCGTACGGTGGCCATCATGTCGCTGTAAGCGTCGCGCACGGCGGCAGCATTTGCCAGATTCAGCACCACACCCTGCACGTCGGACTTGTGCGGGATGTCGGGGGAATCGATTTTTAGCGCCACCGGATAGCCTAGCTGGCTGGAGATCAGCATCGCTTCGCTGGCACTGCGCGCCAGTATGGTTTGCGTGATGGGAATGTGGAACGCGGCCAGCAGGGCTTTCGATTCCATTTCCGTCAGCACTTTACGGCGCTCGGCCAGCACCCCTTCGATCAGCAGACGGGCGCCGTCCAGATCGGGCTTGGCCAGTTGCGACAGGGGTGGCGGGGTCTGGTGCAGCAGTTGCTGGTTCTGGTAGAACGAGGCGATGTTGCTGAAGCCATCCACGGCCGCTTCCGGCGTGCGGAAGGTGGCCACGCCTGCAGTGTTGATGATCTGGCGCGCTTCGCTGACCTGTTCGTCACCCATCCAGCAGGTCAGCAGTGGTTTGCCCAGACCGGCATTCATGGCGCTCACGGCTTTGGCGACGCCGGCCGGATCACCGCCCAGTTTCGGCGAATAGATCACCAGTACGCCATCGACCTGACTGTCGCGTGCGCACGCCTGTATCGCGGCGCAGAAGGCGTCGGCATCGGCGTCTTCCGACAGGTCGAGCAGATTCGACAGGGTGGCGTTGGCCGGCAGCATCGGCATCAGTGTGCGTGCAGCGTCGTCCGACAGGCGGGCCAGTTTCAGCCCCAGTTCATCGATCCAGTCGGCCGCCAGTACGCCGGGGCCGCCACCATTGGTGACGATGGCCAGACGCGGACCCACCGGACGATAGCGCGAGGCCAGACATTTCGCGGCCGCAAACAGCTGCACGAAGGATTTGACGCGCACCGCACCGGTACGGCGCAGCGCTGCATCGAACACTTCATCGGAGGCGACGATGGCGCCGGAGTGGGTCAGGGCAGCGGCCGAAGCGGCCGAGGCGTTGCCCGCTTTCAGCACCACTACCGGTTTGGTATTGGCCGCGCCACGCAGCGCCGACAGGAAGCGCCGCGCATTGGTCAACCCTTCCATGTAGATCACGATACTCTGGGTGGCCGGGTCGGTGGCGAGGAAGTCCAGCGTCTGGGCCAGATCGACGGCGGTATTGGCGCCCAGCGAGACCACGGTGGAAAAGCCCACAGCATTCTTGTTACCCCAGTCCAGAATCGCCGAGGTCAGCGCGCCCGATTGCGAGATCAGCGCCAGACTACCGGGCTGGGCCAGCTGACCGGCCACGCTGGCATTGATGTTCAGGCGCGGGCGTTGGTAGCCGAGGCAGTTCGGCCCCAGCAGATGGATGCCGTGCTTGCGCGCAATGGCGTGTAGTTCGCGTGCCTGGGTGCTATCAACTCCGGCCGACAGAATCAGCGCGGCGCGGCACTGGATGCGGCCCGCCACTTCGAGCGCAAAACACAGTTCTTCGGTGGGCAGGGCGATCACGGCCAGATCGGCGCGCGAATGGGCCAGATCGGCCAGCGTGCCCGTCATGTCCACGTCCAGATAGGTCACCGGTCCCTTGAAACCGCCCTGTTCGAGCTGGGCGCTGATGCTGCGGCCATAGCTGGTCTGGGTGTCCGGCTGGTCCGGCTTGCCGGCAAACACAACGATAGACTGGGGCGAGAAGAGGGGGGTGAGGTAGTGGGTTTCCATGGGCGTGATCAGCAGTAGTGGAGGTCGGCAACAGCCGGGTAGGCGCTGCCGACAATAGCATTGTTCGGGCTCAGTCGTCCATTCCGAGTAGCACTTTGACGTGGGCAGCGGCGCTGCGCGCCAGCGACGACATCACGTAGCCGCCTTCCAGACAGGACACGATACGCCCCTGACAGTGGCGCTGGGCAACAGCGACGATCTGTTTGGTGATCCACGCGTAGTCAGCTTCGACCAGACCGAGGTTGCCCATGTCGTCATCGCGGTGGCCATCGAAGCCGGCCGAAATGAAAATCAGCTGGGGACGGAATTGATCCAGCGCGGGTATCCATTTCTCCAGTACCGCTTCGCGCAGCAGTTCGCTGCCGGAGCGGGCTGGCAGGGCCACGTTGACCATATTCGGGCCGCGCGGCACGTTGCCGCTAAAGGGGTAGAGCTTGTCTTCGAAGATGGAGCACATCAGCACGCGCTCGTCATCGTGCAGGATGTCTTCGCTGCCATTGCCGTGGTGGACATCGAAATCGATCAGTGCCACCCGTTCCAGCCCGTGCTCATTGATGGCATGGCGAATGCCGACGGCAACATTATTGAAGAAGCAGAAGCCGCCCGCAGCGCGGTATTCGGCATGGTGGCCCGGTGGACGCACATTGCAGAAGGCCGTACCCGCGCCTTTGGTGAGCACCATGTCGGTGGCCAGCACGGCAGCACCAGCGGCGCGCAAGGCGGCCTGATAGGTGTAGGGGTTCATGCTGGTGTCGGGATCGACCTGCACCGAACCTTCCTTCGGCGAGAGCGCTGCCAGTTCGTGGATGTACAGGCTGGCATGGGCGCGTGCCAGCTGCTTTTCGGTCGCCAGCGGGGCGTCCATCGGTTGCATGAAATCGAGCAAGCCCTTAATCAACAGCATGTCGTTGATCGCACCGATGCGATCCGGGCATTCGGGATGTTGATCGCCCATCGAATGTTTCAGGCAATCGGGGTGAGAAATATAGACTGGAAGCATAGACTGTAAGCAACAGGGTGTACTACAGGCACGTGCAGCCGAGGCTACCCGTGGTCGGAGAGCAAAACCTAACGAACTCAGTTCAGTGTAATGAGCAAGATCAAGTATTTCGTTGATCTATATCAAAGATACACCAGCGCTATAACTGGCGCAGTGTGCCTCGTCCGTTAGCGTATGCGCAGACGAAAAAAAACCGGGTTCTGTCTGGAACAGAACCCGGTTTCTAGTCAGTCACGATGCCATTAGAACTGGTTCATCGTGTTGTCTTTACCTGCTGCTTTCAGGGCTGCTTCGCCGCTGAAGTAATCTTTGTGATCATCGCCGATGTCGGAACCGGACATGTTCTGGTGTTTCACGCAAGCGATACCCTGACGGATTTCTTTGCGTTGTACGCCAGCGACATAACCGAGCATACCCTGGTCGCCGAAGTATTCCTTGGCCAGATTGTCGGTCGACAGGGCGGCCGTGTGGTAGGTCGGCAGGGTGATCAGGTGATGGAAGATGCCGGCTTCGCGGGCTGCATCAGCCTGGAAGGTGCGGATTTTCTCATCGGCTTCTTTGGCCAGATCGCTACCGTCGTATTCCACGCTCATCAGGGCTGCACGGTCGTAGGACGAAACGTTTTCGCCAGCGGCTTTCATGCGATCGTAGACTTGCTGACGGAAGTTCAGGGTCCAGTTGAACGATGGGCTGTTGTTGTACACCAGCTTGGCGTTCGGGATCACTTTACGGATTTCGCTGACCATGCCGCCGATCTGGGCGATATGTGGTTTTTCGGTTTCGATCCACAGCAGGTCGGCGCCGTTCTGCAGCGAGGTGATGCAGTCCAGTACGCAGCGCGCTGCGCCGGTGCCGGAACGGAACTGGAACAGATTCGATGGCAGACGCTTAGGACGCAGCAGTTTGCCTTCGCGCTTGATGATCACGTCGCCATTGCCCAGTGCGTCGGCCGACACTTCTTCGCAATCGAGGAAGGAGTTGTACTGGTCGCCCAGGTCGCCTGGCTGATTGGTCACAGCGATCTGTTTGGTCAGGCCGGCACCCAGCGAGTCGGTACGGGCGACGATGATGCCGTCGTCCACGCCCAGTTCCAGGAAGGCGTAACGGATAGCGCGGATCTTGGCCAGGAAGTCTTCGTGTGGCACGGTAACTTTACCATCCTGGTGACCGCATTGCTTCTCGTCCGATACCTGATTTTCGATCTGGATGCAGCAGGCACCGGCTTCGATGAACTGTTTGGCCAGCAGGTAGGTTGCTTCGGCGTTACCGAAACCGGCGTCGATGTCGGCGATGATAGGCACGACGTGGGTGACGTGGTTGTCGATTTTTTCCTGGATCGCAGCTTTGGCAGCGCCTTCAGCAGCGTCCAGTTGACGGAACAGACCACCCAGCTCACGTGCGTCAGCCTGACGCAGGAAGGTGTACAGTTCTTTGATCAGTGCCGAAACGGCGGTTTTTTCGTGCATCGACTGGTCTGGCAGCGGGCCGAATTCCGAGCGCAGTGCGGCAACCATCCAGCCGGACAGGTAGAGGTAGCGACGTTCGGTGCTGTTGAAGTGCTTCTTAATCGAAATCATCTTCTGCTGACCGATGAAACCGTGCCAGCAACCCAGCGACTGGGTGTATTTGGACGAATCGGCATCGTAGGCAGCCATGTCGGCGCGCATGATTTTGGCGGTGTATTTAGCGATGTCCAGACCGGTTTTGAAGCGGTTCTGGGCGCGCATACGGGCCGCCGATTCCGGATTGATCGCATTCCATGCGCTACCTTCTTTGTCTTTCAAGGCAGCAACAGCTTTGATGTCGTCTTGGTATTGGGACATGATGATTTCCTTAGCAGTTAAAGAGAATTAAGCAGTAAATAAGCAGTGAATAAGTAATAAGCCAGCACTAAATCAGCAAACGCCGGGAGTCATGTGTTGCAGTGCACTAGTCCCGACTAACAGGTTAATGCATCCGGAAGAAAGCTAAGTTCGATGGATTAATCATAGTCCTTTTTTCTGCGATGAGCATGTCTTATATAAGACATATAACTTAATTTTATCTGTTATTTATCAATGACTTGCTATTAAATTTTCGCGATGTGGAATGTATTTTTATCGGATGGGATAAATTCTGTCGCATTTTTGACACCCTGATTCTGCAATGTGAGAACGACTTTCCGCATTGTGGGAAATACCGGCCGGAACTGTTGGACGGTTTGTTGTGCTGCGCCGCAGTTAGATCAAGTTTTGCCCGCCGCGGGGTGCTGCTGCGGTTCCCGCAGGTGCTGAGTGGCGCGCCATGGCCAGCACGCTCACTGTGGATGGAATGCCGCGCACGCTCAGAAAGTTGCCGGTAGTCATTGAGTTATCGGGGCTTGAAGCGTATCGTCGGGAACAGAATCAAGTGACTTTAATGGGGATAGTTATGAAAAAATATATAGTGATGTTGCTGGCCTGCCTGGCTCAGGGGACGCTGATGACGGCCGCACAGGCGAGCGATACGCATGGCACGACGGCGGAAGCAGAGGCCATGGTGCATCAGGCGGTGGCACTGGTGAAATCGGCCGGCGCAGACAAGGCCTATAAGAGTTTTACCGAACATCCGAACGGGGCGTTCAAGAATAAGGACCTGTACGTGTTCGCCTATGACTTTGAGGGCAATTGTCTGGCGCAGGGCGCCAACCCCAAGATGGTGGGCAAAAATCTGTACATCATGAAAGATGTGGACGGCAAACCCTTCATCAAGGACATGATTGATATGGTGAAATCGAAAGGCAAAGGCTGGTATGGCCCGTACAAGTTCAATAATGCCGCCACCTCGGGCTACGACGTGAAGAAATCGTATTGCGAGCAAGGTGCCGGCAACACCATGGTCTGCGTCGGCATCTACGAAGGTAACTAAGGTCGCTGAAAACGCTCGAGTATGAAGCGAGCGGGGCACTGCGCGTCACACCATGCAGATCGCCTTGTGACGGTTATTAGGAACGCGTTGCTGATGCGGCTAGGCGGTGCCGCGCCGCCTAGCCGTACAGATGATAGCTGATGCCGTTGCCGATTTTCCCGATCAGTGCCGCCTGATTTTCAGGACTTTCGCTGAACGCCATCAGTACCTCGCTGCGGCTGATACCGTCGTGCAGCTTGCTGTTCCAGAAGTCGACACCGCCCTGATCGGGCTGGCGATGCAGCACATTCTGGTACAGCCCAGCGACAAACTCCTGATCGCTCGGGGCACTGCCATAGCGCGCGATAAATTCGCTACTCTGGATGAAGCCGCGGGCCACGCTGTCCAGCGTGGTGTTCTGATCCAGCTGCGCAATCCAGAAGCCCAGCCCATCCAGATCGGGCCGGCGATCAAACGCGGCCTGATACAGCCGGTAGGCCTTGCCGGCATTGCCGTCAATATCGTAGGCAATGGCACGATCATCGAACAGCAGCCGCTCGATATTCAGCAAGGTGTGGCGCTGCGGGGCGATGCCGAAGCCTGCATAGCCATCAATCGTGATCAGTTCGCCCACTTTGAGGATCGAATTGACCCCGGCAACGCCCGGAATGATGGCGCTGTCGAGGCCGCTTTTTCCGTCGAGGATGTCATTGTTGCTGATGCTGCGCAGCAGGTTATTGCCGACGTCGCCGTCCTGACGTGGCGGCGAGTCGGGGGTGCGGAAACTCAGGCTGGTACCGGCGAACGGATGTTTGCTGTAATCGGTGACGCTGTCCGGCGCCAGCGTCAGTACGTAATCCGTGGCATAGGTCAGTAGTTTGGAGTTCAGACTCAGGGAACTGAAGCCGGCCGGCAGCGAGGCATTCCCGGCCGCGGCACTAAAGCTTTCTACCAGTTCGCCGCTGGCCAGGCGCAGCGTGATGGTGCCGCTGCCGAGCTTGACGACTTCATCGAAATAGACAATCAGCAACGGCCCCCGTTCCAGTACGCTGCCGGCCAGTGGTGTGACCATCGTTTTGTACAGCGGTGGCAGAGTATCGGGGAAGGCTTCGTAGTCGAGGCGCGCTTTGAGCGTGTAGCTGCCGGTGGCATTGTTCTGTGCCGAGACGGCTAGGTAATACGTGGTATCGCTCTGCGGATAGAAGCTCAGTGTCGGGTCATTGAAGTAGCTCGAGGTCTGATACTGGATCGGATGGCCGCTGGCGTCGACCAGATTCAGCGTCATACCGCCCGACGGCAGAGTGCCGCCGCGGCCGCCGACCCCGGTCAGTTCGAAGTGATACCAGTGTTGCGCCTTCATATCGACCCGGTACCAGTCGACATCGGTGGCATAGTCGATAGCGTTCTGCTTGACCTGATTTGGCGCCAGCGTGGCGCTGGTGCTGGTATTGGCACTGGCGTTGTCCTGATTGCTGGCGATCATGGTAATGCCATAGCTGCCCGTGTGGCGCTGGAGCGGGTCGCTCAGGACCAGATAATAATTGGCGGTTTTGCTGGCATGGAAGACTAACTGGGCTGACGAGCCGGTACCGCCGCCCTGCGTCTGCAGCAGGGACTGGCCTGCACTGTCGAGCAATTGCAACTGGCCGCCGGATTGCAGGGTATGTCCCGCCTTGCTGCTATCGAGCACAAACACATAATCACTGCCGGCGTTGAGTGCTACCTTGAACCAGTCGGCATCCTGCGGAACTTCCAGTGCGCCGCTGACGCCGGCGCCAGGCGTCAGGCCCCCGGCACTGGCGATGCTGGCACCGAAGTCGTCAGCCGGCTGCGGGGTGACGCGCAGCGTATAGTCGCTCCGCGTCACGTTGCCTGTAACCTGGAAGAAATAGTCGCCCGAAGCCGGGGCTTTCCATAGCATGGCATCGGCGCCAAATACGACGCTGCCTGCCAGCGGTATCGGATTCCCGCTGGCATCGAACACTTCCAGCGTGAGCGCATTGCGCTGCGGGTCCAGCGCTTGCAACAGATAGGACGTGTCTGCGCTCAGGGTGGCTTTGAACCAGTCGGCATCGGCTGACG
Source organism: Oxalobacteraceae bacterium (assembly GCA_027490725.1). Classification (GTDB taxonomy): domain Bacteria; phylum Pseudomonadota; class Gammaproteobacteria; order Burkholderiales; family Burkholderiaceae_D; genus Rugamonas. The sequence goes on from JAIXXN010000066.1 coordinate 12,032, forward strand.
ATTCCAGTGTGCCATGTGCCAGCGCATCGGGCAGCACGCGGCCAGTCGTGGCGCTACTGGCCAGGTAGTCATCCGCCGCGACATTGAGCACGATGTGATAGGGCACGCTATCGCCGTTGCCGCCACTGGCACTGAGGTAGTAGATGCCATCCTGACTGGGCACCAGCGACAGTTGCACCACGCCATCCCAGGAACTGCTGCTGCCGCTGCTGTGTGCGGTGGGGCCGCCGGTCAACGTCAGCTGCCGGAACGCGGCGCCGTAGGGCGCGCCAGCGCTGTCAAGGGTCACGGTATAGCTGACGCCGGCTTTCAGGTTCAGGGCAAAACGGTCGACGTCGCCAGCGTAGTCGATCTGGCCATCGAGCTTCTGATTCAGGGGCAGCGCGGTGGCGTATTGGTTGTCGTTGGCATGGTCGTCGCTGGCGAGCTTTACGGCGCTCAAGGTGTAGCTGCCGACCGCGTAGTTAGCCCCCATGTCGAGAAAATAGTCGCCGGCGCGCTGCGCTGCAAAGGTCAGCACCACCGGTTTGCCAAAGCCGATGCTGGTGGTTTGCCCCACCTGTACGGGTTCGCTGCTGCGCTGGCTATCCCACAGATGTAGAAAGTCTTCCCAGATGCCGGAAGTGCTCATGTTCAAGGTGCCAGCCGTTGATTCCGCCGCCGTCAGGGTGAACTGATAGAGTTTGTTGGCCTCGAGCGTGACCCGATACCAGTCATGGTCACCGAAGTGTTCGATCATGCCCTGTGCGCTGCCGCCGATTGCCAGCCGGGCAGTGGTGTCAGCGTTGGCCGGCGCATCCTGCGCTGGCGAGACAGTGAAGTTGACCGGTAGCGATGGCGCAGACTGGTTCAAGGCTGCGTCGGTCACGCGGACGCTGGCCTGATAAGTGCCCACCTCTAGTTCGACGTTGAGGAACCAAATGCCATCGATACGGACGGTGGTGCGGCCGCGTACCACGCCGTTGAGGATCAGTTCCAGCTGGCTACCGCCTTCGGCGGAGCCGGAGAACGCTGCCCAGTCACTGCTCAGGACGTTGTGCGAACCATTGCCGAAAAACAGTTTGGGCGTATCCGGCGCATGACTGTCGGTCGCCACGATCCACGTTGCGCTGGTGTTGCTGGTGCCCATGTTGGTGGTCGCGGTGGCGCTGAAGTTATACGCGCCATCGTCCAGTTTTGGCAGTGCAAGATGCCAGAAACCTTGCGCGTCAGCCCGCGCCGTCAGATATGGTTCGCCGTTCGACAGGATGCGGACGGTGGCAGCCGGCGTGGCCATACCGGTCAGGTAGCTGCCCTCGGCACGGATGTAGTGCAAGCCACCCGCAGCGTTAATATAGGACGATCCCAGTGTCGGGACAGCGGGCGGCTGGTTGTCGAGATCGACCTCGAGTAACTTGCTGGTGGCGCTCTGACCGGCGGCATCAGACGCCACGGCGCTGAAGGTATGGTGACCGAACGATGGCCAGCTAGCCAGCTGGTAGTCGAAGCGCCCAATGGCATTGGCCGTGACGCTGACCAGTTTCACGCCATCCTGTAGCAGCTGGACCAGCGCCCCCGGGCTGGTCCAGCCCACCAGTCCGACATGGTCACGTTTTTCCGTCGTATCGGCGCTGGTGTCGAGTTGCAGGGAGGGGGTGACGAGCGTCGGCATATGCTGCAAGGTATTGAGGAAAATGCAATTTTAGCCGATATTGCCTGACTGATAATGTTTTTTTGACGAATTCGAGGTATGCCGCAGTCAACGGTTGGCCCTGCGTCGCCTGAGTTCCGTCGCAGGCATGGCTGCGATGGGGTATCGGCAGGATTTATGTCATCGTCGGCAGACAAACTAGCATATATTATTTTCTTGTCTTTTTTGCCATGGCGGATTTTCCCCTGGCGTTTATTCAGGAGAACAATATGCGAGCAGGTGTCTTGAGTTTGGCAGTGGCGTTGGCGTTTCCGACAAGTGCAGTGCTGGCACAATCTGCCGCGCCGGCAATCTTCAACTTCGCCACCGCGCCCGGCCGAATTCGAGCAACTGCATGCGCTCGCCAAGAGTGCCAAGAACGAGACCGAATTGCGCCGCTACTATCGGGCTCTGATGCTGGCGCGCGATCCGGCACTGGCTGCGCAGGCGGTCAGCATCGTCATGTCGGAGGAAATTCCCCAGCAGGCCGCGACCTTGCGCCTCGAGTTGCTGGCGCTGCTGACGGATGAACATCCGCAACTGGCATGGGACACGTTCACCAAGAACGCCGATGCCTTGCTGGAGCCATTCCAGCCTTTCGGCCCCTTGTATCTGGCCCAGTACGTTCCCGAGCTGTTCTGGCGCGCACTGCCGCCGGAACAGATGGAAAGCTGGGTGAAGCAGAAAGTACCGGCTGAAATGGCGCCGCAACTGGCGCGCGGCATGGAGAGCGCCCGCTACAAACACGCCGAGCAAGCCCTGATGCGCAAGGCCGCGGACACAGCGATAGCCCACAAGGTCGCTGCCAACTGAAGCACTGCTCCGGGAGTAGATCGGGCCTGCCGTCCGCAGCGCGCTTGCTCAGGCAAGTGTGTTGCGGGGGGCAGAGTGCCATCTAAGGGTAAGATGCGTGCTTATTTGTAATCGCTGCCTCGGCGCAGCTCTTGGATTGGAATTCCTATGCTTATCGTTACACACAGCGGCAAGTTCCACGCGGACGACGCCTGGGCGGTCGCTGTACTGAAGGTGCTGTTCCCGGATAGCGAACTGGTCCGTACGCGCGATCCGGCGCTGATACGCACAGCCGACTTCGCGATCGATGTTGGCGACATCTGGGACCCGGCAACCGGCCGCTTCGACCATCACCAGAAAGGTTTTGACACGGCGAGGCAGAGCGGTGTGCCGTATGCCAGCGCGGGACTGGTGTGGCGCGAATATGGCGCGCGCTGCGTGATGGCGCTGTCCGCCAAGCATGCCGGGCATGCCTTGCCAGAAGACGCGGCGCGTGACATCGCCTACGCCATCGATACCGACATCGTGCAGTACCTGGATCTGTCGGATGTGGGCGCCGCGAAAAGCGCGCCGGGAGGCTATGGCCTGTCGGCAGTAGTGTCGGGCTTTAACCCCAACTGGCTCGACGAACAGCGGCTGGGCTACGGCAGTGCCACCGATGCGTACCGGCTCAGCCAGTTCAAATGCGCGATGGCGCTGCTGACCGACGTGATGGTCAATGCCGTGACCTACCGGGTTGCTGCGCTGCTGGCGCTGGAGCAAGTGCGGGCAGCGGAAGCGCTGGAGGACGGTAGAGTATTGTTCCTGAAAAACAGTGCGTTGCCGTGGAGTCAGGTGGTGCGCAAGGAAATGCCCAAGGTGCTGTTCGTCATCAGCCACAGCATTGCCGAGCAGCGTTATGTGTTGCACACGGTGCCGGTCAGTGCTGGCAGTTTTGATGCGCGTGCCGATCTGCCTGCATCGTGGGCGGGTTTGCGTGACGCCGATCTGGCGGCCGTAACGGGGGTGCCGGATGCGATGTTCTGCCACAACGGCCGATTCATCGCGGCGGTCAAGTCCTACCAGGGCGCGCGCGCCATGGCCTTGCTGGCGCTGGCGGCGCTAGAGGAGTCTGCCAGCGCGTGACACCTTGCGCTACGCGTAGCTGGAGCGCAGTGTCGAGCGCCGCGACGGGGATCAGGATGTATTTTTTGACAATTGCGGCGTCCGAAGAGATACTGCCTCTCTGATCAAATTTGTGCACGGCGCCATGTCAACTATTCAGTCCTTCGTAGTCCCGCCCGTCCGTCGTCTGCTGGCGATTGCCACACTCGCCACATTCGCCACGCTGGGCTGCGCCAGTGCAATCGGCGCGCCAGAAAGCGCCGAGCCTGCCGGCGATTTTCTGGCGGGCCATATTGATCGCAGCGTCGATCCCGGTGTGGATTTCTTCCAGTATGCCAACGGCGGCTGGTTCAAGCGCAATCCCATCCCGGCGTCGGAAGCGTCCTGGGGCATTGGCAATGTCGTGATGGAGCAACTGTATGCGTCGCTGCGCCAGATTAACGAGACGGCCGCTGCCAGTCCCCAGACAGCCAAGAGCGACCAGCAGAAAATCGGCGATTTCTGGACCACCGCGATGGATACCTCCAAGGCCGAGCAACAGGGCGTGCATCCGCTCGATGCCGAACTGGCGCGTATCGCTGCCGTCAAGAACGCGCGCGATGCGGTCGATGTCGCCTTCGCGCAGCAGCCGCTGCACACCGGCGCGCTGTTCGGCGTGGCGGTCTTTCAGGATGAGCGCGCCAGTGACGTGATGGCGGTGCATCTGTCCCAGGATGGTCTGGGCTTGCCTGACCGTGAGTTCTATTTCAGCAAGGACAAGAGCGTCGCCCGCATCCGCCAGCAATATCTGCTGCACATCGGGCGCACGCTGGCGCTGCTGGGCGGTAACAAGGCAAACGCGACCGTGGCAGCCGGCAAGGTGATGGCATTCGAGACGGCGCTGGCCAGACTGTCGCGCAAGCTGGAAGACCTGCGCGATCCGGTGGCCAACTATCACAAGATGACGCCAGCCCAGGTACAGGCAACATTGACGCCGTCGATAGACTGGTCGACCCAACTGGCCGCCCTGCAGATGCGTAGCGATACGGTGGTGGTGGGCCAGCCCGAGTTCTTCACCGGGCTGGAGCAGCTGCTGGCCCGTACGCCGGTGGCGGTGCTGCAGGACTATCTGCGCTACCACCTGGTCGACGCTTACGCTGCCTTCCTGAGTAAGGCCTTCGACGACGAGCACTTCAGTTTCGCCAACCTGGTGCTGAGTGGCCAGAAGACGCCTCGGCCGCGCTGGAAACGGGTACTGGATGCGCAGGACAAGGCCATGGGCATGGCCCTCGGCCGTCTGTTCGTCCAGCAGCACTTCCCGGAATCGTCCAAGCAGCGCTACACCGAGATGGTCGAAGCGATTCGTGCTGCCTATCTGGAGCGTATCGATGCGCTCGACTGGATGAGTGAGGCAACCAAGGCCAGGGCGCGCACCAAACTGGCAGGCATCACCCGCAAGGTCGGCTATCCGGAGCAGTGGAAGGATTACAGCACGCTGGCGATCGGGCGCGATTCGTATGCGGCCAACATGATGTCGGCGTCGCGCTGGAACTACGCGCAGATGGTGGGCAAACTGGGCAAACCGGTGGACCGCAGTGAATGGGAGATGAACCCGCAGAACTATAACGCCTACTACAATCCCTCGAATAACGAGATCGTGCTGCCGGCGGCTATCTTCCTGATCAATGGTGTCAACGACGCGGAAGTCGACGATGCGGTGGCCTACGGCTATGCGGGCGCCACCACCATCGGCCACGAAATCACCCATGGTTTCGATGATCAGGGGCGTCAGTTCGATGCCGCCGGCAACCTGACCGACTGGTGGACGGCCGACGACGCACGGCAGTTCGGGCAGCGTGCCGACGTGATGGTGGCACAGTTCAACAACTACCAGCCTTTCCCCGGGATGCACATCAATGGTAAAGCCGCGCTGGGTGAAAACATCGCCGACTACGGTGGTGCACTGCTGGGGCTGGAGGCCTTCAAGAAGACGGAACAATATAAACAGGGCAAGCTGATCGGCGGACTGACGCCCACCCAGCGTTACTTCCTCGGCTATGCGCTGGGCTGGATGAACCAGACCCGCGACGAGGCGCTGCGCCAGCACCTGCTCAGCGATGTCCACGCACCGTCGAAGTGGCGGGTGCTGGGGCCGCTGTCGAATCTGCCCGAATTCCATGAGGCCTTCGGCGTCAAGCCGGGCCAGCCGATGTATCGCGCGCCGGCCGAGCGGGTGCGGATCTGGTAACTTGCTGGGCACTCGAGGGATGACTGCTTGGCGCCTGGGCGGCTAGCCTGGTTGAAAGCGGTAGTTTTTAGTTGCGTGAACCTTTTTGCAGAAGAGGGGGAGCTATGAGTGTGATACGTGCATTGCTTGCGGCCGGGGTGCTGCTTGCTGCGGGACTGCAACTCCCGAATACTCAGGCGGCACAGCAGGATGCCTTACCGCGGCGGGCGCTGGCAGAAGGTGAGCTGGAAGAGTTGCGGGTGCTGGGACGCAAGGTGCTGGTATATCTACCACCCGCTTATGCAAGCAGCGCAGCATTGCCGCTGGTGCTGGCCTTGCATGGCGGAGGCGGGAACGCCCAGCTTATGGCCGAGGATAAGCGTTATGGCTGGCGGCAGCAGGCAGATCTGGGTGGCTTTATTGTGGCGTTTCCTAACGGCGCCAGCCGCCTGCCCGGCGGGCGACTAGCAAGCTGGAATGCGGGCGCTTGCTGCGGCTATGCGCGCGACCAGAAGAGTGACGATGTGGCATTTATCCGCGCCGTCGTTGCTGCGCTCAAGGAACGCTTGCGCGTCGACAGTGAACGGGTCTTTGCCACCGGCATGAGTAATGGCGGCATGATGGCGCACCGGCTGGCCTGTGACGCAGCCGACCTGTTCCGCGCAGTGGCTGCGGTGGCTGGCACCGACGCCACCGAGCGCTGCCAGCCATCGCGTCCCATTCCCGTGTTGCACATCCATGCCCGCGACGATGACCATGTGTTGTACGCGGGCGGTGCCGGTCCGAATGCCTTTCGTGACCGGAGCAGTGTGATGGAATTCGTCTCGGTCGAGCAGACCATGGCACGCTGGGTGCAGCGTGATCAGTGCCGCACCCCGGCGCAGCCGGTACTGCAAGTGGCTGGCGCCAGCTGCGAAGCTTATCGCGCTTGCGCCGCTGGCGTCAGTGTCCAGCTGTGCGTGACCGACAGCGGTGGCCATAGCTGGCCCGGCCCCACCGCAGCGCTCGACGCCACCCGGGAAATCTGGCGCTTCTTCAGCAGTGCCGGGGGGCAGTAGTTAGACCAGTTGTTAGTCCTGCCGGGCAGCGATCCAGCGATTCACGGCGGCGTCGAGGATGTCGAGCGGCACCGAACCATGCGCCAGTACTTCGTTGTGGAAGGCGCGCAGGTCAAACTTCGCGCCCAGTTTTGTTTCGGCACGCTGGCGCAGTTCGCGCAGTTTCAGTTCGCCGATCTTGTAGCTGAGCGCCTGTCCCGGTACCGCGATATAGCGTTCCACTTCCTGCACGGCGGTTACCTCGTTCTGCGGCACATTGTCCTTGAAGTAGGTAATCGCCTGCTCGCGGGTCCAGCCTTTGGCGTGGATTCCGGTATCCACCACCAGTCGCACACCGCGCCAGATTTCGGCCGTCAGGCGTCCCACCCACTGCCATGGATCGTCGTACAGGCCGATCTCCTGGCCCAGCAATTCGCTGTAGAGACCCCAGCCTTCCGAGAAAGCGGTGCTGGCGCCGAAGCGGCGGAAGGCCGGCAGTTCGGCCGTTTCCTGCGCCAGGCTGCGCTCGAAGTGGTGGCCCGGGATGGCTTCGTGCAGGAAGAAAGCGTGGGTGGTGAAGCGGGTGCGGGTATCCGGTTTATAGGCATTGAAGTAGAACACTCCGGGGCGCTTGCCATCGACCGAGCCGCGCTGGTAGGAGGCCGGTGCGGCGCTGACTTCGCGGTAGCCTTCAACGGGGCGGATCTCGAACGGTGCTTTGGGCAGGTGGGCAAACAGCAGATGCTGCTTGGCCTCGACCTTGGGACGAATCGCCTCATAGGCGGCCTGAATTTCTTCGCGGCTTGTGAAGCGCAGTTCCGGCGCCGTATTCAGGTGCTGGAAGAATTCCTTGAGCGTGCCTTTGAACCCGACCTTTTGCCTGGCCAGTTCGAACTGGGCGCGGATGCGCGCCACTTCGCTCAGACCGATGTCGTGGATCTGGAGTGGCGTCAGCTCGGTCGTGGTGCTGCGGCGTGCCAGGAAGGCATACCATTCTTGCCCGCCCGGCAGGGCGCCGATCCCGGCTGTCTCGCGTCCGGCCGGCAGATAGGTATCGCGCATAAAGGCCAGCAGCTTGCGGTTGGCCGGTGCCAGTTGTTCGCGTACCAGTTTGCCGTACGCAGCGCTCAGGCGCTCTTTGTCCGCAGCGCTGAACGAGGATGGGAATTTTTTCACCGGCCCCATATAGGTGCTGCTGTCCAGATTATCGCTGCTGACATTTTCCAGTTGCGGCAGTACCCGCTGGATCAGCGCTTTGGGCATGACGATGCCTTGCGCAATGCCTTTGCGCATGTCGTCCATCAGGTGCTCGACCGCCGGTGCATAGGCGGCGGCACGCTGTAGCCAATTGTCATAATCCTGCACGCTCTGGAATGGCTGGGCCGAACTGCCCGAGCCGAGTTGTGCCATGCTCAGGTGCAGACCGGAGAATTGGTCTACCGGCATCAGGTCGGTGGGGAAGCGCAGCCCATCGAGTACCTGCTGCAGGCGGTAGCGCAGCAAGTCGTAGCTGATGCGGTCTTCGGCTGGCAGTGCCGCCGGATCGTAGGCGGCGCTGAGCGCCAGATATTTTTCCGCCAGTGCGCGGCTCTGGGCGTTGGCTTCGGCTGCGGTGAGGGGGCCGAACAGGTGGTTGTAGCGCTGGTCGCCATTAAAGGTGGCGGCGATCGGGTTTTCCCGCAGATAGTCTTCCCAGTACTGGGCATAGAGCTGGTTCATCCGCTCCGGAGTGGCCAGAGTTCTGACCTGCGCGAAGGCAGGGATGGCGGTACTCAGCAGGGTGCAAAGCAATAGCGAGAATGCGCGGCGCATGGTGTCCTCTAGAAAATTTAGCTCTAGGAGAATAGCACGGCAGAATCTGTCGTCGACAGGGAGCGCCCGCGTCGGCCTCTAAAGCTGTGGCTAATCTGCCGGGCGCTAAAGCACATTGGAAAGTCCTTGCATGGATGCTACAGGTGTGGCATGCTACTCATGTAGCAGGTGCTTTGCACTCGCATGGACTTAGCTCGGAGAAGCGAAAAATGAACAAATTGCTCAAGCGCCGTATCGGCGCATGGATTGTTGGATTGGCCGCACTGGCCAGTTATTCGGTGGCCGTCGCCCAAAGCGCCGACCGGATGCTGAAGGTCGAGGGTGGTCAACTGCATGTGGTGCAAGCTGGCTCCGGGCCCTTCACTGTCGTGTTTGAAGCCGGTTTTGCCAGTGATATGTCGGTTTGGCGAAAAGTGATGCCGGAAGCAGCGAAGCAGGCGCGTGTGTTGGCCTACTCGCGCGCCGCTACGGGGCAGTCGCCAGCGCGCGCGCTGCCGCTCGGGCTTGAACAAAGCGCTAGCGAGTTTGAACAGATGCTGGCGGCCGCAGGAGCAAAGCCACCTTTCATTCTGGTCGGGCACTCGTATGGCGCCTTCCTGATCCGGCATTTTGCGGCACGCCATCCGGACCAGGTGGCGGGGCTGGTGTTTGTCGATCCCGCCGATGAAGGTCTGGAGACTGCGCTCAAGCGCGTCGATCCGGC
>JAIXXN010000004.1 GCA_027490725.1 Oxalobacteraceae bacterium
GAAAGGGTGATGTCCTAGGCCTCTAGACGATGGGGACCTTAGAACTACGGCACTACCGCGTTATCACTTCTGCGCTATGGTGGAGGTAAGCGGGATCGAACCGCTGACCTCTTGCATGCCATGCAAGCGCTCTCCCAGCTGAGCTATACCCCCCGGGCGCAGAAATAATAAAAGCCGCTTGCGCGACTTTTGTTCTCACTACTTGTATCTATCGGGCCTAAGCCACACTACACACAATCAGTACAAACAACGTCAACTACAGTACAACTTGGCGTCCCCAGGGGGATTCGAACCCCCGTACTCACCGTGAAAGGGTGATGTCCTAGGCCTCTAGACGATGGGGACTGCGAACAACCAATTCTGCAACGTGGTGGAGGTAAGCGGGATCGAACCGCTGACCTCTTGCATGCCATGCAAGCGCTCTCCCAGCTGAGCTATACCCCCGTTTGCTGCAGAAACAAGAGTATAGCAAAGAAGCTGCACTCTGCAAATACCCTTTTGCAACTTTGCTCTGATTTCAATCCGAAATCAGAGCATCGCGGCCAGACGCGCAACGATGGTTTCGCGACCGAAGATCTGCAACACTGCATCGATGGCCGGCGTCTGCAACTGACCCGTCACGATCAGGCGCAGTGGCATGGCCATTTGCGGCATCTTCAGACCATGCGCAGCCAGCACTTCCTTGATCATGGCCGACAGCGCTTCCTTGCTCCACTCCACCGTCTGGCAACGTTCGGCGAATGCCAGCAGTGCCGGCTTCACGGCATCGGTCAGGTGCTGGGTCAGCAGCGCAGCGTCCGGCTGCGGCGTGCGGTAGAACAGCATCGCGGCATCAGCCAGTTCGTTGACGGTATTGGTGCGCTCTTTCATCAGTGCCAGCACGACCGGCAATGCCGGTGCACCCTCGAACACGGCGCCGGCGGCCAGCATGCGTGGCTGGGCCAGTGCTGCCAGACGTTCGTTGTCGGCCTGTTTGATGTAGTGGTTATTCAGCCAGTTCAATTTTTCGATGTTGAACTGCGCTGCCGAGTTCGACAGGTGGCTACCGTCGAACCATGCACACACCTGCTCCATCGAGAACACTTCATCATCGCCATGGCTCCAGCCCAGACGCGCCAGATAGTTGAGGATGGCTTCCGGCAGATAACCCTGCGCCGGATATTCCATCACATTCACGGCATCCTTACGCTTGGACATTTTGGCGCCGTCCGAACCGAGGATCATCGGCAGGTGGCCGTACAGCGGCAACGGTGCACCGATGGCGCGCAGGATGTTGATCTGGCGTGGCGTGTTGTTGACGTGGTCATCGCCGCGCAGCACGTGGCTGATTTCCATATCCCAGTCATCGATGGCGACGCAGAAGTTGTAGGTCGGCGTGCCGTCCGGACGGGCGATCACCAGATCATCAAGCTCTTTATTGCCGATGGTGATGGTGCCCTTCACGAAATCGTCCCAGCTCACTTCGCCATCGAGCGGATTCTTGAAGCGCACTACTGGCTTGCGGCCTTCAGGAATCGCCGGCAGCACTTTGCCCTCTTCCGGACGCCAGGTACCGTCGTAGCGTGGCTTCTCGCCTGCAGCCGTAGCGCGCTCGCGCATCGCCTGCACTTCTTCGGTCGACGAGTAGCACAGGTAAGCGGTGCCCGCTTCCAGCATTTGCGCGACCACGGCGCGGTAGCGTTCCATGCGCTGCATCTGGTAGAACGGACCTTCGTCATGATTCAGACCCAGCCATTCCATGCCTTCGATAATCGCATGCACGGCGGCCGGGGTGGAACGTTCGAGATCGGTATCTTCAATGCGCAGCACGAACGTGCCGCCGAAGTGACGGGCAAACGCCCACGAATACAGCGCAGTACGGGCGCCGCCCAGATGGAGGTAGCCGGTCGGGCTAGGTGCAAAACGGGTGCGGACAGGCTTGGCGTTGGAGGTCATCGAATTTGAAGTGCTCAGGTATAAAAGCGGTATTTTAACGCCTTGGCGCACAGATGGTCGCCAAGACCAAGATAAAACGGCGGCCACAGGGGCCGCCGCAACAGGTATCAGAGGTACTGACGCTGCGGTTTATTTCACCGTCACCTGAATCTCCTTGCTCATGCCGGGACCGTAGGACTGGTGCAAACCGTTGGCAAACTGCAGCGACAGCTTGTAGGTGCCGGGAGGCAGTTTCACCTCGGTTTCGGTCTGGCCTTTACCGAAGTGGATATGGGTGTCATCGGCTGGCACCACCTCGCCCGCCTTGACAGGCGCAGCATTGATCAGCAGATGGTGGTGGCCGGTATTCGCCGACATATCCCCGGCCGGCTTGATCTCCATGCCACTCACGGCGAATTTCACCTTGAACGGACTGGCCACGGTCGCACCGTCGGCCGGCTCGATAAACGCCACCGATTGCTGGGCAAAAGCACAAGCACCGCTCAGCATCAGGCTGGCGGCGAGCATCAATTTCTGCAGCGATTTCGTCATGGAATCCTCCGTTGAGAGTTTGTCACAGCTTAGTTAATTCAGCTTAGTTAATTCAGCTTAGTTAATACGGCTTAGTTAATACGGCTTAGCTAATACAGCTTAATCAATCGTTTTTGATCACGATGCTAGGGAACTTGCTGGTCATATCCTTGGCCTTCTCCGAGACCTGTACCGCAATTTTGCGTGCGATTTCTTTATAAATGGCCGCAACTTTGCCATCCGGATCGGCGACCACGGTCGGCTTGCCGGAGTCGGCCTGCTGACGGATCGCCATGGTCAGCGGCAATGCGCCGAGGAAGTCCACGTTGAAGTCGGCACACATTTTCGCGCCGCCGCCTTCACCGAAGATATGCTCGGCATGGCCGCAGTTCGAGCAGATGTGGGTGCTCATGTTTTCGACGATGCCGAGGATAGGAATGCCGACTTTCTCGAACATTTTCAAGCCTTTGCGGGCATCCAGCAGCGCGATATCCTGCGGCGTGGTGACGATCACGGCGCCTGTGACGGGTACTTTCTGGGACAGCGTCAGCTGGATGTCGCCGGTGCCCGGTGGCATATCGACGATCAGATAGTCGAGGTCGCGCCAGTTGGTCTGCTCGAGCAGTTGCTGCAAGGCCTGGGTGACCATCGGGCCGCGCCATACCATCGGCTCGTCCGGGTCGATCAGGAAACCGATCGACGATACCTGCACGCCATAGTTCTCCAGCGGCTCCATGGTTTTGCCATCGCGCGTCTCGGGACGGCCGGACACCCCCAGCATCATCGGCTGCGACGGGCCATAGATATCGGCATCGAGCAGGCCTACCGAAGCGCCTTCGGCAGCCAGCGCCAGCGCCAGATTGACGGCAGTCGTCGATTTACCCACGCCGCCCTTGCCGGAGGCAACAGCGATGATGTTTTTCACATTCGGCATCAGTTTCAGGCCGCGCTGCACCGTGTGCGCAATGACTTTCGAGCTTACCTGTACTGCGATCTCGCCCACGCCCGGCAGGCCGCGCAGGCCCTCGGTCACGCTGGCACGGATGGCGTCGAACTGGCTGCGGGCCGGATAGCCGAGTTCGATGTCAAAACTGACATTGCTGCCTTCCACTTTCAAATTCTTGACGGTCTTGCCGCTAACAAAGTCCTTACCAGTGTTCGGATCAATCATACGGGCCAGTTCGGCCTTTACTTGGCTAATAAGCTGTTCGGCAGTGATGCTCATCTAAGTCTCCGTGAAATGTGCCCGTATTCTAGCGCAAAGTGACAGAAAACCACTGACCCGCCGGCAGCAAGCGTGACCGGCAGCCGCATCCGCTGGTAAAATGCTCCTTTTCCACCCACAAAGTGCATCAACCATGACTCGCAAGCTGTTCGTCACCACTGCCCTGCCCTACGCTAACGCCGCCTTCCACATTGGCCACATGATGGAATACATCCAGGCCGACATCTGGGTCCGGTTCCAGCGAATGCAGCGCGACGGCGACGCCCGGCGCATCGTGCACTTTGTCGGCGCCGACGATACTCACGGCACGCCGATCATGATCGCGGCCGAAAAAGAAGGCATTACGCCACAGGAATTCGTCGCCAAGATCGCCGCTGGCCGCGCCCAGTATCTGGACGGCTTCCACATTGCTTTCGACAACTGGTATTCGACCGATTCGCCGGAAAATGTGGAATTGTCGCAAGGCATCTACCGCAAACTGCGCGATGCCGGCCTGATCCAGACCAAAACCGTCGACCGCTTCTTCGACCCCGTCAAAGGCATGTTCCTGGCCGACCGCAACATCAAGGGCGAATGCCCGAAATGCGCTGCCAAGGATCAGTACGGCGATAACTGCGAAGTCTGCGGTGCCGCCTACCAGCCGACCGATCTGGTCAACCCGTTCTCGGTATTTACCAATGCCACGCCGATTCTGAAGCCTTCGGAACAGTACTTCTTCAAGCTATCCGACCAGCGCTGCTACGAATTCCTGCGCGGCTGGCTGAACACGCCGGGCCGTTTGCAGCCTGAAATGGTCAACAAAGTGTCCGAATGGCTGGGCGAAGCCGGTGAGAAGCTGGCTGACTGGGATATTTCCCGTGACGCGCCCTACTTCGGCATCCCGATTCCTGACGCACCGGGCAAATACTTCTACGTCTGGCTGGATGCGCCGGTCGGCTATCTGGCTTCGCTGAAAAACTACTGCGACAAGCAAGGCATCGACTTCGACGGCCTGCTGCGCGATCCGGAAACCGAACAGATCCACTTCATCGGCAAGGACATCGTCTCCTTCCACCTGCTGTTCTGGCCAGCCATGCTGAAGTTTGCCGATCATCCGACCATCGAGCGCATGCGCGTGGCGGTGCACGGCCACCTGACCGTCAACAACGAGAAAATGTCCAAGTCGCGCGGCACCGGCATTTCGCCGCTGCGCTACCTGAATCTGGGCATGAATCCGGAATGGCTGCGTTACTACATCGCCTTCAAGCTCAACTCCAAGGTGGAAGATCTGGACTTCACGGGTGAAGACTTCGTGGCCCGCGTGAATTCCGACCTGATCGGCAAATACGTCAACATCGCTTCGCGCTGCGCCGGCTTCATCGCCAAGAAATTCGACGGCAAGCTGGCCACCAGCCTGTCCGAGCATGCCCAGTCGTGGATCAAGCGCGCACTGGTCACGCCGGAAGGTGTCGAGCGTCAGGCCAGTATCGCCGCCAACTTCGAGTCGCGCGAATTCGGTAAAGCGCTGCGCGAAATCATGGAGATCGCCGACTTCGCCAATCAGTATGTGGACGAAAACAAGCCATGGATTCTGGCCAAAGACGACAGCAAACTGGCCGAACTGCACGACGTCTGCACCACCGCGCTGATTCTGTTCCGCCAGCTGTCGATCCTGCTGTCGCCAGTACTGCCGGGGGTTGCCGCCAACGTCGCCAAATTCCTCAACGACGAACAATTCGAGTGGGCGCAGACCAGTGTCGCGAACGGCGCAGCCGCCAACGCCCTGCTCGGCCGCAGCATCGGTGCCTACGCGCACCTGATGACGCGCGTCGATCCGAAGATGATCGAAGATCTGTTCGACGCACCGCAAGCGGCCGCCGCCGCTGCTGCTGCACCGGCCGTGAAAGCGGAAAAACCGGCCAAAGCCAAAGCAGCACCGGCTGTGCAGGTCACGGAAACCGGCATCGAAGTGATTGCACCGGAAATTTCGGTGGATGACTTCTTCAAGGTCGACCTGCGCATCGCCAGGATCGTCAATTGCGAACACGTCGAAGGCTCGGACAAGCTGCTGCGTCTGACGCTGGATGCGGGTGAAGGCCGACTGCGTAACGTCTTCTCGGGCATCAAGTCGATGTACCAGCCGGAAGACCTGATTGGCAAACTGACCGTGCTGGTGGCCAATCTGGCGCCCCGCAAGATGAAATTCGGCATTTCCGAAGGCATGGTGATGGCCGCTTCGGCCGTCGATGAGAAGTCCAAGCCGGGCATCTACATCCTGAACCCGTGGCCGGGCGCCGAGCCAGGCATGCGGATCAGCTAAGGACAGCCAGGGACGCCGCATGAACATCGTGGTACGCGAAGCGACACTGGACGATGCCCCTTTAATTGCCGAGCTCACGCGTGCTGCGTGGGCCGGCAAGGTCAGCGTCACTTCCAGTGGCCACCGCGAAACCGCCGTACTGGTCGCAGAACATCTGCGTACCGGCGGCGGTTTTGTTTTGCTGGTCGATGAAGTGGCGGTCGGTTCGGTGCGCTGGCTGCCGCTCGACGATGCTGCCGACGTCTGGGAAATCTGCCGGATGGGTGTGCTGCCAGCCCTGCGTGGCCAGAATATCTCCCAGCACCTGCTGGAAGCGGTGATCCATCACGGACTGGCCAGCGGCATCGAAGAGATGCGGCTGGCCGTCCGCAGCGATCAGCCGCAGCTGATCGACTTCTATAGTGCCTACGCTTTCGAACTGGCCGAAGAACTCGAGTATTCGCATGCCAATCCGCTGGAAGCGCCGCCACTGGTGATGCGCCGCTGGCTACGCAGCAACTGAGGGCCAGTTGCCGGTACGCTCCAGCTGGCGCGCCATCTCTGGCGCGCTCCAGCGCAGCGGCAGCGCCGCCACATTCCGCAGCACTTGATGCACCCGCCAGCGCAGCAGCCGTTCAGCCCCCTCAAACGCCTGCAACTGCGCGCCGTCCCAGATGATTTCAGCGCTGACCGCAAGGTGCAGCAGATCGCCCCGTTCGAAATCGATGAACAGCAAGCCGGCACGCGGATCCAGCGACAGATTGCCGAGTGTATTAAAGAAGAAGTTTCCGGAAAACTCAGGTGACCACAAAGTCTGCGCATCTTCCACCTTAACGAAGCCGGGTCGCCCGCCACGGTGCGAGATATCAACACCATGACCTGCTTGCAGCGCCGCCCGGCCCTGCTCCGCCCCGGCACCGGCAGGCAGGTTGGCGCTGGCGATGAAGAAGGTATCGGCACGCTCGATCAGTGCCCGATCATCAGCCGTCAGCACACTCCCACGCACCACCTGCAGCGGCGCCGGCGC
Source organism: Oxalobacteraceae bacterium (assembly GCA_027490725.1). Classification (GTDB taxonomy): domain Bacteria; phylum Pseudomonadota; class Gammaproteobacteria; order Burkholderiales; family Burkholderiaceae_D; genus Rugamonas. Next base: position 6,976 of record JAIXXN010000004.1, read on the forward strand.
CACCGCGACATGCGTGCGCTGCTGGATATATTTGGGACAGTTGCCGAAACTCTGGCGCACGGCAACGCGCAGCAGCTCGCCCTCGCGCGCCACCACCTCGCCGTTGAGTCGGTTGCGGCGACGGCTGCTCGGCTCCAGCCCCAGCCCGCCGATCTGCGCCCCTTCCTGCAGCAGCGGCGCGAGTGGATCGCCGGGCAGCAGACCGCCCTGAATCTGCAGCGTCTGCGCGTCGGGCGAACTGAGAAAGCCCGGCGCTGCGGCCAGCACGCTCGCCCACGGCTGCCCCGAAGCGTCGCGTGCACCGATAAAGAAAAACGGCAGCGCGGCAAAAAACTCGCGGTGCTGGTCCGGCATGCTGGTGCGGATGAAACTGGCCGCACCGGCAATCCGTTCACGCATCCCGACCCGCTCCTGCATCGCCAGTTCGCCAGCATGGAAAGGCGTCATGATTTACAGCTCCTCGGCGGCCAGTCCGACCTGCGTCACGGGCATCGCCACAAAGCCCGGCAAGGCACGGATTTGCGCCAGCCATGCCAGCACATGCGGATAGGGCTTCAGCGAAATGCCGCCTTCGGGGGCGTGGGCGATATAGCTGTAGCAGGCCAGATCGGCAATGGTGGCATGCGCGCCGGCCAGCCAGCGGCGGCTTTGCAATTCCTGCTCCATTACGGTCAACAAGTTGCTCGCCATGGTTTGGGCCGCCGCCAGATTGCGCTGCGCACCGAAGACATTCACCAGCCGCGCCGTCGCAGGTCCGCCGGCGATCTTGCCTGCAGCAATCGCCAGCCAGCGCTGCACCTGGGCCGCTGCAACCGGATCGCGCGGCAGCCACTGAGCACTGGCGTCATAGCGGCTCGCCAGATACACCAGTATCGCGTGCGAATCGGCCAGCGTCACGTCGCCGTCCTCGAGCACCGGCACTTCGCCAAAGGCATTTTTAGCCAGGAATGGCGCTTGTTTATGCTCACCACCCGCCAGATCCATCAGCACATAGTCGTGCGGCAGTTTGAGGATGTTGAGGAATAGTTCAACGCGGTGGGTGTGGCCGGACAGGGGAATGCCATACAGTTTCATAGTAACTCCGTGGTGGGTGATCAGATGAAGCGAGTATAGGCAGCCCGCATCGTTGCGATAAGCCACACAAATCAAGAATCACAGTCCACTTAAAGTGTACAATCGACGCATGATAGACCTCAGCGCCATCAACCTGAACCGTCTCACCACCTTCGTCGCCGTGGTGGAAGCTGGTTCACTGACCGCCGCCGCTAGCCGGCTCGGACTCGCCAAATCCATGGTCAGCAAGCACATGCAGCTACTCGAACAGGAAATCGGTGTTGGGCTGCTATTGCGCTCGACCCGCAAACTGAGCCTGACCGAAGCGGGGCGGGCTTTTTACGAATCCAGTCGCCAGCTGCTACAGGCGGCCGAGCAGGCCATCGAACAGGCCCGTAGCGGACGCCTGACCCCGCAAGGCACTTTGCGGGTGGCATCGCCCATCGACTACGGCGTGATGGTGCTGTCGCCGGTACTGACGCAATTGCGGGCCCAGTTTCCGGCCCTCAGAATCGAACTGATCTGCAGCGACCACCGCATTGACCTGATTGCAGAGGGGATTGATGTCACGGTGCGGCTTGGCAAGCTGGCCGATTCCGGCTATATGGCGACCCGCATCGACACGCTGGCGCGCTGGCTAGTGGCCAGTCCGGCCTTGCTCGCCCGCCATGGCACACCGGCCTCCCCGGACGATCTGCCGCAGCTGCCCCACATCGCCCTGTCAGTCATCGCCCAGCCGAACCAGTTCACCCTGCGCGCGCCGGATGGCGGGCAGACCGAGGTACACATGCAGAACACGGTGTTCAGCTCCAACACCGCCTACGCCACCCGCGCGGCGGCACTGGCCGGCGACGGCATCTTGCGTGCCACGGTATTTTCCGTGAAAGACGATGTCGCGGCAGGACGGCTGCTGCGGGTGCTGCCCGAATGGACGCTACCGGAAAGCGCGATTCACGCCGTCTATCCCGCTACTTCCCACCTGCCGCAAAAGGTGCGGGTGCTGATCGATGCACTGAAGGCCGCTAGCGGCGGCTAGCCGATACCACGATCCCCGCCACAATCAGCGCGAACGCCGCCGCATGGTAGGCATGTGGCGCTTCGCCGAGGAAGGCCGAGGACAGCACGGCCGTAAACAGTGGCGTCAGATTGACGAAGAACGATGCCACCGACGGCCCGGCCGCGCGCACCCCGGCACCCCAGCAACCGAAGGCAATAATCGCCGGGCCGCTAGCCACATACAGCAAGGCCGCCAGCAGCGACCAGCTCCACTGCACGCTGATCGCGCCCATGGCCTGCTCGCCCAGCGCAAAGCCGCCCGACCACAACACCCCGAACGCCACTTGCGCCAGCAGAAAACTGGCCCAGTCAGCGCGGATGCCGGCCGGTTCCCGCACCCGCAGCAACAGCCAGCTATACAGCGACCACGCGATGGTCGCCAGGATCATGAACAGATCGCCCGCCACCAGCCGCAGTTCCAGCACGTGACGCCATTCGCCGCGCGCCAGCACTAGCACCACCCCGCCGATCGACAGCAAAGCACCGGCCACCTGCTTGCGGCTGACCGGCACGCCGAAGAACAGCCAGCCGGTCAGCAACATCCACACCGGCATGCCGGACGCAACCAGCGTGACATTGATCGGCGTAGAGCTCTGCAGGGCAAGGTATTGCAGCGCGTTATACATGCCGATACCGAGCAGCCCCAGCAAAGCATACTGAGGCCAGTAGCGCCATAGGCCGGCCTCGCGGCGCAACACCGGGCCGGCCAGCGGTAGCAGGAAACAGAAGGCCAGCGCCCAGCGCAGAAAATTCAGCAGCACCGGTGGTAGCAGGTCGTGTAACAGCCGCCCGACGATGGCGTTACCCGCCCACAACAGGGGCGGCAAGGTCAGTAAGGCAATGGTACGGGGGCTTAAACGCTGGGTCATGGGGGTGAATTAGTGAATAGCATGCAACATTAAGTCTTCCAGCATACCCGATTCGGCTTGCCACGGCCGGCCAGCGGCCATCAAATTCGCCCGCTTTCGCTGCGGCGCGGTAAAATACCGATTGCTGATCCACCCATAGAGACTATATGAAACTGTCGAAACAACATTCGAATTACGAATCCGATCACACCCTGTTCATCAAAGCCCTGAAAGAAAAAAATCCGGGCATGGATGAGCGTCAGCAACTGGGCCGCGCCCTGCTGTGGGATCGTCCGGCGCTGTCGCTCGATGAACAGCAACGTCAGCTCGCTTCGGCTGTGAAACAACAGGCTTACGTCTACCAGAACAAAGTCTAAGCCTTCGGGTCGGCAATGACGTTGCCAGACGACACGCTAGAGCAGCCGCAGCTGCCGCCACCGCACAACAGCCTTGCTGTCGAGCTGGATGCGGCGGCAGGCCTGTCGCCATCCGAAGTGGCTGCAGCCGTAGCGGAAGCCAGCGCGGTGACTCACGAAGTGGCCGCCCTCGCCCGCCTGTATGGCGAACCGCTGCTGAAGCTGCCCAACGATCTGTATATCCCGCCCGATGCGCTGGAGATTTTCCTCGATGCCTTCGAGGGGCCGCTGGATCTGCTGCTATACCTGATCCGCAAACAGAATTTCAACATCCTCGATATTCCGATGGCGCAGCTAACCCTGCAATATCTGAAATATGTCGACCAGATCCGTCTGTCGAATCTGGAACTGGCCGCCGAATATCTGCTGATGGCGGCGATGCTGATTGAAATCAAGTCGCGCATGCTGCTACCCCAGCGTCAGACCGAGCTCGATGCGGAGCTGGATGACCCGCGTGCCGAGCTGGTCCGCCGCCTGCTCGAATACGAACAGATCAAACTGGCGGCCTATGACTTGAACGCGGTGCCGCAGGTGGGCCGCGATGTTGTGCGCACCCAGATCTACATCGAGCAGAGTCTGGTCACCAGCTGGCCGGACGTGACGGCAGTCGATCTGCAGCAGGCCTGGCTGGATGTGATGAAACGGGCCAAGCTGACCCAGCATCACAAGATCAGCCGCGAAGAACTCTCGGTGCGCGAGCACATGACCGGCATCCTGCGCCGCTTGCAGAGCAGCCGCTTCGTCGAGTTTGCCGATCTGTTTGACAGCGCTGGCGGGGTGCCGGTGGTGGTGGTGAATTTCGTCGCCCTGCTGGAACTGGCCAAAGAAACGCTGATTGAAATTACCCAGGCCGAGCCCTTCGCACCGATCTATGTGCGGCTGGCCTATTCGCCCGCCTGATGGGCGTGGCAACACCGACTTCTTTTTACGTTGAACCTACGTTATGAAAATCATTACCTCGATTGAAGAATTGCGCGACCAACTGAGCGGCCAACTGCGCACCGCCTTCGTACCCACCATGGGTAACCTGCATGAAGGCCATCTGTCGCTGATGCGTCTGGCTCGCAAGCATGGCGATCCGGTGGTGGCCTCGATCTTCGTCAACCGCCTGCAGTTCGGCCCGAACGAAGACTTCGACAAATACCCGCGCACCTTCCAGGCCGACGTCGAAAAGCTGGAAAAAGAAGGCGTGTACGTACTGTTCGCCCCCACCGAAAAAGATCTGTATCCGGAACCGCAGGAATACCGGGTCCAGCCACCGGATGGTCTGGGCAATACGCTGGAAGGCGAGTTCCGTCCCGGCTTCTTCAACGGCGTCTGCACCGTGGTGACCAAGCTGTTCTCCTGTGTCCAGCCACGCGTGGCGGTGTTCGGCAAGAAGGATTACCAGCAACTGATGATCATCCGCAATATGTCGCGCCAGTTTGCCATGCCGACCGAGATCATTGCCGCCGAAACTTACCGTGCCGACGATGGTCTGGCACTGTCCTCGCGCAATATGTATCTGTCGGAAACGGAACGTGCCGAAGCACCGGCGCTGTACCAGAGCCTGAATTTTGTCGCGCAGGAAATGCGCAACGGCCATCTGGACGTGAGCGAACTGGAGCAGCGCGCCATGGCCGATCTGGCCGAGCGTGGCTGGAAACCGGACTATATCTCGATCCGCAAACGCCACGACCTGCAGGCCCCGGGCGCCGGCGACCTGGCTCAGGGAACGCCACTGGTGGTGCTGGCCGCGGCCAAACTCGGCGCCACCCGCCTGATCGATAATCTGGAAATTTAAAGCGCATTGACCATGAAAAAGACCGGCCATGGCCGGTCTTTTGCGTTGATGGGATCAGAATCGGGATCAGATTCGGAAGCGCGCCGGACGCCCGCTCAGGCGGATACCTGCTGGGCCCACGCCAGCGCCGCCAGATGCGCCTGATTCACCTGCAGCGGCGTACATTTGAGTGCCGCTGCCATCGACGCGACCAGTGCCGAATTCAGCTCGCAAGCTTCGGCCAGCGCCAGATACGGACCATACTTGCCGTCGCGCGAGAGCAGCGCTGCCACCACATCCTCCGGCAACTGGATATTCGCCAGCACCTCTTCCATGCTGATGCCCAGCAAACGGTCCAGCAGCGAGAACATGCCTGCCACGAAGACCTGCTCCGCCTCGCTCTTGCCGAGCGCCTGCTGCGCCAGTAGTTCGGCCAGCCGGCCGCGCACCACCGCCGTTTCCAGCAGCACCGGCGAATAGCCACTGGTACTGGCAGTTGCCAGCAGCAAGGTCAGCCAGCGGTACAGGGGCGCGTAGCCCAGCATGGTCAAGGCCTGACGCAGCGACTGGATTTCGCGTCCGGCACCGAAGCTGGCGGAATTGATGAAACGAAGTAATTTGTAGGACAGTGTGGCATCGCGCTTGAGCAACGCCTCGATCTGCGCCACGTCGGCATTCTGACGCACCATCTGCATCAGCTGCATGATCACGGTCTGGGCCGGATTCAAGCCTTGCTGCTGGCTGCTAGGACGCGGCGTCAGGTGCAATTTACCGACGAAGGCATTCAGGCCCAGCGCCGCACAGGCATCGAAATCGGCCCAGTTGCTGACCGGCCGCGCCACCATCGCCACACTGGCATTGCGCAGCGCCGCATAAGCCCGCGCCTGCTGGGCCACGCCACTTCCGGAGAAGCGCACTTCCACCAGGCTGGCGATGGCAGGCAGGCGATTACCGAGATGCAGCAGGTCGGCATCGCGCAGCAGAATCCCGACGCCACCGGCACGCAGTGCCTGTACCGCCGCCATGGTATCGGGATGCGACAGCGTGGCCGCTTGCAGCGCCAGCACGGTGTGCTGCGGCGGCAGTTGGTGCAAAGCATCGGCCGACAGCATAGAGGGCACTGCCTCCAGCACCAGCGTCTTGTCACGCAACAGCCAGTCGCCGTCCGGACCGAGCAACTGCTGCGCCACGAAAGCCAGCAACTGCTCCTGCTCGGCGGGCGACGAGGCCGCCGCCGACCAGCATATTTCATAGCCCAGCACGCGCTGCTGCGCATCGAGCAGCGGTTCCCGCACAAGGAAATCAGTGTGAAGCATGGTGGTTAGCCCAAAAACACAGGCCCGCACTGGGCGGGCCGGAATCGCCCTGCAAACAGGGCTATCACGTGGAGAATCGCTTCCGGCCAGCAACAACGACCTGACCAGGCAATGGTCAGCGCTGGCAACTGGCTGCGGACAACTGTGTGGTCTCTACGCGACAAAACCTCGCTACCCGACACCATCGCAGGCTTGCCGAAGGTGCCGTAGCAGGCTTACACCATCAGGCGCCGAGTTTTTCGAAGATCTTGTTCAGCTTCTCATCCAGCGTCGCAGCAGTGAAAGGCTTCACTACGTAACCGTTGGCGCCCGCCTGTGCAGCCGCGATGATGTTCTCTTTTTTGGCTTCCGCGGTCACCATCAGTACTGGCAGTTTGGCCAGTGCTGGATCGGCACGGATGTTTTGCAGCATGGTCAGACCGTCCATATTCGGCATATTCCAGTCCGAGACCACGAAATCGAACGATTCAGCGCGCAGTTTGGCCAGCGCCATCACGCCATCTTCGGCTTCGTCGACATTGGCATAACCCAGTTCTTTCAACAGATTCCGGACAATGCGGCGCATCGTCGAAAAATCGTCTACGACTAAAAATTTCATCTTTGGATCAGCCATGAATTACTCCGTTGTTTCTCTACGCGGTTGTTAATAGTATCTGCAATTGCCAGCAAGTTGTAGGATAGCATTTTCGTTGCTTGAAGGCGAACAAAGTCGCACTAAAACGTCACACTTGACATTTTAAACTCGTAATGCGCGCATCCCGTGTGCTGCAAGATGACCCAGCACCATGCCCGGCAGCGCTGAAAGCGCTCCCACCTCGTGCGCGGCACCGATCGCAATCGCTTCGCGGGGCATGCCAAACACCACACAACTGGCCTCGTCCTGGGCGAAATTATGGGCGCCCGCCTGTTTCATTTCCAGCATCCCGGCGGCGCCATCTTTCCCCATCCCCGTCAGAATCACCCCGACGGCATTTTTACCCGCCAACTGGGCCGCCGAGCGGAACAGCACATCCACCGATGGACGGTGCCGGTTGACCGGCTCGGCCTGATCGATGCGGGTCATGTAGTTGGCGCCACTACGGGCCAGATACAGGTGCGAGTGGCCCGGTGCGATATAGGCGTGGCCGGGCAGGATACGCTCATTGCCGGCCGCTTCCTGCACCGAAATCTTGCACAGTGAATCGAGTCGCTGGGCGAACGAGCGGGTAAAGCCTTCCGGCATGTGCTGGGTAATCAGAATGCCGGGGCAATCGGACGGCATCTGCATCAGGAATTCGCGAATCGCTTCCGTGCCGCCGGTCGAGGCGCCGATGATGATCAGTTTTTCCGACGAGGTCAGCGGATTGCGCAGTTGCGGCAACTGGGCCTGGGCAGGACTGCCGGCAGCCGGCAGCACGCGGGCGCGCACGCGCGCCTTGGCCGCCGCACGAATTTTATCGGTGATCAGTTCGGTGTATTCACGCATCCCGGCTTGTATCGAAATCTTGGGTTTGGTCACAAAGTCGACCGCGCCCAGCTCCAGTGCACGCATGGTAATTTCCGAGCCGCGCTCGGTCAGCGAAGACACCATCACCACCGGCATGGGACGCAAGCGCATCAACTTCTCGAGGAAGTCGAGACCATCCATCTTGGGCATCTCGACGTCCAGCGTCAGCACGTCGGGATTGGTCTGCTTGATCATTTCACGCGCTACCAGCGGGTCGGGCGCAGCACCCACCACCTGCATATCTGGCTGGCTGTTAATGATTTCGCTCATCACGCTACGGATCAAGGCCGAGTCGTCGACGATTAATACTTTGGTCTTCATGACACACTACTTTCCGGGCAAAAGGCCCTTACTACCCTGACAAAGCGATCAGAACAGATCGATATCGCCACTGACAGGTTCTTTTTTCAGGCGGCTCGCGTACTCGATTTCGCGTTTAACCAGCGTATCGTTGTGAGTCTGCATCAGTTTCTTGACCAGTACCTTACCCGTGCGGGGGAAAAAATACACTTTACGGGGATGAATATCGTTAAGATCTTCAGCCACCACGCGGATTTTCTCCACCTTGAGGAAATTCAGCACGAAAGCGGCATTGCGCTCCCCGACGTTGATAGCGGTAAAGCCTTTCAGTACCGCACCACCGCCAAAAACCTTCGCTTCCAGATTTTCCCGCTTGGCGCCGGCTTTCAGCAAATCATTAATCAGCACCTCCATGGCATACGTACCATAGCGCGCCGATGCCGATACCGGACTGTTGGGCTCACCGCCATCGGGCAGCATGAAGTGGTTCATACCGCCCAGGCCGGTAACGCGGTCGCGGATACAGGCCGACACGCAAGAGCCTAGCACAGTCACGATCAGCATATCCTTGTTGGTGTAATAGTACTCGCCCGGCAGGATTTTAGCGGCCTGACAATCGAAGGTGCGATCGTAGTAGACGTTGGTGGCAAATTGTTCCAGATCCATGATTTCCCCTCAAAGCCGCGCTGGTGTTTTTTGCGCCGCGCCGCGGTGCTGGTCATCCAGTTCGTACACCGTCTTGCCGCGTAACTTCAACGCATCCGATACATACAGGAAATTCTCCGAATGGCCGGCAAACAGCAGCGCATCGGGTTTCATCAGTGGCACAAAGCGCGACAGAATCTTGCGCTGGGTCGCCTTGTCGAAATAAATCATCACATTGCGGCAGAAAATCACATCGAACTGGCCACTCAGCGGCCAGCCGTCGGCCAGCAGATTGAGCTGCTTGAAGGTGATCAGATTGCGTAGTTCCGGACGCACCCGCGCATAGCCAGCCTTATCGCCTTTGCCACGCAGGAAAAAGCGCCGCGCCCGTTCCGGCGCCATCTTGTCGAGCCGGTCCATGGTGTACACGCCGTTGGCGGCATGCGCCAGCACATTGGTATCGATGTCGGTGGCGATGATCTGGCAGTTCGGTGTCAGCGTATTGAACGCTTCGCACACCGTCATGGCGATCGAGTACGGTTCTTCGCCGGTCGAACTGGCCGAGCACCAGATGGTGATCGGCTCGCGCTTGGCGCGGATATGTTCGGCCAGCAAGGGGAAATGGTGGGCTTCGCGGAAAAACGAGGTCAGATTGGTGGTCAGGGCATTGGTGAAGGCTTCCCACTCGTCCTCGCCAAGCCGCCCTGCTTCCAGATCATCGAGATATTTGGCGAACGATTCGATGCCGGTGGCGCGCAGGCGGCGCGCCAGACGGCTGTAGACCATTTCCTGTTTGCTGTCCGCCAGCGAAATCCCGGCGCGCTTGTAAATCAGCGCACGCACCCGCTCGAAGTCTTTGGCGTGGAATTCGAATTCTTTACTGCCTTTGCTATGCGGCATATTCACTAATCCTTAATGCTGTCTTGAAGATGCCGGCGCGGCCGCACGCCCGCAGGCGCACGGCCGGTGCTACTAGGCTACTGGGCTGCTTAGAACTCTTCCCACTCGTCACCGGAAGCTGGTGCCGGAGTCGCCAGCTTTTTCGGTGCCGCGGCACGGGCCGGTGCTGCGGCCGGAGCAGGCGCCGGAGTAGGACGTGGCGCAGCGACGGCTGGTGCGGCCACGGCAGTGCGACGTGGCAGTGCCCGGGCGGCCGGACGGCGGCTGCCTTCGTCATGCGACAGCTTGAAGATGCTGACGGCCTGCGCCAGCATCTGGGCCTGTTCTTCCATACTTTCTGCGGCAGCTGCAGCTTCTTCGACCAGCGCAGCATTCTGCTGGGTCATTTCGTCCATCTGGTTGATGGCCTGATTGACTTCCTCGATGCCGTTGCTCTGTTCCTGCGTCGCGGCAGTAATTTCGCCCATGATGTCGGCCACCTGGCGGATCGACGTCACGATCAGATCCATGGTCTGGCCAGCTTCATCGACCAGTTTGCTACCGGCATCGACTTTATCAACCGAATCACCAATCAGTTCTTTAATTTCCTTGGCTGCGCCAGCGGAACGTTGTGCCAGATTACGCACTTCGGATGCCACCACCGCAAAGCCACGACCCTGCTCACCGGCACGGGCAGCTTCCACCGCAGCATTCAGCGCCAGAATATTGGTCTGGAAAGCGATCCCATCGATCACGCCGATAATGTCGACAATCTTGCTCGAGCTGGCCTTGATCGAGCCCATGGTATCGACCACTTGCGAAACCACCATCCCGCCTTTTTCGGCCACCGACGAGGCCGTCACGGCCAGCTGATTCGCCTGACGGGCATTGTCCGCATTCTGTTTCACGGTGCTGGTCAGTTCTTCCATCGACGAGGCGGTTTCTTCCAGCGAACTGGCCTGTGCTTCGGTACGGGCCGACAGGTCGGCGTTACCGGAAGCAATTTCCTGCGAAGCGGTCGAAATCATCTCGGTACCGGTGCGTACATCGCCCACGGTTTTTGCCAGACTTTCATTCATGTCTTTCAGCGCTTGCAGCAGCTCGCTGGTTTCATCGTGACCTTCCACATGCACATGCGAAGTCAGTTCGCCAGCCGCCACTTTCTGCGCCACCAGCACGGCACCGGCCAGCGGCACGGTAATCGAACGGGTGGTCACTGTGGCGCACACGACGCCAATTGCCACCGCCGCGATACCGATCGCGAACAGCAATATCATCAGGTTGCGGTCAGCGGTGACGGAACCGGCCATCACTTCCGCTGCATAGGCCTGCTGCATATCGACCAGTTTGTTGATCAATGCCAGCGATTGCTGGTTGAGCGGATCGATACGCCCGGAAATCACCTTGGCCGCACCTTCGCTGTTAAACGCCAGTACCTGACCAATGGCTTCCTTGAAAGCCTTGTCGACATCGGCGTCCAGCGTCGCGATCTCGGACAGCACTTTCTTCTCTGCGTCGTTCAGACCGGCTGCTTTCAGATCAGCCACAGCTTTTTCATAGCGGGCGCGCTGGTCTTTCACTTTCTGTTCTTCTTTCTGCATCAGACTGACGTCCGACTGCAGACCGATATTGCGCATCGCAATCCCGGTTTCCAGCATCGCGCTTTTCATCGAGCCGGCCAGCAGATTCTTGCTGGTGCTCAGCTCCAGACCTTTGGTCAGCTTGCTCTTATTGCTGTAATTGAGGTAGTTGGTCATCAGGACCATGGCTACCAGAATCAGCAATATAGCGCCGAACCCCAGACGCAAACGTGCGCCAATCTTGAAATCGCGTAAATTCATGTTGTTTCTCCCCTAAGCGGTCTATGCTGGCAAGCCACCGTTCAACGGTAGCCGCCGTCTATTTAAAACCTTTCCTGCGCACTCTTTTGGGCGCTCGTATTCGTGTTGAACAATGCTGGCGGCGTGGTTTAGGCTGCCAGTTGCTCCATCAATCCCATTTCATCGCTAGACATCAGTTTATCGATGTTGACCAGTATCAGCATACGCTCGTCTATCGTCCCAAGTCCAATCATGTAGTCATTACTCAAGGCCGAGCCCATCTCCGGCGAAGGCTTGACCTGCTCCGGCGTGAGCGTGGTGACGTCGGAAACCGAGTCCACCACCATGCCGACAATCCGCCCGTTGATGTTGAGAATAATTACCACAGTGAACTGATCGTAGACCGGCTCACCGAGGCGGAACTTGATCCGCATGTCAACCACCGGGATGATGATCCCGCGCAGGTTGATGACGCCTTTGATAAAGTCGGGCGCATTGGCAATCCGGGTCACGGTTTCGTAGCCGCGGATTTCCTGCACCTTCAGAATATCGATGCCGTATTCTTCTTTACCCAGCGTGAACGCCAGATACTCGTGCCCGGCGATCTCGTTTGCTCCTGTGCTCAGTACGTCTGCCATAGTGCTGTCCTTGACTTGGATTAGCTATAAATCTGTTCGTCCGCCAACTGCCGGGACGAGCGTATCAGTGCCGTGACATCGAGAATCAGCGCCACCCCGCCATCGCCGAGGATGGTTGCGCCGGAAATGCCCGTCACCTTGCGGTAATTCGACTCCAGATTCTTCACCACAACCTGCTGCTGTCCGACCAGCTCATCGATAAACAGGCAGGCTTTGCGGCCTTCCGTTTCAATAATCACTACAATGCCCTGACACGGATCGGTGTAGCGCGGCGTGATGTCGAACATCTGGTACAGCGGCACCAGCGGCAGGTATTCGCCGCGCACTTTGATGACGCGGCCCTTGCCACTGATTTCCTTGACGTCGTCGGGCACCGGCTGCAGCGATTCCACCACGAAGCCGAGCGGCAGAATATAGACTTCCTCGCCGACCCGGATCGACATCCCGTCCAGAATGGCCAGCGTCAGCGGCAGCGAAATCGAAATCGTGGTGCCGAAGCCGGCCGCCGAGCGGATATCGACCACCCCGCCCATGGCGCTAATGTTACGTTTGACCACATCCATTCCAACGCCACGGCCGGACACGTCCGTCACCTGCTCCGCGGTCGAGAAACCGGGCGCAAAGATCAGTTGCCAGACGTCCGCATCGCTCATGTTTTCGCTCAGCGGCAAACCATTCTGTTCGGCCTTGGCGAGAATTTTCTCGCGGTTCAGCCCACCGCCGTCGTCCGAGACTTCGATGATGATGTTGCCGCCCTGGTGGGCTGCCGACAGGAACAGCCGGCCGGCATCACTCTTGCCGGCAGCGCGCCGCACGGCCGGCATTTCAATCCCGTGGTCGATCGAATTGCGCACCAGGTGCGTCAGTGGATCGACGATCCGTTCGATCAGGCCTTTATCGAGCTCCGTGGCGGCACCGTTGGTGATGAAATCAACCTTTTTGCCCAGCTTGGCCGCCAGATCGCGCACCATGCGCGGGAAGCGCGAGAACACGAAGTCCATCGGCATCATGCGGATCGACATCACCGCTTCCTGCAGATCGCGGGTGTTACGGGTCAGCTGACTGACACCGTTCAGCAGGCGTTCGTGTTTCATCGGATCGAGGATGCCGACGCGCTGCTCGATCATGGCCTGGGTAATCACCAGCTCGCCCACCAGATTGATCAACTGGTCGACTTTTTCGATAGAGACGCGGATCGAAGACGATTCTGCCCCCGGCGCATGCCCTGCAACAGGGGCTTTCTCATCCTTCTTGGCGGCTTTCTTTTCTTCCTCGGCAAGCTGTTGCGCGGTGGGGGCCTGCTCGACGATGCCGGCCACCGCACGAATCTGTTCGACCGGCTGGAAGAAACCGTAACCGCGCGCATCGTCGCTGCTGTCCTGCGCATTGGCGCGGATCTCGTCCAGCGGCTGGAAGAAGCCATAGCCCTCGCCCGCGCTGGCGCCGGCAGTGGCGCCGCCCGGATGCAGTTCACTCTGATCGAAGAAACCGTAACCGAGATCGTTCTCGACTTTGGCGCGCTCGGCCTGTTCCAGCCCAGCCTGACGCGCATCGAGTGCCGGCAATTCCGTGACCTTCATGTCGTCCGGATTCAGCACGAAGGAACAGATCGCGATCAGATCGTCGAGACTCTCGTGGGTGGTGACCAGCATGGCATTGCGGTCATGATCGAGCGGCGTGATGGCGACGTGCCCCATCAGTCCCAGTTCGGCACCGAGGGCCTGCACTTCGCGGTGTGCCATCGCTGGCAGCTCGAAGCGGTAACGCCGGCCGCCACTATGGTCGACCGTCTTGGTTTCTGCCGTATGGAACGACGGTGCCATCGGCGCCAGTGCCACCATCGGCACGTCCTGCGCCAGCGACTGCAGCATCATGCGCACATTGCCTACCGCGTCCTGATCGACACTGCTGCCGTGACGATGTCCGTCCAGCTGCATTTTCAGAATATCCTTGGCGGCCAGGAAGGCGTCGACGTGCTCGGCCGTCAGCGGCATTTCGCCCTTGCGTACCCGGTCCAGCAAGGTTTCCAGAATATGGGTCACTTCCGTCATGTCGGTAATGCCGAACGTCGACGCGCCCCCCTTGACGGAATGGGCGGTACGGAACACGGCATTCAGATCTTCCGGGTCCGGACGGTCAACATCGACGGCCAACAATAGCCGTTCCATTTCAGCCAGCAATTCTTCGGCTTCATCGAAGAAGACCTGGAAGAACTGGCTAATATCGATGGTCATGGTGATACTCCCTTGTTTTCGCTCAGCATGATTGCACGCGCGGGATCAGCCTATGACCTTCTTGACTACTTCGATCAGTCGTTGCGGATCGAAGGGCTTGACCAGCCAGCCATTCGCACCCGCGGCACGACCTTTGGATTTCATCTCATCTGACGATTCGGTGGTCAGCATCAGAATCGGGGTTTTCTGGTAGGCAGGCAGTTCGCGCAGCAATTTGATCAGCTGCAGGCCATCCATGCGCGGCATGTTCTGATCGGTCAGCACCAGATCGACGCTTTGCTGCTTGGCCTTGTCCAGCCCATCCTGCCCATCAACCGCTTCCACTACCTGATAGCCGGCCGCCTTCAGGCTGAAGGCCACCATCTGGCGCAGGGAACTGGAATCATCAACTGCAAGTATCGTCTTGGCCATCTTCACTCTCACTCATTAAGGTTCGGACCCGGAGTCCGGTTATTACATTGTTCGGGGCGGCGCTCAGAATAATTCGATGTCGCCGCTCTCCAGATGTTGTTGACTGACCGCTTTGCGCAACACGCTACGCAACTCCAGACTCTGCACTGCCAGCGCCATGCTGACTTTGCCGAGCAGATCGACGATCTCTTCATTATCGCTATCGGGCAGCATTTCGGCACCGTGCGCACTCAGGGTACTCAGGAACTCGCGTAAGCCCGTAACACGTTTGAGGGTACGGTCTATCAACTGGCTGGTCATATCCTGAAACTGCAAACTGGTAATGGCGGCATTCACATAACCGCCCACTTGCCCCTGTAACGCGGCAAGCTGGGTGCGCTGCTCGGCGCTCACTTCGCCGCCGGCCAGCAACTGGGCGATGGTGGCCTGCTCGGCTTCAACCGCCTGATGGATGGCCATGAAGTTGAAGGACAATTTTTCAATGGCCTCCTCAAGCAACAGCCCCGTCTGGATCAGATCGGTTTCCACCTCGGTCAAATGCTGGCGCCCATGATCCGCCACGCCTGACATCAGGCGCTTGACATGGGAACCCAGAATTTTTTTTCTCGTCATAACTGTCTCTTTGATGCGCTGTCTCTTTGATGCGCTATCCCGGCCGCGCTTATTTGCGCACCGGGGGAACACCGCGCGCTGGTGGCGCTGCAGCGGCCGCTTCTTCCTCCGCTCCCACTTCCAACTGACGTACGCCATCGCGCAGCACGTTTTCCTCGGTGCGTTTATTCATCACCAGAATACTGATGCGACGGTTGATCGGATTGAAGGGGTCCGCTTTGTCGAGATTATTGGCCGAGGACAGTCCCACTACCCGTAATACCTTCGATTCGGCCATACCACCGGCGATCAGCTCGCGTCGCGACGCATTCGCCCGGTCAGAGGAGAGTTCCCAGTTACTGTAACCGTTTTCACTCAGGAATGGCGTTGAATCAGTATGACCCGACAGGCCAATCTTGTTCGGAACATCATTGAGTACGAAGCCAATCTCGTGCAGGATCTCGCGGGTGTACGGTTGCAGCTCGGCTTTGGCCGACGCGAACATCGGGCGGTTCTGCTCGTCCACGATCTGGATCCGCAAGCCTTCACTGGTAATATCAAGCAGCAACTGGTCCTTGTACTTCTTCAGCAAAGGGTTGGCTTCGATCTTGTTCTCGATCTTTTCTTTCAAAGATTGCAGACGCGCACTCTCTTCCGCCTCCAGCGCCGCCTTGGCCGCCGTCAGGTTGAAGGTTTTTTTGGTGGCAGGATCATCACTGGCCTTGACCTGTCCGGCCTGCCGCGTCAGATCCTTGCCGCCGCCTTTCAGAATCGACGAGCTATCACCACTGCCATCGCCGCCCTGCATGGCGACTTTCAGGGGCGTCTTAAAGTACTCGGAAATCCCTGCCAGATCACCCTTGGCAGTCGAACCAAGCAGCCACATCAGCAGGAAGAAGGCCATCATCGCTGTCACGAAGTCGGCATAGGCGATCTTCCAGGCGCCACCATGGTGGCCGCCTGCGACTTTTTTAATGCGTTTGACAACAATTGGCCGTAAGCCTTCTTCAGCCATGACAACTCCTTATACCCACTGCCGCGCCAGTCATAGAGGCGCCGTTCACTTGGATTTCGATTTCTTGATGTGATCCTCCAGCTCGGCGAAGGTCGGACGTTCCGTCGAGTACAGCACTTTACGGCCGAACTCCACTGCCAGCGCCGGCGCATAGCCATTCAGGCTAGCCAGTAGCGTCACCTTCACGCACTGGAACATCTTGCTCGACTCGTCGAGCTTTTGCTCCAGCAGACTGGACAAAGGACCCACGAAACCATACGCCAGGAGAATCCCGAGGAAGGTACCGACCAGCGCGTGGGCAATCAGGATCCCCAGCTCGGCCGGTGGCATCCCCACCGATTCCATGGTGTGCACCACCCCCATCACCGCCGCCACAATACCGAAGGCCGGCATACCGTCGCCCAGTTTGGCAATCGCGTGGGCCGGAATGGCACCCTCGTGGTGGTGGGTTTCGATTTCCATGTCCATCAGATTCTCGATCTGCATCGCATCCATATTCCCGGACACCATCAGGCGCAGGTAATCGGTCATGAATTCGACGATGTGGTGATCTTTCAGCACGCTCGGATATTTACTGAACACCGGACTTTGCTCGGGATTCTCGATGTCGCCTTCAATCGACATCAGACCTTCCTTGCGGACTTTGGAGAGTACGTCAAACAGCAGCGACATCATCTCCATATACAGGTCTTTGGTGTAGGGCGAACCCTTCAGCACGGTGGGCAGCGCGGCCAGCGTCGCCTTCAGCGCTTTCGGCGTATTGCCGACCATGAATGCGCCGAACGCACCGCCGCCGATCATCACCAGCTCCAGAGGCTGGAACAGAACCGCCAGGTGGCCGCCGGACGCGGCATACCCGCCGAACACGCCCACGACTACCACTACATATCCAATGATGACTAA
>JAIXXN010000017.1 GCA_027490725.1 Oxalobacteraceae bacterium
ATCACGCCGGTCAGGCCGGAGCCGATCTGCGAGGCCAGTCGGATACGCTGCGCTTCGCCGCCGGACAGGGTATCGGCGCTGCGGTCGAGTGACAGATAATCGAGGCCGACGTTATTGAGGAACTTCAGGCGCGAAATGATTTCCTTGACCACGCGGTCGGCGATTTCCTTTTTCGCGCCCTTGAGTTTCAGCTGTTCGAAGAAGGATAGGGTTTCGCGCAGCGGTTTCGCGGCGATCTCGTAGATGGCTTTTTCCTGCTTGCCGCTGCCGACTTTGACGAAGCGTGCTTCCTGACGCAGGCGGGCGCCGTGGCAGGACGGGCACTGCTTCTCGTTGATGAATTTCGCCAGTTCTTCCTTGACCGCCATCGAATCGGTTTCGCGATAACGGCGCGCCAGATTGGTGACCACGCCTTCGAAAGCATGTTCCTTGACGACCGTGCGACCGCGTTCATTGACGTAGGTGAACGGAATCTGGACTTTGCCGGAGCCGTGCAGAATCACTTCCTGCGCCGCTTTCGGCAACTGTTCGAAGGGCAGATCCAGATCGAATTCGTAGAAGGCCGCCAGATTCGACAGCATCTGGAAGTAGAACTGGTTGCGCCGGTCCCAGCCCTTTACGGCGCCGGAAGCCAGTGACAGATTGGGGAAGGCGACGATGCGTTTCGGATCGAAGAATTCGATGTGACCGAGACCGTCGCACTCCGGGCAGGCGCCCATCGGATTATTGAACGAGAACAGGCGCGGTTCCAGCTCCTGCAGCGAATAGCCGCAGGTATTGCAGGCGAATTTATTCGAAAACACCTGCTCGCTGCCCGTGTCCATTTCCAGCGCCATGGCGCGGCCGTCGGCCAGTCGCAGCGCGGTCTCGAAGCTTTCTGCGAGGCGCTGCTTGATCTCGGCACTGACCTTGACGCGGTCGATCACCACATCAATCGTGTGCTTCTCGGTTTTCTTCAGCTTGGGCAGATCATCGACTTCGTAGATCTTCGCCGCATGGGTGCCGCTCTGCACGCGGAAGCGGATAAAGCCCTGCGCCTGCATCTGCTCGAACAGATCGGTGTGCTCGCCCTTGCGGTTGGCCACCACCGGTGCGAGGATCATCAGCTTGGTTCCTTCCGGCATGGCCAGCACCGCGTCCACCATCTGCGAGACGGTTTGCGCGGCCAGCGCCTGCTCCGGGTGGTTCACGCAGTAAGGCGTGCCGACGCGGGCATACAGCAGACGCAGATAATCGTGGATTTCGGTGACCGTGCCGACCGTCGACCGCGGATTGTGCGAGGTAGCTTTCTGCTCGATCGAGATGGCCGGTGACAGGCCTTCGATCAGATCGACATCGGGCTTTTCCATCAGTTGCAGGAACTGGCGCGCATAGGCCGACAGTGATTCGACATAGCGGCGCTGACCTTCCGCATACAGCGTATCGAAGGCTAGCGAGGATTTACCGGAACCGGACAGGCCGGTAATCACGATCAGCTGGTTACGCGGCAAATCGAGATTGATGTTTTTGAGATTATGCGTGCGAGCGCCGCGGATACGGATCTGTTCCATGTTCTGCCTTTCGGGTCAACCCGCTACTATAGCTGGCTTTGATTATCTGCGCCGACCTTGCGCCAGATCGAGTGGCGCTGGTGTGGTACTGTATATAATACCAGTATTTTCTTGCGCCGTTTCAACTTAGGGTGCACTATAATCGTTGTTTAGGATAATTAGCCCGCGCTGAGCCCGCACTCAGGGGCGGCCGATACTCAGGAGTTTTATACATGGCATCTGTCAACAAAGTCATCATCGTCGGCAATCTGGGTCGCGATCCGGAAATTCGCTACATGCCTAGCGGTGACGCGATCGCCAACATCGCTGTGGCGACCTCGTACAAATCGAAGGACCGCAACACGGGCGAGCAGAAAGAGCTGACCGAATGGCACCGCATTTCCTTCTTTGGCCGTCTGGCTGAAATCGTTGGCCAGTACCTGAAAAAAGGTTCCTCGGTGTACGTGGAAGGCCGTCTGCAGACCCGTAAATATACCGACAAGGATGGCGTCGAGCGTTATGCCACCGACATCATCGCCGAGCAGATGCAAATGCTGGGTGGCCGTCAGGGTATGGGCGGCAACGACGGTATGGACGATGGCGGCAGCTACGATGCAGCGCCGCAGCAGCAGCGTCAGGCACCGGCACCACGTCCGCAAATGGCGCCACCGGCACCACGTCCTGCGCCGAAACCGGCCGCCAGCTTCTCGGACATGGATGACGACATCCCGTTCTAATTCGCACGAAGTTGCTTTCTTGCTCAATCAAGCCTGTTTCTCGCATGAGAAGCAGGCTTTTTTATTTCCCGTCTATTTTTTATGGTGAGGAACGGGGAGTGCCATCCGCTGCCAATACGGCGACCGTATCCGTGTTGTGTGTTTCCAAGAGAAATGTTACCGTCATGAATAATCCTGTTAATCCATCTTGAGCAAATCTGTTATCAGTAGGCTGCCGATGAATCATGAAATGAGCGATGGGCTGGTGAGCCGATTGATCGGCACCGGATGTTGCGTAGCCCTACTCAGTGCGATAGCGTTACATTCCGCCGGGATTTTTCCAGTCGCAATGGCCGTAGACTACGGCTCAGCATGCTTCCTTGCCTTGTTATTGTTGTTTAGGCGCACTTTCTCGGTCAACACCAAACTCACGCTGCTCGCCGGAGTTGGAATTACCATTGCCATCAGTGCCGTCTCTCAGAACCCCTATTCGCCTGACGGGTACCTGGTGATTGCCGCAGTGATGGTGCTCTCCTTTACCAATTGGAGCGGCATGCGCGCCTGGGTGATTCCGGCCTTAGCGGTGATGCTACTTGCTGTCGTCACTGGAGCGGTCAGCGCCGGCTGGATCCAAATCGAATTCGATGCTGGAAAGTCGCAAAGCTCACCTACGGCGTGGCTGATTGTCTGCATGACCGTCGCGCTGCTTTCCGTGGCAATGGGCGGATCGATTATCGAGCTCAAAAACCGGCTCGGGGCGCATGTCAGATTGCTGGAAGATTCAAACTTGAAGCTGTTCGACTATGCCTATAAGGACGAGACAACGGGGCTGTTCAATAGGAAATACCTGGAGAAGGAAGTCAACGCGGAGATGGCAGCGGGGCGTACGGGTACGCTACTTGTTGTTGAGTTTGCCGGCTTTCGGCTGATTAACGCATTGCATGGGCACGCGCGAGGCGATCTGATTTTGCAGGAAATAGCGCAGCTGCTGAACGTTCATTTCGGACCAGAGTTTCTTGCGGCAAAGCTGCACGCTGCACAGTTTGCAGTGTGGCGTTCCGGTAGCTGGACCGGCGGACCCGAAGCCGCGTTTGCTGCCTTCATTGCGGATTTGGAGTCACGCCACTCCCTCACAAAGCTTGGCCTGATTAGCGCCGGTGCATGGGTGGCGGCGCCTGAGCATGGCAATGCCTTTGAAACGCTGTTAAAGAATGTCAATGTGGTGATTCGAAACATCACCCCCGCTTCCACCGGGCAGATACTGGGCTTTACCACCAGTATGCAGCAGCAAATGGTCGATGAGCATGTCCTCAAGCTACGCATTCGAGAGGCGCTGGACCATGGGCTATTTCAGGTGGTTTATCAGGCCAAGGTGAGCAACCAGGCTCATCAAATTATTGGCTTTGAAGGCTTGGCGCGCATGCGCGAGGCGCCGGGTGAGCCAACCCCCGGGCCTGCAGTCTTCATTCCGGTGCTGCACGCGGAAGGGTGGATGAATGAGTTCGGACTTCTGATGCTACGCCTGATCATCGGCGATATACCGCAACTGGTAAAAAAGTACGGCGCCAGCATTCAAGTGGCCGCCAACGTATCGCCGCCACTGTTTCTCGCGCCGGGTTTTGTGGATCGGCTGCAGAGCCTGTTGGCTGATGCAAAGGTTGCCCCGGCGAACCTGATTATTGAGATTACGGAGGAAGTGTTCGCGGCCAACCCTGAGCAAATCGTGGCAGTCAACCATGATCTCAAACGGCTGGGAGTGAGCATTTCACTGGATGACTTTGGTAGCGGCTATTCTTCCTTAGGCTACCTGCGGGCGATTCAGTTCGATGAAATCAAGATTGACAGACTGTTTGTAAAAAACATCGATACGGACCAGCGTTTATTTACGCTACTGACAACGGTATGCCAATTGGCTCATGATTTGCAGAGCCGGGTGGTGCTGGAAGGTGCTGAAACCGCTGAACAGGTTCATCGTATCAGCCAGTCACCCATTGATTACATCCAGGGTTTCTATTTTGCCCGTCCCGAAAAACTGGCAACGCTGTTGCTTGAATGACGCCACTGGCAAGGCACTTGCCGCCAGAGTGCCCTGCAGGCGCCTAGCGGCAATTCGAAAGCTCATAGCAATACGACGCGCAGTGGGCGCTAGGTCAGCGCAGGTAATGCTGGCGCAAGCGTAGTGCGGGGCGTTCGATCAGTCCGTACAGCACAGTGGCGCCGGCTAGCGATGCCGCACAATACAGCAGCATGGCTAGCAGCGGTGCCTGCTCACCGAGCGCTGGCAGTAGCAGGTCCAGCCAGTGATAGATCTGTTTGTGGCTCAGGTATAGGCTGAAGGCGAGCAGGGCCAGTGCGTGCGCGCCCGGTAGCGCGGTGCGTCCCGGCCAGTGCGCAGGACTGGTCATGCCGGCCAGCAGGGCTGTACAGCCCAGTGCCACCAGCGGGAACAGCAGTGTGGCACCGGTCAGACTCGCAGGGGTGATGTGCGTGGCCAGTAGCAGCAGAGCGCAGCCCAGCAACATCAGGCGGCCGCTGCAGGCTTGCAGTCTGTGCCACCAGAGCGGACGAAACGCACGGATGGCGGCCAGACTTGCTCCCATGAGCAGACCATCGAGTCGGGCATAGCTGGGGGCGTAGAGATAGACCACGTAGGCATCCATGACCTGAGCCACATCACCGCTAGCCAGATGGGGCGCAATTTGCATATGCCACAGCCAGCCGCGCAGCACTGCGCCGCCCGCCAGCAAGGCGACCATCAGCAGACCGGTTTGCCGGGCACTGGCATGCTTAGCCAGCAGCCACGCCAGTAGCGGAAACACCAGATAGAAGTGCTCTTCGATGCACAGCGACCAGGCGTGCGAGTAAGCGCGTCCCTGTCCCCAGTCCGGAAAAATGTTCAGCGTAAAAGTGAGGTACTTCCACAGCGGCTGCAGATTGCCGCCTTCGCGCGTGGCCGGCAGCAGGACATACAGCGCTAGCACGGCATAGTAGGCCGGCAGGATGCGCAGCGCCCGGCCCAGCATGAAGCGCCGCCATCCAGGCGGGTGGCCACTGGCATAGCGGCGCAGCAGTTGCCAGCCGATCAGGTAGCCGCTCAGCACAAAGAACAGGTCGACACCCATCCAGCCATGTTCCACCCATGCAGGCAGCGCGATGCCATGGCTGCTCAGGTGGTACAGCATCACGCTGAGGATGGCCAGCGCGCGCAGCAGATCGACGCCGGGCGCGCGGCTTGGAGGGGAACTATGCATGGCGCAAACTTATACCATGGTGCTCTGCCTGCAAGCTAGCCCGGGCCATGT
This sequence comes from Oxalobacteraceae bacterium, assembly GCA_027490725.1. Classification (GTDB taxonomy): domain Bacteria; phylum Pseudomonadota; class Gammaproteobacteria; order Burkholderiales; family Burkholderiaceae_D; genus Rugamonas. The sequence continues at coordinate 5,548 of JAIXXN010000017.1, forward strand.
TGCGGCCCGATGCATGCACGCCTAGTCCAGCGCCTATTTCAGATTGACCGCCACCAGTGCATCGGGACTCTGGATGTACAGGATGCCGTTCTGGCTGATGGCCAGATAGCCGTGTGCCGGATAACTCCAGACGACTTTGTGGCTCTTCAGGTCGAGGGCGTAGGTGTTGAGATTGGTGCTGATGAACAGCAGGTTTTTGCTGACCACCGGCGAGGCTTGGAAGCTCACTTCACCGCTCACTGGCGGGACCCATGACCACAGCAATTTGCCATCGGTCTCGGCGCGTGCCTCGAGCCGGTAGGGATTGGTGTTGGGGGCGTACAGCACACCTTCCGCATAGGCTGGCGTGACGCGGTACACGCCGGCAACGCGCCAGTCGAGGAAGCCCTTGGCCGTATCGAAGCGAATCAGCGCATTGCCGATGCCACCGCCGTTCAGGTAGCCATTCGCGTAGGCGGCCGCATACACGCCGCCGTTGGCGCCGACCACGGCCGCACCACCCACCTGATACACGTAATTGCTGAAGTTGCTGTCGCGGATGGTTGAGAGCACGGCGCCGGTTTTCGGGTCGAACTGGGTCAGGGCATCGCCGGTGTAGGCAAAGATGGTGCGGCCATCGGAGGCGGGCGACCACATCGAGGTTTGCGACAGGTCGGCATAGAACAGTCGCTCGCCGCTGGTGGTCAGGGCGTACATCCCGCCGTAGGTGCCGGCGTTGGCGTAGACGGCGCCACCCTGCACGATCGGCGGCAGAAAACTTTCCCACTGCGAGCTCATGGCGGCCTTCATCCGCACACTGCCGTCAGCCGCGTCGAAGCCCATCATATAGGTCGAATTCTGCTGGCCGGCTGTCATGTAGACCACGCCGCCATCGACGGCGGGCGGGTTGACGCCGGAGTAGGTCAGGCCGCTGGTATCGTAGGACCAGACGGCTTTGCCATCGCTCTCCTGATACGCGGTGAGTTTCTTGTCGCCGCTGGCAAAGAAACGCCCGTTGGCGGTGACCAGTGGCGAGATGCTGGCGTTGTAGCCGCTGTTGCTGGCGTTGGGCGCGCCACGCTTCCAGCGTAGTTGCAGCTGATCGGGCTGGATCTGCACGGGGACATAGCCGGTGTGCGCGTTATTGCCCTGGAAGGTGGTCCAGTCGGGCACCCCGTTCCAGGCCGACAGCGGCGTCAGCTGATCGCCCGGCCAGGCGCTATTGCTGCCATGGACGGTGACGTCGTAGGGCACGCTAATCGAGGGCACTGCCTGCGCCGTCGTACAGGCGGCATCGCTGCACAGCTTGATGGTCAGCTTGCCGCTGTAGCGCCCGCTCGCCTTGCTGGCCTGCGTGTCGAACGCGAAGGTGTAACTGCCATTGCCGTTGCTGCTGACGGTCACCGGCGCCTGCATCAGGCTGTCGCCATCGCTGGCGCTGGCATACAGGGTGCCGGTGGGGGTGAAGTTGCTGGCCTGTGCGGTCACTTCGATGTGGATGCTGGTGTCTTGCGCCACCACGCGGGCGATGTTTCCCGATTGCACAGCCATGCTGGCGACCGGTGGCGGTGGCGGAGCCGGCGGGGTGGGGGCCGGGCTACTGCCGCCGCCGCCACAGGCGCTCAGCAGCGTGCCAGTCAGTAAAAGTCCTGCCCAGTGCATCCCCTGCATTGCCATCTCCAATGTTATCTAAAAGTCACATTGTACGGAGGGATGGCGCTCCGAAACAAGCAATAAATAGCTAATTGCCAATTGTGAATCGGGGCAATATTGTTTTGGCCTGGTTCTGGCAGCATGCTGGGTCAGCCCGGTTCAAAGCGTCGGTCCGGAATAAACCAGAGCATGGCGACACCGAGGTAGACGGCGAAGCCGGCGATGGGATGGACAAACGACAGCGCGATACCACCCGCGTACAACAGCGTGGAGAGTTTGCCTTTGCGATCCTGTCCCAGGGCTTTTTTGAGCGCAGCATTGTCGGCGGCCAGACAGCTGGCCAGCACAAAGTAGGCCACGCTGCACATGAACAGCACGAAGCCGTAGCAGGCTAGCGGTAGCGCGGCGAAGTGGTTTTCGCCGACCCAGCCGGTGACGAAGGGCAGGAGTGACAGCCAGAACAGCAAATGCAGATTGCCCCACAGCGCCGCGCCCGTCACCCGGCTGACGGTATGCAGCAGGTGGTGGTGATTATTCCAGTAGATGCCGACGTAGATAAAGCTCAGCACATAGCTGAGGAAAACCGGCCACAGCGGTGACACGGCGGCCCAGTCAGCGCCATGCGGCACTTTCAGTTCCAGCACCATGATGGTGATGATGATCGCGATGACGCCATCGCTGAATGCTTCCAGTCTGCCTTTGCCCATGCCTGCTCCCTGCTGCGTAGTCGAAAAACGGCAAGCTTAACCGAAACTTCCGCTACCGAGTTAGCTCCCGCTCCAGGTCCGGGGTCAGATCCGACATTCAGACACAAGCTCTGCTGCGACCGTTGTTAGATCCGACGTTC
>JAIXXN010000074.1 GCA_027490725.1 Oxalobacteraceae bacterium
CGAAGAGGCAAGATTATGAGGCGTTTCGAATATTTCGTCAACCCTTACTTTCTCTTCTTTTTTCTCCCACTTCACTCAGCGCTAGGCGCCTTGCTCTGCGAGGGGGCGAACTATAGCAAGTAGGCGCACTTATTACAAGGGTAGAATACCGCCTTCACCCGATTTGTAAAAATTCCAATGTTGATACCAACCATACCGACGACCCACAACCCTGCGCTAGAAGCCTCGCTAGATCGCGCTATTAATAACAAGACCAAGCCACTGGGCAGCCTGGGTACGCTGGAGACTCTGGCTAAACAGATAGGACTGATTCAGCAAACTCACGCGCTGTCGATTAGTCAGTCGGCCATTCTGGTTTTCGCAGCAGATCATGGTGTAGTCGCTGAAGGCATCTCCGCCTTCCCGCAGGACGTGACATGGCAGATGGTGGAAAACTTCCTGGCGCGTGGCGCCGCCATCAATGTCTTCGCTAACCAGAATGACTGCGCACTGCACGTGATCGACGCAGGCGTCAATCACGACTTTGGTCCGCGCGACGGTCTGGTCGATCGCAAACTGGCACATGGTACTCAGAACTTCGCACAGGAAGCGGCCATGAGCCGCGCCACCTGCGAGGCCGCACTGGACGCCGGCATGGCAATAGCGGCTAGCCTTCCAGGCAACGTAGTGGGCTTTGGTGAAATGGGCATTGGTAACACCACCGCTGCGGCCGCACTGATGCACAAGCTGACCGGGATTCCCGTGGCCGACTGTGTCGGCGCAGGCACTGGCCTTAGTGCCGATGGCGTACTCCACAAACAGCGCGTGATTGAAGCGGCAGTTGCTAAACATACGGACGCGATCGCGCCGATCGATGTACTGGCTACCTTCGGCGGGCTGGAAATTGCCATGATGGCCGGCGCGATGCTGAAGGCCGCGCAACTGCGCAAGGTCCTGCTAATTGATGGCTTCATTGTTACCAGTGCCCTGCTGGTTGCGGCACGTATGCAGCCGGCCATCCTCGAGTACTGCGTGTTCTCGCACTGCTCGAATGAGCAAGGACATCAGAAGATGCTGCAAGCGCTCAACGCGCAGCCACTCCTGAATCTGGGATTGCGTCTCGGCGAAGGTACGGGCTGCGCACTGGCACTGCCACTGCTACACGCAGCGGTGAATTTTGTGAACCAGATGGCGACCTTCGAATCCGCTCAGGTCAGCGAGAAAACCGAGTAAAGTAGACACCATGCACCAGATACGCCTGTTCTTTACGGCTTTACAGTTCTTCACTCGCCTGCCAATTCCGGGCTGGGTGGGTTTTGATGCTGCATGGCTGAATCAGGCATCGCGCTACTTCCCGCTAGTTGGCGTGGTGGTAGCGCTGCTCGCGGCAGGCGTCTATTTTGTAGCGGCGCTGATATTCCCTGCGCCGGTCGCAGTGCTACTGTCCACCGCGGCCAGCATCTACACCACCGGCGCTTTCCACGAAGATGGCTTTGCCGATATGTGCGATGGTTTCGGCGGCGGCATGAGTCCTCAGCGCGTACTCGAAATCATGAAAGACTCGCGCATCGGTGCGTATGGTGCCATCGGCATACTCTGCATGCTGGCTCTTAAATGCGCCGCCCTTGCCGCACTCGATCCGGTCATGGCCATCGCCGCGCTGCTGCTGGCACATCCCCTCTCACGCCTGATGGCAAGCGCCTTAATCTGGCAACTCAGCTATGCCCGCGAAGAGGGTAAAGCCAAGCCTCTGGCACAAAGCATGCGAACCGGGGAATTTGCGATCGCCGCCAGCACTGCGCTTATTCCGGCACTAATACTGATCGCTGGCGGCTGGCTGACATGGACTGCACTGGCAATCAGTCTCCTCTCTGCGGCACTGGTGACGCTCTGGCTGGCAGGTAAAATTGTGCGCCGGCTGGGGGGCTATACGGGCGACTGTCTGGGAGCAGTGCAGCAAGTGAGCGAGGTCACGATCTATCTGGCCTTACTAGCATCCCTGCGGCACGCCGCGCTGCAGGTCTGAGCACATGCGACTACTGCTGGTGCGTCATCCGCAGCCCATCATCGAAACGGGCATCTGCTATGGCCGCAGCGATCTTGACGTCAGCGCCGAACAGTTGACGCAGACCCGACGGCAGCTAGCAATAGCCCAGCCGACAGAACTCACCATCTATACCAGCCCATTACAACGCTGCGCAAAACTGGCGCAGGCACTGGCGGAACACTGGAACCTTGCGGTACCGGATCCCGACCCACGTCTGGCGGAAATCGATTTCGGCCAATGGGAGTTGCAACGCTGGGACGATATACCCCGTCACGAGATCGACGCCTGGGCTGCAGATCTGGTGCATTACCAGCCCGGCGGCGGAGAGAGCGTGCTGCAGATGGCTGTCCGCGTGCACGACTTCTACCAGCACTGGCGACGACAACACCACGATGCCATCGTGATTTGCCACGCCGGCACCATTCGGCTGCTGCAGGCCTGCCATGCGGGACTGGCACCGGCCGCGATGGCGCTACATGCCGCGCAACGCCCCCATCACATCGACTACAGCAGCACTTTGCTGCTCGAAACCTGAACAAACCCGTATAATGATCGGGTTTTGGTGCTCGCGCTTCAGTTCTGATGCGCAGTTAAACGGGAAACACGAAGCTCTACTCCTTACGGAAAAAGCCAGCGTGTGCTGCCCCCGCAACGGTCAACAAATGTCGCACATCATGCGCGACAAACCGCCTCGAACAACCACTGTGCTCTGCATGGGAAGGTGAGTCGGCTTATTTGTCAGCCCGGATACCGGCCAGATCAGGTGGAAGTGAGCGAACGGGATGTGCGCGAACGGATAGCGTAGCTGCGACCAGCACTACGCTGCTCTTCTTTACGTCGCCCCGGCTGTTCACTTCTGTTCAATCTGGCCTACGGGGACGTCGGCCAGTTGTTACTAACTGAAAATCAGCATGAAAACTCATCGCATCACCCGCCCGGCGGCATGGACGTCGCTGGCGTTGGCTATGGCCACCCCATCCCTGCACGCGGAACCCACCGCAGCCGTCGTCATTACCGCCAGCCGCACCCCGCAAGCACTGGCCGACACCATCAGCGACACCATCACCATCAACGCCGAGCAGATCGCCGAATCGGGCGCAGGCTCGATTATCGATCTGCTGCAACGCCAGCGCGGCATTGAAATCGCCCGCAATGGCGGTTCTGGCACCAGCGCCAGCGTGTTCCTGCGCGGTGCCAACAGCAACCAGAATATCGTGCTGGTCGACGGCGTGCGCATCGGCTCCTCCACAACCGGTGCTGCCAACTGGAGTGCCATTCCGCTCAGCGCCATTGACCATATCGAGATTGTTTATGGCCCACTCAGTTCGCTGTACGGTGCTGATGCCATCGGCGGCGTGATCCAGATCTTCACCCGCAGAGGCAAGGGTGCAGCCACATTGAGCGGATCGGCCGGTTACGGCACCGACAATACCCGCGCCGCAGATGCCGCCATCGCCGGTAGCGTGCAAGGGTTTAGCTATGCGCTCAGTGCGGGCAAAGAAAAGTCGGACGGCTTCTCGGCCACCCGCCCTGGCAGCAGCTCGTACCATCCGGACAAGGATGGCTACGACCGCCAGAATGCCGCCGCGCGTCTCGGTTGGGAGTGGGCCGAGGGGCAGGAAATCGGCACGCAACTGATGCACGGTTCGCTACGTTCGCAGTATGACAACGGCGCAAGCGCCTTCGATGTGCGCTCGATCGCCGCGCTCAATAGCGCCGCAGTGTTCAGCCACAACCAGATCCTGCCGAACTGGCTCAGTGCCGTGCAGTACGCCCAGACCCGCGACGATGGTGCAACCTATTCCAGCGCCGCGGCATCCGGCTACTCGAAAATCAACACCCGGCAGAGCACCCTGAGCTGGCAGAACGACATCACCGTCGGCAGCGATGTGCTGCAATTGCTGTACGAGCGCCGCAAAGAGGAAGTGCTGACCAACGGTTATGTCCTGACCGAACCGCAGCGCGTCACCAACGCCATCGCCGCTTCGTATAGCGCGCGGCGCGGCGCTCAGCTGGTGAATGCCAGCATCCGCCGCGACCGCTCCCTGTACGGCACTAAACACACCGGCGCACTCGGTTATGGCTACTACCTGAGCGCTGACCTGCGGGCCAGCGCCAGTTACGGCACCAGCTTCCGTGCGCCGACCTATAACGAGCTGTATTACCCGGCCTATGGCAACCCGGCCAACCAACCGGAGCAGGGCAAAAATGCCGAAATCGGTCTGCACTATACGCACGGCTCAAGCGCCCTGCATGCCAACTACTACCGCAACCGTATCACCGATCTACTGGTGAATACCTCGCCCTGCCCGTACGGAACGGCAGCGTATAAATTCGGTTGCGCCTATAACGTGAATCACGCCCTGCTAGCCGGGCTGACCCTGTCAGCCAGTCAGCAACTGGGCGCTTTCACGTTTGCGGCAAGCGGCGACTGGCAGGATCCGAAAGATGAGACCAGCGGCAAGCGTCTGGCACGACGTAGCCGTCAGCATGGCAATCTGACGGCCGACTACCACGCCGCAGGCTGGAAAGCCGGTATCGAGGTGGTGCTGTCCGGCGATCGCTATGATGACGCCGCGAATAAATCCCGTCTGGCTGGCTACGGCCTGGTGAATCTGTACGCGAGCTATCAGCTGGATCGCGACTGGACGGCGCTGGTACGCTGGAATAACGTTGGCGACAAGCAGTACGATCTGGCACGTAACTACAGCACCCCGATGGGCAAAGTATTTGCCGGTATCCGCTACGGCTATCAGTAAGCAGTCCTGGTGTAATCTGCCGGCAGGATCCGGCGGATTACCCACTTATGAGAAAGCAGTCTATGCATCCGAGTTCACGCAATTTACGCCAGCGCGCCGTCATCACACTGACGGTGCTCGTGCTATTCGCAGTGGTCAGCCTGATCCTCTCCGGCATGACCGGTTCCGTGCATATTCCGCTTGCCGATCTTTTCGGTGCTCTCAGCGAGCTGTTGCACGGTCAGGCACAGACACTGGCGGCGACGCTGCTCGATCTGCGTCTGAGTCGCGCGCTGACCGCCTTTGTCACCGGTGCAGCGCTGTCACTGGCTGGCGTGATGATGCAGGCATTGCTGCGCAATCCGCTGGCCGATCCATATGTACTGGGCATTTCGGCCGGCGCATCAGTCGGTGCACTGGCAGCGCTGCTATTTGCCTGCGCTGTCTGGGTCGTCGATAGTGCCGCCTTTGCGGGCGCCGTCGCTGTCTCGATGATGCTGTACCTGCTGGCGCGACGCGATCTGCGTGGCGGCACCGCTGCCGAAGGCGGTACCGCGCTGCTGTTGCTCACCGGCGTGATCCTGTCCTCGGCCTGCATGGCGATGGTCACCCTGATGCTGTCGATTGCGCCGGAAAGCCGCCTACGCAGCATGGTGTTCTGGATGATCGGCGATCTGGCTGGTGCACCGATGCGTGCCCTGCCATGGATCGTGCTGACCGGTGCGCTGCTGTTCGCACTGCGTAGCGCCCGCTCCATGAACGTGATGGCGCTGCATGCGGAAGCGGCTGCCACCCTCGGCATCCGCGTCGGCGCACTGCGCAAAGGTCTGTTCTTTGTCTCGGGCCTGCTCACCGCCAGTGCCGTCACCAGCGCTGGCAGTATCGGCTTCGTAGGTCTGATCGTGCCGCACGCCTGCCGCTTTGCCGTCGGCCCGGATCACCGCCTGCTGATTCCTGCCGCCACCCTGGCCGGTGGCACTTTCCTGCTGCTGGCCGATACGCTGGCGCGCACCATCATCGCACCACAGCAGTTGCCGGTCGGAGTGGTGACAGCACTTATCGGCGCACCGGTCTTCCTCTACCAGCTCCACCGCCTGCGGAAATAATATGCTCAGCACCCATCATCTCTCACTGAAAGCCGGCCAGCGCCAGCTGGTCACGGCGCTCGACTGGCAAGTTGGCGACGGCGAATGCTGGAGCGTCATCGGCCGCAACGGCGCCGGCAAGAGCACCCTGCTCAAAACGCTGGCCGGCCTGCGTTCTCCTGACGCTGGACAGGTTGCCATCGGCGGGCGTCCGCTAGCGCAATGGCCGCTGGCCGAACTGGCGCGCCAGCGCGCCTTTCTGGCGCAAAGCCGCAACGACGCCTTTGCCTACAGCGTGATGGAAACCGTGCTGTCGGCACGCCACCCTTATCACGACAACCGCTACTGGGAAGGTAGTGACGATCACACCATCGCCATGCAGGCGCTGGCCGCCATGGAGGTAGACGATCTGGCACCACGCGACGTCCGCACCCTGTCTGGCGGCGAACGTCAGCGGGTCGCGATTGCCGCCATGCTGGCTCAGGACACCCCGCTGCTGTTACTGGACGAACCGGCCAATGCACTCGATCTGGCGCATCAGGTCAGCGTCATGAGTCTGCTGGCACGCTTATGCCGCCAGCAGGGCAAAACCGTGGTCATGGTCGGACACGACCTGACACTGGCGCACAGCGTCTCCAGCCACGCCCTGTTGCTGATGGGTGATGGCAGCTGGCTCGCCGGCAGCAAGGAAGAAGTCATGCGTGCCGATCTGCTCGGCGCCTACCTTGGTCACCCCATCGACGTCATTCAACATGGCACCCGTAGCATCTTCATCCCTATCGAGACACCAGCATGAACCTACAGAATCAGAACGACATCAACGCACTCAATGAGCGCCACCGGGTGCGCATGGAACGCAAAAAAGCCATCATCGACGCGAAAATCGCCGCCGCCGACAAACAGATCGGCATCATCATCGTCAATACCGGCAACGGCAAGGGCAAAAGCTCCAGTGGTTTCGGGATGGTGATCCGCGCCATGGGACACGGCATGAAAGTCGGCGTGGTGCAGTTCATCAAAGGCGCCATGCAGACTGGCGAAGAACTATTCCTGCGCCGCTTCCCGGAAGAAGTCAGCTTCCACTCGATGGGCGAAGGCTATACCTGGGAAACCCAGAACCGTGAACGCGACATCGAAAAAGCCCAGCTGGCATGGGAGCAGGCTAAGCGTTTTCTAGCCGATCCCGAAATCGGTCTGGTGCTGTTCGACGAACTCAATATCGCCCTGAAATATCACTATCTGGACGTGGACACCGTGATCAGCGATCTGCTGGCCCGCCCGTCCATGCAGCACGTGGTGATTACTGGCCGCGGCGCACCGCCGGAACTGATCGCGATCGCCGATACCGTCACCGACATGGAAGTCGTCAAACACGCCTTCAAAGCGGGTATCGGCGCGCAGGCAGGCACGGAATGGTAGGCCCGCAACAGATCGCTGCGCGTGCGGTACTGGTTTCTGCCGTCGCCTCCGGGCAGGGCAAGACCAGCGTCACGGCAGCGCTGGCGCGCAAGCTAGTCAAACAAGGTAAGCGGGTGCGCGTCTTCAAATGTGGGCCAGATTTTATTGATCCGATGATTCTGGAACGCGCCAGCGGTGCACCGGTCCGCTCGCTCGATCTGTGGATGGTGGGCGCGGATCTGTGTCGCAGCCAGCTAGCGCAGGCCGCTGCCGAAGCCGATGTGATCCTGCTGGAAGGCGTGATGGGCTTATATGATGGAACGCCCTCGTCGGCCGACCTGTCACGCGAATTCGGTGTCCCCGTTATGGCAGTAGTCGATGCTGCGGCGATGGCGCAGACTGCCGGCGCGCTGGTCATGGGCTTGCGTGACTATGGACCGGTAGCACTGGCCGGCGCGATCGCCAACCGCATCGCCAGCGACGGACATGCCAGAATGGTGGCCGCCTCGCTGCGCGACATCCCCCTGTTTGCAACCCTGCCAAAACAGGCACGCTCGCTGCCGGAACGGCATCTCGGTCTGATGCTGCCCGACGAAGTCGGCGACATCGACACCCTGCTCGACCAACTGGCCGATCAGCTGGCATTCGACGCCGCCGCATGGGATGCGCTGCCGCCGGTACAGTTTAACGCGGTCGATGTTGCGCCAGCTGTGCCACGCCTGCTAGAAGGACGCACCATTGCCGTGGCGCGCGATCAGGCCTTCCTGTTCATCTACCCGCATAATCTGGATGCCTTGCGTGACATGGGCGCCACCCTGAAATTCTTTTCGCCACTCGCCAATCAAGCGCTACCGGTGGAAGCCGATGCCGTGTATCTGCCGGGCGGCTATCCCGAACTGCATGCCGAGGCGCTATCGCAGGCCGAAGTCTGGCGGGATTCCATGCGCGCCGCCCACGCTGCGGGACTGCCGATCGTCGCCGAATGTGGCGGCATGATGGCGCTCGCCGATACGCTGGCCGATCAGGCAGGTGTGGTCTGGCCTATGGCAGGTTTGCTGCCGGGCGCAGTCACCATGCGGGCGCGCCTGTCCGGGCTAGGACTTCAGGGGCTGCCAACCGAACATGGTGTACTGCGCGGACATACATTCCACTACTCGCAGCTCGACACACCGCTGCAAGCGGCCGCGCATACCATCAAGCATCCATCGGCATTGCAGGGCGAAGCATGGTATCGCCACGGTTCGCTGACGGCCTCCTATTTCCACGCCTACTTCCCGTCCAATCCGGCCGCCACGGCGGCCCTGTTCACACGGAGCGCAACATGACACGCACACTGGTTCTGGGCGGCGCCCGTTCCGGCAAAAGCGGCTATGCCGAACGGCTGGCCATCGAATCCGGCAAGGAAGTGGTCTACATCGCCACGGCCACCGCCAGCGATACCGAAATGGCCGCGCGCATCCGCCATCACCGTGCTGGCCGTCCCACCGAATGGATCACCGTCGAGGAACCGCTAGCACTGGGCAACCAGCTATTGCGCTGGTCCTCGCCGGAGCGCCTGATACTGGTCGACTGCCTGACGCTCTGGCTAGGCAATCTGCTATTCAGCAGCGGCGAACAGTTCCCCGAAGTTGGCGTCATTCCCCTGCCGGCACTATTCCACGAACAGCAGGACATGCTGGCCAGTGCGCTGACCCGCTGCAGCAGTGACGTGGTACTGGTCTCGAACGAAGTCGGCATGGGCATACTGCCGGTCGGCGCCATCTCGCGCTGCTTCATGGATGAACAGGGGCGCTTGAATCAGGCCATGGCAGCACTGTGCGATCGCGCCATACTGGTCACGGCCGGTCTACCGTTGGTACTCAAAGGGCCAGCGTGCTGACAGGCCTGAACTGGGGCACGCTGGCGTTGCTGATGCTGGCCGGTGTGCTGCTCGATCTGCTGCTGGGCGAAGCGCGTCGCTGGCATCCGCTGGTTGGCATCGGCAATCTGGCCTATGCGCTGGAGCGCCGCCTGAATCGCGGCAGTCTGCGTTTCTGGCGCGGCCTGCTGGCATGGTCACTCGCAGTCTTGCCGCTCAGTGTCGCTGCTGCAGGCCTGAGCTGGTGGCTGTCAGCGACGTCGCCCTACGCGTGGCTAGTCCATGCGCTACTGCTCTACTTCAGTCTCGGCCTGCGCAGTCTGGGCGAACACAATCTGCCGATTGCGGCGGCGCTGGCCCGCGCCGATCTGCCACAGGCACGCACGCTGACGTCGCGCATTGTCAGCCGCGACACCAGCAACGCCAGCGAACCAGAACTGACCCGCGCCAGCATCGAGTCCCTGCTTGAAAATGGCAATGACGCAGTATTCGGCACACTGTTCTGGTTCATGGTCGCTGGTGGCCCCGGCGCCCTGCTATACCGGATCGCCAATACGCTCGATGCCATGTGGGGCTACCGCACCGAGCGCCTGCGCCAGTTCGGCTGCAGCGCCGCACGCATCGACGACGCCCTGAACTACCTGCCAGCCCGCCTGACCGCCTTCAGCTACGTTCTACTGGCGCCGACGCTGGCAGCCAAACGCCACGCATGGCAATGCTGGCACCAGCAGGCGCCCACCTGGGATAGCCCGAACGCCGGCCCGGTGATGGCCAGCGGTGCCGGTGCGCTGGGCATATTACTGGGTGGCCCCGCTATCTATCACGGTGCCATGGAACACCGCCCGCAACTGGGCATGGGGGCTAGCGCCTGCGGTCATGACATCTACCGTGCATGGCGACTGGTCAGCCAGACTACCGCGCTGTGGCTACTCGCTACGGGACTGTCTGCCGCGCTTCTTTACTGGAGCAACCATGCTTGAACACGGCGGCAATCTGCGCGCAGCGTCGCTGCGCTTCGGCCAGCACGACTGGCTGGACCTCTCCACCGGCATCAATCCCCACTGGTATCCTGCGCCACTGCTGGCCGATCATGCCTGGCACCGTCTGCCGGAAGCTTCGCCGGAACTGGCGCAAGCCGCTGCGGCGTTTTACGGCGCCCCACTAATGCTGCCGGTGGCCGGTACACAGGCGGCAATTCAGGCACTACCACGCATGCGTGCGGCGGCACGGGTCACCGTTTCCGCGCCATCCTATGCCGAACACGCCCACCACTGGCAGCAGCACGGCCACCAGCTGACACAAACCCCTTACCCCGATCTGGAAAATGCGCTGGCCCACAGCGACGTGATGGTCATCTGCAATCCGAATAACCCTACCGGCGCCAGTATTCCGCCGGCCACGCTGCTGCGCTGGTCGCAACAACTGGCGTCACGTGGTGGCTGGCTGGTGGTCGACGAAGCCTTTGCCGACACGGCGACGCAGCACAGCGTGGCTGCCTACAGCAGCCAGCCTGGCCTGATCGTCCTGCGCTCGATCGGAAAATTTTTCGGGCTGGCAGGCATCCGCCTCGGCTTTGTCGCCGCCGCACCGGAACTGCTGCAGTCACTGGCCAATCTGCTGGGGCCATGGACGGTGAGCGGCCCGGCGCAACAGATTGCACTGGCGGCGCTCAACGATCCGGTATGGCAGGAGCAGACGCGCCAGCGCCTGCACACCAGTGGCGCGCGACTTCGGCAACTGCTGGCAGCACACGGCATCGCCAGCAGCGGCACTGCGCTGTTCCAGTGGTGGCCCGAGGCACAGCCGGAGGCGTTCTGGCAGCACATGGCAGAACGCGGCATCTGGGTTCGCCTGTTCAGTCATGCTGCACGCGGCATCCGGCTTGGACTGCCACCGGACGAAGCAGGATGGCAACGCCTCGCGCAGGCATTACACGAATGGACCACCAAGGACTCTACATGAAACTTCGCCTGAACCACTGTGTCGCCCTGCTACCTTTTCTGGCATGCGCCGCGCACTCACACGCCGCCATCAGCGTGCGCGATGACGACGGCAATCTGGTCACGTTAGCGAAACCAGCCCAGCGCATCATCGCCATGGCGCCACACGTCACAGAATTACTGTTTGCCGCCGGTGGGGGCGACAAGATCGTCGGCACCGTCAGCTACAGCGATTATCCTGAAGCCGCCAAAAAACTGCCGCGCGTCGGTGACAACCGTCTGGTCGACATGGAACGTGTGATCGCCATGAAACCGGATCTGATCGTGGTGTGGCTACACGGTAGTTCCGAACGCCAGATCGAGACCCTCCGCCAGCTCGGCATTCCCCTCTTTCACAGCGAGCCGCACACGCTGGAAGGCATTGCCGACAGTATGCTGCGACTGGGCCAGTTGATGGGCACCGAAAGCGTCGCCCAGCCAGCAGCTGCCGAAATCAGTCGTCAATTCGCTGCCCTCGCCAGACAGTATGCCAACCGCCCGCCGGTGCGCATGTTCTACCAGGTCTGGGATAAACCCCTGTACACCTTGAACGGCAGCTCGATCGTCAGCGACGCCATGCGACTGTGCGGCGGCTTGAACATCTTCGCAGACCTGAAAGTCACCGCACCAGTAGTCAGCACCGAAGCCGTACTGCAGGCAGATCCCGAAGCGATATTCGGCACCAGCGAAAAAAACTATGGCGGCGTCAATCTCTGGCGCCCCTATGCGACCATGAAAGCGGTACGCAACGATAATCTGTACACCCTCAATGGCGAGCTACTCAATCGCGCCGGACCACGCATGGTGGCAGGCACTACCGCGCTGTGCGAAAAACTCGAGCTGGCGCGCCAGCATAGAAAGAACTGATATGAGCTTCCCCTACCCCACCCTGATGGTTCAGGGCACCACCTCGGATGCCGGGAAAAGTACCATCGTGGCGGCCCTATGCCGTCTGCTGTGGCGCAAAGGCATCAAGGTGGCACCGTTCAAGCCACAGAACATGGCCCTGAATAGCGCCGTCACGGCAGACGGTGGCGAAATTGGTCGCGCTCAGGCGCTGCAGGCGATTGCTGCCGGACTGGCACCGCACACCGATATGAATCCGGTGCTGCTCAAGCCATCAAGCGACATCGGTGCACAGATCATCATTCACGGCAAAGTTCGCGCCGAAATGGATGCGCGCGACTATCACCAGTACAAAACCATCGCCATGGGCGCCGTACTGGAATCGCATCAGCGCCTGCGCGCACAGTACGACAGCGTCATCGTCGAAGGCGCCGGCAGTCCGGCCGAGATCAATCTGCGCGACCGAGACATTGCCAATATGGGCTTCGCGGAAGCCGTCGATTGTCCGGTGATACTGGTGGCCGACATTGATCGTGGTGGCGTGTTCGCCCATCTGGTAGGTACGCTGTCCTGCCTATCGCCGAGCGAACGTCATCGGATTATCGGCTTCGTGATCAACCGCTTCCGTGGCGACATCACGCTGCTGGAACCGGGACTGGACTGGCTGGAACAGCAAACCGGTAAGCCGGTGCTGGCGGTACTGCCCTATCTGCACGGCCTATTCCTCGACGCAGAAGATGCGGTGCAGCCGGTGCAAGCCTCACGCGGTGCCTTCCGCGTCGTAGTCCCAAGCTTGCCGCGTATGAGTAACCACACCGACTTCGATGCTTTACGCGCCCATCCCGATGTGGACCTGCACTTCGTCCGGCAGGGCGAGCCGATTCCGCCAGCCGATCTGATTATCCTCCCCGGCAGCAAAAACACCCGCGCCGATCTGGCATGGCTGACCGCGCAAGGCTGGCCGCAGCAGATTGCCCGCCATTTGCGCTACGGCGGAAAAGTGATCGGCATCTGCGGTGGCTTCCAGATGCTGGGCCAGCAGGTACATGATCCGCTAGGCATGGAAGGCCTGCCCGGCAGTTCCCCCGCACTCGGGTTGCTGGCAATGGAAACCCGCATGACCGCGCACAAACACTTGCAGCAGGTAAGCGGCACTTGCGCCTTCGACCCCGCACAGGCCAGCGTCAGCGGTTACGAGATCCATATGGGGGAATCCGTCGGCGCAGCGCTGGCAACGCCTGCCTTCAGCATCGACGGCCGTCCTGAAGGCGCCCTGTCCGGCGATGGACAGGTACTGGGAACCTACCTGCATGGTCTATTCGATACACCAGCGGCCAGCAGCGCACTGTTGCGCTGGGCCGGACTGCATAGCGAACATGCGGTCGATACCAGTGCGTTACGCGAAGCGAGTCTCGACCGCATCGCCGACGCAGCACAACCGCTGCTGGATGCCCTGTATGTGCTTGGTAGCGAGCATCTCGACGACAATCCCTGAGTCGGGCCGCCACATCAGCCGCGCGCGCATTCCTCGATGCGGCGATTGCCCGGACCGGGCAAGGTGCGCAGGCTGCGCTCTGTCGCAGCCACAAATTCGCGCTGCATCACCGTGTCGACAAAGCGCCAATCGCAGCGCACCTGCTCATGGCTCGCGGTGATGATCATGTATCCGCGTTTGCTGGTTTGCGCGTAATACAGCGGAGCAATCAGATCGACCAGCATCGCCGCCACATCTTCCGGATCACGCTGCGGATAGGCGCCCTCTATGCCCGGCGATGACACCGACGCCGTGGCGAACTCCACGCCAATCTGTCGTCCTTGCCCGTCATGCAGATCGCTGGCCCACGCATTGTGTGTATCACCCGCCAGCACCACCAGATTCTTGCGATGGCGCTGCATCATGCCCAGCACCTGCTCACGCTCATGCTGGTAGCCATCCCACGAATCCATATAGCAGGGTAAGGTCGGCGCCGCGAGCCACTCCTGCTCTCGGCTCCTCAGCGAGGACGGATCACGCGCCGCGCGCTTTTTCAGCGCCGCATAATCCGTGCAGTTGCACTGGCCCAGCACCACCGCCGTGGGATATTCCATGCGCGCCATCAACACTTGCTGGCCCAGCACCTGCCAGCGTGCCTCGGACTGCTGCACGCGCTGCTCGAGCCACGCCATCTGTTCATTGCCCATCATCTGGCGGCGTGGCGAGGCCACATCGTGCCGGAATTTCTCGGCATCGAAATGACGCTGCGCGTCGTAATAGGAAGACATCATCAACTGCTGATCGCGCCCTACTACACGCGTGTCGAGCATGTGCAGCGACAGCACGCTGCCAAAATCGAAGGAGCGATAGATTTTTTCCGGACTAGCAGGATCGGGAGTACGGATCGGCAGCCACTCATGATAGGCCGTCATTGCAGCCTGCTTACGGAGGCTGAATGGTCCATGCTGGCGAACCTGATGGGCTACCGCGCCATCACGCCATGTATCGTCGGCAAATTCGTGATCATCCCAGACCGTGATGAACGGCAGGGCCGCATGCACCGCCTGCAAATCGGGATCACTCCGGTATTGCGCATAGCGGCGCCGGTAATCATCGAGTTGCAGTAGCAGTTCGCGCGGCTCTGAAAGCCGCCCCAGCGCCTCCGCATGGCCACTGGCGTAGCCGGTGCTTTCATACTCGTAAATATAGTCGCCGATATGCAGCGCCGCGTCGATATCGTTCTGGCGCGCCGCATCGGCATAGACGTTGAAAAAGCCCGCCGGATAGTTCGAGCAGGAGAACACCGCCAGCCGGACCTGGCGTACGTCGGCACGCGGCAGGGTTCTGGTGCGGCCGACCTGCGAACGCACCCCGTCCACCGCGAACTGGTAGTAATACAATTGCCCGGGCAGCAGACCCGTCGCATCAACCTTCACGGTGTAGTCGCGCGTCGCCGAGGTGTTGGCATAACCCTGTGCTACCACCATCTTCATCGCAGCATCGGTGGCCATCTGCCAGTGCACCGTGTGCAGCGCGTCCGCCACGGGAGCCCGCGGCGTCACGCGGGTCCACAGGATCACCCGGTCCGTCAGCGGATCGCCACTCGCCACGCCGTGCAGGAAGTCGAACGCAGCATTCTCCGTATTATTCACCGCAGGACTAGTACAAGCGCTCAGCCCTGCTCCTGCACCCAGCATTGCGCTCGATGCGACCTGCCGCAGAAATGCGCGTCGGCCCGGAATCGGTGCATCCATCGTCATAAGGGCTCCATCGGCGATTGCGATGTGTGCCAACTTACCCCCGCTAAATGACGCGCCGATGACCTTGATTTTACTTTTGTGTGACAATCACCTGCATGAATGCCACTGCTGCCAAAAGCTATCTGCCCTGGGTCGTCGCCACCGCTCTATTTATGGAGCAACTCGATTCGACCATTGTCAATACGGCGATTCCCAGCATGGCGGCAAGCCTGAACGTCACGCCACTGAGCCTGAAGGCCGTCGTCACCAGTTACATCCTGAGCCTGGCTGTCTCGATTCCCATCAGCGGCTGGATGGCTGACCGCTTCGGTACCCGGCGCGTTTTCATGAGTGCTGTCGCCATCTTCACACTCGCTTCGGTACTGTGCGGCCTATCGGTCAATTCCCCCATGCTGGTTGCGGCGCGCCTGCTGCAGGGACTCGGGGCAGCGATGATGATGCCGGTCGGGCGTCTGACCATCGTACGTACCTTCCCCAAAGCGGAACTGCTATCGGCGATGAACTTCGTGATTGTTCCGGCACTGATCGGGCCACTGCTCGGCCCGACCGTCGGTGGTCTGATTGTGCACTGGCTGACATGGCGCGATATTTTCTTCGTCAACGTCCCGGTGGGCATCGCGGCGATTTTTCTGGCGCATCGCTACATGCCAGACTATCGCGGCGAGGCGGCACGTCCTCTGGATTTAATCGGCTTAGTGCTATTCGGTACCGGGGTCGCACTCCTTTCATGGCTACTGGAGATCTTTGGCGAGCACCAGATCGACGTCACCTCGGCTGCGGTGCTGCTCCTGATTGCCATCAGCCTGCTGCTGGCCTATGGCTGGCATGCCCGAGATACCGCCTATCCATTGCTGCAACTGGCCTTATTCAAAATCCGCACCTTCCGCGTTTCCGTCGTCGGGGGCTTTGTCACCCGCATCGGCGTTGGTGGCTTGCCTTTCCTGCTGCCCCTGTTATATCAGCTGGGACTGGGACTGCCTGCATGGCAATCGGGCTTGCTGATGATGCCGTCCGCTGCGGCGGCAATGGGCATGAAGCTGATCTCGGGACGCGTGCTGAATCGTTTCGGCTACCGGCAAGTCCTGATCGTCAACACGGTGCTGATCGGCTGCACAATCAGCCTCTATGCGCTGGTTCATCAAGGCACGCCACTGTATCTGATCGTTGCAATCAGTCTGGCCTTGGGCTTCTTCAATTCGCTGCAGTTTTCCAGTATGAACAGCATCGCCTATGCAGACGTGAGCGGTGCCGATTCAAGCATGGCCAGCACCATCGCCAGCTCGATGCAGCAGCTCTCGATGAGCTTCGGTCTGGCGATGGGATCTCTGGTCACCGGCTGGTACCTTGGCGGGCTGCCGCAATCGAATCGCATCGCACTCACTGGCGCGCTACATCATGCTTTCCTGACGCTGGCTGTCGTCACCATCCTCTCCTCGCTGACCTTCTGGTCGCTGCGTAAAGAGGATGGCGAAAGTATCAGCAAGGGCAGCGCTTAAACCACCATCTTCCGGCGACGTGCCAGCATCGCCATCAGCGCCAAGCCGCCCAGCAGCATACCGTAGGTTGCAGGTTCCGGTACGGCCGTAACATCGGTGTACACCCCGTCAAACTGGTAGCGCACAGCCTGACCATTGATGCTGGTGGCAGTCAGCAATTGCAGGAAGCTGGCATCAGTCGTGGCGT
This sequence comes from Oxalobacteraceae bacterium, assembly GCA_027490725.1. GTDB lineage: Bacteria > Pseudomonadota > Gammaproteobacteria > Burkholderiales > Burkholderiaceae_D > Rugamonas. The sequence goes on from JAIXXN010000074.1 coordinate 16,848, forward strand.
CGCCCAGTAAGCGGAAGGCGTAGCCAGTCGCGGCAGCCTCGGTAAAACTCAGCGTCTTACCGCTGACAATCGCACCAAGACTGTTGAAGGTCAGCGTAGAACCACCCAGAATCACCGAGGAACTATCCGTCAGCGACAGGCTGGCAAAAGTTTGCCCCATCGCACCGGCCTGTGACAGCTGCAGCGTACCGCCATTCATTTGCAAGGCACTCGATGCCGACAAACGATCGGCACCAACCAGCATCAGCGTACCGCCGCTGAGTATCGTGGTGCCGGTATAAGTGCTCACACCGGACAATTGCAACACGCCGCTTTGTACGTCAACGCTATTGAAATTCGAGATCGCACCGCTATAGGCAAATACATTGCCACTGCCTACACTCACCAGCATGGTGTTCTGCGCGCCACTGCCGCCATTGATATCACCGACAATGCTGCCGCCATTGATCGTCAGGCTATTTTTGCCGGCGCCCATTTCGATGGCTTTACCGCTGCTGGAGCCATCAATCAGGCCAGCATTGACGATCATGGTGTTGTTCCCGTTCGTCTTGATTGCGGCGTTATCACTACCACCGCCACGGATCTGGGCACCGCCAGCATTTACGATGGTGATGGTATAGGCATTGGAGGCTCCAACCGCAACAATCGCGGAGTCGCTCTGACCACGGATCAGGCCACCGGTCTGGTTAGTGATCATCGCATTGCCATATAAACCTTCGCGCGAACCGGGTGCGCTGGCGATATCATTGCCAGCCAGCGTGATGCCACGCCCGACGGCATTGAGGTTGCCTGCTGTGACCAGGCCTTCGATGCTTCCCCAGTTCTCCACATTACCACCACCAATACTGATACCTTCGCTGTAAGCGCGATCGGAAAGCGTCGCGCTGAACGCATTCAGCGAGCGGATCGTGCCGAAGTTAGTAATATTGGCCAGACCGTCAACATCGATGCCATCACCATCGCCCTTAACACCATTCCCCAGAATGCTGCCACGGTTGACGATGGTGGCCAGTTGGCGATTGTTAAAGCCATCGATATTGAGACCTGCACCATTGTTGCCACGGATAATCGCGCCGGTGTCGTTGCTGATCTCGATCGTAAACACCTGAACGGCATCTTTCTGACCACCGGTAATGCCATGACGACCGCCAGAGATCTCGCCGCTACTGCCATTCAGAATCACGATGCCGCTGTTGTTCTGTGCATCGATTGCATCGCTGCTGCTAGCGGTAGCGGTGAGCGACGCGATCAGGCCGAAATTATTCACTTTGCCACTGGCACCCGGACGGACAGCATCTGCCTCATAGGCCGTCAACACGCCGCCGGCATAGTTATTCACGATGTTCGCGCCAGCGGTGATGGCATTGAAGTCCACCACCTGATTGCCACCCGCACTGGCATTCAGGGAAGTCATGCTGCCATAGTTATTCAGCGTGACACTGGCGTTCGCCTTGTTCATCTGAATCACGTCGGCATCAGCGGCCTTCATCAGAGCCGATGCATTATTCATGCTACCGTTGATGATTAGCAGATTGCTCACCCCCGTGTTATCGCGCACCACACGCCCGGAGCCGGTTTGACTGATCAAACCCTGATTCTCCAGCGTGGCGCCATGACCGGTGATGGAGACTGCCACCGTAGCACCCGTCACGGTGAGCGAACCGGTACTGCTAATGGTACCTGTCTGGTTTTTATCCAGTACCTGTGCAGCAGTGACAGCATTGCTAATGGTGCCAGGGAAGGCGGCGCTAAAGGCCAGCGGTGCAGGCAAAGACAGCACCAGAATCTGAATGGCAGAGGAGATTTTCGACAGCGTGAGCGACATGGCAGGTCCCGAGATTAGGCAAACCTTGAATGTCTCACAACAATATGACCTGATTGTGACGCCAGCACGGCCCCACAGGCTATGTATAGACGCCCCCCCCCACCTGCACAGAGCGCGATCTTGAGCGCGTTCTGGCTGGTAGGGGAGACGCAAAAAAGCCCCAACTAGATCACTAGAAGGGGCTTCTTTATATAACTAGCCTGACGATAACCTACTTTCACACTGGTTGCAGCACTATCATCGGCGCAGAGTTGTTTCACGGTC
>JAIXXN010000031.1 GCA_027490725.1 Oxalobacteraceae bacterium
AACATCTACCGCTTCACGCTGGCCGGTACCGAAGTTTCCGCACTGCTGGGCCGTATGCCTTCCGCAGTGGGTTACCAGCCTACCCTGGCCGAAGAAATGGGCCGTCTGCAAGAGCGTATTACCTCGACCAAAACCGGTTCGATTACCTCGATCCAGGCCGTGTACGTTCCAGCGGATGACTTGACCGACCCGTCGCCAGCGACCACCTTCGGTCACCTGGATTCGACCGTGGTTCTGTCGCGTGACATCGCCTCGCTGGGTATCTACCCTGCAGTGGACCCACTGGATTCGACCTCGCGTCAGCTGGATCCGCTGGTCGTTGGTCAGGAACACTACGACACCGCACGTGCCGTACAAGGTACCCTGCAGCGCTACAAAGAACTGCGTGACATTATCGCGATTCTGGGTATGGACGAACTGGCACCGGAAGACAAACTGCTGGTGGCTCGCGCCCGTAAGATGCAGCGTTTCCTGTCGCAGCCGTTCCACGTTGCTGAAGTATTTACCGGTGCACCAGGTAAATACGTTTCGCTGAAAGATACGATCAAAGGCTTCAAGATGATCGCATCGGGCGAACTCGATCACCTGCCAGAGCAAGCGTTCTACATGGTTGGCACGATCGATGAAGCTATCGAAAAAGCCAAGAAACTCAACTAATTACTGAGTTCTTGCTGAGCAGTTCCGCGCAAGCGGGACTGCATCACAACCGACAGGACACACATGGCAAACACTATACACGTGGACGTGGTTTCCGCCGAGGAGTTGATCTACTCGGGCGAAGCCGAATTCGTCGCGTTGCCGGGCGAACAGGGCGAGCTGGGGATTTATCCTAAGCACACGCCGTTGATCACCCGCATCCGTCCGGGCGCAGTGCGCATCAAGGTACCAGGCCAGGCTGAAGAAGAGTTCGTCTTCGTCGCCGGCGGGCTGCTGGAAGTGCAACCGAACGCCGTGACGGTGCTGGCCGATACCGCGATTCGCGGCAAGGATCTGGACGAAGCCAAAGCGGCAGCGGCCAAGAAACGTGCTGAAGAATCGCTGGCGAACAACACTGCAGGTATCGACTACGCGAAAGCGCAAGCCGAACTGGCAGCAGCGATCGGCCAACTGGCCGCCATCGCCAAACTGCGCGCCAAGCACTAAGCAACGCAAGCAGCACAGCAAAAAAGGCAGCCTCGGCTGCCTTTTTTTTCGCCCACTGCATTTTTTCTAGATGAATGCTTCCAGTGGCGCGGGCTTGCTTTAATGCTATGGTAAACGCTGATTTTTGGCGGGAGACTTCGCATGACGTGGCTACATCAGTTTCAGCATCAATCGCGTTTCGGGCAGTTGCTCGTGGAACGGGGCATCATCTCTCAGCAGCAGCTGGAGCGCGCGATTGCCCATCAGCACGAGACGGGGCGGCGCCTGGGCGAGATTTTTACGCAGTGGGAGGTGATTACCCACGAGCTGTTGAATGATGTGCTGCATGCCCAGTACAAGCGGCGCGCGGCGGCGGCGATTGCGGTGGCGCTGCTGTCGCCGCTGACCGGTTTTGCGGCGGCAGCGCAGCCGCCCGTGACGCTGAATGCGCCGTCGGCCAGCATGCAGCAGTTGAGCGAAGCCGAGTTGCGCGGCAGTGCGGCGCAAGGTCTGAGTACCGAACTGGTGGCGCAGATCGCCACACCGCAGACGGTCAACGGCGTCGCGGTGATCGGCGATATGGCTAGGCTGGTCAATCCGCTGCTGGGCTTTCTGGACGCAGACAGTAACGCCAAAAACATCACTTACGACGCGCGCAATGCCAGCTCGACCGTGCAGGCCGACGGCTCCCTCAATCTGCAGTTACCCACTTCGATCGGCGCGCTGAGCTTTCATAATGTCCACGTGAAGGGCAATAGCGGCGGCAGCTTCGGCAGTGTCGAGATCCGTGGCATTGATCTTAGTAGTACGGTGGTGACGCTGGCCACGCGTCCCTAGTGCCAGGGCTGACCTATGCATTCAGCCGCTAGATTCTTTTCAACAATATTTTGCCAAAGTGATAATTCGTTAGTATTTTTGCTAGTTTGTTCAGGTATTGTTGCGCCGCTGTTGTTAAAGCAAAAACGAATAATAATTAAGGGAATGTATGAAGAAGATTCTGGCACTGGCAAGTGTTCTGGTAATGACGGGTTGCGCCTCGATTTCGGGCGAAAAGATGCAACCTGTTGCAATCACCACCGTATTTGATAACAAGGAAATCGCTGGTCTGGGCTGCACCTTGTCCAACGATGCAGGTAGCTGGTTCCTGACCAGCCCGGCAAGTGTGACGGTGCATAAGAGTACAGGCGATCTGTCGATCGATTGCAAGAAGGATAGTCTGGTTGGTAACGCTACGGCAGTGTCCAAATCCAATGGCGCCGTGTGGGGCAATATTCTGATTGGCGGCGGTATCGGTTACATCGTTGACCGGAATACGGGCGCCGGTTTTGACTATCCACCGACCATCGTCGTAAATCTGCGCCAGCTCGATTCCGTCGTGACGCCGGCCAACGCTGCGCTCAAGCCTGTCGCGGCGATCGAGCCGGCTGTCAAAGTCAACTGATCCCTGCGGCGCGCTCGATGATGCGCACCGCGCGCTGACTGGGCGCCAGACTCTGTTCGATAATCGCCAGTGCCAGCTCCGGTTGCGCGGCGCCGCACATGAAGATGTCGGCGGCCGCGAAACCGTCTTCCGGCCAGGTGTGGATGGTGATGTGGGATTCGGCTAGCAGCAGCACGCCGGTGACGCCCTGTCCCGCGCCGAAGCCGTGAAAGTGACTGAACAGGACATGCGCACCGGCTGCCACCGCGGCGTCGCGCAGCAGCGCTTCGAGGCTGGCGCAATCGTTGAGGCGCTGCGCGGCAATGCCACCCAGATCCGCCAGTAGATGGCGCCCCGCCGGCTGATGAATCGGCGCTGGCGCCAGTTCCGGTAAATCCAGTCGCTTCATTTATGACCGCCGCCACCGGAGCCGCCACCATAGCTGCCGCCACCACCGCCCGTATGGGAACTCCAGGTACTGCCCCGGTAGCCCGAACCGGAACGCCCGCCGCTGCCGAAGGTCATCCAGCTGCTGGCCGAGCTGAACACGGCGACGATAATCGCGTAGATAACATATTTGCTCACGCCTGATCTCCGTTATCGAGGAACCACGCGGGTAGGTAGATCGCCGCTGCGCCGATCAGGCTGATGAACCAGCTGGCCGAAAAATTAGTCACGAGCGGGATGGCGTTAAACGCCAGCATGACCCAGATGATGCGCTTGGCCATGTCGCGATGGCGGCGCGGATTGAAGGCACTCGGCGTCGACGCGGCGCGCCGGCGCGCGCCTTTGAACTGCGTGCCAAACCAGGCTGTCAGCTGGTCGGTGGCAATCGGCGCGGAGCGCGACCAGGTCATTTCCTCTGCGGTAGTTTCACTGGCCAGCTTGATCTGGCCGGCACCGTATTCGCTGACACGGGTGCGATCGCCGACGGCGACGCGCCAGTTGAAGGCGCCTGCGGCAAAAGTCACCACCGAGCCGTAGTCATATAGTTTGTGGAACTGGCTGCGCTCCAGCACCACGCTGCTGGCACTGGCATCATAGCTGAGTGGCCATTCGGCCAGTACGTCGGCGCCCGACCAGCCTTGGTCGGTTTCGACCAGCCACGAGAAGCCGGCGCGGCTACCGTACAGCAGATATTCGTTCCACTGAGTGCCTTCATCGTCAGCCCGGCGCATCATGCCGATGATGGTGAAGTCCTGATTGTTGATGCGCGCCGTGGCTCCCAGTTCGATCGAGAGCGGCACGCTGGCCAGCCGTTCGCCCGCTGCCAGCACCGCCGCTTTGGGACTGGCGGCGTCGATCTGGGTGTGACACGACTGGCATACCAGCGTGGTGGTGACGCCGGGCAGGTACTTAATCTGGCTGCCGCAGGATGGGCAGTCGAGGGCATCGAGTTTGCCGCGATAGCGTCCGGCAGCGCGCGCGATCGCATCGTCGTCGCGCAGCAGCTGGCATTGCAGGCTGGCCAGCGTAACGGCGAGGCCGGTGTAGATCACCGGCTGCGCACCATCGGAATAATCGAGGGTGATGAATTCGCTGCCACGGCGGAAGTCGGCCACGCGGGCCTGATAGCCTTCACCGACTTTGAAGGGCAGCTCGCCTTGCCCACCGATGCAGTCGGCGACGCGGATTTCGGCCGCCGTGTAGGGCGCGCCATTCAAATTGTATGTCTGTCCCGGCTGCAGCGAATCGAACCGGGGCAGGGCGGCGTCGCCGCGGTATTCGGCGGTGATGGTGTACCGGCCGGACGAGTCGCCCAGCCACGAGGTGGCGCCATCGTCGAACAGCAGATACCACTCGTTCCACATGCCGGCGCTATAGCGCAGTTGCAGGCGTCCGATCACGGTGAATGGGCGTTGTCCCAGTACGCCGCTGGTGCCGATCTGGATCGGCGAATAATCTTCCAGCACGGACGACATCTTGCCAAGATCGCGCACGGCGTCGGCATCTTTGAGTACGCTGGTGCTGCAGTATTCGCAGACAGCCATTACCGAAGCATGCGAGCGGAAGTGGACTTCCGCACCGCAGCTAGGACAGGAAACAGTTTGCATGAAGTTGCGTGCGCCCCGCTTAGCCGATGAGTTTTTTCAGTAGCTCGGCTTTGCCACTATCGTAATCGGCAGCGGAAATCAGACCTTTGTCGAGCAGGCCTTTGAGCTTTTCCAGACGCGCTTCGATGCCGTCGTCGGCTGCCGCGCTAGCCGCGCTCGCAGCGGGCGTCAGCGAATCGCTCAGCGCCTGACCCATCACCTGCCCAAGTGTGACGCCCGCGCCCAGGCCCATGCCGATACCGGCGATGCCGCCTTCGTTCTGGGCCGCCAGCGGAATCGCATTGGCAGTCTGGTAGCGCGTGTAGCCGCTCATTTTGTCGGCGCTCATGCCGCCCTTCATGCCGGCCGAGATGCGTTCGTCGAGTGCCGACTGCAGTTCTTCCGGCAGGCTGACGCTGGCCACGTTGAATTCATCGAGGCCGATGCCGTAGCGGCCGAAGGCGGTGGTGAGATCGCCTTTGACCTGCTGCGCCATCAGTTGCTGGTTGGCGGCCATGTCGAGGAAGGGCACTTGTGCACTGCCCAGCGAGCCAGCCATGCTGGCCATCAGAATGCCGCGCAGTTGCTCTTCCACCTCGTCGCGGGTGTACAGCTCGCGGGTACCGCTGATCTCCTTGAAGAACAGGCGCGGATCGGCGACGCGGTAGGAATACATGCCGAAGGCACGCACCCGCACCATATCGAAATCCTTATCGCGGATCGTGATCGGTTGGGGCGTGCCCCATTTGCGCCCGGTCTGGACACGGGTGCTGAAGAAATACACATCCGATTTGAATGGCGAATCAAACAGCTTGTCCCAGTTCATCAGGTTGGTCAGCAGCGGCAAGGTCTGGGTGCTCAGCTTGTGGGTGCCGGGGCCGAACACGTCGGCGATCTGCCCTTCGTTGACGAACACTGCCATCTGGGATTCGCGCACCACCAGCATGCCGCCATTCTGGATCTCCTGATCCTGCATGGGATAACGCCACGCCAGCACGCCATCGCCGCTTTCGTTCCACTGAATTACGTCGATAAACTGCTTCTTGATAAAGCTGCCGATGCCCATGATGGTCCTCGCTGGAATAGATAGTTCGGGTATTTAGGAGATGCAGGCGCCGTTGATGACGCCGATGGAAATGGAAATCGCGCCGAGCAGGCCGCCAAAGGCGACATTGTTGCCCTCGATCTGATCCTTGGCCATGTTCAGGACACGCGTGGTGACCGCATAGGCCAGCATCTGCACAATCATGGCACCGGCGGCCCAGCTGACGAATTCGCGGTAGTCGGCCGTGTGCATCAGCGCCGAACCGATGGTGATGGAAAAGCCGATCAGGGCGCCGCCCAGCGACAGTGCTGCCGCCAGATTCCCCTGCCGGATCAGCAGCACTTCGTTAAACGGCGTCCACGAGGTGTAGGCTTTAAAGAACACTGCCAGCAGCAAAGCGGCCAGCGACAGGTGGATCAGATAATTTAGGATGGCGGGCACGGCACACCTTCAGTTAAAGTGATTGACTTGATAATAGTGCAAAATGGCGCACATGACCAAAAAGATTCTGATCCTGTCCGTATTCGTGGTCGCCTCCTGCGGGCTGGCCTACGAATTGATCGCCGGCGCGCTGTCGAGTTACCTGCTGGGCGACTCGATCCTGCAGTTCTCCACCATCATCGGCTGCTATCTGTTTGCGATGGGCGTCGGGGCGCACTTTTCCAAGTATGTGCGCGATGAGGATGTGCTGGCGCGCTTTGTCGATATCGAGCTGGCGGTGGGGCTGGTGGGCGGGCTGTCGGCTGCACTGCTGTTCCTGACCTTTTCGTGGATGGCCGCGCCATTTCGCACCCTGCTGTACGTGATGGTGTTCCTGATCGGCGCTTTTGTCGGCATGGAAGTACCGCTGGTGATGCGCGCCCTGAATGCGCGCCAGACCGAATTCAATGAACTGGTCAGCCGGGTGCTGACCTTCGATTATCTGGGAGCGCTGGCGGTGTCGCTGCTGTTCCCGCTGGTGCTGGCGCCGTATCTGGGGCTGGTGCGCACCGGTTTCCTGTTCGGCATGCTCAATGTCGGCGTGGCCCTGTGGACAATTACCGTGTTTCGCACCGAGCTGCAGAATGTCACGGGACGCATGCTGCGCGCCGCCAGCGTGTTGTGCGTGCTGGTGTTCGGCTTCGCTTTTGCCGACAAGCTGACCTACTGGGGCGAACACGGTCTGTTCGGCGATGAAATCGTGTTTGCTACCACCACGCCGTATCAGCGGCTGGTGATTACGCGCTGGAAGGATGATCTGCGCCTCTACATCAACGGCAATCTGCAGTTTTCTTCGCGTGACGAGTACCGCTACCACGAAGCGCTGGTGCATCCTGTGCTGCAACCGCTGCCGTGGGCGCGCCGCGTGCTGGTGCTCGGTGGTGGCGATGGTCTGGCCTTGCGCGAAATTCTGCGTTATCCACAGATCGAGCAGGTGACGCTGGTCGACCTCGATCCGGCCATGACGGGCGCCTTCAGCAAACGCGAAGAACTGGTCAAACTCAATCAGGCTTCGCTCAGTGATCCGCGGGTGCGGGTGATCAATGCCGATGCCGCGCTCTGGCTGGAGCATCACGACGAGATGTTCGATGCCGTGATCGTCGACTTCCCCGATCCGTCCAGTTTCGCGCTGGGTAAGCTGTATTCGGTGCCGTTCTATGGCATGGTGAAGAAGCATCTGGCCGCAAATGGTCTGATGGTGGTGCAATCGACCTCGCCATTTTTTGCACCGCATGCTTACTGGACCATCGATGCCACGCTGCGCGAAGTCGGCCTGAAAACCTATCCGTATCATGCCTATGTGCCGTCGTTCGGCGAGTGGGGCTTTATTCTCGCGACGCCGCAGGCCAACTATCAGCCACCGACTAGCTACCGGCTGCCGATGCGCTATCTGAACGCTGACACCACGCGCGAAATGTTCGCCTTCCCGCCCGACATGCAGCGCTTGCCGATGGCGCCTAACCGCCTGAATACCCAGTCGCTAGTACATGAATTCGAGCAGGACTGGCGTCGGGTGATCCGCTGATGTTACGTCGTTCGTTTCTGGTGTGGGCGGGCGCCTCGGGCGCACTGGCCGCAGGCAGCGTGGCCGGTTTCCGGCACTGGCGCGAAGTCACGCCTAGCGTGCACTACCCGGGGCGCGACGAAGGCCATTTTCTGCGCGACCGCCATGCGTTGCCGCCACCGTCGCAGACCATCGAGACCGGCGTGGCGATATTCGGCTCCGGTATCGCTGGACTGAGCGCGGCGTGGAAGCTGAATAAACTCGGTGTCCACCAGATGCTGATGATCGACGGCCCGCAGCCGTATGGCAACGCGGCGGGTGGCGCTTTCGGCGATCTGGCGTATCCGACCGGTGCGCATTATCTGCCGCTGCCCTCGCCGGAATCGGTGCATGTGCGCGAGATGCTGGCCGATCTGGGCATCATTCAGAAAGACGCGTATGCCGAGCAGCCCACCTACGATGAACGCTTTATTCTGCACGCGCCGGAAGAGCGCTTGCTGAAAGATGGTCACTGGCAGGAAGGCTTTATCCCCACCGAAGGGGTGCCGGAGTGGGAACGTGCGCAGCACGGCCGTTTTTTCGCCGAGGTGGCGCGTTTGCGCCAGACCCATGGCAGCGACGGGCGGCGCGTGTTCGTGTTTCCCACCGTGCTGTCGTCGCAAGACCCGCAGTGGCAGGCACTCGACCAGATCACCCTCAAGCAGTGGCTGGCGCAGAACGGCTACACGGCGCCGACCCTGCACTGGTATCTGAACTACTGCTGCCGCGACGACTACGGCACCAGCTACGACAAGGTGTCGGCATGGGCCGGCCTGCATTACTACTGCAGCCGCTGGGGCCAGGCCGCCAATGCCGGTAACGGTGCGTGGCTGACCTGGCCCGGCGGCTTGCAGCCGCTAGCCAGTGGACTGGAGCGCGCTTCGGGCATTCAGCGCAAGGCCGGCACGGTGGTGTCGCTGAAGGAAACGGCGCAGGGCATCGAAGCGCTCTGCTTTACGCTGGAAAACGGCCAGCCTCGCAGCTATCTGGTGCGCGCCCGTAAAGCCATTTGCGCCATGCCGCTGTATGTGGCGGCGCGCGTGGTGGAGAATATCGGCGCCTACGGTTTCGATCCGGCCCGCCACATTCCGGCCTACGCGCCATGGCTGGTGGCGAATTTTCTGCTCAAACGCTTCCCGCAAGAGCTGCCCGACCAGCCCCTCAGCTGGGATAACGTGGTGTATCGCGACGCCAGCGAAACTGGCAAGTCTGGCGATTTTGGCGATTCTGGCGCAGCAGGACTCGGCTACGTGGTCTCCACCCATCAGGATATCCGCGTGCAGCCGCCGGAGAAGACTGTGTTCAGTGCCTATGTGGCGCTGTCCGAGCGCGATCCGCTCAGTGCACGTAAATGGCTGCTGGCCGCCACACCGCAAGCGTTGCTGGCGCTGGCCAGCGCCGATCTGCATAGCGCTTATGGCAGCGACTTTGCCAGCTGTGTGGAGCGGGTCGACATCACCTTGCGCGGCCACGCCATGGCGGCGCCTTTGCCCAACTTCCGCAGCAATGCCGGGATACGCGCCTTGCGCGAGCATGAAGGCCGTGTGCTGTTTGCCCACGCCGACCTGTCGGGCTTTTCGGTGTTCGAGGAAGCGGCATGGTGGGGCTGTCGCGCCGCGCAACTGGCTGCCAGTGGTATGCTAGCTGCATGAGTCATGATGCCCGCCAGCGCTTTCGCGCCTCCTCCCGTCTGAAACTGCGTGAAGCCGATGCAGGCAATGCGGTATTTTCCAGCCGTAGTGCGAATCCCGAGCTATCCAGAGCCAAAGCCAAGGCGCTTGATATCAAGCGTACCGGGGAGCTGATCGACCGGATTTCGGCGCTGCAGGACAGGCTGTATGCCCAGCACCAGCAGAAGGTGTTGCTGGTGTTGCAGGGTATGGATACGGCCGGTAAGGATGGCACGGTGCGCGCCATGTTCAGCCGCGTGAATCCGATGGGCGTGCGCGCGGTGTCTTTCAAAGCGCCCACCGATAACGAACTGGCGCATGATTATTTGTGGCGGGTGCACCAGCAGGTGCCGGTGAAAGGCGAAATCGCCATTTTCAACCGTAGTCATTACGAAGATGTACTGATTACGCGGGTACAGGGCATGATCGATGCGGCAGAGTGCGAGCGGCGCTATCTGCAGATCCGTGATTTCGAGCGCATGCTGGCCGAAACCGGCACGGTGATCGTCAAAGTGTTTTTGCACATCTCGAAAGAAGAGCAGCGCGAACGTTTGCAGGAACGCCTCGATGATCCGGACAAGCAGTGGAAATTCAATCCGGCCGATATCGAGCAGCGTAAAAAATGGGCAGCGTATCAGCGCGCTTACGAAGACGCGATCCGTGCCACCAATTTGCCGCATGCGCCGTGGTATGTGGTGCCCGCCAATTCCAAAACCCACCGCAATCTGGTGATTGCCAGTCTGCTGCTGGAGACGCTCGAGCATATGGTGCTGCACTATCCGCCGCCGCATCCCGATCTGTCGTCCTTCACGGTGACCTAAGACAGCGCGATCGACTCTGTGGCATAGTCATTGTTTGCCCGCTCAAGGAGTCTCTCCATGCTGCAACTCAACGATACTGGCCTGCTGCGTCAGCACGCTTACCTGAATGGCGCATGGTGCGCTGCCGATAATGACGCCACCCTCGCTGTGTACAATCCCGCGACCGGCGTTCTGCTTGGCACGGTGCCGCTGATGGGCGTGGCCGAAACGCGCCGCGCCATCGATGCGGCCCATGCTGCATGGCCGGCCTGGCGTAAGAAAACTGCCAAGGAACGCGCCGCGATTTTGCGCAAGTGGCATGGCCTGATCCTCGAGCATGCTGAAGATCTGGCGCAACTGATGACGGCCGAGCAGGGCAAGCCGCTGGCCGAAGCGCGTGGCGAAGTGGCGTATGGCGCCTCGTTCATCGAATGGTTTGCCGAAGAAGCCAAACGCATCGCCGGTGAAACGCTGGCCTCGCCGTGGCCGGATCGGCGTTTGCTGGTGACCAAAGAGCCAATTGGTGTGTGCGCTGCCATCACGCCATGGAATTTCCCGATTGCGATGATTACCCGCAAAGTGGGACCGGCGCTAGCGGCCGGTTGCACCATGGTGCTGAAACCGGCCGAAGCGACGCCGTTCTGCGCGCTGGCGCTGGCCGAACTGGCCGAGCGTGCCGGTGTGCCGCCCGGTGTATTCAGCGTGGTGACAGGCGATCCGGTCGCCATTGGCGGCGAACTCAGTTCCAGTGCGCTGGTGCGCAAGCTGACGTTCACCGGCTCCACGGCGGTAGGGCGTCTGCTGATGGCGCAAAGTGCGCCGACCATCAAAAAACTGTCGCTGGAACTGGGTGGCAACGCGCCGTTCATCGTGTTTGATGATGCCGATCTGGATGCGGCGGTGGAGGGCGCGCTAGCGTCCAAATACCGCAACGCCGGCCAGACCTGCGTGTGTGCTAACCGCATCTATGTGCAGGATGGTGTGTATCAGCAGTTTGCCGACAAACTGGTTGCGGCGGTGCGCCAGCTCAAAGTAGGTGACGGCACCGGCGAAGGCGTCACGCAGGGGCCACTGATCAATGAAAAAGCCGTGCAGAAGGTCGAGCAGCATGTGGCGGATGCGCTGTCCAAAGGCGGCCGGCTGTTAGCCGGTGGCCAGCGCCATGCGCTCGGCCACGGCTTCTTCGAGCCGACCGTGATTGCCGATGTCGATAGCACGATGCTGGTGGCGACCGACGAGACCTTCGGCCCGCTGGCGCCGCTGTTCCGTTTCCACACCGACGAGGAAGCGCTGGCGCTGGCCAACGCCACCGAGTTCGGGCTGGCCAGCTATTTCTATTCGCGCGATATCGGCCGCATCTGGCGCGTGGCAGAAGGGCTGGAAAGCGGCATGGTCGGTGTGAATACCGGTCTGATCTCCAACGAAATCGCGCCGTTTGGCGGGGTTAAGCAGTCGGGACTGGGACGCGAAGGTTCGCACTACGGGCTCGATGATTATCTGGTTATCAAGTACATCTGTCTGGGCGGCATCTAGGCGCGGCTGGCAGGATGGCCGGATTCACGCCCGTGAGCCGGTCCACCATGCGTTTTATGGCCGCCATCTGGTGGCCGGATTTCAGCGCGTAACGCGGGTCGTCGTAGGCAAACCAGTCCCAGCACGCCTGCGGATTGGTCGCCGTGGCCGATGCTTGCGGATACAGAATCATCAGGCGGTTGGTATCGGCCCAGCCGTTGTAGCCGGCGTGGTTGATGAAGGTGCTGCCGATATGGTTAGGGTCCTGCAGGCAGCCATGAAACACCACATGCAGGCGACAACCGGCACCGGCGCTGGCTTCGCAGGCCGGTGGCAGATACAGATAGCCCACTGCCGCCATCCCATGCAAGGTAGGGAAGGGCAGGAATTCGCTCTGCACAAAGGCCAGCGTACGACCTGCCGGCGGCCCGCTGTTGCGCGCCAGCAGAGGGCCGTAGATCCACTGCAGTAATTGTCCGGCCGCGTCATAGCTGCAGTTGTTGATATAGGGACTGCCCAGATGGGTGCAGGGATTGCCGTACTGGTCGGTGGGCAGCCCGTGTTCGGCTGGCAGGGTGCGGCGGTAGACGATCTGGCTGGCCGGCATATAGTGCCGGTAGTAGTTGAATAGGTCGGTCATCACCGGCTGCGGCACCACGGAATCGATGCTGCCCGACAGTAGCCAGACTTTGTGCGTGGCCAGATTGCTGGTCGCATCGATGGCCAGATCGGCGGCGAACCAGTCGGTCAGCACGATCAGGTCGGCAATACGGGTGCCACCGGGGTGAACGCGGCAGGCAAACAGCTCACTGGTGCAACTGCAGCGGGTGGTGGCCGTGTAGACGCTGCCCTGCGCGCAGAAATACGGACCCCCGGCGATGATGCCGGCGCCGGTCACGGTCGCGGAAAACGCCACTTCGAACTGGACGGCCATGTAGGCGCCCGAGGACAGCCCCGAGACGCTGACCTGTCCGGCCGACATGGCCGGTAGTTGCCCGACCTGTGCGCGGGCGGGCAGTAGCAGCGTGAGCAGCAATATGAGCAATATGAGCAATCGCAGCGGGAGACCCATACCGCTGAGCTGGACGGCACGCGGGCAGGCTGGCGCACAGCGCACCATGCTGGCAAATCGGCGTTGCCCCGTGCGCTGCCCGGAGCGCTGTTTTTCCTGGTTGAAAAGCCTTGTCGCCGGTAAATTTATCATGTTGCTCTCCCTGTTACTGCTATCAGTGTGGAAGTGCGCGCGACGGCTTCTTTAATCTGCATCAATCGTGCGGCTTGCTTTACCGCAGGGCAAAAAAGCCATGGGCTTCAGCGCACGATGGGTAATTGGAATAAAATAACTTTTTCCCTTTTACGGCGACCTATCATGTCCAAGAACTTTGCTCAGTTGTGTCTGGTTTCCTCGCTCGCGATGCTGTCCAGTGCTTCGGTGTCGGCGCAAACGCCAGCGGCCGCTCCTGCTGCGGCGGCACCAGCGGCGAGCTGCCCCGCGATCCTGAAGCAAAGCTTCAAACGCTTGCAGGATGAAGCCCCCCAGGATCTGTGCCAGTACGCTGGCAAGGTGGTGCTGGTGGTGAATACGGCCAGCTATTGCGGCTTCACCAGCCAGTACGAAGGTCTGGAAGCCATGTACGCCAAATACGGCAGCAAAGGGCTGGTGGTGCTGGGCTTCCCGTCGAATGATTTCGGCCAGCAGGAACCGGGCAGCAGCAAGGAAATCGCGGACTTCTGCTTTAACACCTACGGCGTGAAGTTCCCGATGTTTGCCAAGTCCATCGTCTCAGGCAAGGAACCGAATCCCCTGTACGTGAATCTGATCAAGGCGACCGGCAAAACCCCGGCCTGGAACTTCCACAAATACCTGATCGACCGTAAGGGCAATGTGGTGGAAAGCTTTGGCAGCAAAGTTACGCCGACCGACAAACAGCTGGTCAGCGCGGTCGAAAAAGCGCTGGCCATGTAAGGCCGGGCTGGCGCGGTTCAGCGACCGATCGCCAGCTCAAAGCCTTCATCGAGCCAGCCGGTGATGCCGCCCGGCATCACCTTCACCGGCCGTCCCAGTTGCGCCAGCCGCACGGCGGCACGCGCCGCGCCATTGCAGTGGGGACCGGCGCAATACACCACAAACAGCGTATTTTCCGGATAGCCCGCCATGCGGCTGCCGATAATCTTGCCGTGCGCCAGATCGAGCGCGCCCGGCACATGGCCGGCCTGATACTTTTCCGTGCCCCGTACATCGAGCAGCACGAAGTCGTGCGGGCCGTTGTGCAGCGCGTCGTGCACATCCCAGCAATCGGTCTCGTAGCAGAACTGGTCTTCGAAATAGGACAGGGCAGCGTTGCTGGTAGCGGCGGCAACGGCGCTCACGCGAGAGGGGGCGGACATAGTTTCTCCTGACGGGGTGGTTGATGTGGCGATTGTCGCGTGAATGGGGAGCCTGCAATAGTGGCGTAGAAGACTATCTGCGTTAAGATTGCGCCATGAAAAAGCATCTCGTTGTCGCACTCGCGTATGACCGGCTGTGCACCTTTGAATTTGGCTGCACGGTGGAATTGTTCGCGCTGGAGCGTCCGGAACTGGGCGTGGACTGGTACGACTTTGCCGTATGCGCCATCGAACCGGGGCCGATCCGCGCGGCCGGTGGCATCACTGTGCAGGCACCGTATCAGCCGGCCTTGCTGGAGCAAGCCGATACCATCGTGATTCCCGGCTGGCGCGATGCCGATGAATTGCCGCCGCCCGCCTTGCTGGCGCAGCTGGTGGCGGCGCAGCGGCGCGGTGCGCGGCTGTGTTCGATCTGTTCCGGCGTATTCGTGCTGGCGGCGGCAGGCTTGCTGGATGGTTTGCGCGCCACCACGCACTGGCGTTATGCCGGCCAGCTGGCGCAACGCTATCCGCAGATTCAAGTACAGCCAGACGCGCTGTATGTCGACAACGGCCAGATCATCACGGCGGCTGGTTCGGCGGCGGGGCTGGACATGCTGCTGCATCTGGTGCGGCGTGATTATGGTGCGCGCGTTGGTAATCAGGTGGCGCAGCGGCTGGTGGTGGCACCCCATCGCGAGGGTGGACAGGCGCAGTTTGTGCCGCGTCCCATGCCACCGGGCGAGGCCGGGCGACTGGCGCGTCTGATGGACTGGCTGCGCAGCCATCCGGCGCTACCGCACACAGTGGCCAGCATGGCCGAACAGGCCGCGATGAGCCCGCGTACTTTGCAGCGCCAGTTCCAGCAGGCCACCGGCATGGGGCCGCAGGAATGGCTGATCCGCGAACGGGTGGCGCTGGTCAAGGACATGCTGGAAGCGCCTGCCGTGCCGCTGGCTCAGATCGCCGAGCGCAGCGGTTTTGCCTCGGAACAATCGCTACGTCACCACTTCCGCCGACTGGTGGCGACTTCGCCGGGAGCCTACCGCAAACGTTTCGCTGGTTAAGATGTCGAATGGTTTTGGCATCACGCTATTTAAACGACCGTCGGCTTCCGCCCCATTGCGGACATTCAACGTTTAATCCTAGTCTTTGACAGTTTGAATATCGATTAGCCCTTCGGCGGCAGCCCGATTCTGAATCTTGTAAGTGAACGTTCCTTTACCTAAAGAGACTTCTCCCAAGTAATCATCAGGCCGGATATGGACTTTCTTGTCTAACATATGAAGCTCCACTTCGGCGTATCGATATGCCGGGGCTAAGCTCTGATACTTGGTCAGTCCACCTACAGCTAAATCACCGTATGCTACTCCGTTTATGCGGACGTCCAGTAGCGGCATACCAGTGTCATTTTGAATTCGAACGTCTGAGGCAATCACTGGTGGTTTACCTGTGTGAAGAATGAACAAAACCGCCAGTATTGCCCCGAATGTTCCAATGACAATGGCGAACAACCTCCACGGTTTGCTGTCAAAAACATCCATCGCTATGAGTCATCCCTAAAGATTTAGCTGCATCGATCTGCTATTGGCCGATAGTACGCTTTTGAGTTCCCAAATTAATCTTAGTCGCAAGGCTCTACTAGCCAAGCACCACTATACCGCCCGTTATTAATCGTTACCACGAGACCGGTCGAGTATGAGCGGACTATGTGGATTTTGGCCTTACCCACACGATAGCTAACCTGACTACCGTCGATTCCAGGCGTACTATTGCGGTCGGCCACTGCACTGGAAAAACCGAACGCTGCAAGAATTCGAGAGTCGTCCCAATTCGGAGACAAAGTGACATTAGTTCGCATTGCTACAGCGACATCTTTGGAACTCTCCCCAGGAAATATTTCACGATGAATTGCACGCGGCATGCATCTATTGATGTCTTGGCACCGGGCCACATCGCATATCGCCAAACAAAGAACAAAAAGCAAAAGTGGCAGGCTCTTCAATAAGTATTCCCCTATATTCAGCAAGGTCCGCTCCTGGCCGATTGTCGTCAGGTATCAGCTAGCCTCGCGGCTACTTAGACGTTTGAATGAAATTATTTCAAATACTGCCCCAGCGACGAAAAGTGCGTCTGATCCAGAGTCAAGGCCAAAGTAATACGCTATGAGAGCGGCCACAATGAAGCCAGCAGTAATTAAGTGACGCATAGAACCTCCTACTATTACGAAATGGCATGTCGGTCTTTAGTCATTGGTTATCGCCTCTTAGCGGCTGGCCGCACGCTAATGTCAACGCTATGTCCAAATCTAGTCAACTTGTCTTAGCCCTTCTGCTGGTCGAGTAGCGATTGTAAAGTTCGGACTGCCTGCAAAAGTCTCGGAATATCCTCACGAGCGGCAGCAATAAAATCTTGGTCTGCTATGGTGGCACCGGATAGTTCAATATCGTCGCCACGGTTACCGTTCTCGCCTGTCATGATGAAATTGGCTCCGCTCTGATGATCTCTTCCCTCGATGAAAGACCTCCATGGTCCGGGGCTGGCTGCGGCCACCCGAGCTGCAATAGAGTTCAAATCTTTTTCAGATAACAGATCACTCACTTTAAATGTTCCTTATGATTCCGTACCGTGAAGCTGTAAGCCTTGGTCTACTAACTGTTTATGTTGGCTAGGTCCGCTCCTGGCCGAGAGCAGCGCGGCTCAATTCGCACAACTCTATTTAGGGAAAATTAACCGCAGCACGGCGATAATCAGCGTAGCTAACATCATTAAGGCAAATCCAAGCGCAGCAAGTTGCATACCACCACGCCATCCAAGGGATTCACCGGCGGTGGTTGTTGCGCGAAGTCGAAAAAACCATCCACCAATAACTGCGGTAACGAATAGTCCAAAAATCACAGATATCCCGTAGCCTAGCTCAGTTCCCAACCAATCACCCGCGAGATGGTTTGCGGACTTTAGCATCGCGACAAAGATGCCAAATACAGCGCTATGCTTCCAACTCAGTGACGTCCGCCTCATCATTCGCGCAGCTAGCTTTTGGAAGAGCGCAACCGAAATAACAATACCAACAAAGGTTACACCCGAAAAGTGATTTTGCATTGCTTGCTTCTGCTATCTAAGAAATGAGCGGCGGCTCCTGGCCGAGCCCTGCCGGACGAAATCACATAGATTCCAAAGCTACTGTTTGCTGCGTATCGTCTCCGAACCAGACAGGTTTGCTTATCGAGCTATATCCCACAGCCTGAACAATCAGAGTGCATTTGTCAGTGAGATAGTCGCTTCCCAGTTCAACGATACCCAACTTCCGTACGGCTGGGATTTCAAAGGCACCGAGAGCGTTAGTCAACACCGAGCGCTCGGAGTACTTTTCACAATACACGCCAGCCCCCTGAATCGGTTTACCACTTCTTGAATCGATAACCCGTCCAACTATTTTTGATTGCTGTACTAGAAGCGCCGGTACACAGCCAGTTAGTATCAGACAGAAAGTACAAAGAAGCGATAGTTTCATAGGCGATGTAATTGGATGACCGGTACTGGCCGATTGTGCCCGGTCGCGCCTGCAGCATCTAACTGTTGCGCCCGTTGCGGACCGTCGCCAGAAGGTTAAGCGGCCGTTCAACTTAATGATGTAAGCGCTGTTTCGAGCCCAGCGTTATCATGCAAAGAGCGCCTTCGTTAAATTGGTAGTGCACCGTATGCGTATCAAGATCGAGCTTGATCCACAGTTTATACATCTCAGTCCCTGGATCACCTTGGCTTTGCTTGAAGCTAATACCCTTCCGCGAACATTCCCGCAAGGCGGCATCAAAAGTTTCGAACACCGGTACATCAATTTCATTTCTAGCGATCGGAGTAAATCCATCCCGAGCTTCGATATAGAGAAAAATAGTATCAAGCACCTGATCCTCGTCGAATCGAAACTGAAATCCTTCCGCAGTAGAAGTGGCCCAATACACGTCGTCCATGCCTTCGTGCAATCGATCGAAATCATAGATTACATCGATGTCGAAGTTTTCAAGAACTTCGATAATCTCATCGTCTTTTAGGTGTTTTTCTAGGAGACCTGCAAACATAACGTGTAACCTGAATAATTAGAGTGGGTTGAACATGCACAAATACACTATCGTACGTTCTCCATGGCCGTTGTACGAGGGGCGGCTTCTGGCCGAATGCAGCCTAAAAAAATCATCCTGCTATTTGTGGCGCTGCCATTCCATCCAAATTCTCGAAGCGATAGCATCATAATCTTCGATTGGCCCGGCAGTCTTGCTGTCGAACCACTTACAAAATTCTTCATGAACGATTTCCCGCACGTCGGCTTCGGATTCGGCATGCGTCAGCCTGGGGATTATGGTACCAACCTCTGGCTCGTACTCGTCAGTGTTCGTTTCAAAATTAATGCTAATTGGGTCTAACTCGAAAAGCAACTTTGAGAGCGCATCGAACAGCTCGCCATACTGTAGTCGGATTGCCTTTCTCTTCTCTGCCACAGTGCCGCTACCCATAATCTCTTCCTAATTTTCCGGTCATGACCGTCGGCTCTTGGCCGAGTTCCGACGGCGGCATCAACGTACATGGCAAACCTTCCGGTCAATCAATAGGTGAGTCAATTTATTGAGCATTGCGGACCGTATGCCACGATGCGCCCAGTCCAGCGCCGACAATCGCACCGAAGAATACGCCGACGAAAATTGTAACAACGAAACCCAACAAAGCACCGATATCTTGTACTGATTCTCCGAACAGGCTGGATAGCAGGCCGTCACCATAAGGAGCCGCGAAAAATACGGCGAACCAAAACGCCGGGACGATCATAGTCCCACCTCCGGCTTGCGCCCAAAGCCACGAAATTGGAAAAGCTGGGTTAATGAAATGACGAATGGCGATAGCCACACATGCCAATGCAGCCCAGATCGCAAGTACGACAAGAGTTGCGTATAGCAGAAAGCTTAGGACAGTTGACATCTGATTTAACGCATTACAGATCGAAGATTGTCAATATAACATGGGGCAAGGCGATATGACATCGGTCGTCCGTTACGGAACGGATGTCATATGCTTTAAGGAACTTTCATTGCTGGTTGAGGGCCGCTTCTGGCCGAATTCTGCCGACGCTAATCAATTCGACAGCGGATATGTTTTAAACAGGAGGCACCGTTTAGCTCGATAACTCGCCATCCAAATTCTTCGACATGGATTTCACCACCACATGACGTACATTCTGTTGGCC
>JAIXXN010000055.1 GCA_027490725.1 Oxalobacteraceae bacterium
GCTATTTCAGCAAGTCGTGGAGCGATCTGCCGCTGACACCCGATATCGTGATCACCGTTTGCGGTAGTGCTGCCGGCGAAACCTGCCCTGCCTATCTGGGCCCGGTCTTGCGCGCACACTGGGGTGTGGAAGATCCGAGTCATGTGGTCGGCACGCCTGCCGAAATCGATGCAGCCTTCGAACTTGCCTACGCAACCCTGCGCGCCCGTATCGAAGCGTTTCTGGCGCTGCCACTGGCGCAGCTGGCGGATGACCGCGCCGCATTGAAAGCGGAACTGGACCGTATCGGCAGCATCGGAGCGCCCGCATGCTGAGCGCTTTCCTGATTTTTCTGGCCACGCTGACGCTGGTTATCTGGCAACCACGTGGCCTAGGCATCGGCTGGAGCGCCAGTGCCGGTGCGCTGGTCGCACTGCTGGCCGGTGTCATCCACGTCGGCGATATTCCCGTGGTCTGGCACATCGTCTGGAATGCCACCGGCACTTTTGTCGCCATCATCATCATCAGCCTGTTGCTGGACAAGGCCGGTTTCTTCGAGTGGGCCGCCCTGCATGTGGCGCGCTGGGGGCGCGGTAGCGGCAAGTTGCTGTTCTCGCTGTTTGTGCTGCTCGGCGCGGCCGTCTCGGCGCTGTTCGCCAATGACGGCGCGGCGCTGATCCTGACGCCGATCGTGATTGCCATGCTGCGCGAGCTGAAGTTTTCCGGCAAGGCCACGCTGGCGTTTGTGATGGCGGCCGGTTTTATCGCCGACACGGCCAGCCTGCCGCTGGTGGTGTCGAATCTGGTCAACATCGTTTCCGCCGACTATTTCGGCATCAGCTTTGCGCGCTACGCGGCAGTGATGATTCCGGTGAATTTTGTCGCCGTCGCTGCTACGCTGGTGGCGCTGCTGTGCTACTTCCGCCGCGACATTCCTGCCGATTACGATCTGCAGCAAATCAAGGCGCCGGCCGAGGCGATCCACGACCGCGCCACCTTCCTCACCGGCTGGTGGGTGCTGGGTTTACTGCTGGTGGGCTTCTTCTGGCTGGAAGATCTGGGCGTGCCGATCAGCGCTACTTCGGCCGTCGGTGCGGCGCTGCTGTTGCTGGTGGCCGCGCGCGGTCACCGCATTTCCACCCGTGAAGTGATCGGCAATGCGCCGTGGCAGATCGTGATTTTCTCGCTCGGCATGTATCTGGTGGTGTACGGCCTGCGCAACGCCGGCCTGACCAACTATCTGACGGCTGCGCTGAATGCCTGTGCTGACTATGGCGTGTGGGGTGCGGCGCTGGGCACGGGCTTGATCACGGCGATTTTGTCATCCATTATGAATAATTTGCCGACGGTGCTGGTGGGCGCGCTGTCGATCGATGCCTCGACGGCACAGGGAACTGTGCGCGAAGCGATGGTGTATGCGAACGTGATCGGTAGCGACCTCGGCCCAAAAATTACGCCGATCGGTAGTCTGGCAACCCTGCTCTGGCTGCACGTGCTGGCCAACAAGGGCATCCAGATTTCCTGGGGCTATTACTTCCGCGTGGGGATCTGCCTGACGTTGCCGGTGCTGCTGGTGACGCTGGCCGCGCTGGCCCTGCGTCTGCACTGAGAGGACATGATGACATTGCCCGACATGAGTTTGCCCAACATCGATCATGCGCTGCTGCCGATACCGACGCCGGAACAGCTGGCGCCTGCAGGCGAGTTCGATCATCCGCCGCGTATCCTGCTGCTGTATGGCTCGCTGCGCGAGCGCTCCTTCAGCCGTTTTCTGACGGAGGAAGCGGCGCGCATACTGGCCCACTTCGGCGCCGACGTAAAAATCTTCGATCCCACCGAACTGCCGATGGTGGGCAGCGTTGCCGAGGACCATCCCAAGGTGCAGGAATTGCGCGCCTTGTCGCTCTGGTCGGAAGGGCAGGTGTGGTGTAGCCCGGAACGGCATGGCGCGATTACTGCCGTGATGAAAAACCAGATCGACTGGATTCCGCTCGAGCAAGGTGCGCTGCGCCCGAGTCAGGGCCGTACGCTGGCGGTGATGCAGGTATGTGGCGGTTCGCAATCGTTCAACGTGGTCAATACGCTGCGCTTGCTGGGCCGCTGGATGCGCATGTTCACCATCCCTAATCAGTCGTCAGTGCCGATGGCCTACAAGGAATTCGACGATGCTGGCCGGATGCGCAAGTCGGCCTACTATGAGCGGGTGGTCGATGTGATGGAAGAGCTGTTCAAAATGACGCTGCTGCTGCGCGGTCGCGCCGACTATCTGACCGACCGCTATAGCGAGCGCAATGCGCGCTCGGTGCAGTCGATCAATCGTCAGATCCAGCAGTTGTAAGCACGGTGCGGCAACCCGGGTAAGGGGCGCCGCACCGCGAAATTACAGGGCGCGTGCGATCAGCAGTTTCTGGATGTCGCTGGTGCCTTCGTAAATCTGGCACACCCGCACATCGCGGTAAATGCGTTCGACGGGGAAGTCGGATACATAGCCGTAGCCACCGTGCACCTGGATCGCATCCGAGCAGACCTTTTCGGCCATTTCGGAAGCGAACAGCTTGGCCATCGCCGCTTCTTTCAGGCACGGCAGTCCCGCATCCTTCATCGAAGCTGCATGCAGGATCAGCTGGCGTGCAGCTTCGATCTGGGTGGCCATGTCGGCCAGCCGGAACTGCACGGCCTGATGTTCGTAGATCGGTTTGCCGAAGCTTTCGCGTTCACGTGCGTAGTGCAGCGCCGCTTCATACGCCGCGCGCGCCATGCCGACCGCCTGCGAAGCGATGCCGATGCGTCCGCCCTCCAGTCCGGACAGGGCGATCTTGTAACCCTGACCTTCTGCACCGATCAGGTTCTCGGCCGGAATACGGCAATTCTCGAACAGGATCTGCGCCGTATCCGAGGAGTGCTGGCCCATCTTCTGTTCCAGCCCTGCGACGATGTAACCGGGCGTATTGGTCGGCACCCAGAAGGCACTGATGCCCTTCTTGCCCGCCGCTTTATCCGTTACTGCCATGACGATCGCCACATCGGCGTATTTGCCGCTGGTGATGAATTGCTTGACGCCGTTCAGCACATACGCGTTGCCATCGCGGGTCGCGGTGGTGCGCAGTGCCGCGGCATCGCTGCCGGTGTGCGGTTCGGTCAGACAGAACGCGCCCAGCATCGTGCCCTGTGCCAGCGGCCGCAGCCACTGCTGCTTCTGCTGATCGTTGGCATACATCATGGCGATGCTGCACACCGGACAGTTGTTGACGGAAATAATGGTCGAAGTACCACCGTCACCGGCGGCAATTTCTTCCAACACCAGTGCCAGCGAGACGTAATCCATGCCGGCCCCGCCCAGTTCTTCGGGCACGGCGACACCGAATGCTCCCAGTGCGGCCAGCTCCTGCAATTCCTCTTTGGGAAAGTGGTGTTCCTTATCCCAGCGGGCCGCGTTGGGGGCCAGACGTTCCTGTGCAAAGCTGCGCAGGGCGTCGCGGATCATGGTGTGTTCTTCGCTCAGTATCATGGTGTCTCGTTATTTATCGTTGTAGTGATCGTGTGCTGGCTGCGCGACGCGATGCGTCACGCTTACCAGCCGATGCTTGTGCCATCGTAGTTGCGATACACGGCCTGGTCGGACGCGGGTAGCGCCGCCAGCGTTGCGCGCAGACCTGCTGCGCTTTGTTCCACCGATAGATCGGCGCCAGCGCCGCCCATCTCGGTGCGCACCCAGCCCGGATGGAAGGCCACGCAGGTGGCGCCCTGCGGGCCGAAGCTGAGTGCGGTATCGATCAGCACGGAATTCAGCGCTGCTTTACTGGCGCGGTACAGCGAGCCGGATGGATTGTTGCGCTCGCTGAGTGAGCCCATACGCGAGGACAGCACCGCCAGCTTGCCCTGCGCTGCCACCACCATCGGTGCGATGATGGGTAGTAAGCGCATGGCTGCCAGCACATTGGTATGCATCACCGCATCGAAATCCGTCTGCATCGGAAAGCCGTCATGACGCGGGCCATACACGCCGGCATTCAGGAAGGCCACTTGCAGTTCTTCGCCATCGAGCTTCCAGCCCAGGCCGGCGACGGCTTCGACGTTGTTGACGTCGAGCGCATGCGCTTCGGCACCGATGGCCACCAGTGCGGCCACGTCTTCCGGCTTGCGCGCCGTGGCGATCACGCGCCAGCCATCGGCCACGTACTGACGTACCAGTTCGTGACCGATGCCGCGCGAGGCACCAATAATCAGTGCAGTCGCCATCGCTTACGCCAGTTCGATGGCCATGGCGGTGGCTTCGCCGCCACCGATGCACAGGGCGGCCACGCCTTTTTTGCCGCCGGTGCGCTTCAGCGCGCCGATCAGGGTGACCAGGATGCGTGCGCCGGAGGCGCCGATCGGGTGACCCAGTGCGCAGGCGCCACCGTGGATGTTGACCTTGTCGTGCGGGATGTCGAGGTCGCGCATGGCGGCCATTGGCACGGCAGCGAAAGCTTCGTTAATTTCGAACAGGTCGACATCTTTGCTGCCCCAGCCGATTTTCTTGTACAGTTTTTCCATCGCGCCAATCGGGGCGGTGGTGAACAGATTCGGTTCCTGCGCAAAGGTAGCGTGGCCGTGGATGGTGGCGATCACGGTGGCGCCCAGTTTCTTGGCGGTCGAAGCGCGCATCATTACCAGTGCGGCGGCACCGTCGTTGATCGACGAGGACGACGCGGCGGTGATGGTGCCATCTTTCTTGAAGGCGGCGCGCAGGGTCGGGATCTTGTCGATCTTGGCTTTCAGCGGGCCTTCATCCTTGTCGATCACCACCTCACCGGCGCGGCTGCTGACGGTGACCGGTGCGATCTCCCAGTTGAAATAGCCTTCGCTGGTGGCGCGCTGGGCGCGCTTCACGGATTCGATGGCGAAGTTGTCCTGCGCTTCGCGGCTGAATTCGTACTTGGCCGAGCACTCTTCGGCGAAGGTGCCCATGGAGCGGCCTTCGCCGGTTTTTTCGTTGCGCGAGTAGGCGTCTTCCAGACCGTCGTACATCATGTGGTCGAACAGCATGCCGTGGCCGATGCGGTAGCCGCCACGGGCTTTCGGTACCAGATACGGGGCATTGGTCATGGATTCCATGCCGCCAGCGATGACCACTTCGGCGCTACCGGCGATCAGCTGGTCGTGCGCGAAGATGGCAGCCTGCATGGCCGAGCCGCACATTTTCGAGAGGGTCACGGCGCCGGTGGAAGTTGGCAGACCGGCTTTCAGCAGGGCCTGGCGGGCCGGAGCCTGACCTTGACCGGCCATCAGGCAGTTACCGAAATACACGTGCTCGACCAGCTTGCCGTCGATGCCGGAACGTTCTACTGCGGCCTGAATCGCGACTGCGCCCAGATCATGCGCGCTCTTGCTGCTGAAGTCGCCCTGAAAAGCGCCCATAGGGGTACGGGCTGCGCCGACGATAACGATAGGATCATTCATTTTCTAGTGTCTCCATAAATGGCGGTTGGGTAAGCGCCGGGGGTGAGTTGTGTTGATTGCAAAAACGGATGTGCTGCGGATACGGGAACACGTCTTCCAGATAGCCGTCCTGGATGCGCTGCTTGCGCGCCTGCCACCATTCGGGCGTGAGCAGGTCGGCGTGGTGTTTCAGGAAGTAATGGCGGATGCGGGCATTGCCCAGCAGGAAGGTGCCAAACTGTTCGGGGAACACGTCGGACTTGCCGATCGGGTACCACGGTTCCGAGGCCATTTCCTCTTCTTCCGTACGGGCTTGCGGAATCTTGCGGAACTGGCAGTCGGTGATGTATTCGATTTCGTCGTAATCGTAAAAGACCACGCGCTGGTGGCGGGTTACGCCGAAGTTTTTGTACAGCATATCGCCGGGGAAGATGTTGGCCGCCACCAGTTCCTTGATGGCATTGCCGTACTCCAGCACGCCGTGTTCCAGCTGGACTTCGTCATGCTCTTTTTCGGCATTGCTCAGCCAGATGTTCAGCGGCACCATGCGGCGCTCGATGTACAGGTGTTTGATCACCAGTTGCTCGCCCTCTTCTTCGACCAGCGACGGCGCGAAATGTTTCAGCTCGGCTATCAGATCTTCCGTGAAGCGGTGGCGCGGGAAGGCCACGTTGGAATACTCCAGCGTATCGGCCATGCGGCCTACCCGGTCGTGGTGTTTCACCAGCAGGTATTTTTCCTTGATCAGGGCGCGCGAGGTTTCCTTCGGCGGCGGGAAGAAATCCTTAATCACCTTGAACACATACGGGAAGGATGGCAGTGCGAATACCAGCATCACCAGCCCGCGGATACCGGGGGCAATTTCGAACTGGTCGGAGGAGTGCTTGAGGTGCTGTAGGTAGTCGCGATAGAACAGCGTCTTGCCCTGTTTCTGCAGGCCGAGAATGGTGTAGATCTCGCTGCGCGGTTTGCGTGGCAGTAGCGAACGCAGGAATTGCACATAGGCCGATGGTACTTCCATATCGACCAGGAAATAGGCGCGCGTAAACGAGAACAGGATGGTGATCTGTTCATGGTCGAACAGCACCGTATCGAGCACCAGTTGACCTTGCCGGTTGTGCAGGATCGGCACCACGAACGGGAACTCGCGGTTGCCGTTGATGCCCTTGCCGACAATGTAGGCGCCCTTGTTGCGGAAGAACAGACTCGATAGCACCTGTATCTGGTGATTCGGTTCCAGCTTGGCATTGCCGAAGATGGCTTTCAGGCGCGCCTCGACCAGATCGATGTCGCGGTTCAGGTCGGCGAATTCGGCGTTGAGCTGGAAATTGGTGACGATGCGCTTGAGCGTGTAGTGCAGGCCGTCGGTGCCGGGATAGTAGACCCGGTAGGTCGGCGCCAGTTCTTCCGTGTCGATGTATTCGGTGGACACCACCGGTCGCACGAAGATGAACTCGTTGTGGAAATAACTGCGGTGCAGGATGTTGCAGCAGACCGAGTTGAAGAAACTCTCGGCCAGTTCCGGCTGCTTGTGGTCGGACAGCATGCCGATGAAGTGCAGCTTGAGTTCGCGCCACACTTCATCCGTCAGTTCCGACTGGTCGTACTCGTCTTCCAGCATCTGTACGCATTCCTGCACGCGTTTGTCGTAGAAGCCGATACGCTCGCGCGCGGCCTGCTGGGCCTGCGCCCAGGCGCCCTGCTCGAAATGCAGCTTGGCCTGCTGGCTGGTGTGGCGGAATAAGCGGTAGTGCTTGTCGAAGCCGTCGCGAATGGTACGGGCGATATCGAAAGCGATCTGCGAACGCAGCAGCTTAGGAAATGCAGCCTGGGTCATAGTCAGCCTTTATGTGCGTGGGCCGGACCAAGATCCCGAAGGATCTCCGTCCGTGCGGTTAGAGTGCCGGTCCAGCGCACGCACATGCCATGCTTACTTGGTTTCCGCGAACAGTTCGCGGCCGATCAGCATGCGGCGGATTTCGCTGGTGCCGGCGCCAATTTCATACAATTTGGCGTCGCGCCACAGGCGGCCGACCGGATACTCGTTGATGTATCCGTTGCCGCCCAGCGTCTGAATGGCTTCACCGGCCATCCAGGTCGCTTTTTCTGCGCTATACAAAATGGCTCCCGCTGCATCTTTACGCAGTTGGCGGATTGCTTCCGGATTTGTGGCCCGGTCGCAAGCCTGACCGACAGCGTAGACATAAGCCTTGCACGCCATCATGGTCGAGTACATATCTGCAATCTTACCCTGCATCAGCTGGAATTCGCCGATAGGCTGACCAAATTGCTGGCGATCGTGGATATATGGCACGACCGCATCCATGCAAGCCTGCATGATGCCCAGCGGGCCGCCGGACAGCACGGTGCGCTCGAAGTCCAGACCGGACATCAGCACGTTGACGCCCTTGCCCACCTCGCCCAGCACGTTTTCCACTGGCACTTCGCAGTTCTCGAACACCAGTTCGCCCGTATGCGAACCGCGCATATTTTGTTTGAACGATACGGGCGCCACCGAGAAGCCCTGGTAGTTCTTCTCGATCAGGAAGGCGGTCATGCCGCGCGGGCCGGCAGCCACATCGGTTTTGGCGTAGACCACCAGCACATCGGCGTCCGGGCCGTTGGTGATCCACATTTTCGAGCCGTTCAGGACGTAGTGATCGCCCTTCAGGTCGGCGCGCAGCTTCATGCTGACCACGTCGGAGCCGGCATTCGGCTCGGACATGGCGAGTGCGCCGATGTATTCGCCGGTGATCAGCTTGGGCAGGTATTTCTGCTTCTGGGCCGCGTTACCGTTGCGTTTGATCTGGTTGACGCACAGATTCGAGTGGGCGCCATACGACAGGCCGACCGAGGCCGAAGCGCGCGAGATTTCTTCCATGGCGATGATGTGCGCCAGATAGCCCATGTTGGCGCCACCGTATTCCTCACCGACAGTAATGCCGAGCACGCCCAGCTCGCCCATTTTGCGCCACAGATCCATGGGGAACTGGTCATTGCGGTCGATTTCGGCAGCACGGGGCGCGATTTCGGCGGCGGCAAACTGTTGCACCGCTTCACGCAGGGCGGCGATGTCTTCGCCATGGTCAAAGGTCAGGCCTGGGAGATGGAGCATGTCATCCTCATTCTTCTGGTGTATTGGAAGGGGTCATCATACGCTGGTGTGACGTTTACGTAAACGTAAGGTAGCGCCCGTGTATTTTATGCTGCCGGGTCGCTTCCGGTGCCGATCGCGGCGAGCAGACGCTTGCATTCATCTTCGTGGGCGGTAATTTCCGCCAGCGACATTTCGATGTCTTCGCGCTGTTGTTCCAGGGTTTCGCGGTGCTGGGCCAGTACGCCGAGGAAGCGGTGCATCTGGGCACTGGTGTCTTTCGGGGTTTCGTACATGTCGACCAGACTTTTGATTTCCGAGAGCGACAGGCCGAGACGTTTGCCGCGCAGGGTCAGCTTGAGGCGGGTGCGGTCGCGTGGCGTATAGACGCGGTTGCGTCCGCCCGTGCCTTCGCGCGAGGGACTCAGCAGGCCCTGATCTTCGTAAAAGCGGATGGCGCGCGCCGTGATGTCGAATTCGCGGGCCAGTTCGGTAATGGTGTAAGTAGGCATCTGTTCTGTGCGGTAAGTCGTGCAATTTCCGTTTACGTCAACGTCAATCCCATTGTAGCCTGAAGTCTGGCCCGATGATAAAAATTGCCATGATGTGGCTGGCCGGCGTCGCGTCTGGTTGACGGTGCGCGACAGGGCAGTCGACGCCGCGGCCGGCCCATATTCCCGAATCTTTGGATAAATTTGCCAAACGGCCAAATGATGTATTGCCCTAAGCCGCATAGGGGAAAGTGTTGCAGTGTATGTTTTCAGCACTTGCAGCAGGTGGCCAGCCCGGCTCTAAGGGGCTGATGGCGGAGTCGCTGCAAGGCGGACGATAGCGGCTGCTTTCGTGGCGCGCCGTGTGGCGGGCCGCTACTTCTGCAACCGGCCCGGGCAAGCCGGAAAGCCTTAGCCCGCCTGCCTGCCTTGGGCGATCCTCAGGTGTTGCGGCGCAGCATGTAAGAGCAGCGCGCTGCCCTATTCCGGTGCATGGCCTGGCGGCTGGCCTAGGGTGGCTAGCATGTGAAAATTCTTTGCGATTTATTTCCGGTTTTAAACTAAAATGAACTGGCGGTTGGTGTTTCTCAGATAGAACGAAAACCGAATTTTGTTTGGTTGCGTCGGGTAGCGTCGCCGCAGCATGGGTAAGCGCAAGTGTGTCCTTGAAATTCGCTAGATGTCACAAACCAGTCTGTTAAACAAGAGACTGACTTTCATGTCGCAACGTGAAATAGTGCAAATATGAATTCCTCAAATGAACGCGAAAGCTTTAGTCAGCGCCTCCAGCAGGCGCTCAAGAATGCCCATTACTCCCCCGACAGCCCTACCCGGCTGGCTCGGGAATTCAATATCCGTTTCGATGGTCGACCGATCACCGTCCATGCTGCCCGTAAGTGGCTGGTCGGTGAGGCGATTCCGACGCAGGAAAAGTTGCGCATGATTGCACAGTGGTTGGGTGTGCCGGCCGACTGGTTGCGGTTTGGCGGCGCCGAAGGCGATACCCAGCAAGGTGATGGTGCGAACGGTGTGTCCCGTTTCGAGTCGGCCGATGTCAAATTGATCGCGGATTTACAACGATTGGATGAGCATCATCGCCAGATTGCGCGCGAATTTATCCGCATGCTGGTACGGGTTAACTACCAAAAGTAGTAAATCTCCGTAGTAGTACGGAGATTATTTGACCGTTTGTGACTATTCGATGCTTTGTTCTCCAGTGAAACTAGTTTCACTGGTCGACCAGTTTTTGTTCGGAACCGGCGCCTGTATGGGCGCCTTTTTATTTTCTGAACTTCTGTGCAATGTCATGGTTTCGACATCGTTTTAAGGTACAGTGGGATACACATGAGGTGCACGCAACAACGCCACATGTCTACGCGAATACCGGCAAAGTGGCGCAGGTATTCGCGGTGATCAGCATCCCCCAGC
Organism: Oxalobacteraceae bacterium; assembly: GCA_027490725.1. Taxonomy (GTDB): domain Bacteria; phylum Pseudomonadota; class Gammaproteobacteria; order Burkholderiales; family Burkholderiaceae_D; genus Rugamonas. The sequence goes on from JAIXXN010000055.1 coordinate 10,414, forward strand.
AACAACCTTATTTCGGGAGTCACGGTTTGAGCCATCCGATGAATAGTAATTATAGTAATGTTGCACAGTTGAAGGATCTGATGACCGCGCCGCCCATGACGGCGGCCCAGCATGCCGAGGTGATGCGCAAGCGCATCGCCCATCGTCGCATGGTGGAAGAAGCCCGTGATTTGAAGCGGCTCAGCGGCCAGTCCTTCGACCAGCGCTAGTTTTATGCTGCGCCGGTGCTACCGGCGTGCATGCCTTGCCAGCGCGGTGCCAGACCGTGTTCGATCTCGAACAGATCGAGTACGCGGGCCACCGTGTGGTCAACCATCTCTGCAATGGAGCTGGGTTGATGATAGAAACTGGGCAGGGGCGGGAAGATAATGCCGCCCATTTCCGTGACCGCCGTCATATTCCGCAAGTGCGCCAGATTAAAAGGCGTTTCCCTAACCATCAGCACTAAGCGTCGGCGCTCCTTGAGCACCACGTCGGCGGCGCGCGCCACCAGATTATCGGACAGGCCATGCGCCACCGAGGCCAGCGTTTTCATCGAGCAGGGCGCGATGATCATGCCATCGGACTGGAACGAGCCGCTGGCCACGCTGGCGCCGATATCGCGCACCTTGTGCACCACATGGGCCAGCGCTTCCACCTCGCGTTTCTGCAGACCGGTTTCCTGATGCAGGGTCAGGATGGCCGCATCGGACAGAATCAGATGGCTTTCGATGCCGGGGGCATCGCGTAAAAACTGCAGCAGACGCAAGCCATACACGGCGCCCGTGGCGCCGGTGATGGCGACAACAATCCGCCGTGGCCGATCAGGCATCCAGCAGGGCTTTCAGTTCGCCCGATTCGAACATTTCGTTCATGATGTCCGAGCCGCCGATGAATTCGCCGTTGATGTACAACTGCGGAATGGTTGGCCAGTTCGAGTAGTCCTTGATGCCCTGACGAACTTCCGGGTCATCCAGCACGTTGACGGTAGCAATGTTTTCAATGCCACAAGTTTTCAGGATCTGGATGGCGCGACCGGAAAAGCCGCATTGTGGGAACTGGGCGGTGCCCTTCATGAACAGCACCACTTTGGTGTTGGTCACAGTGTCTTTGATCCAGGTTTGTACGTCGTCGCTCATGGCTGCCTCAGTGTGAAAATATTAGATCGCGGTATTTTATAAGAAATTCCCGAACGCCGTATTTTGCGCCTTGCCAGGCGCTTTTTGCGCGTGCTATTCCGTCCGCCAGAATTAAATCAGTACTTCCCTAGGAGCGCAGTTTGGCAAATGCTGCCGCCATACTGCCGCTCGGTGCTTCCGCTTTGGCGGCCTGCTTGCTGTGCTGGCCCATGCTGCGGCGGTCATTGCGGTCGGCACGTTGTTGCGGCGCGCTGCCGGCCGCCGGTGCGCTATCGCTGAGGCGCATGGTCAGGGCGATGCGTTTGCGCTTGGCATCGACTTCCAGCACCTTCACTTTGACCACCTGACCGGCTTGCACCACCGTGTGCGGGTCTTTCACATAGCTGCTGGACAGGGCGGAAATGTGCACTAGACCATCCTGATGCACGCCGATGTCGACAAAAGCGCCGAACGCGGCCACGTTGGTGACCACCCCTTCGAGGATCATGTCAGGGCGCAGGTCGCTGATTTCTTCCACACCTTCCTTGAACGTGGCGGTGGTGAATTCCGGGCGCGGGTCGCGTCCCGGCTTTTCCAGTTCTTTCAGAATGTCGGTGACGGTGGGCAGACCGAATTGCTGGTCGGCATATTTCGCTGGCTGCAGGGTCTTGATCAGGCTGCTTTCACCGATCACCGCCTTGATATCCTTGCGGATGTCGGCGAGGATTTTTTCCACCAGCGGATAGGATTCCGGGTGTACTGCCGAGGCATCCAGCGGATTCTCGCCGCCCATCACGCGCAGGAAGCCGGCTGCCTGTTCGAAGGTCTTGTCGCCCAGGCGCGGCACGGCTTTCAGCGCCGAGCGTGAGGCAAACGCGCCTTTGGCGTCACGGTAGTTGACGATGGCCTGGGCCACCGAGGCCGACAGGCCCGAGACGCGCGCCAGCAGTGGCACCGAAGCGGTGTTGACGTCGACCCCCACTGCATTCACGCAATCTTCCACCACTGCATCGAGACTGCGCGCCAGCTGGGTTTGCGACACATCGTGCTGGTACTGGCCGACGCCGATCGATTTCGGGTCGATCTTGACCAGTTCGGCCAGCGGATCCTGCAGACGGCGCGCAATCGAGACCGCGCCACGCAGTGAAACATCCATCTCCGGCAATTCGCGGCTGGCGAACTCGGACGCCGAGTACACCGACGCGCCCGCTTCGGAAACGACGATCTTGCTCATTTTCTGTTCCGGATGCAGCTTGATCAGTTCCTGCGCCAGCTTGTCGGTTTCGCGCGAGGCGGTGCCGTTACCGATGGAAATCAGCGACACCTGATGCTTGGCTGCTAGCTGGCCCAGCGTATGCAGGGCGCCGTGCCAGTCGTTCTTCGGCTGGTGCGGGTAGATCACGGCGGTATCGACGACTTTACCGGTGGCATCAACCACCGCCACTTTGACGCCCGTGCGCAGGCCCGGATCGAGCCCCATGGTGGCGCGCTGACCGGCCGGCGCGGCCAGCAGCAGGGCTTTCAGATTGGTGGCGAACACATTGATGGCGGCCTGCTCGGAGCGCTCGCGCAATGCGCCCATCAGTTCCGTTTCCAGATGCATAAAGCTCTTCACGCGCCAGGTCCAGCGTGCGGTGTCGCACAGCCATTTGTCGGCCGGACGACTACCATGCTTGATGCCGAAACGGGCCGCGATGCGGCTTTCGCACGGGTTATGCGGGGCATCCCATTTCGGTTTTTCCGCTTCGGTGTCGAGGCGCAGGATCACGTCCAGCACGCCTTCGCGGCGGCCGCGCAGCAGTGCCAGTGCACGGTGTGATGGGACGCTGCTCAGTGGTTCCGAATAATCGAAGTAGTCGGCGAATTTTTCGCCTTCTTCCTGCTTGCCTTCCACGACTTTGGATTCAACAATGCCGTGATCCTGCACGTATTCGCGCAAGGATTGCAGCAGCGTGGCATCTTCGGCAAAGCGTTCCATCAGAATCTGGCGCGCGCCATCGAGGGCCGCCTTGTTATCGGCCACGCCGGGATTGTTGCCGTCTGCCGAAGTGAAGGGTGCGCGCAGGAATTTGCCTGCTTCCGCTTCCGGATCGAGTTCGGGATTGCCCAGCAGGCTCTCGGCCAGTGGTGCCAGCCCCGCTTCGATGGCGATCTGGGCCTTGGTGCGGCGCTTCTGCTTGTACGGCAGATACAGATCTTCCAGACGGGTCTTGTCTTCCGCGTGCATGACCGCGTCCAGCAAGGCCGGGGTCATCTTGTTCTGTTCGGTAATCGAGGCGATGATGCTGGCACGGCGCTCTTCCAGTTCGCGCAAATAGCGCAGGCGTTCTTCCAGCAGACGCAGTTGCACATCGTCGAGTCCGCCCGTGACTTCTTTACGGTAGCGCGCGATAAACGGCACGGTAGCGCCTTCGTCGAGCAGGGTGACGGCGGCGGCCACTTGCGGTGCTTTACAGTGGAGTTCGAGGGCAAGACGTTGTTCGATGGTCGGCAGCATGGACGGTATTCCTTAGCAATCAAGCTGCGAATCATACGCAATCGGCGCGAACTTGCCAGTCTTGACAGCCCGGAAGGACTGTGAACCCGTTGCAGGAAGGGTGCAGCGGCGATCGAAAACCTACGATTTATAAAGAATCCGCAAACACGAGCGCGCGTATGACGGATAATATTGCCTGTTGCTGTTTTTGAACTATCTTTGACCAACGATGCGACCCATGGATTTAACCCGCGACGATGCTCCGGCCGCACCTGCTGCTGCCACTGCTGCGCCAGCTGCCACTGCAACTGCCGCGACTCCAGCACGCCTGACGCCGCCCGCCAATCAATTGTCGTACGCCGTGGCCACCTGGCTACAGCGTGTGGATGCCGCTGCGCATCCCAAAGCCAAACTGAATAGCCCGCCGCCCGAGACGGATCCGAAGCTGTCCCAGCATAAGCTGATCTATGTGATGGCGCCCACTAGCGGCGGCCGCCACGTGGCGCTGTGCCTGTACAAGGCGCGTCTGCGCCCGAACGGCGATGTGGCAGCGGCCAGCCCGGTCAGTGAAATCTTTTCCCTGCTGTCGGCACCGCCTAGCTTCCTGTTGCCGGGTGACGAAGATCTGATCCGCTTCTTTGTGGCCATGCGCAGTGGCGCCAGTTCGCAAACCGGTTCTGCCACCGAGCCGCGCGGCAAGATCGGTGCGGCGCTGCTGCAGATGCTGGCCGAGCAGGATAAATTACTGTGGGCAAACTCGTGGGCCGACGTCGGGAATGGTCTGGTGTATCCGCTCAAGGGCGGGGTGATGCGCGAGGCGCAACTGGCCTGGCGTGAAGAAGGCAAGGGTTTGCGACTGGGCTGGCAGGTGCAGGCGCCAGCGAATGCGCGTCATAGCGGTGCCGATCAGGTCGATTACATGCTGCCCACCGATCCACCGTGGTATATCGATAATCTGTCCTGCGGCGTGCTGCAGCTGAATCAGGGCGGTGCCCAGATTCCGCTGGCCGATCTGCAGGCGCTGGTGGCGCAAGCGCCTTTGCTGACTAGTAACGACAAATTGCGCGTGTCGCAGTTGCTGCTGGCGCATGGCCTGCAGCAACTGATGCCGCTGCCCCAGCCTTTGCCGCAGCGCCTGCGCGATGATGTCCTGCCGCGTCCTGTGCTGACGCTGGACGCCGCCATGCTGGCCGATGGCTCGCTGCAGCGCTGGCATGATTTTGCCGTGCTGTCCTTCGATTACGATGGCGAGCGCGTCTCGTTCGACCCGTCGCAGCGGGTGGTACGCCAGAAGGGCGACGTGACGGAAATTATCCAGCGCGACGAAGCGGCCGAGGCCAAGGCGCTGGCCGTGCTGCAGGAGCGCCAATTTGTGGCGCCGGCGACCCTGCCGCTGAGTAGCGTCAAGGGCGGATTGTTGCTGCCTACGCAAGCAGAATGGATACGCTTTGGCCGCGACGGCATCACTGCCTTGCGCGAAGCGGGCTGGAAAATCGAAAAAACCGTCAAATACCGCTATGACCTGAGCGATGTGGGCGACTGGTATGCCGAGGTGGTCGACGATCCGGCCGACGGTGGCCATGCCTGGTTCGAGCTGGAACTGGGCATCATGGTGGCACAGGAAAAAGTGTCCCTGCTGCCCCTGCTGGTGCAACTGATTCGCAATGCGCCCAACGAATTCCATCCGAAAGTCATTGCCCAGCACGACGAGGCCGACCAGATGCTGGCCGTGCTGGCCGATGGCCGCCGGGTAGCGCTGCCGTGGGCGCGCGTGCGGCCGATTCTGAACACACTGGGCGAGCTGTATTTTAGCGACAAGATTAAGCCGGCATTGCGCATGGCCACGCTGGATGCGGCGCGGCTGGACGAACTGGCGCGCGCCGTGGACATGGCGTGGACCGGTGGCGCCGAACTGCGCGACATGGGCGCCCGCCTGAACCAGTTCGGTTCTGTGAAACGGATCGCCACGCCGGCCGGCTTGCAAGCCACCCTGCGTGACTACCAGAGCGACGGTCTGGCGTGGATGCAGTTCCTGCGCGAATACAATTTCGGCGGGATTCTGGCCGACGATATGGGTCTCGGTAAAACCGTACAGACCCTGGCCCACATACTGGTGGAAAAAGAAGCCGGCCGCCTGACGGCGCCGGCGCTGGTGATTGCCCCGACTAGTCTGATGGGTAACTGGCAGGAAGAAGCGGCACGCTTTGCACCGGGCCTGCGCGTGTTGCTGCTGCAAGGCAAGGAACGCATGGGCCAGTTCGACCAGATCGCACAGGCCGATCTGGTGCTGACCACCTATGCGCTGCTGCCCCGTGACGAGGAAAAACTGCGCGAGCATGACTTCCATCTGGTGATCCTCGACGAATCCCATTACATCAAGAATACCCGCAGCAAGGCGGCCCAGAGTGCCGGCCTGCTGCGCGCGCGGCACCGGCTGTGCCTGTCCGGCACGCCGCTGGAAAACCATCTGGGCGAGCTGTGGTCGCAATTCCACTTCCTGCTGCCCGGCCTGCTCGGTGATGAAAAAGGCTTCAATACCCTGTTCCGTCATCCGATCGAACGGCAGGATGACCCGATGCGGCGCGCCTTGCTGAATCGCCGTATCAAGCCTTTCCTGCTGCGCCGGACCAAGGACAATGTGGCCAAGGAATTGCCGCCGAAGACGGAAATGGTGCGCAAGGTGGAATTGACGGGGGCCCAGCGCGACCTGTACGAAACCGTGCGGTTGGCGATGGATCAGAAAGTGCGCGAGGAAATCGACCGCAAGGGCGTGGCACGCAGCCAGATCGTGATTCTGGAAGCACTGCTCAAGCTGCGGCAGGTGTGCTGCGATCCGCGGCTGGTGAAATCGCTGTCCAACAAGAAGCTGACGGCCGGTTCCGCCAAGCTGATCGACCTGATGCAGATGGTCGAGGACTTGCTGGAAGAAAACCGCAAGATACTGGTGTTCTCGCAGTTCACCAGCATGCTCGAACTGATCCAGCAGGAACTCGAAGAGCGCGACATCCCGTATGCCTTGCTGACCGGCGACACCAAGGACCGCAGCGCCCAGGTGGCGGCGTTCCAGCAGGGCGCCGTGCCGATCTTCCTGATCAGCCTGAAAGCTGGTGGGGTGGGCCTGAACCTGACGGCGGCCGATACCGTGATCCACTACGATCCATGGTGGAATCCGGCGGCAGAAAATCAGGCCACCGACCGCGCCTGGCGTATCGGTCAGGACAAGCCGGTGTTTGTCTATAAACTGATTGCCAAGGGCACGCTGGAAGAAAAAATCCAGTTGCTGCAGCAGAAAAAAGCCGATCTGGCGCAGTCGATTCTGGCCGAAGGCGAGTCGCAGAAAATGGCGCTCACCCAGGAAGACCTGCAACAGATCTTTGCCCCGCTGGCGGAATAATGGCCAGCGTCGCCGAGCTCCAAGCAGCGTTGCAGGCCGCGCAGGCGGAAACCCAGCGCTGCCGCGAGTGGCTGGCACACAGCGAGGAATGCAGTTTTACGGCGGATCTGAACGGTCTGCTGTGGCTCAGTCCGGCGGCCGAGCGTCAGTTCGGCTATACGCTGGCCAGCGCGCAGGCGCTGGCAGCGCCCCTGCTGGCGCCGCTGGCGCAGCGGCTGGCCCGTTACGCGGCCGGTGACGCCAGCCGCTGGCAGTTGCGGCGCGAAGTCGAACTGCCGCATGCCGATGGCTCCCTGCTGCCACTGGAAATTATCTCGACCCTGATGGCCGAGTCCGACGGCTCGGTGCGCCGGGTGCATGGCATCGTGCGTGATCTGAGTGCGGTCCGCGCGCTGGCACAGCAGCAACGGCAATGGACCTCGATGCTGTCGCATGAATTCCGTACCCCGCTGGCGGTCATCGATGGCGCCGCCCAGAGGCTGGAAATGACGGGTGCCGGACACGACGAAGCGACCCGCAAGCGCTACCGCAAGATCCAGACTGCGGCGGATCGTCTGCTGGCGCTGCTGGACCAGCACCTGACCCCGCAGCGGATGGCCGAGATCGGCCGTGAACGTCCAGCGGATCACGTGGCGCCGGCCAGTCTGCTGCAGGCGGCGGTCCAGCAGGCGGCCAGTCGCCGCGCCGGCATCACGCTGGAACTGGGGCCGCTGCCTGCACAACTGCGCTGTGATCCCGCCGGACTGCGGCTATGCCTCGATATCCTGCTCGACAATGCCATTAAATACACCCCGCCCGACAGCCCGATCACGGTGCTGGGCCGGCTGCTAAGCGGCCCCGAGCGTGGCGTGGAGTTGCTGGTACGCGACTCCGGTGCCGGCCTGCCTGCGTCTGAGCTGGCAAGAATATTCGATAAAGCGTATCGTGGCAGCAACGCTGCCGAGGTCGCTGGCTCCGGTCTGGGCCTGTATATGGCCAGTGCCATCGCCGAGGTGCATGGCGCTACCCTCTCGGGAAACAATATTTCCGGGGGCGGGATGGAGTTCCGTCTATGCTTGCCAATTGCTAGTAAGACAGGGAAAGTTCTTGCCTAGTAAGGTTGCAGCAGTGATAATTCCTAAACGCAAGCTATTCTGGCTGGGCGGAGCTGAGCGCGTTGCTCAGAAATAGAATACATGGCGCATCAATGACGCAAATACTCATCGTGGAAGACAATCTGGATTATGCCGAGGAGATGGCAGAGTTCCTGATTGAACTGAAGCACGAGGTTCGCATTACCAATAGCGCTAGCGAGATGTGGTCCGCCCTCAGCCATGGCAATGTGGGCGTGGTGGTGCTCGATCTGGGCTTGCCGGATGAAGACGGTTTCAACGTCATCCCGCGCATGCGCCAGCTATATCCGCAGATCGGTCTGCTGGTGCTGACGGGGCGGGTAGCCTTTGATAACCGTATCCTCGGCCTGCGCCTCGGTGCCGACCATTATCTGACCAAGCCGATCAAATTCCCCGAACTGGCGGCCCACATCGAAGCCCTGAACCGGCGCGTCGGACCGCAGGAAACCGTCCCCGTGCTGAGCAAGTGGACGCTGCGCGTCAGCGCCCGCCAGCTGGAGCTGGAAGGCACGCAGATTACCCTGACGGAAAAAGAATGCAATTTCCTGCATTTGCTGACCATTAATACCCGGCCTGTGCCACGTCAGGTGATCGTGGCCGGGATTGGTGGCGATGATCCGGATGCCGGGCGCCGCGTCGATATGCTGGTGTACCGCCTGCGCAAGAAGGCCCGCACCGGGCTAGGTCAGGATCTGCCCCTGCGCAGCGCCTATGGCGAAGGCTATAGCCTGTCGGCCAGTTTCAATCTCGCCTGAAGCCACTCCGCCGCGCGGCGCCTAGCCCGCAATCCAGCGTTCCGGTAAAAATAGGGACAGAGTCGCGCGCATTTGCGCGTGCGCAAAAATAATCGGGGACAGAGTGGTGTAGAATGGTGGTATCACCCATCTGGAGCACTGCTATGGCCCGCTTACCGCGCCTGATCGTGCCCGGCCAGCCTCACCATGTGATTCAGACCGGCAATAACGATCAACTGATTTTTCACGCCACCGAGGATTACCAGAGCTTTCTGGACTGGCTGCGTGCTGCCGCAAAACAATACAAAGTTGCCATTCACGCCTATGTGCTGATGCCGAATCACCTGCATTTGCTGGCCACGCCCGCCGATGCCGACGGTCTGGGGCAGATGATGCAATGGCTGGGGCGCTACTACGTGCCCTATTTCAACCAGAAATACCAGCGCAGCGGCACCCTGTGGAATGGCCGCTACAAGACTTCCCTGATCGACGCCGAGCAATACTTCATGGATTGCTGCCGTTACATCGAATTCAATCCGGTTCGTAACGGCATGGTGGCGCGCGCCCAGGACTATCCCTGGTCCAGCTATGGCCACCATGCGGGGCTGCGTGCTGACAACCTGATTATCGACCATGCCAAGTTCTGGGAACTGGGTAATACGCCGTTCGAGCGCGAAGCGGCGTATCTGGCGCTGTCCGAGCCGTCGCTGAGTGGCACCGAGGTAGCGCATATCTCGCAGGCTTTGCTAAAGGGCTGGCCACTCGGTTCCGAACAGTTTCAGCGGGTGCTGCAGCAGCGCGTCAAACGTCAGGTGTTGCCGGCCAAGCGGGGACGCCCCTTTAAAACCCCGCCGGCCAGCGCGTAAAACGGACGGAAACGGTCTGAATAGACCACCGGCAGGCGCTGCCGGTGGTTTTTTTAAGACCGGTACGACTCTGTCCCTATTTAATTTTTCCGGAGTCTTTTAATAAATTAATTCGACTCCGACCCTAATTATTCTTGTTGAGTTTTCTGCTGCATTGCACTACTCTAGTTTTTCGTTAGTCAAATTGCAGTGGAGAACCCATGAAAGCCCAAGGTCTGTACGATCCGTCCAATGAACATGATGCCTGCGGCGTCGGTTTCATCGCCCACATCAAAGGCAATAAAAGCCATTCCATCGTGGAACAGGGTCTGCTGATCCTGAAGAACCTCGATCACCGGGGTGCAGTGGGCGCGGATGCGCTGATGGGCGACGGTGCCGGTATCCTGATCCAGATTCCGGACCAGTACTACCGTGACGAAATGGCCAAGCAGGGCGTGGAACTGCCGCCACCGGGCGAATATGGCGTGGGGATGGTGTTCCTGCCGAAGGAAAACGCTTCGCGCATCGCTTGCGAACAGGAAATCGAGCGCGCCGTGCGTGCCGAAGGTCAGGTCGTGCTGGGCTGGCGCAATGTGCCGATCGACAGCGAGATGCCGATGTCGCCGACGGTACGTGCCAAAGAACCGGTGATCCGCCAGATCTTCATCGGCCGTGGCGCCGACATCATGGTGACCGATGCGCTGGAGCGCAAACTGTATGTGATCCGCAAATCGTCGGGCCACGCGATTCAGGCACTGAAACTGATCCACGGTAAAGAATTCTTCGTCGCTTCGCTGTCGGCCCGTACCATCGTCTACAAAGGTTTGCTGCTGGCCGATCAGGTGGGTGTGTACTACAAGGACCTGCAGGATGCGCGCTGCATCTCGGCACTGGCACTGGTGCACCAGCGCTTCTCCACCAATACCTTCCCGGAATGGCCACTGGCTCACCCGTACCGCCTGCTGGCGCACAACGGCGAGATCAACACCGTTAAAGGTAACTTCAACTGGATGCGCGCCCGTGAAGGCGTGATGAAGTCGGCCGTGCTGGGCGACGATCTGCAGAAACTGTTCCCGCTGATCTACGAAGGTCAGTCGGATACCGCCTGCTTCGATAACGCGCTGGAACTGCTGCTGATGGCGGGCTACCCGATCGCCCAGGCCATGATGATGATGATTCCGGAAGCCTGGGAAAACCACGGCACCATGGATGACAACCGTCGCGCCTTCTACGAATACCACGCAGCGATGATGGAACCATGGGACGGCCCGGCCGCCATGGCCTTCACCGATGGCCGCTACATCGGCGGTACGCTGGACCGTAACGGTCTGCGTCCGGCCCGCTATATCGTCACCGACGACGATCTGGTGGTGATGGCTTCGGAATCGGGCGTGCTGCCGATTCCTGAATCGAAAATTATCCAGAAATGGCGTCTGCAGCCGGGCAAAATGTTCCTGATCGATCTGGAAGCGGGCCGCATCATCGACGACAAGGAACTCAAGGATACATACGCCAACGCCAAGCCGTACAAGGCCTGGATTAACGCGGTGCGCATCAAGCTCAACGAAATCAAGCTGAGCGAAAGCCAGCTGGCCGTGAACCGCGTCAAGTACAGCGCTGCGCCCGGTGAAAAAGCCGTGGCCTCGGTGCTGGACCGTCAGCAAGCCTTCGGCTACACCCAGGAAGACCTGAAGTTCGTGCTGGCGCCGATGGCCACCAATGCCGAAGAAGCCACCGGTTCGATGGGTAATGACTCGCCACTGGCCGTCATGTCCAACAAGCTGAAACCGCTGTACAACTACTTCAAGCAACTGTTCGCACAAGTCACCAACCCGCCGATCGACCCGATCCGCGAAGCGATGGTGATGTCGCTGGTGTCCTTCATCGGCCCGAAACCGAACCTGCTCGATACCAACAACGTCAATCCGCCGATGCGTCTCGAAGTGTCGCAGCCAGTACTGGGCTTCGACGACATGGCGCGTTTGCGCGGCATCAGCCAGCATACCGGCGGCAAGTTCAAATCGTATGAACTGAGCATCTGCTATCCGGTAGCGTGGGGTAAAGAAGGTGTGGAAGCCTGCCTGGCCTCGCTGTGTGCCGAAGCTGTCGATGCGGTGAAATCGGGTCACAACATCCTGATCGTGTCGGACCGTTCGGTGGGCGTGGACCGCGTGGCGATCCCGGCCCTGCTGGCAACCTCGACCGTGCACCAGCATCTGGTCAGCAAAGGCTTGCGCGCCTCTACCGGTCTGGTGGTGGAAACCGGCTCGGCCCGCGAAACCCATCACTTCGCGCTGCTGGCTGGCTATGGCGCCGAAGCGATCCACCCTTACCTGGCCATGGAAACCCTGGCTGAGCTGGCCCCTGGCCTGCCCGGTGACGTGAGCGCCGAACAGGCGGTCTACAACTACACCAAAGCCATCGGCAAAGGCCTGATGAAGGTGATGTCGAAGATGGGTATTTCGACCTATATGTCTTACTGCGGCGCGCAGATTTTCGAAGCCGTTGGTCTGAACAAGTCGCTGGTCGATAAATACTTCAAAGGCACGGCTTCGAATGTGCAGGGGATCGGCGTGTTCGAAGTGGCCGAAGAAGCACTGCGTCTGCACCATCTGGCCTTCGGCAATGATCCGGTGCTGGCCGACAAACTCGACGCCGGTGGCGAATACGCCTTCCGCGTACGCGGTGAAGACCACCTGTGGACCCCGGATGCGATCGCCAAGCTGCAGCATTCGACCCGTAGCAACAACTTCAACAGCTACAAGGAATATGCCCAGATCATCAATGATCAGAGCAAGCGTCACCTGACCCTGCGTGGTCTGTTCGAATTCAAGATCGATCCGAGCAAGGCGATCCCGCTCGACGAAGTGGAACCGGCCAAGGAAATCGTGAAACGTTTCGCAACCGGCGCGATGTCGATGGGTTCGATCTCGACCGAAGCCCACGCCACGCTGGCGGTGGCGATGAACCGCATCGGCGGTAAATCGAACACCGGCGAAGGCGGCGAAGATCCATCGCGTTACACCATGGAGCTGAAAGGCATCAAGATCAAGCAGGGCGAGACCATGGCCAGCGTGATGGGCAAAGAGCAGATGGTGGTCGACATTCCGCTGCAGGAAGGCGATTCGCTGCGCTCGCGCATCAAGCAGGTCGCGTCCGGCCGCTTCGGTGTGACGGCTGCCTACCTGAACTCGGCTGACCAGATCCAGATCAAAATGGCCCAGGGCGCCAAGCCGGGCGAAGGCGGTCAGCTGCCCGGCCACAAAGTGTCGGAATACATTGCCACGCTGCGCTTCTCGGTGCCGGGTGTCGGCCTGATTTCGCCACCACCGCACCACGACATCTATTCGATCGAAGATCTGGCCCAGCTGATTCACGATCTGAAGAACGCCAATCCGCGCGCTTCGATCTCCGTGAAACTGGTGTCGGAAGTCGGTATCGGTACGGTGGCTGCCGGTGTTACCAAGGCCAAAGCTGACCACGTGGTGGTGGCTGGCCATGACGGCGGTACCGGTGCCTCGCCACTGTCGTCGGTGAAACACGCGGGTACGCCATGGGAACTGGGTCTGGCTGAAACCCAGCAGACGCTGGTGCTGAACGGTCTGCGTAGCCGTATCCGTGTGCAGGCCGACGGCCAGATGCGTACCGGCCGCGACGTGGTGATCGCCGCCATGCTGGGCGCTGACGAAATCGGCTTCGCTACCGCACCGCTGGTGGTGGAAGGCTGCATCATGATGCGTAAATGCCACCTGAATACCTGCCCGGTCGGTGTCGCGACCCAGGATCCGGTGCTGCGCGCCAAGTTCTCCGGCAAGCCGGAATACGTGGTCAACTACTTCTTCTTCGTCGCCGAAGAAGCCCGTCAGCTGATGGCGCAACTGGGTATCCGTACCTATGACGAGCTGATCGGCCGCGTCGATCTGCTGGATAAATCGAAGGCCATCACCCACTGGAAAGCCCAGGGTCTGGACTTTAGCGCGATCTTCTACTCGCCACAGGTACCGAACGGCGATTCCATCTATCACACCATGGAACAGGATCACGGTCTGGACAAGGCGCTTGATCACAAGCTGATCGCGCAAGCCAAGGCGGCGCTGGAAAAAGGCGAGCGCGTCTCGTTCATCTCGCCGGTGAAGAATCTGAACCGCACCGTGGGTACCATGCTGTCCGGCGAAGTGGCCAAGCGTTACGGCCACGCCGGTCTGCCGGATGACACCATCCACATCCAGTTGCAAGGTACTGCAGGTCAGTCGGCCTGTGCCTTCTTGGCGCATGGCATCACCATCGATCTGGTCGGCGAGGGTAATGACTACGTGGGTAAGGGGCTGTCGGGTGGTCGCATTATCGTGCGTCCGAATACCGAATTCCGCGGCTGGGCGGTGAACAACATCATTATCGGTAACACCGTGCTGTACGGCGCGATTGCCGGCGAAGCTTTCTTCAACGGCGTAGCCGGCGAGCGTTTCGCCGTGCGTAACTCGGGCGCCACGGCCATTGTCGAAGGTACCGGTGACCACGGTTGCGAATACATGACCGGCGGTACCGTGGTGGTACTGGGCAGCACCGGCCGCAACTTCGCTGCCGGTATGTCGGGCGGGGTGGCCTATGTCTACGATCCGGAAGGCGATTTCGCGGCACGCTGCAATACCGCCATGGTATCGCTGGAGCCGGTGCTGACGGCCAAGGAACAGGAAGCGCAGCGCACCACCTTCCACGTGCAGCACAAGGATACCGGACATGAAGCCGATGAAGTGATCCTGAAGCGCCTGATCGAACGTCACTTCAAGCACACCGGCAGCACCCGTGCCCGCCTGTTGCTGGATAACTGGGCCGAAGGTCGCAGCAAGTTCGTCAAAGTATTCCCGAACGAATACAAACGGGCACTGGCTGAAATGGTCGAACTGGCCGCCGCTCAACCGATTGCTGCCTGAGTTGCAGCGAGACTCGACAGAACATATTTAAGGATTTATCGTGGGTAAAATCACCGGCTTCATGGAATTCCAGCGTCAGGACGAGGGCTATCTGCCACCGGCGACGCGCTTGAAAAACTATTCCGAGTTCATCATTCCTCTGACCAAAGAACAGGCCACCATCCAGGGCGCACGCTGCATGGATTGCGGCATCCCGTTCTGTAACAATGGCTGCCCGGTCAACAACATCATCCCGGACTGGAATGATCTGGTGTATCGCGGTAACTACCGCGAAGCGCTGGAAACCCTGCATTCGACCAATAACTTCCCGGAATTTACCGGCCGTATCTGCCCGGCACCGTGCGAATCAGCTTGCACGCTGGGCATCCACGAAGCCCCGGTCGGGATTAAATCGATCGAACACAAGATCATCGATGAGGGCTGGGAACACGGCTGGGTTACCCCGCAGGTGGCCGAAGTCAAAACCGGCAAGAAAGTGGCGGTGGTCGGTTCCGGTCCTGCCGGTCTGGCTGCTGCCCAGCAACTGGCGCGCGCCGGTCATGCCGTGACGGTGTTCGAAAAGAGCGACCGCGTCGGTGGTCTGCTGCGTTACGGCATCCCTGACTTCAAACTGGAAAAATCGCATATCGACCGTCGTATCGAGCAGATGCAGGCCGAAGGCGTGGTATTCCGCACCAGCGTGCTGGTCGGTAAAGACTTCCCGGCCAACGTCAACAACTGGGCCAAGGAAACCATCTTCCCGGAAGATCTGGAAAAAGATTACGACGCCGTGATTCTGGCCGGTGGTGCAGAACAGCCGCGCGACCTGCCGGTACCGGGCCGCGAGCTGAAAGGCGTGCATTTCGCCATGGACTTCCTGCCCCAGCAGAACAAAGTCAATGCTGGCGACAAGGTCAAAGACCAGCTGAAAGCCACCGGCAAGCACGTGGTGGTGATTGGTGGCGGCGATACCGGTTCCGACTGCGTGGGGACCTCGAACCGCCATGGCGCGGCCTCGGTGACCCAGTTCGAACTGATGCCGATGCCACCGGAACAGGAAAACAAACCGCTGGTATGGCCATACTGGCCGACCAAGCTGCGCACTTCGTCCTCGCACGACGAAGGTTGCTCGCGTGACTGGGCGGTCGCTACCAAGCGCCTGGAAGGCAAAAACGGCAAAGTCGAGAAGCTGATCGCCTGCCGCGTGGAATGGCAGGACGGCAAGATGACCGAAGTGGCCGGTTCCGAATTCGAAATGAAAGCTGATCTGGTGTTGCTGGCGATGGGTTTCGTGTCGCCAGTGGCCAACGTGCTGGATGCCTTCGGCATCGATAAAGATGCCCGTGGCAACGCCAAAGCCAGCACCGACGGTGCCGGCTGCTACCAGACTTCGAGCGCCAAAGTGTTTGCTGCCGGTGACGTGCGCCGTGGCCAGTCGCTGGTGGTGTGGGCAATCCGCGAAGGCCGCCAGTGCGCCCGTGCGGTCGACGAGTTCCTGATGGGTAGTTCGGTACTGCCGCGCTAATTAGCCAGTCTCTACCGCCATACTCGCGCCGGTGGTGCATGGGTGATCCCCATCGCCACCGGTTTTTTTTGCGCTTATTTAGTCAGATCGACAATATTTTGCCTTGCCCAACGTCTGCAATCAGGCCGGGTTAATGCGGTGCAGCAATGTAACATTTACAGGCAGGTGTAAATTGCTGACTTTCGATTCATTAGTGTTGTATTATCTGCCATTTGGCGCTTTAGCCACCCCCGTTCAGGGGCGCGTCAGCAGACTTTGGCCTTTCTGAACTACAATACGGCATTAAAAACAATGAGCTCTGTCGTGTCCAATCTTGTCGAAATCCGTGATTTACACTTTGCCTACGGGAAGCGCGCGATCCTGTCGGGCTTGCAGATGGATTTCCCGCGCGGAAAAGTTGTCGCCGTTATGGGCGGCTCCGGGAGCGGCAAGACGACCGTCCTGCGTCTGATCGGCGGCCAGTTACGCCCCCAGCGCGGCCATGTCAAAGTGCAGGGTCAGATCGTGCACCAGTTGAATACGGCCGGGCTGTATCTGCTGCGCCGCAAAATGGGCATGCTGTTCCAGCATGGCGCCCTGTTTACCGATCTGACGGTGTTCGAAAACGTCGCCTTCCCCCTGCGCGAGCACACCGACCTGTCGGAAGAACTGATCCGCAATCTGGTGTTGATGAAATTGCATGCTGTCGGCCTGCGCAATGCTGCCAAGCTGAAACCGGGCGAAATTTCCGGCGGGATGGCACGCCGCGTGGCGCTGGCCCGCTGCATCGCGCTCGATCCGGAACTGATTATGTATGACGAGCCATTCGCCGGGCTGGACCCGATTTCGATGGGCGTCACCGCGAATCTGATCCGTAATCTGAATACCGCGCTCGGCTCTACCACGGTGCTGGTGTCGCATGATGTGAAAGAATGCTTCGCCATTGCCGATTACGTTTATTTCCTATCACAAGGCAAAATCGTCGCACATGGCACGCCGCACGACATGATGGTGTCCACCGACCCGTATGTGAAGCAGTTCGTCAACGCCGAAGCCGATGGCCCGGTTCCCTTCCATTACCCGGGCAAATCGCTGGCCGATGATCTGGGTCTGGAGGTGCAGTTATGAAGATACACAACGGTTTGTCCAAGCTCGGCGCTACCCTGCGTGACTATGTTGAAAGCATCGGTTACGGCGCGCGCACCTTCCTGAGTGTGCTCGCGGCCTCGCCCGGATTGCTGCGCCGTCCGCGCTTGCTGATCGAACAATTGCACTTCATCGGTAATTATTCGATGCTGATCATTACCCTGTCGGGCCTGTTCGTCGGCATGGTGCTGGGTCTGCAGGGCTATTACACGCTGAATAAATATGGCGCGGAACAGTCGCTCGGTCTGCTGGTTGCGCTGGGCTTGAGCCGCGAACTGGGGCCGGTGATTACGGCACTGCTGTTCGCTGGCCGCGCCGGTACCTCGCTGACGGCAGAAATCGGCCTGATGAAGGCCGGCGAGCAACTGTCGGCCATGGAAATGATGGCGGTTAACCCGATCCAGCGCGTGCTGGCGCCACGTTTCTGGGCTGGCGTAATTTCGGTGCCGCTGCTGGCGTCCGTGTTCAGCGCGGTCGGCGTATTCGGCGGCTATCTGGTCGGCGTGCAGCTGATCGGGGTCGATAACGGCGCGTTCTGGTCGCAGATGCAGGATGGTGTCGATATCTGGAAAGATATTTATAACGGTTTTGCCAAGAGCGTAGTGTTCGGCATCGCCATCACGTTTATCGCCCTGTATCAGGGTTACGAGGCGCAGCCCACCCCGGAAGACGTGGCGCGTGCCACCACCCGCACGGTGGTGATCTCGTCGCTGATGATCTGGTGGCTCGATTTCATGATGACGGCGCTGATGTTCAGCAAATAGTTAGGTAAACAGTTAAGCAAATAAGTCGGGCAGATAAGTCCGGCGAACCGGTGGCGCTGTGCCACGCGCAAACAAGATAATGTAACGAAGGAATCACTATGCAACGTAAATCTCTGGATGTCTGGGTCGGTCTGTTCATCGTCGTCGGCGTGGCCGCACTGATGTTTCTGGCACTGAAGGCCGGCAACATGGGATCGATGTCGTTCGCCAAGGTCTATCCGATCACGGCCAAGTTCGACAACATTGGCAGTCTGCGTCCGCAGGCACCAATCAAGGCCGCCGGTGTGGTGGTGGGCCGGGTCGGCGAGATCCGTTTCGATGACAAGAGCTATCAGGCGCTGGTCACCTTGAATATGGAAGAAACTTACAAGTTCCCGAAAGACAGCTCGGCCAAGATTCTGACCTCCGGCCTGCTCGGTGAACAGTACGTCGGCATCGAAGCCGGCGGTGACATGAATAATCTGGTGGCCGGTGACAAGATCGCCCGCACCCAGTCGGCAGCCGTTCTGGAAGATCTGATTAACCAGTTTATCTACAGCAAAGCCGCAGAAGGAAAGGACAGCAAATGAGCCTGACCACGAAATTTTCGGCCCGCAGTGCCGCACTGGCACTGGGCGTGAGCATCTTGCTGGCCGGCTGTGCCGGTCCCAATCCGCGTGACCCGTACGAGGGCTTTAATCGCGCCATGTTCACCTTCAACGACACGGTCGATACCTATGCGCTGAAACCGGCCGCGACCACCTACCGTGCGGTGCTGCCATCGTTCGTGCAGACCGGCGTGAATAACTTCTTTGGCAATCTGGCGGATGTCTGGACCGGCGTCAACAATCTGCTGCAGGGTCACGGCGAAGCCGGCCTGTCGGATATGACCCGCTTTGCGCTCAACTCCACGCTCGGCATCGTCGGCCTGTTCGACATCGCCTCGGAAGCGGGCCTGCCCAAGCACAAGGAAGACTTCGGTCAGACGCTGGGTACCTGGGGCATGCCGTCCGGCCCTTATCTGATGCTGCCACTGCTGGGCCCTTCCACTGTGCGCGACGCGGTGGTACTGCCGCTCGACGTGAAAGGCGATCTGTGGTCCTACAAGGACCCGGCATATATCCGCAACACCGGTACCGCGCTGCGCATCATCGACCAGCGCGCCAATCTGCTCGATGCGTCCACCCTGCTGGAAGACGCAGCACTGGATCGCTACGAGTTTATCCGGGATAGTTATCTGCAGCGCCGCGAAAGCCTGATCCATCCTGACGATGGCACTTCGCTCCAGCGCCGCCGCAAGAGTGAGGACGCGGCTTACGAGGCAGTACCGGCCAGCGAGCCAGCTGCGCCTGTGGCAGTTTCTGCCCCCTCATCCGCCGCAGAGGCGCCAAAAGAGGTAAACTCCGTGCCACTGGCTGCAACTTCTGTCAGCCCGTGAACCCGAAGAACCCTTCATAGGTAAAAAAGATGACATTTATTCAACGATTTATTGGCGCAGCAGGCTTCAGCCTGGCTGCTACCCTGGTCCCGCTGGTGCTCGCCGCCGTTCCCGCCAATGAGGCGCCGGATGCGCTGGTAAAACGCATCAGCCAGGAAGTGATCGATATCGCCAAGACCGATAAGGCGATCCAGGCCGGTGACCAGAAAAAGGTCATGGATGTGGTGGAAAATAAGATTCTGCCTTACGTCGATTTTCAGCGCATGACGGCGCTGGCGGCTGGCCGTTTCTGGCGTGATGCCAGCCCGGAACAGCAGAAAGCCCTGTCGGAACAGTTCCGTACCCTGCTGATCTTCACCTACTCTGGTGCGCTTTCGCAGATCAAGGACGAAACCATCGAATTCAAGCCGCTGCGCGCGGAACCCGGTGATACCGAAGTCGAAGTGCGTTCGCAGGTGAATGTTGCCCGTGGCGAGCCAATTCCGCTGAACTACCGCGTCGCCAAGTCGGCCAGTGGCTGGAAGATCTACGACATCAATGTGCTGGGCGCATGGCTGGTCGAGACCTACAAAGGCACGTTTGCTTCCGAAATCAACAAGGGCGGCGTGGATGGTCTGATCAAGGCGCTGACCGAGAAGAACAAGAAGCTGGCCAATAAACCCCTGAAACCTGCTGCCAAATAAGTCTGTCTGCCATGTCCACTGCTGTTGCCGAAGCCATAGACGATTTCAAATCGATCACCTCACTGAACGTGCAGAACGCTACGGCGGTGCTGGAACGCGGTCTGGCTGCCCTGCGGGCGGGCCAGACGGTGTTCGACCTGCGCTATGTCCTGACGGTGGACTCGGTGGCCGTGTCGGTGCTGCTGGCATGGGAAAAAGCGGCGCAGGATGCCGGTGTGCGGCTGGAATTGAAAAATCTGCCACCGGCCCTGCAAAGCCTGACCAAGCTGTATGGCGTGTGCTCGCTGCTGTTCCCGACTTCCATCACGCTGGAGCCGGGCCAGTCGGGTGCGCACAATCCCCTGCATGAAGAGTTTCACGCGGTTGTCGGCCAGCCGGAAAATGCCAAACTGGGTCTGGGTGCAACGCCTGATGCAGTGCCAGCTGCGCCCCATCATCCCGAGCATCCTAGCGATCACCATCATTGATCCCCGCCGGAATCGCGCGCTCCGGCTCGGTTCCCCTCAATTTCCCCTATAATTGAAGGCTGCCGCAGCCCTGATCGCGCGGTAATCCCTGCAGCACCTGCCCTCGGGCTCTTGCGCCGGATTTCCGCGCCGGATTTCCGCTCCGGATTTCCGCTCCGGATCAAGCCCGTCGCACTGAGCGCCTTACTGTCACATTTTACTGCCGCACCTAACTGATAATCCAAGCATGACAGCGATCCAAATAACGAATGTCGAGAAGCGCTACAAGTCGCTGCAGGCACTGGGCGGCGTATCCCTGAGCATCGAAGAAGGCGAATTTTTCGGTCTGCTGGGTCCGAATGGCGCCGGGAAAACCACCCTGATTTCCATCATTGCCGGGCTGATCCGTCCCGATGCCGGCAAAGTCACCATCCACGGTCACGATGTCACGGGCGACTTCCGTGCTGCCCGCAAGAAGCTCGGCGTGGTGCCACAGGAACTGGTGTTCGATCCATTCTTCACGGTGCGCGAAACGCTGCGGCTACAGTCTGGCTATTTCGGTCTGTCGAATAACGACGCGTGGATCGATGAAGTGATGCACAACCTCGATCTGACCAACAAGGCCGATACCAATATGCGCGCGCTGTCCGGCGGCATGAAGCGGCGCGTGCTGGTGGCCCAGGCGCTGGTGCACAAGCCGCCGGTGATCGTGCTCGACGAGCCGACCGCCGGGGTCGACGTGGAATTGCGCCAGACCCTGTGGCAGTTCATCACGCGCCTGAACCGCGAAGGTCATACAGTGGTGCTGACCACCCACTATCTGGAAGAGGCGCAAGCCATGTGCAAGCGCGTGGCCATGCTGAAGGGCGGCAAAGTGGTGGCGCTCGACACCATGGCGGCACTGATCCGCCGCATCTCCGGTTCGCAGCTGGTGCTGAATCTGGGGAACGCCGAACTGCCGGCCGACTTGCGCCATCTGCTGAGTCATCCGGACGCCGCTGAAACCACTGATAGTGGCCGCAAGTACAGCTTGCGTATCAACGATTACGCGGAAGTCGAGCCGATTCTGGCGCGTCTGCGCGAAGCCGGTGCGCAGCTCGAAGAAATGCAGTTGCAGCAGGCCGATCTGGAAGACATCTTCCTGCAGATTATGGACAAGGGGAGCGTATGAATTTCATTTCCGTCGGATTCCGCACGCTGGTCTACAAAGAGACCTTGCGCTTCTGGAAGGTCGCTACCCAGACCATCGCCGCACCGATTCTGACTGCCATGCTGTATCTGCTGATCTTCGGCCATGTGCTGGAAGGTCGTGTTACCGTCTACAGCGATGTCAGTTATACCGCCTTCCTGATTCCCGGGCTGGTGATGATGAGCGTGTTGCAGAACGCTTTTGCGAATGCCTCGTCCTCGCTGATCCAGTCCAAGATCACCGGCAATCTGGTGTTCGTGCTCCTCACGCCGCTGTCGCACTGGGAAATCTTCTCGGCCTATGTGATCGCGGCCATGGTGCGCGGCATCGTGGTCGGCACCGGCGTGTTCGTGGTGACGGCGTGGTTTGCCAACCTGTCGTTCACGGCGCCATTGTGGATCGTGGTGTTTGCCCTGCTGGGTGCTGCAATTCTCGGCACCATGGGCCTGATCGCCGGTATCTGGGCCGAGAAATTCGACCAGCTGGCCGCGTTCCAGAACTTCCTGATCATGCCGCTGACTTTCCTGTCCGGCGTGTTCTACTCGATCCATTCGCTGCCGCCGTTCTGGCTCACGGTGTCGCACCTGAATCCGTTCTTCTACATGATCGACGGCTTCCGTTACGGTTTCTTCGGCCAGTCCGACGTTAATCCGCTACTCAGCGTGAGCATCGTCGGCGCCTTCCTGGTGGTGCTGGCCCTGCTGGCGATCCGCCTGCTGCGCAGCGGCTATCGTCTGCGTCACTAAGGTCTACGCCACTAAGCCATCGCCACCGCGCCCCTACAATTAAGGACATCATCATGACTACTACCCCGGAACTGATCCACGGCTATCTGACGGCCGGTCTCGAATGCACCCATCTGGAAGTGGAAGGCGACGGCCAGCACTTTCAGGCCCTGATCGTTTCGCCAGCCTTTGCCGGCAAGCGCCCGATCCAGCGTCACCAGCTGGTGTACGCCGCACTGGGCGACCGCATGCGCGAAGAGATCCACGCGCTGTCGATGAAAACTCTCACCCCTGAAGAATACCAAGGATAAGTATGGACAAGCTGCTGATTCAGGGCGGTAACCGCCTGCACGGTGACATCACCATTTCCGGCGCCAAGAACGCTGCCCTGCCGATTCTGTGCGCCGGTCTGCTGACCTCGGGCGACGTGGCGCTGTCGAATGTACCGCATCTGCACGATGTGGCGACCATCCTCAAGCTGCTCGGCCAGACCGGCCTGAAAGTGCAGCAGGATGGCGATCGCGTGACCCTCAACGGCAGCGCCATCGACAAGCTGGAAGCGCCGTATGAACTGGTGAAAACCATGCGCGCCTCGATTCTGGTGCTGGGCCCGCTGCTGGCCCGCTTCGGTTCGGCCAAGGTCTCGCTACCGGGCGGCTGCGCGATCGGTTCGCGCCCGGTTGATCAGCACATCAAGGGTCTGCAGGCGATGGGTGCCGAGATCACCATCGAAGGCGGTTATATCTACGCCAAGTGCGCCAAGTTGAAAGGCGCGCGCATTGTGACCGACATGATCACCGTGACCGGTACCGAAAATCTGCTGATGGCGGCTACCCTGGCAGAAGGCGAAACCATTCTGGAAAACGCCGCCTGCGAACCGGAAGTGACGGATCTGGCCAACCTGCTGGTGGCGATGGGCGCGAAGATCGAAGGGATCGGCAGTAATCGCCTGACCATTCAGGGCGTGAACCAGTTGCATGGCGCCGAGCATGCCGTGATTTCCGACCGTATCGAAGCGGCCACCTTCCTGTGCGCTGTGGCGGCGACCGGTGGTGACATCACCATCCGTAACACCCGCGTCGACATTATGGATGCCGCGCTCGACAAGCTGCGCGAGATCGGTCTGCAGATGACCATCGGCGATAACTGGATTCGCGCGCAGATGGATCAGCGTCCGCATCCGGTGACCTTCCGCACCACCGAATATCCGGGCTTCCCGACCGATATGCAGGCGCAGTTCATGGCGGTGAATACCATCGCCGATGGCGCCAGCCGCGTCACGGAAACCATTTTCGAAAACCGCTTCATGCACGTGCAGGAGATGAACCGTCTGGGCGCTGCGATCGAAACCGACGGCAATACCGCCTTCATCAAAGGCGTCGAGCAGCTGGTCGGTGCGCCGGTGATGGCGACTGACCTGCGCGCTTCCGCATCGCTGGTGATTGCAGCGCTGGCGGCACGCGGCGAAACGCTGATCGACCGCATCTATCACCTCGACCGTGGCTACGACCAGATGGAAGTCAAGCTGTCGGCTGTCGGTGCCAATATCCAACGCATCAAGTAGGAATGACCATGAACGGATTTCAGGCCAACTCGCAGCTGATACTGGCGCTGTCGAAGGGACGCATTTTCGAAGACACTCTGCCGCTGCTGGAAGCTGCCGGCATTACCGTGACCGAAAACCCGGAGACTTCGCGTAAGCTGATTCTGTCCACCAATGACCCGGATGTGCGCGTGATCATTGTGCGCGCCACCGACGTGCCGACCTACGTTCAGCATGGCGCCGCCGACTTTGGCGTGGCCGGCAAGGACGTGCTGCTCGAGCATGGCGGCGAAGGGCTGTACCAGCCTATCGATCTGAATATCGCCGCCTGCCGGATGTCGGTAGCGGTGCGGAATGGATTCGATTACGAAACCGCGGTGCGGCAGGGCGCGCGTCTGCGCGTGGCCACCAAGTTCGTGCAGACCGCACGCGAGCACTTCGCCAAGAAGGGCGTGCACGTCGATCTGATCAAGCTGTATGGCTCGATGGAACTGGCGCCGCTGGTCGGCCTGTCGGACGCGATCGTCGACGTGGTCAGCACCGGCAATACGCTGCGTGCCAATGACCTCAAGGAAGTCGAGGCCATCATGGATATTTCTTCGCGCCTGATCGTCAATCAGGCAGCGCTGAAAATCAAGCGCGAGCGTTTGCAGCCGATTATCGAGGCCTTCGAGCGCGCCTCTAAAAAATAATAGTGCAATTAGTGCAATATCAGCGGAATTCATCATGTCGATTCAGATTACCAAGCTAGATTCAAGCCAAGCCGATTTCAAAAAGTCCCTGGATGCCCTGCTGGCATTTGAAGCGAGTACTGATGAAGCGATCGAACGTTCCGTCGCCGGCATTCTGGCGGACGTCAAGGCGCGTGGCGATGCCGCCGTGCTGGAATACACCAACCGCTTCGACCGCATTCCCGACGGCGGCGCTGCCAGCATGGCCGCCTTCGATATCGGCACGGCCGAACTGCAGGCGGCACTGGCGTCGATACCGGCCGCCCAGCGCAGCGCGCTGGAAACGGCGGCGCAGCGGATCCGTGCCTTCCACGAGCGCCAGAAGCAGGAGCTGCAAGGCTTCCGTTACACCGAAGCCGATGGCACGGTACTCGGTCAGGTGATCACCCCGCTGGACCGGGTTGGCATCTACGTGCCCGGTGGTAAAGCGGCCTATCCTTCTTCGGTGCTGATGAACGCGATTCCGGCCCAGGTGGCCGGTGTCGCCGAAATCATCATGGTGGTGCCGACCCCGGACGGCGTGAAAAACCAGATGGTGCTGGCGGCAGCGGCGATTGCCGGCGTGACCCGCGTGATCACCATCGGTGGTGCGCAGGCGGTTGGCGCGCTGGCCTATGGTACCGAGACGATTGCCCCGGTCGACAAGATCGTCGGTCCCGGCAATGCCTATGTGGCGGCTGCCAAGCGCCGCGTGTTCGGCATCGTCGGCATCGACATGATCGCCGGTCCTTCGGAAATTCTGGTGATCTGTGACGGCACTACCGATCCGGACTGGATCGCCATGGACCTGTTCTCGCAGGCCGAGCACGATGAACTGGCGCAGTCGATCCTGCTGTGCCCGGACGCCGACTATATTGCCAAGGTGGAAGCGAGCATCAACAAGCTGCTGCCGGAAATGCCGCGCGCAGCCGTGATCCGTACCTCGCTGACCGATCGCGGTGGGCTGATCAAGGTGCGCGACATGGCCGAAGCCTGCAGCATTGCCAACGCCATCGCTGCCGAGCATCTGGAAATCTCGGCCGAAAATCCCCAGCAGTGGGCTGACCAGATCCGTCACGCCGGCGCCATGTTCCTCGGCCGTTATTCGTCCGAGTCGCTGGGCGACTACTGCTGTGGCCCGAACCACGTGCTGCCAACTTCGCGTACGGCGCGCTTCTCCTCGCCACTCGGCGTGTACGATTTCCAGAAGCGTTCTTCGCTGATTCACGTCAGCGAAGCCGGTGCGCAGACGCTCGGTAAAGTCGCCGCCGAACTGGCCTATGGCGAAGGCTTGCAGGCACACGCCCGCAGCGCCGAACTGCGTCTGAAAGCTTAGGCACGGCATGACGGAAAAGTGGATCAATCAGGTATTTTGCGAGGATGCGTTAGCCGGACTGGCGCGCATCCCGGATGCTGCCGTCGATCTGATTCTGACTGATCCACCGTATAACCTCGGCAAAGACTACGGCAACGATTCCGACAGCCAGACGGTGGAAGACTATCTGCGCTGGACCGAACAGTGGATCGACGCTGCGCTGCCCAAGCTGAAGCCGAACGGTAGCCTGTACATCTTTCTGACCTGGCGCTTTTCGCCGGAGATCTTCGTGCTGCTGAAACAGCGCATGACGATGATGAATGAAATTATCTGGGATCGCCGGGTGCCATCGATGGGCGGCAGCGTGCGTAGCTTCTCGTCGGTGCATGACACCATCGGCTTCTTCGTGCGCCGCAAGGATTACTACTTCGATCTGGATGCGGTGCGGATTCCCTACGATGCAGCCACCAAGAAAGCCCGCTCGCGCTCGATTTTCATCGGCGCCAAATGGCTGGAAGTAGGCTATAACCCGAAGGATCTGTGGAGTGTCTCGCGGCTGCACCGCGAGCATCCCGAGCGGGCCGATCACCCGACCCAGAAGCCGCTGGAAATTATCGAGCGCATGGTGAAAGCGTCCTGCCCGCCGGATGGCGTGGTGCTGGATCTGTTCATGGGCAGTGGTACCACAGCGATTGCGGCGCAACGTTGCGGTCGCAATTTCGTCGGCTTCGAGCTTAATCCCGATTACTGCGCCATCATCGCCGAGCGACTGGCGCAGGATCAACAGCCGCTGGTCGCCGTCAAGAAAAAAGCTGCGCCGCGCCCGCGTGCACCGCGCAAGCCTGTGGTCAAACGAAGTACCGCGAATTAGTTCTGCCAATTAGCGCTGATAACACATTCAGATAAGCCCAAGGAGCCCTTGTAAGATGTCCGCCATCGACACCCTGATCAACACCACTATCCGCTCCGACGTGCGGGCTATTCATAGCTACCATGTTGCCGATGCCAGTGGCTTTATCAAACTGGACGCGATGGAGAATCCTTACCAGCTGCCCCATCATCTGCGCGAGGCGCTGGGTCAGCGGCTGGCCGACGCCAGTCTGAACCGCTATCCGGTCGCTTCCTACGCGACCCTGAAACAGCGCGTCGCCAGTACCCTAGGTGTACCGGCCGCTTACGACGTCATGCTCGGGAATGGCTCGGATGAACTGATCTCGATCCTGTGCATGGCCTGTGCGCAGCAGGAACGCCGCGCGGTGGTGCTGGCGCCGACCCCGTCGTTCGTGATGTATCAGCGCTCGGCGCAGTTTGCCGGGATGGACTTTGTGGGCGTATCGCTCAAGGATGACCTGACGCTGGATCTGCCGGCGATGCTGGCGGCCATCGCCGAGCACCGCCCGGCGCTGGTGTTTTTGTCCTACCCGAATAACCCGACCGGCAATCTGTTCGACGCGGACGCCATCGTCACCATCATCCGTGCCCTCGACGGTTTCGGTCTGGCGGTGGTGGACGAAGCTTACGAACCGTTCGCCGAAACCAGCTTCATGGCGCGTCTGCCGGAATTCGAGAATCTGCTGGTGATGCGCACGGTGTCGAAACTGGGGCTGGCCGGGATCCGTCTGGGCTATATGTCGGCGGCGCCGCAACTGCTGGCAGAACTGGACAAAGTGCGGCCTCCTTACAACATCAACGTGCTGACCCAGATTGCGGCCGAATTCGCACTCGAGCATGTGGAGGTACTCAACCAGCAGGCCAGTGCTTTGCGCGCCGCACGCGCCGATCTGGCCGCTGCCATGGCCGCCCTGCCCGGTGTCGAGGTATTTCCCTCGGCGGCGAATTTTATCTTGATTCGGGTGCCAAATTCCGATGATGCCTACGCGAAACTGCTGTCCCGCAAGGTATTAATCAAAAATGTGAGTAAAATGCACGGGGTGCTGACCAATTGTTTGCGTATCACGGTCAGTACGCCGCAAGAAAATAGTGCTTTCCTCGATGCGTTTGCCGCATCGCTGGCGGCCTAACGTTATCGTCATCGCGAGCCCTTCATGAACCGCACCGCAGAAATTATCCGCAACACCAACGAGACGCAAGTTCGCGTTTCCCTTAACCTTGATGGCACCGGCCAGCAGAAGCTCAATACCGGCGTGCCCTTCCTTGACCATATGCTGGATCAGATCGCCCGTCACGGCCTGATCGATCTGGAAGTGGAAGCGACCGGTGATATCCATATCGACAACCACCATACGGTGGAAGATGTCGGGATTACGCTGGGTATGGCGGTGGCCAAAGCCATCGGCGACCGCAAGGGTATTGTGCGTTACGGTCATTCCTACGTGCCGCTGGACGAAGCGCTGTCGCGCGTGGTGCTCGATTACTCGGGCCGTCCCGGCATCGAATACCATATTCCGTTCACCCGCGCGATGATCGGCACCTATGACGTCGACCTGACGCTGGAATTTTTCCGTGGCTTCGTCAATCACGCCGGCGTCACCCTGCACATCGATAATCTGCGCGGCACCAATGCGCACCACCAGTGCGAAACCGTGTTCAAGGCCTTCGGCCGGGCGCTGCGCATGGCATCGGAACTCGATCCGCGCGCGGCCGGTACTATTCCATCGACCAAGGGCAGCCTGTAACAGGTCGACAGAGATCAACATGAATAAAATCGTCGTAGTAGATTATGGCATGGGCAATCTGCGCTCGGTCGCTCAGGCTTTGCGCGCCGTTGCGCCGGAAGCCACGGTGGTGATTTCGGGCGAAGTGGCCGATATCGAGAGTGCCGACCGTATCGTGCTGCCCGGTCAGGGTGCGATGCCGGACTGTATGCGCAGCCTGCGCGAGTCCGGAGTGCAGGAAGCCCTGCTAGTGGCGGCCCGCAACAAGCCGCTGATGGGGGTGTGCATCGGCGAGCAGATGCTGTTCGAGCGTAGCGAAGAAGGCGATGCTGCCGGTCTGGGCCTGTTGCCCGGCGAGGTGGTGCGCTTCCAGCTCGACGGCTTGCTGCAGGACGATGGCTCGCGTTTCAAAGTGCCGCAAATGGGCTGGAATCAGGTACAGCAGAACGCTGCGCACCCGATGTGGCAGGAGATTCCTGACAATAGCTATTTCTATTTCGTGCATAGCTATTTTGCCCGTCCGAGTGTGGCCGAACACACAGTCGGCGTGACGGTCTACGGTGCACCGTTCAGTTGTGCCGTGGCGCGTGATAATATTTTTGCGACCCAGTTCCACCCCGAGAAAAGCGCCGCAACCGGGTTGCAGCTTTACAAGAATTTCGTTCACTGGAATCCCTGATTTCATTACTCCCTCAATTCACTGCTTACTTCACTGATTAGACCACCATGCTGCTCATTCCCGCCATCGACCTGAAAGACGGTCACTGCGTACGCCTGAAACAGGGCGATATGGAACTTGCTACCGTATTTTCCGAAGAACCTGCCGAGATGGCGCTGCACTGGCTGAAACAGGGCGCGCGCCGTCTGCATCTGGTGGACCTGAACGGCGCGTTTGCCGGCAAGCCGAAGAACGAAGGCGCGGTCAAGGCGATCCTGAAGGTGGTCAAGGACTACGCGGAAGAAAACGGCCTTGACGAGATCCCGGTTCAACTCGGCGGCGGTATCCGCGATCTGGACACCATCGAGCGCTATCTCGATGCCGGCATCAGCTACGTCATCATCGGCACCGCCGCCGTGAAAGAGCCGGGCTTCCTGCACGACGCCTGCGGCGCTTTCCCTGGCCACATCATCGTCGGTCTGGATGCCAAGGATGGCAAAGTCGCGACCGATGGCTGGAGCAAAATGTCCGGTCACGAAGTGATCGATCTGGCCAAGAAATTCGAAGCCTACGGCGTCGAATCGATCATCTACACCGACATCGGCCGTGACGGCATGATGGGCGGCGTGAATATCGAAGCGACCGTGAAACTGGCGCAAGCGGTAAAAATTCCCGTGATCGCTTCCGGCGGTCTGCACAATCTGGGTGACGTGGAAGCGCTGTGCGCAGTGCAGGACGAAGGCATCGAAGGCGTGATCTGCGGCCGTTCGATCTACGAAGGTACCATCGATCTGGCAACGGCTCAGGTACGTGCTGATCAACTGAGCGGCGATCTGATCGACGACGAAGCCGAATAACACTATGCTCGCTAAACGCATCATTCCCTGCCTGGACGTGACCGATGGTCGCGTCGTCAAAGGCGTCAATTTCACCGAGCTGCGCGACGCGGGCGACCCGGTGGAAATCGCCCGTCGTTACGACGATCAGGGCGCCGATGAACTGACCTTCCTCGACATCACTGCCACCAGCGACAACCGTGGCCTGATTCTGCACATCATCGAAGCGGTGGCCTCGCAGGTATTCATTCCCCTCACCGTGGGTGGCGGGGTGCGCGAAGTGGCCGATGTACGCCGTCTGCTGAATGCCGGCGCGGACAAGGTCAGCATGAATTCTTCGGCCGTCTCGAATCCGCAACTGGTGTACGAAGCGTCGCAGAAGCATGGTTCGCAGTGCATCGTGGTGGCAATCGATGCCAAGCAGGTGGCACCGGGCAAATGGGAAGTGTTCACCCATGGTGGCCGCAAAGCTACCGGCATCGATGCGATCGAATGGGCGAAAAAAATGGAACAGCTGGGCGCGGGCGAAATTCTGCTCACCAGCATGGACCGTGACGGTACCAAGTCCGGCTTCGATCTGGGCCTGACGCGTGGCGTGTCGGATGCCATCAGTATTCCCGTGATCGCCTCCGGCGGCGTGGGCGGCCTGCAGGATCTGGCGGACGGCATCAAGCTGGGCAAAGCCGATGCGGTGCTGGCAGCCAGTATTTTCCACTATGGCCAGCACACGGTGCAGGAGGCCAAACAGTTTATGGCGCAGCAGGGTATTCCCATGCGTCTGGCGTAAGGATTGATGATGTCTACCCCCGCAAGTCCGCTGGCCAAGGCAAAATGGCTGAAAAAAATCCACTGGGACGAACACGGTCTGGTACCGGTGATCGCCCAGGAAGCGGGCAGCAACGACGTGCTGATGTTCGCCTGGATGAACCGCGAAGCTCTGGCGCGCACCGTGGAACTCGGTGAAGCCGTGTACTGGAGCCGCTCGCGCAAGAAGCTGTGGCACAAGGGTGAAGAGTCCGGCCACGTACAGAAAGTGCTGGAAATCCGCCTCGACTGCGATGAAGACGTGGTGCTGCTGAAAATCGAGCAGGCTGGCGGGATTGCCTGCCATACCGGCCGCCATTCCTGCTTCTACCAGAAGTTCGAAGGCGATGCGCTGGAAGGTGACTGGCAGACTGCCGAACCGGTGCTGAAAGACCCGACCGAAATCTATGCAGCCGAAGCGGCTGCGAAACCGAAAAAGAACGCACCATGAGTACCATACTGGACCGTCTGGCCGAGATTATCGAATCACGCAAGCCGGCGCACGGTGGCGACCCTGCCACCTCGTACACGGCCAAACTGCTGGCCAAGGGCGATGACGCCATCCTGAAGAAAATCGGCGAAGAAGCCACCGAAACGGTGATGGCCGCCAAGGATGTGCGCGCCGGTGCCGACAGTGGCAAAGTGCTGTATGAAGTGGCCGATCTGTGGTTCCATACGCTGGTGCTGCTGGCCCAGTTCGACCTCAAGCCGCAGCAGGTGCTGGATGAACTGGCGCGCCGCGAAGGCGTGTCCGGGATCGCGGAAAAAGCCGCACGCAAGGAATAAACCCACTCAACTGGAGTCGTTGTGGATAACTGCCTGTTTTGCAAAATTGCTGAAAAAAAGATTCCCTCGGCCGTCGTGTATGAAGACGACGAGTTGCTCGGTTTTAAGGATATCAACCCGGCTGCTCCCGTGCACCTGCTGCTGATTCCGAAGAAACATTTCTCGACCTTGTCGGCCTGCAGCGCCGAGGACGCGCCCCTGCTGGGCCGGATGCTGGCACTGGCGCCCAAACTGGCGGCCGAGTTCGGCTGCGGCGTGCAGCATGCTGCGGACGGTACGCCCAGCGGTGGTTACAAGACGCTGATTAACAGTGGGCCTGATGGCGGCCAAGAGGTGTACCATCTGCACATGCATATCATCGGCGGGCCGCAGCCCTGGCGTGGTCAGCGTTAGGCCGGGCTAGGCGTCACGGATGTTATATCGATAGAAACATGACATCTACATGACACGCAGCGCTTCGCTTATACTGTCGCAGGCAGTTTTTTGAATCAACGGTTAATTCGGGCGCGTGCGCCTTGCAAGGGGAATTGAAATGGGTACAGGTAGCTGGTTGCATTGGGCAATTCTGCTGGTGGTCGTTATTCTGATCTTTGGCACCAAAAAACTGGGTAACGTTGGTGCCGATATCGGCAAAGCAGTCAAAGGCTTTAAAGACGGTATCAAGGGCGATGAAGACAAAGCTGGTGCGCCAGCAGCGTCGGCCGCGCCAAGTCAGGTGGCCGACAAGTCGACCATCGACGTCGAAGCCAAGGAAAAGAGCAAGCAGTAAGCGGTGGCGAACGGGCTGGCCGTGCATGCGGCCGGCCGTGAGCCTCCCCTGATGCAAGACATCTATGATCGATCTCGGTCTTACCAAACTCGCGGTAATCGGTGTGGTGGCGCTGGTCGTCATCGGGCCGGAAAAGCTGCCCAAAGTGGCGCGCATGGCCGGTACGCTGTATGGCCGTGCCCAGCGTTACCTGAATGAAGTCAAATCGGAAGTCTCGCGCGAAATCGAGATGGAAGAGTTGCGCAATCTGCAGAAGGATGTGCAGAGTGCCGCGCAGAGCATCAAGCAGGATGTCGAAAACTCGATTACCGAGAATCTCGCCGACGTCCAGCACGCCTGGCATGATACGCCAGCCGAGCAGCGCCTCATCAGCGCCACCGAAGAAGATCTGAAGCGCAAGGCGCGCGAATTCCGTCGCAAGAAGCTGGTGCGCAGCGCTGCCATTCCGGCCTGGTACAAGCAGATGCATGGCGGTAAGCAGCATGTGGTATCTGGCGCGGCCCGCGTGGCGCGCTTCCGTCCTCGCACCCATACCCCTACTTCGTTCTATTAAATGACTACTTCCAAGCCGGGCGAAGAGACCTTTATCTCTCACCTGATCGAGCTGCGTGACCGTCTGGTGCGTGCCACGATCGGGATTGTGCTGGTTTGCGTGGGCCTGCTGATCTGGCCCGGCCCGGCCCGCATTTATGACATTCTGGCCGAGCCGATGATTGCAGCGCTGCCGGTCGGTTCGAAAATGATTGCCACCGGTGTGACCTCGCCGTTTCTGGTGCCCATGAAAGTGACGCTGGTGCTGGCACTGGTACTGGCTTTGCCGTGGGTGCTGTATCAGGTCTGGGCCTTTGTGGCGCCGGGGCTGTATGCGCACGAAAAGCGGCTGGTGGCGCCACTGGTGATTTCCTCCTCGCTGCTGTTCATGGCGGGCGTGGCGTTCTGCTATTTCTTCGTGTTTGGGCGCGTCTTCAAATTCATTGCCGAATTTTCGCCCCAGTCGATTGCGGTGACGCCGGATATCGAAAACTATCTGGATTTCATCATGTCGATGTGTCTAGCCTTCGGTGCCACCTTCGAGGTGCCGGTGGTGGTGGTGATTCTGGTGCGGATGGGTCTGGTTTCGGTGGAAAAGCTCAAGGAAATCCGGCCGTATGCCATCGTGGGAGCGTTCGCCGTCGCCGCAGTGGTGACCCCGCCGGATGCTGTCAGCATGTTTTCTCTGGCCATACCAATGTGCCTGCTGTACGAGCTGGGGATGCTGGTAGCGCCATTGTTCGTCAAGATCTCGACGGCGCCCGACGAGCAAGCTTAAGTTCTAAGCAGTACAGCAATCAGTACGGCTATATTACTGAGCAGCGTCAGGCCAGCCAGCCAGTAAATGCGTTGCTGCTTTGCTTCCATGTGTGCCAGACGAGAGTGCATCTCGTTGCGCAACTGCTCGATACTTGCCTGCGTCTCCGTGCGCATTTTTTCGAGACCTGTTTGCGTCTCCGTGCGGAATTTTTCGAGACCTGTCAGTGTCTCTGTGCGGAACTTTTCGAGACTCGCCAGTGTTTCTGTGCGCAGCATCTCGAGGCGCGCCAGCAGATCTGATCTGAGTAGCACCAATTCGCTCGGCGTGACGGTGGCCTCGCCCAGTGCGTCGGCCAAGGCTTGAGCGTGGGCTTCGGCCTGATCGGCCGGCAAGCCTGCGTCGCTGAGTTTGCGTGCGTAATCGAGCGTGTTAAAGCGGATGGGCATGTTCATCATCACTCCCTGTTCGCATGCTAGCAGAAGGGGCTGAAAAATCAGCCGGTTCCCCATCGTATCGAATCAGGGCAGCGGCCGTTTGCGGACACGCAAGCGTGTCACACCCGGCCGCCGTGACTGCTTACTGGTTCATCAGCCCTTTGATTACGCGTACCGGAGCACTGCCATAGCTGAGGAACTGTTCGTGGAAGTCCTTCAGGTTGAACTTGCTGCCCAGCGCCTGCTTGCGCTGTTCGCGTAATTCCATGATTTCGCTGTAGCCGCTGAAGTAGCTGGTCAGCTGCACCGAGGACACCTGCACACGGTGCCATTTTTCCTGCGCTTCGCTACGGGTCTGGAAGGCCTGGCGGGTGAGCAGATCGAGCGCCTGCGCTTCGGTCATGCCCAGCACGTGCACGCTGTAGTCGAGGATGGTGTTGGTCACGCTGCGCAGATTCCACTTGGAATACATCAGCCACATTTCCGGTGCGTTATCGCCATAACCGGACTCGAGCATCATGCGCTCGCCATACACCGCCCAGCCTTCCACCATGGCGCCATTGCCGAAGATCGATTTGACGATGGAGGGCGATTTGTTGGCATACACCAGTTGCGCGTAATGGCCGGGTATCGCTTCGTGGATGTTGAGAATCTGCAGGATCCAGTAGTTGTATTCGCGCAGGCTGCTTTCCGCCTGTTCTGGCGTGGCGCCATCGAGCGGCGTCACGTTGTAGTAAGTGCGATCCTGCGGCCGGTACGGGCCCGGTGCATCGATGCTGGCGCCGGCGACGCCGGCCTGATAGGCGGGCGTGGCGCGCACTTCCAGCGGCTTGGACGGATCGAGCGTGAGCAGATCGTGGCTGATCACCCAGTCCTGCAGCAGGGGAACCTGACGCCGGATTTCCGTCACAAAATCTTCACGTGCCACGTGACGGGACGACAGCTTGTCGATCATCATGCCGATGCGTGCGTAGCGGTCGCCCGGACGCGGCGTGGCGCCCAGATAGCGTTCCCACAGCTCGTCGGTAATGCGGCTCATATTGGCCAGCAATTCCTCGCGTGCCGCCAGCGCTTTCTGATAAGTCTGCTCGGCGCTGCTGGCGGACTGGATATCGAAGGCAAACTTCTGCTCGTACAGTTCTTTGCCCAGACGGAAGCTGCGGCGGCCCGTGCTATCGGACTGCTTATCGAGCTCGGTCAGGAAAGCCACATAGCTATCGATTGCCGTCAGGGCGGCATTGATGCGCTGGGTGTAGAGCTGCTTTTCCACCGCTGTCAGGATGGACGCCTGCGCTGCCTTGTCGACTTCGGTCAGCAGGGTCTGGATGCCGGGCGCCTGGGCGATGGCCAGCCGGGTATGCTCGCGGGTGGGATTGACGATATTGGCGCGCGCTGCCTCGTAGTAGGCCGGAATGCCGGCTATACGTTTCAGCAAAGTGCGCAGGCGTTGTGGCTGGGCCGCGTATTCGGTGCTGAGAATCAGGTCGATGGGGCCGGCCACGTTATACATGGCGGGATTCCACTCGTATTCCTTGAGTGTGGTGAGACGGAAGCGGTCGCCGTCGAGCTTGTTGATCAGCAGCGCCAGATCGGTGCGCTGCTTGGCCGATAGCTTATTGCCATCGACGGCGCCGAATTTGTGTTTCCATTCATCGATAAAGGCCAGCTCGCGGGCCAGTCCGGCCTTGTCGGGAATTGCCAGCGTGGCTGCGGTGTCGTATTTACCCGCATACACGGCGCTTTCCGAATCGAGGCGCCACAGCGCGTTGAGGAACTGATTGCTGAGGCTATTGAAATTGCGGTCCTTATAGCTCTCCGGAGCCACCAGCTTCAGTGCCGGGGTAGCGCTGGCGGCCAGTGCAGTGCCGGCGACCAGGGTTTTGGTGCTGCTGAGCGGGCCTTTCTGTTTGCTGCTTTTGCTGCTCTTGGCGTGTTTGCTGCTGCTTGCTTTGCTGCTTTTTGCAGCACTTTTAGCGCTACTCTTGCTTTTTTTACTGCTACTTTGACTGCCCGTGCTAGGGCTCTTCTGGCTTTTGCCACTGCTGCTGGTCTTGCTGCTGGTCTTACTGCTTTCCTGCTTGTCCTGTGCTTGCTTGCTGGCACTGGCTGGTGCGACGGCGAGCGTCGTCATCAATACAGCCAGAGCAATCTTGGTTTTGATCATCTTGAACAGCCTTGTCGATAAAGTGGCCCGGTACACCGGTCCGAAGCGGTGGAGATTATCATTAAATGGGCCGTTTGCGCGGCCCGCTTTGTAACGGTAAGTTGAGCGGTCTGGCTAGCTGCGCAGGCCTTCCTGCAGCATGGCCAGCATGTCGCCGGCAGACATGCGGCCAGCCACATCGCTGCCTTCCAGCAGGCTGTCAGCCAGATCGCGCTTGTGCTGGTGCAGATCGACAATGCCTTCCTCAATGGTATGGCGCGCCACCAGCCGGTAGATGGTGACCGGACGCTGCTGCCCCATGCGGTGAGCACGATCGGATGCCTGATCTTCCACCGCCGGATTCCACCACGGATCCATGTGGATCACGTAGTCGGCTGCCGTCAGGTTGATGCCGACGCCGCCCGCTTTCAGACTGATCAGGAAGACCTCTCCCTGCCCCGACTGGAACAGATCGATGCGCTTCTTGCGTTCGGCCATCGGCGTGGCGCCATCCAGATACTGGTAAGGGATGGCCTGCTCGTCGAGGTGGGCGCGGATCAGCGCCAGATGGTCGACGAACTGGCTGAACACCAGCACCTTGTGGCGGTTCTCCAGCAAGCCTTGCAGCAGCCGCGCAAACGCTGCCAGCTTGCTGCTGGCTAGTCCCAGCTCCGGCGCCACCAGCTGCGGGTTGCAGCAGGCACGCCGCAGCTTCATGATTTCGGCGAGGATCTGCATCGACTTCTTCTCGGCCGGGCCTTCTACCTGCGCCAGCTTTTCCAGTGCGGCGCGGCGCAGTGATTCATAAAGCGCCACTTCCTGCGCCGATAGATCGACTTCCAGCGTGATCTCGGTACGCGCCGGTAACTCGGTCAGCACCTGCGCCTTGGTCCGGCGCAGCATGAAGGG
The DNA here is from genome assembly GCA_027490725.1 of Oxalobacteraceae bacterium. Taxonomy (GTDB): domain Bacteria; phylum Pseudomonadota; class Gammaproteobacteria; order Burkholderiales; family Burkholderiaceae_D; genus Rugamonas. Next base: position 47,669 of record JAIXXN010000055.1, read on the forward strand.
CTGGATCAGGCGCCGCAGGCGTTTGCGCGCCCCTACTTCGGCGCGGTGATCCTGCTGCCGTTCGATTGGCCCGGCAAAGCGCAGATTGAACTGATCGAGGCTGCCTAGCAGGCCGGGATTGATAAAGCGGAACAGGTTCCACAGTTCGCCCAGATGGTTTTCCAGCGGCGTGCCGCTGGCCACCATGCGGAAATTGCCCTTCAGTGCCATCACCGCCTGCGAGCGCTTGGTGGCACCATTTTTAATCGCCTGCGCTTCATCGAGCACGATGGTATGCCACGACACAGCGGCAAAGCGTTGCGCTTCCAGCTGCAGCAAGCCATAGCTGGTGACCACGACATCCAGGGGCTGCAGATCGCTGAGCATGGCGGCACGGTCGCCGCTACCGAACTGCAGCAGGCGCAGAGTCGGCGCAAAGCGGGCCGCTTCGCTGATCCAGTTCAGGCACACCGAGGTGGGTGCCACCACCAGTGTCGGGCCGTCCGGCGCGCGCGCCAGTATCAGTGCCAGCGCCTGCAGGGTCTTACCCAGTCCCATATCGTCGGCCAGGCAGGCGCCCACGCCCCAGTGGGCCAGCCGCGCCAGCCACTGGTAGCCCTCCAGCTGATAGTCGCGCAGTTCGGCCTGCAGGGTGGACGGCAGTTGCGGTTCGAACTCGGCTTGCGTGGCTAACTGCTGGAGGTGCTGCTTCCAGCGCTGGTCGGATTTGAGCGTGCCCACATCGGCCGCTAGTTCGGCCAGCGAAAACGCTGCCAGCGGGTGCAGGCGTACCCCGTCAGCATGCAATTCGCCGTAAGCGGAGACTTGCTGCAGACGCCGATGCAGGGCTTCGGTCAGCGCCAGATAGCGGCCTTCGCTCAGTTCCACAAAGCGCCCCTGACTTTTCTCCATCAGTTCCAGCAGAGTTTTCAGATCGAGGACCTGATGCTCGTCGACCTGCAATTCACCGCTGGCGGCAAACCAGTCCTTATTGCTCTTGATGGCGAGCCGCAGCTGCTGCGTGCCAGCTTGCGCGCTGACCTGGAAGGGCTGGCCTTCCGGCCATGCCAGTACCATGCTGTCGGCCGGCAGCGCCTGTAATTCGACCAGCAGTTGCAGACATAGTGCCGGCTGGCCCAGCAGCCATTCGGCGTGCTCCTGTTCCGCTTCGGCCAGCACCGGGCAGCGTTCGATCAGCTGGCGTTCGGCTTGCCGTTCGTCGGCTAACTGGCGGCTGGCGCGCACTGGCCGGCCTTCGCTGTCGGCGATGACATGCTCGGCGCCCGTGCCCGGCGCATAGTAGGCGCCGTTGGCCAGTGGCCGTACCAGTATCTGCAGCTTCAGGCCGTGCTGATAGGGCAGCAGGTGCAGATGCAGGCGCGCATCCGCATCCTGCTGCAGCATGTCGCTTGCTGCCGCGCCGATGTCCGACTGCACCGTGACCATGGACGACATGGCGCTGATCGCTTCCAGTACCTGCGTTTCGGCGCGTGCCGGCACCACCAGCGCTTTGCCGACGATGGCGGCAATCCGGCGATGTTCGTCGAGGATGCTGATCACCCGCAGACGGCTAGGGGTTTCGCGCTGGATGATGACCAGCGCGTTATCGTCGGGTATCGGCGGTTGTAGCCGCAGTTCCAGACTGCCGCCCTGTTTGGTGATGCGCAGTTCCGGTGCCCCCGCCAGCAATTCGACGCGGCTGGCCGGGGCATCGCTCCAGAACAGTAGCGGGTGGCCCACCAGCAGTGGCGCGGCGCGTTGCGGATCGATTTCGTAACTGAGGCCACTTGAGTGGTAAGTGCGGTGCGCCACCAGAATTGCTTCGGTGGCGCGCAGGTCCTGTGGCGTCAGGTAGTCGAACTGCTCCGGCTCGAAGCGCAGCCGCTTCAGGCTGACGGCGCGGCCTTTGCTCCACGCGCCGCGGGCATCGCACTTCTGCTCGACGGCACTGATCTCGTGCAGGCCGCTGCGCACGTCGTAGCTGAGCAGCCACGCCAGTCGGGCAGTCTTGCCGCTTTCCGTAGTAGGCGCTTGCTGTAGCTTGATCAGCGCCGTGAGCTGGCGTTGCCAGGCTTCCTGCCGCTCGAACCAGCCACTCAGATCGACCCAGCCACCTTCGGTGCGCAGGGCGTGCGCCTGCTGCTGGCGCGCCGTATCGCCGAGCTGTCCCAGCAGGCTGGCGGCCTGCCCTGCCAGCAGCAGATAGCCGGCCGCTTCGGCCGTGGCCAGCAGTTCTTCCAGTTCGCTGCGGCGTTCCGCCAGCTGTGGCAGCGACAGCCAGAAGTACAGCAGGCAC